>DATGJZ010000012.1:0-142508 GCA_035294925.1 Candidatus Angelobacter sp. | reverse complement strand
CGCCGGGCTCACGGTACGGGCTGAACTGGATGAAAACAAATATCCCAAGGGCAGGAAGATCTCCGATGTAGAACTGTCCGCCATTAACCTCGTGCGTCATTCCTTCCACGGGGATTGGAACTACACCATATCGGGGCAAACAGCTTGAATCATTTATTTATGCACAAAGCCTGGCCATAAAAGCTCCGTGGTTCGTGCGTCACCATGAAAAGCGCCACGAGCAGAATCACAAGAATCCAGACAAAGGCTAAGGCTCGGGCTCCTTGATCGAGCTGTTTTTTGATGGAGAGCTGCTCCGTGGCTTCCGTATCCGCCTGTAAAAGATTGTCGGGCTCGATTTCCATGAGTTGCTTGCCTCCAGGGATGAATATTGGGAAAACCCCCAACTCGCATTACAACACGTTATGAAAGGGCGGCAACCGGGCACGCAGGTTCCTGGATCAAAGCAGCTTCTTCACCGCTCAGCCGCGCTTCCAATGTTTCCCGCATTTTGCCAAAGTGCTCCCGGTCTTCCATTTCGCGGGCATTCAGTTTGTGGACGGATGTCCAGTTGATTCCGGCCAACAACTCTTGAATTCTGACGCTCTGCTCGTGGACGTATTCGGCAGTTATGACTCCCGCCTCTTAAAGGACTTTCAGGGACTCAAGCGTCACGTCAAAGCTGCGGTTAATGCTGGCCAGGGCATTGTAGATTTCGGCTTTCATGGTGGATGCCTCGTTACCAAAGATGTTATAAATCTACTATAGTAGATTTCGTTTGGACATCCTACCCTTGATGTTGAGGGAATGTCCACACAAATCAGGAAACGGTTTGGAGCACGGATTCGCGAGTTGCGCCTTGAAAAGAACATGCTCCAGGGCGACTTGGCGCACAAGGTCGGCATCCGGGAGTCCTATGTTTCGAGCGTTGAAACCGCCGAAAAAGAGCCGTGCCTGGAGGTCATAGAGATGCTGGCTAAGGGATTGGGCGTTTCGCTCAGAAAATTGTTCTGGGACTTGTGATGACTGCGGAGAGTCAGGTGTAGTTGACCTTGGGAAGTTTCGACACATCAACTTTCTTTTGGGGCATCGGGTTGCCTCATCAGCTTGGCACATTATTTTCAATCAGGATCTCTGCACCGCACACCTGGCAATTGAGGCGGGAGCCGAAGAGAGTATCGAAGGCCTCCCGGTAACCCAGATCCAGGATTTCACCGCAGTGAGGGCAATGCATTGCAGGAAATGGCATCTGAGAAGCTTATCTCAGCAGAACTCATCAATTTTCTTGAAATGCCACCAATGCTTAACCTCGCCACGCTGCCGAGGGTGTGCTTTCAGCAAATTGGATGGGCTGTCCGTCTTCTGGCGACGCCCCCGCGGGCGCCAGCGCAAGCAAGGCAGGAATATAGGGATGTTCCGAAAATAAGGTTGCGACCACAGCGTTCATCACACACCTCATTTGACGGAAATTTTGAGGTCTTTCGACCTGTCAACTGCGACCTGCCGGATATCGGTTCCTGTGGCTTGCTGAGATATATTTGTTCTTTCTCGTCTATGCTGTTCTGCTAGGTCGCGTATCTTCTTCTGAAACGCAGTGTCTTCATCCAATGCGACGAGAAGCTTGGCCTTGAATACTTCCCACTGGCTCGGGTCATCGGGTTTCTTCTCAATCTTATCCGTCGCTGAGCTACCCAATTTCGCCTTTACCTGCTCCCAAAGCCCTTTTAGGGTCTGGCTGACCAATGCGCCGCCTAATTTCTCAGCCATCCAAGGTTGGTATTGTTGGAACATCGCGACAACATCGTGTACGAAAGAAAGATCCATTGAGGTTATTCTCCTTCCTTAGTGAGATGTAACTGATGGAACGCTAGAACACGTGCAACTTGCTGACCGAGCGCCTCATCGGGCTCAACATCGGCCGCCTTCCCTATTGCAACATAGTCGAGGACCAGTTGCCTGTAAAGATCCATACAGGCCGCAGAATAGCTCCCCACGTCAGGCATACTGCGAATTGCTTCGGCGAGCACTAAGCTCGCTTCTGAACCACGGTCAAGACCCTCCAGAATGCTGCTGAGCGTCCGGCAGACCCTCATAAATCCTTCCGCAAAAGCATCTCTATTCCATCCTACCAATTCGCGGTAAAGCTGGGCGGCTTCTTGAGCGGTGGCTAGCGCGGCCCTGTGCTGGACTGCATCCCTTTGCATGACAGCCAGATTGTTTAGCGACAACCCCAAGTTAGGTAGAAAGGCACTGCGGTTGACTGATACCAGTTCGCGGTAAAGCTCCGCGGCTTCTCGAGACGTGGCGAGCGCGGCCTCGTGCTGGCCTACCGCCCTTTTGCATGCACCCAGAGTGATGAGTGAGGTCGCCAAACCCGGAAGGAAGGCGCTGCGATTTACTGACACCAGTTCTCGGTAAAGCTCCGCGGCTTCTTGAGCGGCGGCGAGCGCGGCCTCGTCCTGTTGTTCTACGTCACTCTGCGCGGCAGCTAGGGTGATGAGCGACAAGGCCAACTTAGGAGCGAAGGCGTTGTAATTGATTGACACCAGTTCTCGGCGCAGGTCAACAGTCTCTTGAGCATTGGCGAGTGCGGCTTCCCGCTGGCCTGCGTCTCGCTGCTTGTTGGCTAGGTTGTGAAGCGAGGTTGCCAAGCCGGGCAGGAATGCATCGCGATTCCGTCCTACCAATTCCCGGTAAAAGCTGGCGGCCTCTTGTGCGGTAGCGAGCGCGGCCTCGTGCTGGCCTACATCACTCTGCTTGCTCGCCAAGTTGGTGAGTGACTTCGCTAGGTTAGGTAGGAAAGCATCGCGATTGCGTACCACCTCTTCGCGGTCAAACTCGACGGTTTCTAGGGCGGTGGCGAGCGCGGCTTCGCGCTGGCCTACATCACTTTGCCTGTTGGACAGAGTGTTGAGAGACATCGCCAAGTAACGGAGGAAAGCATCGCGATTCCATTCTACTAGTTCGCGGCTCAGGCCAACGGCCTCTTGTGCGGTGGCGAGCGCGGCCTCGCGTTGGCCTACGAAGCTTTGCATGACAGCCAGCGTGTTGAGCGAATCAGCGAAATGGTGCAGAAAAGCCTCGCGATCAGCTGTCGCCAGTTGGCAGTACAAGTTGGCGGATTCTTGAGCGGTGGCGAGTGCAGCCTCGCGCTGGCCTACATCACTTTGCCTGTTAGCCATCACGTTCAGGGACCTCGCAAACAAGGGCTGAATCTTAAGGATGGCTTCTACGCCGGGGCGCTCGGATAGAATCCGCAATCGGCTGCGAAGGGCCGTGGAAATACGAAGGCCCATGTTCCTGAGAGCCAGCGTGGCCCCAGGCATAGCGTCTGAGAGTTCGCAGAGCTTTGTCAGGTCTTCGTCCGCTTCACCGCGTTCGAGCAACTGGCTCAACCAAGCCAGCGGTTCCAGTCTCGGTTTCATTCCTGAAGAAAAATCCTGTGCAATGCGAACTATCGTCTCTATCGTTGGTCCAGAGCGGTGACTGGCAGCTCTCAAAACCGCAGCATCAGAGTCACGGAGATGTAACCGCTTGCCTCTTCCGAGGACATAGGCTTCACCCACGATGTCCGGTTCTATCGCTCCGATCCAGGTCTTATTCTTTTCTCCTGGAAGCCAGGCTTGGAGCTTGTGGAGAAACACGATAGGGTCAGCGACCTGCCCCAGGTGAGTGTGTGCGGACTCCTGCTCGAGCGCACGCAGTGCCTGATCTTCGTCAAGGCCGCCGCAAAGCGTGGCATAAGCGGCCATGTGGAGAAAGAGTTCTTTGTGATCTTCAACTGTCCCCTTCATTCGGGTCGCAACTAGCTCCTGCGAGACTTCATGGGCCAGCTCAGCCGGGCTCAGCGAGAGAGCCGAGCTCGCCCCGGAACGTAGCGCTATTAATGCAGCCATCCCCAACGTCAGCGGATCCGATTGCCGGTTCGCGAATTCCTTCTTCGCGAACTCTTCTGACGACGGCAGCCGGGGAAGAGGTTTACCAGTGAACTTAGCCGCCAGCTTGACCGTCTCCTGAAAAATGGCCTGTCTATCCTCGGTACTGAAGTCCGGTAGCGATATCGGCTCGCGCGGGTGAAAGAGTTTATCTACCGCTTCGCCCGTGCGGCCGCCGGCAAGGCCTGCGAGCCAGCCTTGCTCCCAGTTGGCCGTGCGTGCTAGCAGCAGGACCCGAATCCGGCGTCCTGACGGCGCCGAGTCTGTTAGAGGTGTGAGCAGATCAGCAAGCGGTTTAGCGGAGTCGGAAGCGTAATCGGCAATGATCAAAGCATTCTTGTTCTTGAGATGATTCCAGAGATCCACTTCCTTGGCTTCGTTCTTCAGGAAGCGCAGAAAATAAGCGGCCCAGTTGGGCTGTTTGTTGAGGTAAGCATAGAGCTCGTAGGCGAAGCGTGTCTTGCCAGCACCGCCTTGCCCCACCAGAGTCCGCATCGAAACTGGGTGCGCGAGTGAGCACCAGTCGACGAAGTCCTGGAAGATCGCTTGGCGTCCCATAAACGGTACCTGCGCGTGCGGGGCTTTGAGAAGGTCGATCTCGCGGCGGTTTTCTCCAGAAAGAGACTTGGGATATGCGGGTGTGAGTAGTTGTAGGGCTAACTGGCCGTTAACTGTAATGTTGACGTTCTCGCTGGCTTCGACCGAAACCTGCTGGATCCCGACGCCGTCCGCACGCTGCAGCATAGGTACTCTCGATCAACATCTGGCTGACAATCCCTGATTAATAAATTAATTTTACACTTCGAGCTTACCGATGAGTAGCGCAGGTCAAGAACTGCCAAGTGGTGGAGAGATGCATCGGTGCGTCGGTGACAATGCTCCCTTGGAACGCTGGGCACCCTGAGAGAGCATAGAAGTTGCTTAAGATAACGCCACTTATCACGACCAAAATCCCTTGCTTCCAACTTCGCCCTTCCCGGTACTCTGGGACGGACCAGGGACAAGGTAACACCCATGACCATCGACGAAGCGACATTCCAGGAACAGGAACGAGCCAAAACTGAAGAGGCATTGACGCTGGCGATTCAGGCCCTCCGGGAGATAACGAAAGCCGGCGGATGCCTTCCGGAACCGCGGTCACCGAGGAAGTTGCCGGCCGCCATCGAGCGGCTGCGGCAGAACTTGAAACCCTGCGTGGCTTCATCAGCGCGAGGGGCGATCCACCGCGGAAGCGAATGAGCTAGAAAGGAAAAGTAGACCATTGAGCGCGGGGTCGGCGCGGCTGGTTGCCGGACCCGGTGGGGGCCGGGTGCAGGCGGTCTTTAAGTGCGCCTGCGGGTCGCTGGAGATCGCGGCACGCGGTTTGTGTTCCCGCTGCCTGGCGCGGCAGCATCATGACTTGGAATACCTCGGTGGATATCGCGAGCACGTGTTGGAGCTCGCAAGCATGTATAATGCGTGCACTATTTTGAAACTACAAGACTCAATTTCGGACAGCAGTGTCTATGAAGCAAAACTAAAGAGCCTGGAAGGCTGGACAAGGGTGCCAACCGAGGAAATCGTGCTGCCGGAACAATATGTCAAAGTCGCGGAACCCGTGACGGAGGGCCCCAAATAAATGAGTACACCTGACAGAGGCAACGTTGAACGGGTTGAGCCACTCAGCTACGTCGTCGCGGCGGAAGAAGTGAGATCCAACATCAAGTTGCGCCTGATTTTTTCTGTCGTTCTCCTGTCAATTTTCGGCGTCAGCATCCTCCTTACCTACTTGCTGATCTTCTTGTGGGGCTATGGAACCATCAATCTGGATAAAGCTTTCGTCCACTGGCTCGGAGGTGCAACCATTGGTCAAACTGCGACGTTACTTGTCAGCATTGCCGGCTACCTTTTTCCACGCGATCAGCGGCCGCGAGTGCTAAAGAAGCAGAGCACGGCGACTGCGGCAACGAAGGTTTAGGCAAAAGCCGTCAGGCAGATGCAACCGCCGCCGCACGGGCAGCGGGGGCCGGACGGGCCGCCTCGACTCTTTCAAACAGTGGCATGGTCATCTGCAGGTAGTTCTTGTTTTGCTCGTCAAATGATCCAATCTGCCTGCCCTTTACCAGTTGCTGAACGCCCCAGTTCAAAAACGCGATGGCGTTATCGAAAAATTCCTTGTGCGACATGCCCTCTTTTTGGGCGGCGGCTTTGATCTTGTTCATCGTCTCAACGCCAATGGCATCAAGCTCAATCTGTATTCGCATCTCAAAACTCCGTTCTTACAGCAAAGATCGTATCCCTGCTGTCTTTATGATTGAATTATGATGATTTTGTGATGATAAGTCAAAGTTACTTACGGTCATGCACCTAAATTATTGAAAATAAAAGGAATTCTTTAGCGTGTGTCCAACCAATTTTTGTTCATCCTCATCCATACCTGATGTCAGGAGGCTCCAGTGCGTATCCAAGTAGAGTTTGATGAGAATGGTGCGAGCATGATCGAGAGCTTAAAGAACAAAACCGGAGTGTCCACTTATAAGGACCTCTTCAACAATGCGCTGGCCCTGTTAAACTGGGCCGTACAGCAGCGCGAAAGCGGCCGGGCGATTTTTTCGGCCGACGAAGCGAAGAAAGAATATAGGGAAATGCAGATGCCCGCCTTGGAGTATGCCGCGCAGAACAGACGTAGAGAATCTGCTGCTTAGAACCGCCACGCATAAGGCTATTAGTGCCCAACCCCCTCGAAAAGATCTAATTCGAAATAGGGGGGTGATTGTCGATCCCGCTGTTGAGCGAGGTAGGCAGAAAAGGTCAGCATGCCGACCCCAAACGAGCTTGCAGCCTTGGTTCGCCGTCTTGCCGGAGCGTGGGGGCGGCTGGAGGAAGGCCTTGGCCCAGCACAAAAAGCAAGAAGCGATCTGTGAGGAGTTGGGCAACAAGTCTAGTTTGGCCTATTGCTACTTTCAATTGGGGTCTGCTGGCACGCGATCTCAAAGATTATTCCACCGAGAAGGAAAAGCTTGAGGCTGCACTTTCCATCTTCACAGAACTGAAAATGCCAATGGAGCGGGATGCCGTCGAAGCGGAATTGTCCAAAGACGAAGCAGTGGCCCAGGACGAGGTTACAAAGAGCAGGGCCAAACCCCATAACGCGTGATATTGTTCTTCTATCATCCATGATCTGCTCGGGATATGCTTTCCGATTCTGATAAGCACTCGGTTTTTCAGCAACTTGCAGCCCGGTAAGCGGTTTCGCAGCTTCGCCGTGGCTGCGTCTACATCCGCCAGGTCTCCGAAACGTGGAGGAAAGAGAATTTTTGTAACGCTTCTGCTTTTGTATTCACTACTCTATAGAGCGCCCACGCCGGAAATAAAGAAATCGTGCGGAGCGCCCCATTAACAACTTAGTGGAGATCAGTAGTCCCTTCGTTATCAGTCTGCAGTTTGATTGGGAGATCTCAGTCCTCAGGTCTACAGCATGCGCTCCGAGCGAATAGTTTATGAAGCTTTGAAGATCGCTGGAGAGTTTTCAGTTAACGCTCCAGCTGCAGCAGCGGCTGCGATTGCCAGAGGTGTCATCCATCATTATCAAAGATACAAAATACTGAAGGAAGCGAACAGGTGGATGAACGTACCGTACAAATGGGGTGGCCAGTCCCGAGTTGGAGTGGACTGCAGCCATTTCGTCTGGCAGGTCTATCGTAATTCCTTTCCTAGCTTCAAATATCACATTACGAGCACTTTTGTCTCGAGCCAAGTCGTCCCTGTAAAGACGCCCGTCGCCGGAGACTTCATTCTCTGGCCGCATCATGTCGGGATTGTAGTAGATCCAGCAAGAGGTACATTCATCGCGGCCAATGGCGGAATTGATGCGAACAACCACAACCATGGTCGCGTAAGGTGTGCAAACTACAAAACTGACCGTTGGGTAAAAAGCCTCGGTAGAAGTCGATTCTTCCGGTATATCAATCTCCAATGACCGCGCTCTCGTAAAAGGTTGGTCGTTTTGGACTCACTCATGCCGAGCGCAGGTAGAGGCGGCCTCTTCAGCAATCGGCTTGGGATGTTCCAGCAATCTAAGTCACGGAGGGCTCGTCGCGGCACTTTGATTTCAGAGAGATACTCGGATAAAGAGCAGAGGGAATAAACCCCGAGAATGGGACCGACGATTGGTTGCGATAATGCTGACTCTCACAACCTATCCCCCCATTCTCTGCCATCATCCCTGTTCGCATCACTCTTACCGCACAAGCCCGCGTGGAGAAAGAGCCCATGTACGGCCAATCAAGAACACTTCAAGATCATCATCCAGGGCGGTCAGCACTTTAAGCATTTTCAGCGGCGCCCCGCGTGCCTTTGCTACCAAATCTTCCTACTTTCTATTCCTCCACTTACGCTTTTCCTCAGTGTTTTTAAGGTTTTTGCCTGTGAGTTTTACCCTAGGCCCCGGAAGTACTATTGCTTAAGTCAGTCCTGCGTCCTTGGTAACGCATCACGCGAAACGCCAGAACCGTGTGCATCAATACCACAATCACTTGTGGTGCAATCAGCAGCTACACACAGGATTTTGATATTGTTTCCGCGCGAAAGTACTATGAACCTCGGTAAAATCCAGAGATACAGGGAAAAAACCGTAAGTTATTGCTTGACCTGCCGATAACCACACAGTTATAACTCAGCCGAACCTGAAGTTTTCCCCCCGAGAAAACAGCTAAGGGAGTTTCTCCCCAGGCCTCCAGGTAGGGGCCAAAAACCCACAGCGGAAAGGCTAAGTTTATGGCAGCAGAGTCGCGCGAGGTAATGAACATTCGCCAGGCTTCCCAATATCTGGGGGTCAGTCCGGATACGCTTTACAAGTATGTAACGGAGGAAAAAATTCCGGCGTTTAAGCTCGGCAACCGTTGGAAATTCAAGAAGACCATCCTGGATCAATGGATGGAGCAGAAAAGTACAACCAGCCTGAGCGGCGCCAAGAAAAAGCCCAGAGCGGCCCGGGCCGTGGCAAACCGGTAGCTTTAGAAAATCTCGAGACAAGGCGGGACAGCAATGTTTGGATCTGCAAAATCAGTTGTCGGATTAGATATTGGCTCAAGCTGCATCAAGGCCATTGAGCTGAAGCGCGCCAAAGGGGAGATCCAGGTATCGCACTTGGGCCTGGAGCCGCTCGCCAGTGACGTGGTCGTGGATTCCATGATTGTCGATTCAGGCCATGTTTCCACCGCCATTACCAAGATCTTCGGCGAGCACAATATCAAGACCAAGCAGGTAGCCACCTCGGTCAGCGGCCATTCCGTCATTGTCAAACCCATCAAAGTGCAATCCATGAGCGAAGGCGAGCTGGCGGATAGCATTACCACGGAGGCGGCCCAGCATATTCCCTTCGACATTGCGGACGTGAACCTGGATTTTGAAATCCTCAACCCCGAAGCCGAGGGGCCGCAGATGGATGTGCTGCTGGTCGCCGTAAAGAAAGACAAGATCCTGAACTACACTAACGTGCTCTCGCTGGCCGGCAAGAGCCCCGCCGTAGTGGATATTGACGCCTTTGCGCTGCAGAACTGTTACGAATACAACTACCAGCCCTTTCCCGATGCCACGGTTGCGCTGCTGAACCTGGGCGCGAGCGTGATGAACATCAACATCGTGAAAGGCACCACCCCGCTATTTACCCGCGACGTGAGTGTTGGCGGGAACCAATATACGGATTCGCTCCAGAAAGAGCTGGACCTCAGCTTCGATGATGCCGAGTCCCTCAAATTGGGTAAAAAGGTCGGCACCGTAAGTGAAGATGCAAAGACGCCCATACTGCAGCAGGTAACAGAAATCATCGTCCTTGAAATCCAGAAGACCTTTGACTTTTTCCGCGCCACCGCTTCGGGTGAGCATATTGAGCGCATTTTCCTGGCGGGTGGCTCATCCAAGGTGCCCGGCCTGGTCGAGGCCCTGCGGCAGGAATTCTCCTTGCCGGTGGAGATATTGAATCCCTTCCAGCGCATCATGCCCCCGGCTGATGCGGCGGAACACGAAATCCTGGAGCAAAATCCAGGACAACTGGCAGTGGCGGTTGGTTTGGCCCTGAGGAGTTTTGACAATTTATGATTCGCATCAATCTACTCGGAATTCCTAAAGCAAAGCGCGGCAAGCGCCCGGCTGCTCCAGCCAGCCTGAGCGATGGGCCCAGTACTACCTTGCTGGTTCTGATCTTTGTGATTGTTCTGGCCGCCGGTTTGTGGGGTTGGTACACCATTGTGGACCGCCAGCGGGTGCAGTTGCATAAGGACCTGCAGGCCGCGCAGGCGGAAAACCAGCGCTTGGCTGAAGTGAAAGCCAAGTACGAAGCCAACCGCAGAAAAGCCGAGCAGTTTGAACAGCGCTTCAGGATCATTGACCAGCTCAAGCAGGCGCAGTCCGGGCCCGTAAGCTTGCTGAATATGGTGGCCGATACCGTCAGCAAGACGGACGCCGTCTGGCTCGAGGCCATCACGGATGATGGCAAGAACATTGATTTCACCGGACTCGCTCTGAGCCCCGATGCCGTCGCCAACCTGATGGCAAATCTGGAGAAGACCGGCAAGTTCAAGACGGTGGAAATCAAGGAAACATCGCAAGCCAGTGAAATTAAGGAATTGCAGGCCTTCAAGTTTGAACTGATCTGTGAAAAGTCAGGGCCCAACCTCCCTGGCGCTCCTGGAGCACCCGGTGCACCAGTCACGCCCGCGGCGGCCAAGCTGGAAAAGAAATCTTAAGCTGAGAAGACAACGCTCGACTTGGGGACGGTTTGTATATGGCTAAATTCGATGAAATGTCGGTAGTTGTGAAAGTGGGCATCTTGCTGGTGGCCGCCGGGATCATTGGCGCAGGCTTTTATTTCTGGCCGCTCGGCCCCGTTTACGATGAGATCAAGCAAGTGCGTGCCCAGGTGGCGGACAAAAAAGCGGAGAACGACCGGCTGAAGGAGTTTATTCCCAAGGTTGCGGCCCTGGATAAGCACCTGGTTGAGCTGGAACAGCAATTGGTGGAAGAGAAACGCATCGTTCCCGACGATAAAGAAGCGGACGAGTTCATCAAGCTGCTTCATGATACCGCTTCAGCTGCCGGAATTGAGATTCGCCGTTACACCTCGATGCCGGTGGCCAATCACGACTTCTACACCGAAGTGCCGTTTCAAATCGACCTGGACGGCCCGTATTTCTCGCTCCTGAACTTCTTTGATCGTGTTGGCAAGCTGGAACGGATCATCAACATCGCCAATCTCCAGATGTCCAACACCAAGAACACTACTCCTTCGAAGGTGAAAACAACCTATAGCTATGCTCCGGCTGAAACCGTGGTTGCCAGTTGCACCGCCACCACTTTCTTCAGCCATGACCTGGCTCCGCCGCAGGATAAACCGGCGGCGCCGGGAAAGCCATAAGGGGTTAAAAAGGGAACTCAGATGAAGCTGATTCAAATCCTCGTTCTTGTAGCAGCCATGGCGGCGGCCGCCGCGGCGCAGAATACAGGCTCAAACGGGACCGCTGGTCAAACGTCGAAGAGCTCGGCCACTCCCACTCCTGCGCCCAGGGCCAAAGCCACCGGCAAGGGCGCAAGCAGCGCTCAGGCCCCGGCCGTGAAGCTTATTGTTCCTAAAGGTGGCGCCACTTCTACGGGTAAAAGTGCGGCTGGCACGAAATCAAATTCCCCGCAGAAGACCCCGGTGCTCACCGTTAAACCAGCGCAGAAGGCGCCTTTCACCCCCAGGAAGCCATCCGTGGCCGTGAAGGCAACCAAGCCTGCTTCTACCAGGCCTGTAACGGCGGAAAAGAAGAACCAGGTAAAGATTGTGCCGCAGAAGACTGCGGGCGGCAAGAAACCGGCCGGTGCCTCGGAAACAAAACCAAGAGAGGTCTCAGCCAATGGCCGCCGGGATCCGTTCTTAAGCATCATTCGCAATTTGCCGATGTCTCCGGCTGGGCCCAACTGCTCGGTTGGCAAGAGCTGCCTCTTTATTCCTGAACTGGAGTTGAAGGGAATTGCCAAGGATCCTGATGGGCAGATGCTGGCCGTAGTCATGAGCAATACTCACCGCGCTTATTTCCTGCGCGAGAATGACCAGGTCTTTAATGGCAGCGTGCAGAAGATCACCAGTGATTCCGTGGTCTTCCGTGAATTTGCCACCGATCATCTGGGAAGGGAAACAGCGCACGAAGTGGTAAAGAGAATTCCCAAGTCGTAAAAAGCCCGCGAAGCGGGCGAAAGAATCGTAGCCCATGGCGCAAGCTGTGGGAGCTTTCAGGATCTGATGTTGAAGTTAATTTCAAGCGGAGGAATGGGACCCAGGTTAGGGCCATTCAGCCGCGCACGCCAGGCACGAATGCCGCGGCGTGGGGGAGACGGTAAAAAGATGAGGTTAAGACAACTGCTGGGAATGATTGTGCTGGCCGCTGCGACGACAGCGCCGGCAATAGATTCCGTTTCGCAACTGGCTGGCGTGCAGGTGGAAAAGCGCGACCAGGCCGGTCTCGTGACCATCCGCGCGAACGGACCATTTACGCATAGCGAGTATCGTCCAACCGACACCTTGATGCTGGTTGACCTGGCAGGGGTCTCCGCGGCCAATCAGGATGCGGCTGTTCATACCGTTTCCGCCATGGGCATCGAGTCTTACAGGGTTGTAGGATATCGCTCCGCCAGCGGCGCTGCGGTGGCCAGGATTGAGTTGACCCTGGCTCCCGGAGTTCTGGCCAAGGTGAGCGATGTGAAAGGTGGAATAGAAGTGCGTGTGAGCAGTGACTCTGCAGCGCGCCCTAAGCCCGCGGAGCCGGCCGCTGCAAACTCGGTCACTTCAGCTTCCCATGTGAGCCGCATCTCCGGCATCACGGTTGCTCAGGGCAAAGATGGTTTGAATGTCGAGGTGAACGGCACTGGTTCGCTCACCGCCAAAACTATGAAACTCACAGGCCCGGACCGTATCGTGCTGGATATTGCAGACTCCGTTCTTGAAGGCCAGTCTCGCCAGATTCCGGTCAATAGCGGGGACGTGAAAGATGTTCGCGCAGCGCGCTACCAGAGCGTGCCGCCCACCACCCGGATTGTGGTCGATATGACTGCCATGCACGACTTCGAATTGGTTCCGGGGACGAACAAGCTGGTTCTGAAACTCAAGAATCCTGATCTTGCCGCGCATCCGGCTTCCTCTTCGAACCCGGCAGTTGCCCAGCAATCTCCGGCAGCCGCCCCTCATGCCGAACTTAAGACCGTGGCCGCCAAAGCTCCTGTGCAGCCGTTGGCTGTTCCATCCGTGGAGACCAGCGCAGTAACTACTCCGGCGCCATCGCAAAATAAGTCAGTGGAACCCCCGGCCAAAAAAGAGATCGCGCCTGCACAAGGACGAGGCGACGAGGCCGTAACCCATTTCATAAAGCCCGGTGCCCCGACCATTGTGAGCGGCAACATCCCGGCTCTTCCACCCAGCGCCAGTCTCGCAGCTGATCCCGCGGCCGTGAATGCGGCTCTGCAACAGCAACAGCAGCCGCCCGCCACACCCACCATCGGCGCCACCACTGCTGCTGCCACCACCACCTCCAGTTGCACCGGTGGCCGCTACAGCGGCGCGCCCCTCAATCTGGACTTAAAAGACCTGGATATAAAAGACTTCTTCCGGCTGATTCATGAGCTCAGTGGCCTCAATGTGGTGCTGGACCCAAGCGTGAGAGGCATCGTCACCATTGATGTCACCGACATTCCCTGGGACCAGGCGTTGGCCATCGTATTGCGCAACAACAGCCTGGAATGCGAGTTGGAAGGCAACGTCCTTCGTATTGCCACCCTGGAAACGCTGCGCACGGAAGCCGACGCGCGCCGCGCGCAACAGGAAGCGCAAGCCCTGGCCGTTCCCCGGCAGAACTATACGCGCTACTTGAGCTATGCCCATTCCAAAGACGCAGTCGTGATCGTAAAGAAATTCCTGTCCACCCGCGGCGACGTGGTCTCGGACGATCGCAGCAACGCCGTCATCATTGAAGACATACCCTCCACGCTGCCCAAAATTGATAGCCTGCTCACCTTCCTGGATCGCAAGACTCCGGAAGTGGAGATTGAGGCGCGCGTGGTCTCGGCTCAGAGGACCTTTGCCCGTGATATCGGAACCCAATTGGGCTTCGGCTGGGGCAACCACGCTACCGGCACGGGTGGCGGAACGGGCGTTCCCAGTCCTATCCAGATCACTCCACCTGTCGGGGTGGTGCCTCCCTTCATCACCGTACCCGGCAACACGTCGCAGATTCCGTTGTTCTCGAACCTGCCCGCTGTCGGTCCCACCAGCGGATTCTCCATTACCAACTTCTCCTCGGTCTACCGGCTTGACTTTGTCTTGAGCATGGCTGAAAGCCGGGGATTGGTGAAGATCCTCTCCCGTCCGCGCGTGGTTACTCAGAACAACATTTCCGCGCTCATCAGGCAAGGTCAGAGGATTCCAGTGGTCACCTTGGCCCAGTTAGGCGGACCGCCCACGGTGACCTACATCGACGCATTCCTGCGGCTGACAGTCACTCCGCAGATTACCTCGGATAACACAATTTTCCTGCTGCTGGATGTGGAAAACACCACGCCGGACTTCTCCCGTGTGACCGGCGCGCAGTTGAACCCCACTCTCGATACTCAGCAGACTACAACCCAGGTGCTGGTCAGTGATGGCCAGACAGTGGTGATTGGCGGCGTGATCCAGACCCAGAACAGCTTGGCCCTCAACCAGGTGCCACTGCTGGGCAGCATCCCGATATTGGGCAACCTGTTCAAACACACCTCCATCAACACCTCAACCTCAGAGTTGCTCTTCTTCATTACTCCGAAGATTATTCAGACGTAAAGCGGCTATCTCCTCAGCCCCCGTGCCGGTTATAAAAGGCACGGGGGCCTTTCTTTTGCTTTAGCAATGTGCATCAAAGCAGTTGATTTCTCTTGCATCAAACAGTGCATTTTTTGCCGTGCTCTAAAAACAGTGCATTTCTATTGCCTCAAGAATGATGCATTTTCGCACTGGAAAACAGTGCATTTATTGCACTAAAAACGGTGCATTTATTTTTGTTTTAAAATTGGAACCGCGGACCGAAAACAGACATCCATGAACTACGCTGCCCGGCAACAGAAGCTCGCTTTGCAACTCCGGCAATCCGGAGTTGACGCCCTTCTGGTTACCCATCTGCCCAACATCCATTACCTGTGCGGCTTTACTGGAAGTGCGGCAGTGCTCTTGTTCCTTGCCGGCGAGCGCAAGCCCAGGCTCATCTTTTATACGGACGGTCGATACACGCAGCAGGCAGCCGAGCAGGTTGAAGGCGCCAAGGTGGTCATCGGCAAGAAGGCGGCTTTGCTGGAAGCCTTCGCGCGGCTGCAGAGCGCCAAACTGGGAACCCTGGGCTTTGAATCGGAGCATCTCCCCCACGCCACTTACCAGCAATTGACGAAGGTCATTCGCGGCAAAACCAGGCTGAGGCCGCTGGCAGGAATGATTGAGGACCTGCGCGCCATCAAAGACGCGGATGAAATCGAGCAGATTCGGGCAGCGGTGCTATTGGCCGCCAGTCTTTTTCAGACAGCGCTGTCTACCATCCATCCTGGAACCACCGAAAGCCTGGTGGCAGGCGAGCTGGAACTGCAGGCGCGGTGCGCGGGCGCGCAGGGAATGTCCTTCGATACCATTGTGGCGGCGGGGCCGAGATCGGCGCTGCCTCACGGTCGGGCCTCCACCCAGGCCATTCCCGCGGGCGGATTTATAATCCTGGATTACGGTGTTATACTCGCCGGTTATTGTTCTGACATGACCCGCACTGTTCACGTGGGTCGTGCTTCCAGGGCGCACCGGCGGATGTACCAGGCAGTGCGCGAGGCGCAGCTTGCATCCATTGAAGCTGTCCAACCGGGTACAGAGGTCGGTGAAGTGGACAAAGCCGGGCGCACTTTGCTCAAGAAGGCGGGGTATGGCGCCTACTTTACACACTCGACAGGTCATGGAGTTGGCATTGAGGTGCATGAGCGTCCTCGCCTCGCTACAGGCCAGACCCAGAAACTTGCGCCGGGGATGGTCATCACCATTGAACCAGGGATTTATATACCTGCGGAAGGCGGTGTCCGAATTGAAGATATGGTTCTGGTCACCGAGTCAGGGCATGAAGTCCTTACGCCCACCACAAAAGACTTTATTGAGCTTTAGCCGGGAGAGCCGACACCATTCATGAATCAGAAAGAGCTCAGAGAGCTTATTGAGTTCCTGGTCGAAAAAGACATTTCCGAGTTTGAACTTGAGCGCGGAGACGTGAAGGTCAGGATCAAACGGGGTGCGGCAGACGCGCTTCCCGCACCTGCCATTCAGCCTGTTGTGGTCACTGCATCCGGCGTGCCGGCGGCGATCCCGGCTGCTACGCCGACGCCTCGGACCAGCGTTTCCCCGCCTCCGGCTGCACCTCCAACAGACGCTGAAGAAGGTCTTCACATCGTTAAATCGCCAATCGTGGGGACGTTCTACGAGTCTCCCTCTCCCGGCTCGCCTCCCTTCGTGAAGAGCGGAGACCCGATCGAGGCGGGACAAGTGCTGTGCATCATCGAAGCCATGAAGTTGATGAATGAAATCGAATCGGATGTGACCGGTGAGCTGGTAAGAAGGCTTGTTGCCAACAGCCAGCCGGTGGAATACGGCCAGCCATTGTTTGCCATCAGACCGGGTAAGTAGGCTTGGCGC
Organism: Candidatus Angelobacter sp.; assembly: GCA_035294925.1. Taxonomy (GTDB): domain Bacteria; phylum Acidobacteriota; class Terriglobia; order Terriglobales; family Acidobacteriaceae; genus Angelobacter. The sequence continues at coordinate 125,900 of DATGJZ010000012.1, read as the reverse complement.
AGCCAAAGTCGAAAAAATCGAAACTTACCACTGAGCCGCAAGCCACAGCAGAGAGAATAATGGGAGCGGCGACGAACTCCGAATGTTTAGAAAGATCCTGATCGCAAACCGAGGTGAAATTGCGCTGCGGGTGATCTGCGCCTGCAAGGAACTGGGCATCAAGACCGTAGCGGTCTACAGCGACGCCGACCGCAATTCCCTGCATGTCCGTTTTGCCGATGAGGCCATCTGCATTGGTCCGCCACGCTCGGCGGAGAGCTATCTGAATATTCCTGCCGTCATCAGCGCAGCCGAGATTACTAACGTAGACGCCATCCATCCCGGTTACGGCCTGCTGAGCGAAAACGCCAACTTTGCCGAGGTCTGTGAAGCCTCGCATGTCAAATTCATCGGCCCGCCTTCTGAAGTAATTCGCCTGATGGGAGAAAAGGAAAAGGCGCGGCAGGCCATGAAGAAGGCCAACGTCCCTATCCTGCCTGGTTCTGAAGGAGTAATTGCCACTGCGGGCGAGGCCACCGAATGGGCGCGGCAGATCGGCTATCCGGTGATCGTGAAAGCCTCAGCGGGTGGCGGCGGCCGAGGTATGCGCGTGATCCGACGCGAGGACGAACTGGAGCAACTATTCAATGCTGCCCAGTCGGAAGCCGCCGCGGCCTTCGGCAACGACAATCTGTATATGGAAAAGTTTATTGAGCGCCCTCGTCACATCGAGTTCCAGGTGCTCGGCGACAACCAGGGCGGCGTGATCAGTCTTGGCGAACGCGAATGCAGCATCCAGCGTCGTCATCAGAAGCTTCTTGAAGAATCACCTTCTCCCAGGGTTACCGCGCAGATGCGCGAGACCATTGGAAAGAAGCTGGAAGAGTCGCTTTCCGCCATCGGATACGTGAATGCCGGCACGGTCGAGTTCCTGATGGATGAAGATGGCAGCCTGCATTTTATCGAGATGAATACACGCATCCAGGTGGAGCATCCAGTGACCGAGATGGTGACCGGAATTGACTTGGTGAAGTCCCAGATTCTATTGGCGTACGGTACAAGCATCGGGGAGATCGTGACCAAAGTCGAGCGCCGGGGACACTCGATTGAATGCCGCATTAACGCCGAGCATCCGGAAAAATTCACTCCCTCAGCGGGGAAGATCAGGACGTTCCACACTCCAGGCGGTCCTGGCGTCCGGGTGGACACCGCCGCTTATGCGGAAGGGGTGATCCCGCCGTACTATGACTCGCTGATTGCCAAGCTCATTACGCATGGCGCAGACCGGCAGGAAGCCATCATGCGGATGCATCGTGCGCTGGAGATGTTCATCGTTGAGGGCATTTACACTACCATTCCGCTGCACCGCCGCATCATGGAAGATGATTACTTTAAGGCCGGCAACTTCGATACCAAGTACCTGGAACGGCTTCTGCCTAAGTGGCAGGAAGAACGCGCCAGGGAGATGGCGTTGCAGTTTTGACGTCCACAGTGCAGCTTCCGCGCTTTTATCCCATTGTTGATGCAGCACGCTTTTCCGCTGGTTCCGATCCGCTGGGAGCAATCGTCCACTTTGTGCTTGAACTCGTGGAAGGCGGAGCATTGCTGATCCAATACCGGAACAAGATAGGTGGTGCGCGGGAGATACTGGGCCATGCAAGGGAGTTGCAGCGTGCCGTTCAAGACCGGGCCAGGCTTATCATGAATGACCGCGCGGACCTGTGTCTGGCCGCTGGTTTTGCCGGCGTGCATCTTGGCCAGGAGGACTTGTCTCCGGCGGCGGCGCGGCAGATTTTCGAGAAGGCCGGCAAGCAGGACTTGTGGATCGGGTTTTCCACCCACAACCCGCATCAACTTCTCGAAGCTGAGTTAATGCCGATTGACTACATTGCCGCCGGCCCGGTATTCGCGACCAGTTCCAAGGCCAATCCTGATCCGATGATTGGTCTAGAGGGGGTCCGGCAGGCGAGGAAGCTTACAGCGAAACCCTTAGTGGCAATTGGAGGCATCACCTGCCAGAACTGCAAATCGGTGCTAGAGGCGGGCGCTGATGCCGTTGCCGTCATCTCTGATGTTGTAGAATCACCCCGCAAATCAACAGAGGAATTTCTGCGTATTTTGGGGTAAAACATACAGACCATGTCCAGTTCAGCAGGTAACAGACCCGACAACACCATAGTCGAGGAATCCAGCCCTGAACTGGTCAAGGGCTTGGGCCTGACCAGCGCCACAACGCTGGTGATGGGTTCCATGATCGGCTCCGGCATCTTTATCGTTTCCGCGGGAATTGCCCGCGAGACCAACTCCCCTGGGCTTCTGCTCGGCGCATGGCTGGTAACCGGCTTCATGACTGTGGTGGGCGCGCTTTGTTATGGCGAGTTGGCGGCGATGATGCCAAAGGCTGGAGGCCAATACGTCTTTCTGCGCGAGGCCCTGGGGCCACTCTGGGGCTTTCTCTACGGCTGGACCTTGTTTCTGGTCATCCAGACGGGGACCGTAGCCGCAGTGGGGGTAGGGTTTGGAAAATATCTGGGGCATTTTTTCCCTTCCATATCAGCCAACTACTGGCTTTGGTACATAGGCCACGTTCAGCCCATTCATATCGGTTCCATCACGCTGGGGGACATGGATGTTGGGTTGAATACCCAGAACCTTGCCGCAATCATTCTTGTGATTCTGCTTAGCATCGTGAACACGTTCGGCATCAAGACCGGCGCTGCCATCCAGAATATTTTCACCATTGCCAAAGTCTCGGCGCTGGCTGGGCTGGTGGTAGTTGGCGCTTTCATTGGACGGAATGCCCAGGCCATGGCCGCCAACTTCAGCGATTTCTGGAGGCTGAACGCGCCTCATCCTGCCAGTGGCACGCCGGCGGGGCCTTTTGTTGGCGTGTTGACGATCCTGGCGGTGGCCCAGGTGGGGTCGTTGTTCTCTGCCGACGCCTGGAACAACGTGACTTTTACCGCGGCCGAGGTCAAGAATCCCAAACGCAACTTGCCTTTGTCTCTGGCTTTGGGCACGGGAATTGTAATTTTGCTGTATGTCCTGGCCAACGTGATCTACTTGACCGTTCTGCCCCTGGATGCGATTCAGCACGCACCGGCTGATCGCGTCGGCACAGTCGTGATGCAGCAGATGTTCGGCGGGACCGGAGCATCACTCATGGCTATTGCCATCCTGGTTTCCACCTTTGGCTGCTGCAATGGATTGATCCTGGCCGGCGCGCGCGTCTATTACGCCATGGCCAAAGACGGTTTGTTCTTCAAATCAGTCGGCAAGGTGAACTCTAAATACAAGAGCCCGGCCGTTTCCCTGGTAGTACAAGGCATCTGGACCTGCGTGCTTTGCGTTTCCGGTTCTTATGATCAACTGCTCAATTACGTCATATTCGCCGTGCTGGTTTTCTATGTCCTGACCATCGGCGGGCTTTTTATCTTGCGTTACACAAGGCCAGATGCCGAGCGGCCCTACCGGGCAATTGGTTATCCGATACTGCCGGCCATTTATATCGTGATGGCTTTATTCATTGATGTCGTATTATTGCGCTACCAACCGCAATTCACATGGCCGGGCTTGATTATCGTGCTGCTGGGAATCCCCGTGTACCTGATATGGTCACGGCGGAGTGCGGCCGTGACCCAAGCTTGAGCATAAAAGGAGAAACTCTGAATGGCCAACCTGCTGGCGACTAAGCCGCTGGACACGCTGCTTGCGGAATCGAAAGATGAGAGCGAGCACAGCCTGAAACGTGTACTCGGACCCATCAATCTCATTACGCTTGGTATTGGCGCCATCATCGGCGCTGGAATCTTCGTCCTGACAGGAGCAGCGGCAGCCCAGTATGGTGGGCCTGCGATTGTGCTCTCCTATGTTCTTGCAGGAGTGGGGTGCGCGTTCGCGGGGTTATGCTACGCGGAATTTGCCTCGTTAATTCCCATTGCAGGCTCTGCTTATACCTATGGCTACGCCACTCTGGGTGAGATATTCGCCTGGATCATTGGTTGGGACCTGATTCTGGAGTACGCCTTCGGCGCAGCCACCGTCGCTGCCGGCTGGTCAGGCACTGTGGTTGCCTTCTTGCAGGGCTTCGGAATCAATCTTCCTCCGCAGATCACCAATGTTCCGGGAACCGAAATGGTTTTCTACCAGAACAATTGGACTCCGCTGGTTACCGTCCAGAAGACCTTAACTGCGGCCGGAGTAGACTGGCACACCTTGCCGCACACCACGGCCGTTTTTAATCTGGTTGCCTTCATCGGCATCGCACTGGTGACAACGATCCTGGTGATTGGCATTAAAGAGGCAGCCAGTTTCAATACGGCAATCGTTTTTGTGAAGCTGGCAGCCGTGTTGATCTTCATTGCTGTTGCCGGTTATTACGCGACGCAGCATTGGGCACAGACAAAAACAAATTGGACACCTTTTATTCCTCCGAACAGCGGAAAATTCGGCTTCTATGGAGCGTCAGGCATTTTCCGGGGAGCTGCAGTGGTGTTTTTTGCTTACATCGGCTTTGACGCTGTGTCTACGGCTGCGCAGGAAGCCAAAAACCCCCAGAAAGACATGCCGGTTGGGATTATGGGTTCCCTGGCTATTTGCACCGTGTTGTACATTCTGGTGTCAGGGTTGCTCACGGGCGTTGTGCATTACTCCCAACTTAATGTAGCAGCTCCGGTCTCACTGGCGATTTCACAGACCGGGGTGTGGTGGGGCAGCATGCTGGTAAACGCGGGCGCCATCGCAGGTCTGAGCACCGTGATGCTAGTCATGTTGTTGGGCCAATCCCGAGTCTTTTACTCCATGTCACGCGATGGATTGCTATGGAAGTGGGCAGGAGAAGTTCATCCAAAATTTCGCACACCCTGGAAGGCAAATATCATCGTTGGGATTTTCGTGGCGTTTTTCGCTGCCATGATTCCCATTGGGATTCTTGGAGAACTTGTTAGCATCGGAACACTGTTGGCATTCGTTATTGTTTGCGCTGGCGTGTGGATCATGCGCAGGAAACGTCCGGACTTGCCACGTCCATTCAAAACGCCATGGGTGCCATTCACGCCCATCATGGGCATTCTGGTCGCCTTCGCAATGATGGCCTCCTTACCCGGCGACACCTGGCTGCGTCTTATCATATGGCTAGCCATTGGCATGGTCATCTACTTTACCTACGGCCGTCATCACAGTAAAGTGCAGCGCGGGGAAGTGGCTGCGGGCGCTTCACCGGGAAGGAAGAGTTGACCCGGGAATTCGATCTTCTTGTTCGAAAAGCCCTTCACTAGCGTGGAGGGCTTTTGTTTTAGAATGGCTCAACTTACATCTATAAGGCCCTACTACGGCACCGAGGAGTCCCTGAATGGCCAATCTGCTGGCGACCAAACCACTCAACCTGATTCTTTCTGAAGCCCACGAGACCGGTGAACACAGCCTCCGGCGGGCCTTGGGGCCGACCAATCTCATTACGCTGGGCATTGGCGCAATTATTGGCACCGGCATCTTCGTCATTACGGGCACTGCTACGGCAGAACATGCCGGCCCCGCCATTGTGCTTTCATTTGTTTTTGCCGCTGTCGGTTGCGTCTTTGCAGGCCTCTGCTATGCCGAATTTGCCTCGATGATCCCGGTGGCGGGATCAGCCTATACCTACGGCTACGCCACTCTGGGTGAGCTTGTAGCCTGGATCATCGGCTGGGATCTGGTGCTCGAGTATGCTTTTGGCGCCGCCACCGTAGCTTCAGGATGGAGTGGATACTTCATCAGCCTGTTGGGTGATTTTGGAATCAGGCTGCCAGCGTCCATGGCCGGGACCCATTGGGATGAATTTCTCTACTACCACAACCATTGGGAGTCAGCCAAACTCCTGACGCCTAAGCTGAAAACTCTGGGAATTGATCCGGCAACCCTGCCGCATGCCCATGGGGTCTTCAATCTGCTTGGTTTTATCGTAATTTTGCTCACTACGCTGGTTCTCGTGTTGGGAATCAAAGAATCGGCAAACTTTAATTCTGCCATTGTCATCATCAAGGTGGCTGTTTTGATTGTGTTTATCGGGATTGGAACCAACTATCTGTTCAAGCATTCTGACCTGATTGCGGCCAACTGGCACCCATTCATCCCCCCCAATACGGGTAACTTTGGTGAATATGGAATCTCGGGAATCTTGCGTGCAGCCGGCATCATATTCTTTGCTTACATCGGGTTTGACGCTGTCTCCACCGCTGCGCAGGAAGCCAAGAACCCGGAGAAAGATATGCCCATTGGCATTCTCGGTTCGTTAGCCATCTGCACGGTGCTCTATATTCTGGTAGCACTAGTGCTTACAGGGCTGGTGAGTTACAAAAACCTGGACGTGCGGGATCCGTTGGCCATTGGCATTGATAGTACCGGTGTGCGCTCGGGAAGCCTTCTGGTGAAGGTTGGCGCGCTGATGGGCCTAAGCAGCACCATTGTGGTCATGTTGATGGGCCAGTCACGCGTGTTTTTTTCCATGGCCCGCGACCGCCTATTGCCCAAAGCCTTCAGCAACGTGCATCCGCGCTTCCGAACGCCATGGATTTCATCCCTGACTGTGGGCACATTCGTCGCCCTTCTAGCCGCCTCGCTGCCCATCAATGTACTGGACGAGATGGTGAGCATCGGCACATTGCTGGCATTTGTGATAGTCTGCGCGGGCGTGTGGGTCCTCCGCCGCCGAAATCCCAACCTTCCTCGGCCATTTAAAACACCATGGGTGCCGTTTACCCCGATTATGGGCATGCTTATCTCCCTGGCAATGATGGTGAGCCTGACTGGACTTACCTGGATCCGTTTAGGTGTGTGGCTAGTCATCGGCATGTTCATTTACATGTTTTATGGACGCTTCCACAGCCGCGTGCAGCGGGGCGAGGTGACACCAGGCCCAGCGTCACCCAGAAACGTGTAGAGGCATTTCTGATTTCTGGTTCCAGTGAAGAAACTCCGTCCATTCATGATTATTTCTTTCGCGCTGCTGCTGCTTACAGTGGCGGGCACGGCGGGATTTCACTACATCGAGCACTGGTCCTGGTTCGACAGCTTCTACATGGTGATCATCACCCTGAGCACCATCGGCTATGGTGAAGTGCATCCCTTGTCGCATGCCGGGCGCGCCTTCAATATTGTGCTCATCGTTGCCGGGGTGGCGCTGGTGTTTCTGTTGATCGGAGCGCTTACACAGGCTCTGCTAGAATTCGAGCTAGGCAAGGTGTTCGGGAAACGCCGCATGGAACGCGAAGTTGCCGGTCTCAAGAACCACTACATCATCTGCGGGGCAGGACGCGTGGGCAGCAGTGTGGCCCGTGAACTGGCCACAAAACCTTGTCCGTTCGTGATCATTGAGGCCGCCGAAGAAAGCACCAAAGGACTGGACAGCAAATGGCTGGTGGTGATTGGCGATGCAGCCAGCGAAAAAGCGCTGCGCGAAGCCGGCATTGAGCGCGCCCGCGGCCTGGTTGCCGCCACCACGACCGATGCTACGAACATCTATATTGTGCTCACGGCCAAGAGCCTAAAGCCGGACCTGAAGATTATCGCCCGCGCCAGCGAAGAGAGTGCCGAAAAACACCTGAAGACCGCTGGAGCCGATGTGGTGATCTCTCCCTATGCCGCCGCCGGACACCGGATTGCCCAGAGCTTTTTGCGTCCAAACGTTCTTGATTTCCTGGACATCGCCACCGCCAGCGAAGGATTGCTGGAAATGGTGATCGAAGAGATCAAGGTCGCGCCGCAGTCGTCGCTGGCGCAAACCACCGTGGGCGGCTCGGGCATTCATCATCAGTTCGGCATCATGATCCTGGCCATTCGGGGAGCCGATGGCGGCACCCGCTTCAACCCGCACGCGGGTGAACCGATTCGCGGCGGCGACTATCTGATTGCCATGGGAGAACCTTCGCAGATGGGGAAGCTGGAAGATCTGGCGTCACAAACTACGTCGGTGCGCTCATGAAACTTTCGATTTTCGATGAAAACTTACCAGCTACGCAATGACCGAATTCCTAAAGATGCCTTCCTCTACCACCCATTCAGCCGATGAAACTACTCAGCTCGGAAGACAGTTGGCTGGAGATTTGCGTCCGGGCATGGTTGTCTTATTGCGTGGCGATCTGGGCGCCGGAAAAACCACTCTGGTCAAGGGCATCGCGGAGGGCTTTCATGCCGGTTCGGCTGAAGACGTAACCAGCCCGACGTTCACCCTGATTCATGAATACCGGGGCACGAAGGCCACTCTGTACCATATTGATCTTTACCGCATTGATACTCAACGCGAACTCGATACCCTGGCGCTGGACGATCTGATCGGTCCTGAGAATATTTTGTTGATCGAGTGGGGAGAAAAGTTCGAAAGGTTCAGGCGGGAAAGAGATATAGAAATTGTGATCGAACACATGGGGGACGACGAGCGGCGAGTCATTGTCAATGCCGCAGATAACCGCACGTAAGCCTAAACACTGGGTGCTGTCTCTGCTCTCCCTTGCACTTGTCACCCTATTCCCTTCAACGCGGTAAGGTGTTCCTGACCGTCATCCACACCAGCCATAAGCCATTCAGACAAAACAGAACGATCGCTGGAAGAAGGAATCGGCGGGCCGGAATGCGATGAACTGCACACCAGATGCACGCGCCCGCAATCGATAAATCAACAATAGTGAAGATCAAAAATATCTTTGTTTTACTCACATAGCCGCCCCAGCGTGGCGGATCAAAGGAAATCGAGTGGTCCTAGAATCCCATAATGTTATATCCGCAATCCACGTAAAGGGTTTCGCCAGTGATGCCGGTGCTAAGGTCTGACGCCAGAAAAAGCGCGGTATCGCCTACTTCTTTCGGTTCCACGCTGCGCTTCAATGGCGCGCGGTCTGCTTGCGCTTTCAGCATCTCGCTGAATCCGGAGACGGCGCGGGAAGCCAGGGTCTTGATGGGTCCCGCCGAAATCGCATTGACCCGGATCCTGCGCGGCCCCAGGGTGTAGGCGAGATAGCGCACGCTGGCTTCTAACGCCGCCTTGGCCACCCCCATTACGTTATAAGACGGCATGACCTTCTCAGCCCCAAGGTAGGTCAAGGTCATGATGCTGCCGCCGTTGGACATGAGCGGCGCTACCGCACGCGACAGCGCGATGAGCGAATAAACGCTGGTATCCTGCGCGATCCTGAATCCTTCACGCGAAGTGTTGAGAAAATCGCCTTTCAGCTCTTCCGCAGGAGCATAAGCGATGGAGTGGACCAGGACGTCTATGCGCTGGTAGCGCTGCTGCAACGCGGATGCCAACTGCTCAATCTCCGCGTCGCTGTTGGCATCGCATTGAAATCCCTCCGTAGCAGGCAGGGAGGTGATCAGGTCCTGCGCCTCTTCTTTCATCCGTTCGTTCATGTAAGTGATGGCGAGGTTCGCCCCGGCATCACTCAAGCGCTGCGCAATGGCCCAGGCAATACTGCGCTTGTTGGCCACTCCGCAGACAACCGTATTCCGCCCTTGCATGGTAAGCATAGAGATAATACCTCGCACCAGGAAACCGGACAGGATAACAGATGCCGTTGTCAGAGGCTGATGCCATGACTGCCCTCCTCACTTCCATGGCTCTATCCACCTCACTGTTCCTCGCAATCGTAGCATCGGTCGCCTTTTCAAGAATGCGCGATGTCTCGACTTGATCTGGTCCCCAAGATCACCGTGAAAGGTCAATCCGACTGCATCGATTGCGGCTCAGCGGCGGCAGGGGCGCCGGCGCTCTCCACTCTGGGTTCTATCGGCCACGTGCCTGTGAGGCACGCCAGCAGATACAGACTGCCGACGATGCCAAATGCAAGCGCAAGGCTCTTCTTATGCGCTACCGCGCCCACCAGGAGGGCAAGGCCGAACTGGAGGCACGTTCCGGCAAAGAAAAACGTGTTTTGTACTCGTCCCATAAAATGCTTGGGCACCATTTCCATCACGTCACTGGTGATGGCGACTCCGCCCAAAGCCCGGCAGCAGCCCATAATCGCGTAGACCAGCACCGAGGCGGAGAGAGCAAGGGCCACCGTGCCTGCAGCGCCGAGGCGCAAGCTACCGTGCACATGCGAGCCGATCCAGGGAAGGGAAATCAGGCAGAATCCCAGGACAGCCATGGAGATTCCAATCGCCCATCGGTGTCCCGTGCCGCGAATGAGCACCGGCGTGTAGAACGCGCTCAAGCAAGCGCCAATCGCCCACCCTCCATTCAGCCACCCGTAGCCGATAGCGCCGGCCTTGAGAATGTGATCGCTGAGTGGAGCAGTGATTACGCCCTGGGTCAGCATGGCGCCGATAAACATGGCCCAGGCGCTGCCCAGGAGCAGCAGCCGGGGACGAAGCTTGATATACGCAATGCCTTCACGCAACTCATGCAAAAAGCGGCCGATTGGACTCTGGTGCCGCGTTGGCGGCGCAATCAAAGCAGCCGTATGCCGTCCCTTGCGGACAAACAGATAGCAGGCGAATGACACAACGTAACTGGCGAAATCAATGAACAAGATTCCCGCCAGGCCAATCGAGTTATACATAAATCCAACCAGCGATCCGGCAATCAACCAACCGCCTTGAATGCCGGCAAGGAGAAAGCTGTTGGCATGCACAAAGTGCGAGTCCGGCGTGAGTTCCTGGATGAGCGCATTAATGGTCGGCCAGAACATCCAGAAACCCGCGGCGACGAGGATGCTCATCAGATAGACTTCCCAGAGCCTCGCCATCCCGCGGTAGGCGAGCACGGCGACCAGGAGAATGATCAAACCGCGAGAGGCATCCAGCACCATCACCAGGCGACGGCGGTCCTCCCGATCAATCACAACTCCGGTGAAGGGCAGCATGAGCATAGCAGGGATGGTCTGCAGCATGAGCAGCGTGCCCAGCGCCATTTCAGAGTGCGTAGCCTGAAGCACGAACCATGTGACGGCCGCAGAGTTCATTCCGCTGCCAATCATGGAGATCATGTTGGCGGCAAAAATCAGCCGGAGGCCACGGTGCTGCAGGATTTCCTTCATTGATTCCAATGTAACATTACCTATCTCTTATTCTGCCGATTGGTGGGATAATCAGGAATAGTGCTGACTTCGAATGTCCAGAAGCTGGCCAAACTAGCGGTTCTGGCGGCAGCGGCGGGTTTTGCTGCCCCGGCCCCGGAGAGCCCCAAACCGCTTTCCGCCTATTACGAAAGTACAAGCACCCAGCTTGTACCTGAAGCGGCAGCTACCACCCGCGACGCAGCTTCACTCGGTCCATGGACGTTCGGTAAGCGTCTGCACCAGGACAAGCCGCTCGATAAGCGCCTCAATCTCTACGTAGTGCTACCGGGTAAGCTATACCATTCGACGGGCAATCCTGAATACGATCACAATCTGGTAGTCAACTCCCTCACCCACGATAAATTGCGTGGTTGGGATATCTTCTGGTGCATCGTCCTAGACCCCAAGCTGGGTGACGACCTTCGCAGCGAGCAAGAGCTGCTGGTTGCCGCGCAGCAATCCTTCAGGCCGGCTGACCTGTTCGACGTAGAAGATATCCCGGCCCACGAAGTGCTCCGAGAAAAAACCGGAATACAATCTCTGGCCGAACTCGGCCGATATCGTCGTAAAGACGGTTCTTTGCCGCGCCTGATCATCCTTCCCGCCAAGCTGGCAGTGAGCGCGACGGTAGAAGTTCCAAGCCCCACAAACGAGCAACCAAGATTGCCATAACTGCCAAAATCGCCGGAGTTTACAAAATTTAAGGGCAACAGCAAGCGCTTTAGCCGCGAATTCACGCGAACAACGCGAATCAGAGAGCCGACAAGTCCTAAAGCGAAGAGCCAAGAAGCCAACAGCCATTTGCAATTGCCATAGTTGCCCCATCGCGGCGGGCTCTTATTTATACTGAGTGTTACTCGACCACCTGAGGAAACAGACTGCTCCCTTTCATCCATATTGGGCCGCTGGCCATCGGGACATTCGGCCTGCTGATGTGGCTGGCCTTTGTGGCCGCGTTTTTTTCGCTGCAGACGGAGATCAAGCGCCGCAATCTGAAGATCGATCCCAGCATGATCATTGTGTACATGGCCATTGCCGGCATCCTGGGCGGCAAGATCTGGCATGTGATCGATACACCCGCTGACCGCCCGACCTGGCAACTGTTGTTCAGCAGGGAATTCTTTGAATGGTTTCGTTCCGGCTTTGCCTGGTTTGGAGGTTTTGTCGCCGGAATCACAATTCTGTTGCTGCTGGCGCGGAAATATAAGGTCAGCATGCTCAGCATGCTGGACATTTGCAGTCCGGCAACGGCAATCGGGTATGCCGTGGGCAGGATCGGATGCCTCGTCTCCGGCGATGGCGACTACGGACGTCCCACCTCATGGCAGTGGCCGTGGGGGATGGCTTTTCCGCATGGGCTGGTTCCCACAACGGAAACTTGCGTGCAGTGGGGGTGGCCGGCGGATTGCCGCGTTTATCCCACGCCTATTTATGAGTTCATCGTCGGCGCGCTGATCTTCTGGTATCTGTGGCGCAGAGGGCGGCGCGCGATTCAGCATCCGCTGGCGGCAGGTGTGATCACGGGCGAGTTTCTGGCGCTCTTTGGGATGGAACGCTTTCTGGTCGAGTTTCTGCGCATCAACCCGCGCGTCATCTTCGGCATGAGCAATGCCCAATTCGCCGCGCTGGTCACCATGATTGCCGGAATCATCCTGCTGATTTTCTCGAGACGCCGGTTTCGCAAGATCGATCCTGTCCACCGCGTTCTGAACCACGTAGATCAGCATGGCAGTTCCACCAAAGCGGAATATCATCGCGCCACACCTGAATGCCCGCATCCTGAGCGCTGGAGCATGTTTGACACTATGACAGCCGAAGTCGAGGTCCTGGAATTTCTCAAATGCCTGATGACCACGGTCAAGCCCAACCTTGTAGTCGAAACCGGGACGTTTCTTGGCGTGAGCACGCTCTATATGGCCGAGGGCCTGAAGCACAACGGGTTTGGAAAAATCATTACCTGCGAGCCTGACCCGGAAGTCTTCTCCAAGGCCAAGGAGAAGATTGATGCTTCCGGACTGAAAAAATGGATTGATTTCCGGCGTGAATCCAGCCTGAAGCTGAAGGTCTCCGGGACGATTGATCTCTTGTTTTGTGATTCGCTTCCGGAACTGCGTGAGCCGGAGGTGCGCCACTTTCTGCCCCAGGTGAATTCCAACGGATTGATCCTGATGCATGATTCCAGCTCGCACCTTAAGACCGTTCGCGAGGCTGCATTGCGGCTGGAAAGCGAAGGACTCATTTCCGTAGTCCTGTTGCCTACACCACGCGGATTAGTGATCGGGCAAAAAAGGGAAGGAAGGAAGTAAGGGGAATTGGGAAATTGGGTAATGTGGTAATTGGGTAAGTTGAAGAGGGGCATACCTACGGCTTTTCAAAATTACCAGATTCTTTTTACTTTGCCGCCTTATTGGATGGGAATTCCACCGCAATAAGCTGCGCCGGGGCGTTGCCGGCGTTCACTACATCCGCCTTTTGCTTCGCTTCTACCCAAACGGCCTCACCCGCTGATTTGCGAATCTCCCCTTTCTTGCTCCTCGTCAGAGCCACGTCTGTGACCGGGACCAGAAGTTCGGCAGCCGTTCCCGGATGAGGGGAAAATGAATCGCCAGGAAGAAGCTGGACGTCTGTTGCAACAGCGCTGCCGAGCTGTAGACTGTTGGCGAATTTGACATGCGAGTCAACTGGCGGGCTGATGCCGCTTATCCCGAAGTCCCATGTGCCGTATTCCCATTGATAGCCATAGGTCGTTACTTTTGGATCGAGAAATTCTACCGTCACGTTCCGGCACGGGTCGGCTCGATTGTTGCGCGTGCCGATCGGCTGTCCCCCAAAGAAGAACCGCACATCCCCCTGGTGCAGGGGATAACTCTGGTTGTCGGACGTGCCCTCGCGCCACATCACCACCTCGCAATCATCGAGTGCAACCACCAGAAAATTATGCGTGTGGATTACATAGGCCTGCTCATTTGCGTTGAGCGCAAGCTTAAACACCCGGACCAGACTGTTCTGCAGGAGCAGCGAATAGTGCGGTTCCTGGCCCATATTAACTGCTGTTTGCGCCCAGGCCAGACCGGATAGAAGCATCGCAAATGCTACGCCAGATCTCATGCGAGGATTGTATCTCTGGAGCATTGCCAAAACTGCCAAAAACGCCGCAACTGTCTTCTCGTCGGTCTATCTCGAGCGAGGCTTCTCCGCGCGGTCCACACACCCTGCCCGGAATGAACGGTCATCCACGCGGCGCAAGCGGCCGGACATGCCGGGACGCAGAAGCTTGTAGTGCGAAATGGTGAACAAATAGTCTGACACGAACCACAGCGGCTTCTCCGTCGTCATCCACTCCAGATGATCGAATCGCGCCAGGTTCACAGGCCGCGAAAAAGTGCGGAGAGAACGCTCTCGGCGCAGGTTGAAGAAGACCTCAAAATAACTCATGGCTAGCTCGCGCAGGTTGCGGTATACCGGTTCGCGATAGCGAAGGCCGGTAAAGTTGGATTTGGCCACGGCGCCCCAGCAGCCGTTCACACGATAGATACCCACCACATGATCGCTGTCAGCTTCACCTTCGAGATCGAAGACCAGCGGCGCGTAACCGTTCACCCGCAATGCCGCCGCAGCGAACAAGGCCCCTTCAAGGCAGTGTGACGCGCCCTCGCGCAACACGACTCGGGGCGACCAGGCAGTGTCGGCCAGGTGGTAGGGCATATCATCTAAAAACTTCTGGATTCCGTAAGGGTCTTTCAGGCTGCGCAGCTTGCGTAGTTCTTTGGGAGTAAAACCGGAGTGTACGCGATTCATCACAGTTTTGGACAGAGTATATGCCCCTAACGATCTTCTTCCGATGGCCCCATGACCCGACGACCCGATGACCCGATATTCGCTTTGCTCCTCTCCCAAGCCTTGGCATACTTCCAACTCACATAGCTGGCATGGGTCATCAGCACCAGGAGACCTTCGCGGCCGTCAAGAAATCCCAGGCGAAAGAAGTACATGTAGATAAATCTTACGAACGGGCGCAGCACGATGTTGATAAAGCTGAAGCCGGCCTTCCGCTCTTTCACCACCATCCCGGCGCCCAGTGAAGAATACCGGTTGGCATGCTCAATGAAGCTCTCCAGCGTGGGATATGCGTGGTGAATCAGGTCGCCTTTAAGATGGCCCATGCGGGGCAGCTTCTTCATGTCCTCGTGGACGGCGCGAATCTCAAACTCAGCCAGTTCGCGCTTGACCAGCCGCATTTTCGCATCCGGATAGTAACCGCTGTGCTTGATCCATTTGCCCAGATAGAGGTTCCGCCGGTTCATGGTGTATGCATCGAATTCCGGCGCCGCCTGCTCTGGCTTGAAGAGTGACTGAATGCTGGCGGCGAGTTCGGCGCTGACCTCTTCATCCGCATCCAGCGATAAAATCCACTCGCAGCTCGCCTTATCCAGCGATGAGTTCTTCTGCAGCGCAAATCCCTTCCAGGGCTCAACAAATACTTTGGCCCCGTATGACCGCGCGATGGACGCGGTGCTGTCTGTGCTGCCGGAATCCACAACAATGATTTCGCCGGCAATGTCCTTAACGCTCTCCAGCGTCCGCCCGATATTGGCCTCTTCATTGAGGGTAATGATGCAAACGGAAAGACTCATGCGGGAGAGGATAACAGGATCTGCCGCTTGCGCGAGAGCACAGCCCGTAGAACGGGCTGAAGGGATACGGTACCGATGGACGCCGGATGTGGTTCCGTGGCTAGCTTGCGGCATCCATGAAAATACTGGAATAAAAGGGTTGCATATTAACTATAGTAGTAGTAGATTAACAAACTATCATAGTAGACACGACAAAAATGGCAAACCCCAAGCTCGCAAAGCTCGAACTGCAAATTATGGAGGCGCTGTGGGCTCGTGGGCAGGCCTCCATTCGGGAGATCCAGGAAGCCTTTCCTGGAAAAAACAGGCCTGCTTACACCACCATTCAAACAACGGTTTATCGCCTGGAAGGAAAGAAGGCGGTGCGCCGCGTCAGGAAGGTGGGCAATTTTCACATTTTTGAGGCCGCAGTCTCCCGCAACGCCGCACAGCGGAGGTTGATTGACGACCTGTTGGCGCTCTTTGGCGGACGCACCCAGCCCGTGATGGCCCACCTGATTGAATCCGGCAGGCTCACCCTGGAAGACGTAAAGGAAGCCGAGAAAACTCTGCGCAAGCTGGAGAGCAAGGAGCAATCGAAATGACGCCAAATCATTTCACGATATATGTCGCAGCTACGGGCAATCACCTGTGGCAGTCCACGCTGTTCGCCATCACCGTCTGGTTGCTGACACTGCTTCTGCGGAAGAACCGGGCGCGAGCGCGCTATTGGCTGTGGATGGCAGCGTCGCTCAAGTTTCTGCTTCCCTTTTCCTTGCTGGTCGGTCTGGGCGGCCGCCTGGCATCGCCGCGCCCTTCTGCAGCTAAGCAGACGGGATTCTATTGGGTCATGGAGCAGGTGAGCCAACCCTTTACCCGGCAGGTGCCGCTCTTGATTCCCCCGACTGTTCCCATGCCAGTCTCACCGAGCCGGATGGATCTTCTGCCGATGATCCTTGCAGCGGCATGGCTGTGTGGGTTGGTCGTGGTACTTCTGGCGTGGTGCCTGCGCCGGCGCCGAATTTCTGCGGTGATGCGGGACGCAGCGCCGTTGCGCGAAGCGCGCGAACTGGAAGCGCTGCGCAGATTGGAAAGCAAGGCTGGAATAAGGCACACGCTGGAGATGCGATTGTCGCGGGCTTCTCTGGAGCCGGGAATTTTCGGCATCTTTCGCCCGGTCTTGCTATGGCCTCAGGGGATTTCCGAACGCCTGGGAGATGAGCATCTGGAAGCCATTCTGGCCCACGAACTGTGGCATGTGCGCCGTCGCGACAATCTGGCTGCAGCCACGCACATGCTGGTTGAGGCCATCTTCTGGTTTCACCCGCTGGTCTGGTGGCTGGGTGCGCGGCTGGTGGAAGAGCGCGAGCTTGCTTGCGATGAAGGAGTACTGGCCCTCGGCAGCCGACCGCAGGTCTATGCAGAAAGCATCTTGAAGACCTGCGAATTCTGTGTGGAAGCACCGCTGGCCTGTGTGTCTGGAGTTACCGGGGCCGATCTGAAGAAGCGGGTTGTGCGGATCATGACGCAGAACCTGGCAGAGAAGCTCAGTTTGGGCAGAAAACTGGTGTTAGCTGTCATGGGCGCAGTTGCGATTGCCGGGCCTATGGTGTTCGGCCTGCTGCATGCACCGCAAGTCCAGGCACAGTCGCCACAAACGGCGGGCGTATCCTCACCTTCTTTTGATGTGGCTTCGATCAAACCTAATAAGTCCGACACTGCCATGGACAAGATCCTGTTTACCCCATCGGGATTCTCCGCGGAACACATCGCGGTGCACGAGTTTATCCGCATCGCATACGACGTCCAGGAAACTCAAATCGTAGCAGAGCCGGGTTGGCTCAACTCGGAAAAATACGATGTCGAGGCTAGAGTCACATTGGCGCTTGAGGGTCAACACTACTCACCCTCGGACCGGAAATTAGCGCTGCAGCAGCTCTTGGCTGACCGATTCAATCTGAAGCTTCACCGCGAGACAAGAGAGCTTCCAGTGTATGAGTTGGTCATCGCCGAAAACGGTTCCAAGTTTCACGAATCAAGACCTGGCGACACCTACACCAACGGAACCAAGCGTCAGGACGGTCAGCCGATAGGTCAAGGGATCTGGATGCTAGGTAGGGGCAACCTGGTAAGTCAAGGGCAGCCGATTGAATCCCTGATATCGGTGCTGTCCAGGCAACTGGACCGCCCCATTCTCGATAAGACCGGTCTCAAAGGCCAGTATGACTACACGCTGCAATGGACACCCGAAGACAGCCCAACCGACGGCGGGAAACCCGGAGCGCAGCCTGCTCCTGAATCTTCCGGACCGTCCATATTTGCTGCGATACAGGAGAAGCTTGGCCTGAAGCTGGAGCCGAAGAAAGGCCCGATGCAAGTCCTCGTGATCGATCATATCGAGGAGCCTTCGGAGAATTAACCCAACGGAAAATGCTATGGCCGACTGGTGGCTCGAAGGGTATAGAGTCAGGAGCAAGGGGAAAAACAGCGAGCTATTTCTTTACCCTACGCAAAAAGTCCGCAATTTAGTGGTCCTATAAACGATCTTTGGCAGGCGGAATTCGTTTTCTGTGGCAAAAGCAGGGAGGAAGTGGATTATGCGCATCATGATACAGCGCCTGGCAGTAAGCTGTGCAGCGGCGATGGCGGGCCTTGTACTCTTCAGTCTGGCACGCACCCCGCAAGTTTGGGCACAATCAACTCCGGCGGCAGCTACGCCCTTACCTTCCTTTGAAGTCGCCTCGATCAAGCCGAACCACCCTGAGGGCGGGCTCCAAAGAGTCAGGCTGATGTTTGCTCCTGACGGGCTCACTGCAAGCGGTTTGACGGTTAAGGCTCTGGTGGGATTTGCCTATAACTTGAAGGACTTCCAGATTTCCGGAGGACCAGGCTGGATTGATTCCGAGAGATACGATATTGACGCGAAGATGGACGAGGCGACAATCGAGGCGCTCAAGAAATTGCCGCCAGAACAAGCTGTGGAACAACGGCGGCTCATGTTGCAGTCGCTGCTGACGGAGCGATTCAAGTTGAAAGCGAGCCAGTCCAGCAAAGAACTGCCTATTTATGCGCTGGTCGTAGCCAAGAACGGTCCCAAGCTTTCCCAGTCTGCAGTCACGCCATCACCTGGCCCAGCATCACCTGGCCCTGCATCTGGTCCTGCCGGCCCCGGCCCTCGGAGCATGATGAGTTTCAGGAATGGCGAGCTTACCGCGACCGGGATCCCGATTAGCACCCTAGCCGATCGAATCTCCCGCGAGGTCGGCCGCGACGTTATAGACAAAACCGGCCTTCAGGGAAGGTACGATTTCACGTTGCATTGGGCGCCGGAGATCCAAGCCCCGATGCCCGGCGGCCCTGCGGACAGCGGTCCAGGATCTGCCGCTGCGTCGCCTGACTCCTCTGGGCCTTCCATCTTCACCGCGATTCAGGAGCAGCTCGGCCTGAAACTGGAATCACAAAAAGGCCCGGTGAAGACCCTGGTCATCGAGTCGGTTGAGAAACCTTCGGAAAACTAAGCGTGAGAGGTGAAATGGTCCAACTCAAGTTGGTCAGCATAGGCCGAAGGATCTTACTGGCGACCCTCTGCCTGGTCACGCTCGCGGCGCCTGCGATTTTTGGTTTGGCGTACGCCCCTCAAGCCTGGGTACAGTCGCCACAAACGGCAAGTACGACTCCTGCAGGAACTGCGGCTACGCCCGCAGTTTCATTCGATGTTGTTTCTATTAAGCCGGAGCGTTCCAGCGGCAGCAATCATATCAATATCCATGTTTCATTTGATACCGATAGCTTCATAGCAACGGGGGTGACAGCAAAATACCTCATTGAACTTGCATACGACGTAAGAGATTTTCAAATCTCCGGAGGACCAGCATGGGCTGACTCGGAAAAATATGCCGTCAACGCGAAGATAGATGAAGAGACACTGGGAGCGCTCAAGAAACTGGCGCCCGACCAGGGGTCCGTGCAACGGCGGCTCATGCTGCAATCGTTGCTCACAGAGCGATTCAAGTTGAAGGTAAGTCACTCGAGCAAAGATCTCCCTACGTATGCGCTACTAGTGAGCAAAGACGGCCCAAAGATTAAGCTGTCTGCCGACCCCACCGGCCGCGGAGGCTTCAGCAGCAACAAGCGGGGCGAGGTTATTGTGAAGGGAGCGTTCATGAACAGTTTTGCCGACTGGCTCTCACGCGAACTCAGGCGCAAGGTTGTAGACAAAACCGGACTTGAAGGGAAATACGATTTCACCCTGCACTGGACACCTGAGAGACTGACTGCGATGCCGGTCAGCGCTGCGGACAGCAATCCAGGGGCTGCCACCCCGCCGTCCGATTCCGGCCCATCGATTTTCACCGCGCTTCAGGAGCAGCTTGGCCTGAAACTGGAGTCACAAAAAGGCCCGGTGGAAACTCTGATCATTGATTCCATCGATAAACCTTCAGAAAACTGACCGTGCGCATTCTTAATTATCTGCGCTTCGCCATAGCCTGTCTGGCCCTCTGCACCATGGCAGCAGCGTCCGAATATCATGGGCAGGTCACCTTCGGCGGCTTGCCGCTGCCGGGAGCGCAAGTAACAGCAACCCAGGGCGACAACAAACTTGTTGCCGTTACGGACCAACAAGGCATCTTTTCATTCCCCGATTTGAAGGATGGCAACTGGACAATCGAAGTCGAGATGCAGTGCTTTAACACCATCAGGCAGGATGTGGTTGTCGGGCCAAATACGCAAGCCCCAGTTTGGGAATTGAAGCTGTTGCCGCTCGATCAGATCAAGGGCCAGACGACGACTGTGGTTGCCGCCAACCCAACGCTCCCAAAGGTCACCAGCGAGCAGCAAGGCAAACCGGAGAGCAAGCCTCCCGCGACAGCGCCACCACAAAAAGAGGACGACCTCAACCAGTCTGCCTCCGATGGTTTCCTGATCAATGGAAGCATGAACAACGGCGCGGCTTCCCCATTCGCGCAGCTTGCCGCATTTGGCAATGCCAGAAGCGCCGGGCAAGGGGTGTATCACGGCGGAATCGGCGTCAGGCTGGACAATGCAGCACTGGACGCGCGGCCCTTTTCCTTAAGCGGCCTGAACACACCCAAGGCATCTTACAATCGCGTGACGACTGTGGCCACATTCGGCGGCCCGCTGAAAATCCCTCATCTGTTCCAGCACGGTCCTATTTTCTTTGTCAGCTACCAGTGGACGCGAGACCGCAACGACACAAACCAGTCCGGCCTGGTGCCGGACCTGGCGGAACGCCAGGGAGATTTTTCCCACGAGTTGAACCCACAGGGCCAGCCGGTCCAGATCTTCAATCCGGCCACGGGCCTGCCTTTCGCCGGCAACGTAGTTCCCGTAAGCCAGCAGGCGCGGGCCTTGCTTAATCTCTACCCGCTGCCCAACGTGGTGGGAAATCCCCGATTTAACTTCCAAACGCCCATCATCAGCAACACGCACCAGGATGCGCTCCAGTCGCGCATGAATAAGACCGTCGGCAAAAAAGACCAGCTTTATGGCGGTTTTGCTTTTGAGAGCACACGCACGGACAATCCCAACCTGTTCAGCTTTCTCGACAAGGCGGATGCCTTCGGTATCAACGGCAGCATCAATTGGTCACACCGCTTCACCCAACGGCTGGCTATCAATATCGGATATCGGTTCAGCCGCCTGGCGACGCGCATCACGCCATTCTGGCAGGACCGCGCAAACATCTCAGGCCAGGCCGGCATCACCGGAAATAATCAGGACCCCATGAACTGGGGCCCGCCCAGCCTCAACTTTTCCAGCGGCATCGCGGGACTCTCCGATCAGCAAAGCTCTTCCGATCGCAACCAGACCAATGCATTCACCTATTCTTTTTCCTGGAACCACAACCGCCACAACTTTACCTTTGGCGGCGATTTCCGAAGGCAGGAGTTTAATTATCTATCCCAACAGGACCCGCGCGGCGCGCTCACCTTCACCGGCGCGGCCACTCAAGGACAATCCAATGGCGGTACAGTGGGCGGCTCTGACCTGGCTGATTTTCTGCTGGGAACTCCGGATACCAGCGCAATCGCTTTCGGCAATGCAGACAAATACTTTCGCGAATCTGTTTACAGCGCTTACGTTACGGACGATTGGAGAGTGAATCCGCAATTCAGCATCAACGTGGGGATGCGCTGGGAATACGGTGCGCCCATTACGGAGCTGTTTGGCCGCCTGGTCAATCTGGACGTCGCTCCCGGTTTTACCGCCGTGGCTCCGGTTGTAGCCAACAATCCGGTTGGGCCGCTGACAGGTCAAACCTACCCCTCCTCGCTGATAAATCCCGATAAGCACATTTTCGAGCCACGTATTGGTATTGCCTGGCGTCCCATCTCAGGCTCCTCCCTGGTGGTTCGCGCTGGATATGGAATCTACTCGGATACTTCCGTCTATCAGAATCTCGCCTTGCAAATGGCCCAGCAGGCGCCGCTCTCGAAGAGTTTGAGTGTGCAAAACAGCGCCGCCTGTCCGCTCACGCTCGCCAATCCATTCAATACCTGCTCTGCCATCACGCCTGACACTTTTGCTGTAAGTCCAGATTTCCGCGTTGGCTACGCTCAGAATTGGCAGGTGTCGCTGCAACGTGACCTGCCTGGCTCGCTGCAACTGCTTGCATCCTATCTCGGCATAAAGGGGGCGCACGGCATGCAAGAGTTCCTGCCGAACACTTTTCCCATCGGCGCTGTGAATCCCTGTCCCACTTGTCCCGCAGGATTTGCCGAGGTCGTCTCCAATGGGAGCTCAACCCGTGAGTCTGGCCAACTTCAATTGCGGCGGAGGCTTCACAACGGACTCACCGGGACCATCCAGTACGCTTTCTCCAAATCCATCGACAATGATTCGGCCCTTGGAGGCCAGGGAGCGTCTGCGGTTCAGAACAGCCAGCAAAATCCGTTTGGTTCTGGCGCCAGCCAGGGCCCCGTCGCCATCGCCCAGAACTGGCTCAATCTCGGCGCCGAACGCGGCCCCTCCACCTTTGATCAGCGCCACCTTCTCACCGGACAGTTGCAGTACACCACCGGCCTGGGACTGGGCGGAGGAACTTTGATGAGCGGTTGGAGGGGAACTCTTCTCAAAGGATGGACCTTCCTCACCTCGATCACCACCGGCAGCGGTCTGCCTGAGACACCCATTTTTCTGGCCGCAGTGCCGGGCACGGGAGTTACCGGAACCATCCGGCCAGACCTTACTGGCGCGCCAATTCATGCGGCGCCGACCGGCTTGTTTCTGAACCCGGCGGCTTACGCCGCTCCTGTACCGGGCCAATGGGGTAACGCGGGAAGAGATTCCATTGTGGGCCCTAATGTATTCAGCTTGAACGGTTCGATAGGGCGCTCCTTCCTGCTGGATGGCCGCTACAATCTTGATTTTCGCGTGGACTCCACCGACTTTCTCAATCACCCCACGTTTACCAGTTGGAATACGGTTATCAACAGCGCCCAATTCGGCCTGCCCGCGGCTGCAAATCCCATGCGCAACATGCTTCTGACCATGAACATGAGGTTCTGAACCAATGCGAAAGGTTGTAGTCACAATACTGTTATGGGTACTGGTGGCGCAGATAGGCGCTCAACAGGTCGGGCAGAACGCGCCGCCTGCGAGCACCGGGGACTTCAAGATCAAGGTCAGCACTCAGTTGGTCGTCGAAACTGTGGTGGCCAAAGACAAGCAAGGCAATCCCATTCAAGGTCTCACCGCGAAAGACTTCACCATCACTGAGGACGGCGTTCCCCAGGAAATCCGTTTTGTCGAAAACCAGCAGTTGCCGGAAACCGTCAGCGACGCGCCCGCAATTCAATCCGAGCCTGACAACATCAAGATCTATCGCGAGCTTCCCCACACCCAGATCACACCGGAGTCGCCCGGAAAGCCCCGATACCAGGACCACCGTCTGCTGGCGCTCTATTTCGATATGACCGCCATGCAGCCCGCCGAGCAGATACGGGCGCTCACCGCAGCAGAGAGGTTCATCAGGACGCAGATGACGTCAGCCGACATGGTCGCCATCATGCGCTATACCGGCGGCGCTGTAGACGTGTTGCAGGATTTCACCGCTGATCGCAACCACATATTGAGCATCATTGAAACCATGATCGTGGGCGAAGGCCAGGGCTCCGATGAAGCCGTTGACGATGCCAGCGCGTCTGACGCCGGGGCAGCTTTTGGCCAGGATGATAGTGAGTTCAACATCTTCAATACCAATCGCCAGTTGGCCGCGCTGCAAACTGCCGCCAAGATGCTAGGGCGGCTCAGCGAGAAGAAGTCCCTGATCTACTTCGCCAGTGGCCTGCGTCTGAACGGGACTGATAACCAGGCGCAACTCCACGCCACCATCGATTCCGCCATACGCGCTGATGTATCGTTTTGGCCGATCGACGCTCGCGGCCTGGTGGCCCAGGCCCCACTGGGAGACGCCACACGCGGCTCGCCGGGCAACATTGGAATGTATTCCGGGGCGGCGGCGCTTTCGGGCACAACCAACTTTCAGCAGTCGCAGGATACGCTCTACGCGCTAGCCAGCGACACCGGCGGAAAGAGCCTGCTCGACTATAACGACCTGACCAAGGGAATCGTCGAAGCGCAAAAGTCGGTTTCGAGCTACTACATCCTTGGCTACTACACCAGCAACGCCGCCCAGGACGGTAAATTCCGGCGCATCAAAGTCTCGCTGAACACCGGCATTGCCGCGAATCTGGACTATCGCCATGGCTACTATGCCGGCAAAACATTCAACAAATTCAATGCTGCCGATAAAGAACGGCAGCTTGAAGATGCCCTGATGCTGGAAGACCCCATGACGGAACTCACCATCGCCATGGAGATCAACTATTTCCAGTTGAATCGCGCCGAGTATTTCGTCCCCATTGTGGTGAAGATTCCCGGCCGAGAACTGGCTCTGGCTAAGCGCGGCGGCGCCACCCGCACCCTCATCGACTTCATCGGCGAGATCAAGGATGTTTACGGTGGCCGGACCGTTACCAATGTGCGTGACAAGGTAAATATCAAGCTGAGCGATGCCACTGCCGTCGAATTGGCGCACCGGCCGATTGAATACGATGCCGGCTTTACCCTCTTGCCGGGAAAATACACGATCAAATTTCTTGCCCGCGATGATGAAACGGGGAGAATTGGGACCTACCAAACCACCTTTGTCATTCCCAACCTGAACAAAGAGCAGAAGCGGATTCCAATCAGCTCGGTAGTGCTGAGCAGCCAGCGTGTCGAACTCAAAGAGGCGCTCTATAACGCTGTAAAAGACAAGGACAGAGGGGAGACCGCCAATCCTCTCGTTCAGGAAGGGAAGAAACTCATCCCCAGCGTGACCCGCGTTTTCAGCAAGAGCCGGGACATGCTGATCTACCTTCAGGCCTACGAGCCGGATGCACCCGCCATTGAGCCGCTCATCGCATTTGTGAGCTTTTACCGCGCACAAACCAAGGTCTTTGAAACCCAACCCACAATCGTGACCGGCGGATTGAATACCCGGCTCAAAACCGTGCCGCTCAACTTAACCATTCCTGCCAATCAACTAGCGCCAGGCCAGTATGATTGCCAGATAACCGTACTCGAACCCAGCGGAAACAAAGCTGCTTTTTGGCACGCTCCAGTCATGGTTGTGCCTTAGCCCTGGTTCCCACCTCCGAGAGTACTCTATAGCGTAGGAGAAATTTTATTGCGCTGTTAGCTCGAACATTACGGTGACCCTTGTTTCTACCTCTACGGGCATTCCGCTCAGGAGATAAGGCCTATACCGCCACTTCGAGACGGCCTCCATGGCAGGTCCGGTCAGGACGGGGCTGCCGCTCACAACGTGAAGGTTCTCGATGATCCCTTCTCTGGAGATGATGGCGTCCAGTACGACAGCGCCACCAATCCGGCCCAGGATAGCAATGCGTGGATATTCAGGTGCAACCTTGCTTAGGAGCAAGCCCTCAGAGACGCCCTGCGAAACGCGTACCCGCTTCGCCAATACCGGCGTTGCCATAGCAGGCGGATGCGTCGGTCCCACAATTCCTCCAAGGATTCCGTTCATGACTCCGCCGGCCTGGCCTCCAGGGACGCCGCCTACCACACCACCCGCGACCCCCAGACTCATAGGGGGCGGGGCCTCCTCTTCACGGATCATTTGGATTTTCGCCGGGATCTTTGTTGGCGCTACCAATTGCCCATTCATGATATTGCTGGTGATGTTGACGGGTTTGACGACAGGCGGTGCAGGCGCCGGCGCAGGTGGCGGTGGCGGCGCGGTCATCAGATAGCTCACTAATTGGCCGGCCGGCAGTGCGTCCGGGTAGATCAGTGGAATGAGGATCAGAATACCGGCTACCAGGCATTGCAGAGTCACCGAAAACAGAATCGTTCTTCTTCGAAGCTTTCGTTGCGAGCCGGTGGGTTCCACCAGACAATCGGAGAACAGGTTAAGCCGAACTGGTGTCTTGAAGTTTGGCAACGCAAAGGGCTCGGCTGCTGCTCTTGGCGCCTCAACGCTTTCCTCTGCAATCAGGGTATGGGTGTTCATGATTGTCTCCCTCCTGGTCCGTTACTGGTCAAAGCCAGAGCTGGAAGCCAGCGAGTTTGGAGTCCTCCAGCCCGGTACCGCCAGACTTCCAGCCGCTGGGTTGAACTCTGCTCCATCTTCGATGAAAGACAGAAGAGAGCGCAGTGACGGTGGTCACAGTTGTTTTGTGATCTGAACTCATTGCAGGGAAAATTAAAGAAAATTAAGGTGATCCGGCGGGCTCTTAGTGCCCGCGCAGGACCCGCAATATGCCAGTCAGCAGCATGGCTGGGGTCGGCGGGCAGCCAGGAATATAGCCATCTACGGGGATAACGGCATCTACTGGGCCAACCACAGCATGGCTGCCGCAGAAGATACCGCCGCTGCAACCACACGCGCCAACCGCCACCACCAACTTGGGAGAAGGCGTCGCATCAAAAGCCTGCTTGAGAGCGTGGGCCATGTTGCGGGTCACAGGGCCGGTAACCAGGAGCATATCCGCATGCTTGGGCGACGCCACAAAGTGGATCCCGAATCGCTCGAGATCGTAGTAAGGATTTGTAAGGGCAGTGATTTCCGCTTCGCAGCCATTACAGGATCCGGCGTCAACCTGGCGGATGTTGAGCGCTCGCCCCAGGAGTGAGCGAATCTGCTTGGCCGCCTCGGACAACGCGGGCTCCTCCTGCATAACCTCAGCCCTGTTCTGGATGTCCCAACGGCGAATCAGCCCTTCCTTGGCTACACCGCAGCGCGAAAATTTGTCTGTGTTGAGCAGCGCGCCTTCACTGATCTGCACACACCGAGAGCAGCCTATGCACTCGCCGTAGTTAAGGAGCAGATGCCTCCGGCCGCTGATTTTAGCTTCGTGTTCCTCCATGGTCAGGGCTGAGGTCGGGCATGCATCCACAACGTGGCGCGCGATAGTTTCTGTTAGCAACTCTGCTCGCACATCCGGCATTCGGCTGCCAGATGCATCTCCCAATAGATCGGCTACCGAAATCAATACCGTCGGGCTTTCGAGGCTGCGCTTTACTACGTCACCAATCATCTGTCACATCCGGAGTACGAGAGATTGAAACTCTTGTTAATGAGCGGGAAGTCCGCAATGATGTTGCCTGGCATTGCCAGGGGCAGAGCAGGCCAGTTCTGAAACGACGGCGACTTGATGTGACAGCGTGCGATTCTTCCTTCGCGCAGCTTCACCCAGTAAAGGAGCTCGCCTCGTGGTGATTCAACTGCGGAGACGCCTTCCGGATTTGCGGACGAGGGCAGCGGGACGCAAATGGGTCCATTGGGAAGCCGCTCAAGCGTGTCACAGATGAGCCTTCTGGATACGGCGGTCTCATCAATTCGGATGCGGGCGCGCGCCATCACATCACCATAGTGATATCCCGGCACATCTATCGCGATCTCGCGGTAGAGTCCATAAGGATGGTCATGTCTTACATCGAGTTTCAGGCCGCTGGCGCGGGCGGCGGGGCCTACCACTGCAAGGGAACGCGCCGCTTCACGGCCCAGAATTCCCGTGGTTTCAAAGCGGTTCTGGACTGACGGCGTGTCCAGAATGCTGCGCGCCATTTGTGCGAAATCTTCCGCCGCGGAAGTAACTATCCCGCTGAGTTCGCGCGCGTTCTCCGGAGAGAGATTATGCGTGACGCCGCCAGGCACCGCAATGCCGCGCCAAAAACGCGTCCTGAAGAAACGCGTGGAAGCCCGCAGCAGCGCCTCCTTGATGCGCGAATTGTAGGCCGCCGGCACGGCGAACCCGACATCGCCGCAAAGCGCTCCCACATCTGCGATGTGCGCCATCATGCGCTCTAGTTCCAGTCCGATAAGGCGAATCGCCTGCGCTTTCGGCGGAACGGAAACCTCGTAGGCATTTTCAACGGCCTGGCAGTAGGCCACGGCGTGGGCAAAGCAATTGTCACCGGATACCGATTCAGCAATCATCGCGCCGTTCATTGCCGGCGTCTTCTCGAACAGCTTTTCCGTGCCTTTATGCGTGTAGAAGTGGCGCAGCTCGAGGTGCAGTACAGTGTCACCCACCACGCTGAAACGAAAGTGTCCTGGTTCAATGATGCCGGCGTGTACTGGGCCGACCGGCACTTCGCAAACTCCTTCACCTCGAACTTCCAGAAACCGGTACTCGCCTTGGGCCAGGGGAACGTGCAAGGCGTCCTCCACCATGGGGTGAATGTCTGGTGGCCAGTTTTCGTGAAGCATCAGCGGACGCGGATCGGGATGGCCCTGGCACTCAATGCCATACTGATCATGCAGTTCTCGCTCGTACCAGGCTGCCGCTGGAATGATTGCGGTGAGTGAAGGAACAGGTCCGGTAACGGCGGAGCTTAGAATCCTGTACTCGCAGTCATCCACATCAATGATGTAGTGAACGCGGCGTGTCCCGTCGTCATTCACGCTGCCAAATAGTGACACCAGACGCGCATTCCCGGCGCGCAGAAGTTCAACCGCCTGGTGGAAAGTGCTCTGGCTTGCGCCGTAAGCTGTGGTTGTCACTGGATCACCGCCGCTGCGCCACGCAAAAGAGCCGCAAGGGTTGCCGGAATGTGCAGGCCGAGAACCAGCAGGCAAACAGCGCAAATACCGATGGTTGCAAATTCAAAGGCTTGCAGCTTGGTTTGCACGGACGGTTTTTCCGGTTCACCTGTGAGCATCCGCTGGAAGTGGTACAACAAAGCTCCAAACACTACTGAGATCGCCACCAGCATCAGGAAGGCAACGAAATAGTGGGCTGCTGAAAAAGCAGCCATGAAGATCATGAATTCGCTGACAAATAATCCAAATGGCGGCAGACCGGCAAGCGCCAGAGCCCCTAAGAGAAGAGAGCCGCCGGTCCACGGAAGCGAACGGGTCATGCCGTGAATTCGCTCCATGCGCAAGGTGCCAAGATTCTCGCGAATATTGCCGGCAGTAAAGAACAAGAGCGTTTTCGCAATCGAGTGATTGAACGTGTGCAGCAGCGCCCCGTAGACGCCCAGTGCGCCGCCTACCCCGATCCCGATCGCCACTATGCCGAGGTGCTCGATGCTGCTGTAAGCCAGCAATCGTTTCAGGTCTCGTTGCACAATCATCAGCAGACTTGCCACGGCCACCGAGAGCCCGCCAAAGATGAGCAGGAGGGTGTGGCTGAACCACGCGCCAATGGCGTGCGATGTGATGGCATCGAAACGCAGCAATGCGTACATGGCGCAGTTCAGCAACACTGCGGACAGCATGGCGCTGATGGGCGATGGCGCTTCGGCGTGGGCATCCGGCAGCCAGCTATGCATGGGCACAAAACCGATCTTGGTCCCATACCCGATGGCGACAAAAACAAATGCCAGCTTCAATAGTTCTCGCCTGCCGGCAAGACCGGGCGCCGCGCTCATTAAGGAACTCCAGTCAAGGGCCGACTCCGGGTTGACTCCGCTCTTTACTGCCGCCAGGTAGAACACGATCGTGCCAAACAGTGCAAAGGCGATTCCCACGGTGCAAACGATCAGGTATTTCCAACCCGCCTCGACTGAGCCTTCAGTGTTGTAGAAGCCCACCAACAGGGCTGATGCCAGGGTCGTCGCCTCGACAAAGATCCACATCATTCCCAGGTTGGCGGAAAGATAGACCGCCACCATGGTGAACAGAAACAGAAAAACCAGCCCGTAAAACCAGCGCAGGGAAGAGAATCTGCCCTCGGGAACGTGGCGCATATACCCCGCCGAATATACGAGTACCAGAGCGGAGATCAGGCCCAGATTGATGAGAAAAAATGATGTGAGACCGTCCGCACGGAGGTAACGGCCCGCCTGCAGCACGCCCTTCGCATGAATGCTCCACGCAGCGCCGCCGATGAATATCAACTCCAGCGCGCCAGCTGTGAGTGCTGCTCGCACCACGGTGCTCGGCCTCCTGCAGGAGAGCACCAGGAACGCGGCCGCCAGCGGAATCAGTAGTACAAATACCAGAATCATGCGCTCAACCCCTCAATCGCCTCAGTTTGGAAACGTCCAGGTGCTCGAACGTGTCGCGAATGCGAAAGGCAAAAAGTCCCATCAGGAACACTCCCATCAGCAGGTCAAACACCACCCCGATCTCAATGACCAATGGCATGCCGAACGTAGTAGTCAGCGCGGCCAGGAAGATGCCGTTATCCAACACCAGCAGCCCTACCACCTGCATGAGGGCTTTTTTGCGGCTTACCATGAGAAATCCGCCGGTCAGAATCAGAGCCACCGCGGCTGCCAGCATGGCTTCATCCACACCCAGAGCGCCCGCATAGGGCTTCACGGCAAAAAAGGAGAGAAGGATCAGCCCGGCGGCAATAAATATGGATTGCGCAGAGGTTGTCGAAGAGGAAACGTCGCGCGGGGCTTTGAGCGCATCCACAATGCGAAACAACGCATAAGGAATGGCCGCCGCCTTCACAATCAGCACCAGCGCGACGATGGCGTATGCCTCCCGGGAGTGGCGCATGCGCGCGATGGCGAGGACCTGCATGGCCATGACCGCCGATTGCGCGCTGAACATCATGATGCAGGTGGAAATCCGCTTGGCCGCCGCCATCAGCAGCACCGTAATGAACAGAAATACGGCTGAGGATGCCAGAGCTTTGGCGGCCTCAGTTTCAAACAATCCCATCTCTCACCTCATCAGCGCAGTAAAGACCACTGCCAGAATTGCCAGGGCGGAAGCGACTCCGAGGAAATCCGGCACTAAGTACATGCGCAACTTCGCAACGCTGCTCTCTACCAGCGCCAATGCGAGCGCCATCCCGCCTAACTTCACAAGCCAGAGAACCAGCGCAATCGCAACTGCCGGCAAAGAAAAAGTTGCCGCCATGCCCCAGGGCAGAAATAGTCCCACCAGCAGCGCCATGATGACCGTGAGTTTGATGGCGCCGGCCCATTCAATCAAGGCCAGGCTGGGTCCTGAGTACTCGAGCACCATGGCCTCATGAATCATGGTTAACTCCAGATGGGTTGTGGGATTGTCCACCGGGATGCGCCCTGTTTCCGCTATTGCCACTAATGCCATCGCGGCAAATGCCAGAGCGTGGACCGCCGACAACTCAAAAAAATCCTGTCCTGTGGTCCATAGCACCATCTTCTCGATGCTGGCGGTGTGCGCCACCATGGCCAACGACATCAGCGCCAAAAGAAGAGGGGTTTCGGCCAGGGTTGAAACCAGCACTTCGCGGCTCGCTCCCATTCCACCGAACGAGCTGCCGCCATCCATTGCGCCCAGCAGGAGAAAGAACCGCCCCAGCGCAAGCACATAGACCAGAATGAAAAAGTCGCCCCGGATGCCCAGTAGCGCGGAACTGCGCAACACGGGTATGAAGGCGGCTGCCACCACCGTCACCGCGAACATCACCACGGGCGCGAGCCGAAAGACAAAGGACGCACTGGGAGGAACCAGATCCTCCTTGTGAAACAACTTTGCCAGATCGGAGTACGGCCGCAGCACGCTGGCCCCGCGCCGGTTCTGTATCCTGGCTTTGATTCGGGCAATTACGCCGCGCACCAGCGGGGCCATCAGCACCAGCATCAACACCTGGACCACATTGATCGCTATTGTCATGACCACCTCATAAACATCAGCAACGCAATCAATGCCGCAAAAATGTAGAGCAGATAGACCTGCATATTTCCTGTTTGCAACCGTCGCAAGCGATGCGCCGTGATAACCACGGCGTCTATCGCGGGCTGGTAGAGTGACTTTTCGAAAGATGTGGTGCGCACGGAGCGGTAGGAGATCGAGGCTGGGAAATAGGGTTGATCAGCGGGTAGAACTTCCACCGTGCGATTGGGCTTGTAAGCCCGCGAGAACACCTGTCGCAGCGGCTTGGAAAACGCGGTGGCAGTGTACTGCATGCGGCTGTTGAGCGCCGGAAGTCCGCACGCCCAGGTGGGCGTCAGTCTCTTGATGCGCCGCACAGAGGCAATCGCGAGAACCAGAACTGCCACGGAGAGGGCGATCCAGGGAATGACCGCGGAGAGTGACGCCGCCTCTTGCGGCATGGCGGCGCCCGGAAGAAATTCCTGCACTGTGGCGCTGAGTGGCGCCAGGACCAGGCCGGGCGCCACTCCAATGACAACACACGCGGCTGCAAGCAGGACCATGCCAATCTGCATGGGTCGAGGAACCTCACAGGCCGTTTCTGCTTCGTCGCTCCTCGGGCGTCCCAGGAAAGCCACGCCATATACTTTGGCAAAGCATGCTGCCGCCAATCCTCCAACCAAGGCCAGGACGCCGGCGGCCAGGGGCAGCATAGTCGCGCCGGTCAAAGTGGTGAGCCCCGATGCAGCGAGGAAGCTGCGAAAGAGCAGCCACTCACTGACAAAGCCATTCAACAGCGGCAAACCGGCAATAGAACAGCATGCAATCAGAAAGGCTGTTCCGGTGATGCGCATGCGTTTCAGCAAACCGCCAAGCTCTTCCAGATCCAGCGTGTGCGCAGAGTCAGAGATTGCGCCGGCCCCCAGGAACAGCAGGCCTTTGAAGATTGCGTGATTCAAGCAATGGAGTAACCCTGCCAGCAGGGCAAGAGTCGCCCAGATGGGCGCGTGATTGGCTTGGAATACTAGGCCCGTACCCAGAGCGAGGTAGATGATCCCGATATTCTCCACGCTGCTGTAAGCCAGCAAGCGTTTCAGGTCATGCTCTCCAATTGCATACAGTATGCCGAGCACGCCGGAGAACCCGCCCGCAACCAGGACGAGATAACCCCACCACGCCGGGCCGGGGCCGAGGAAATCAAAGCCAAAGCGTACAAAGCCATAAATTGCAGTCTTCAGCATCACCGCCGACATCAAGGCCGATACAGGAGTGGGCGCGATGGGATGGGCTTTCGGCAGCCAGAGGTGGAGCGGAATAATTCCGGCTTTGGTCCCGAAACCTGTGAAGGCCAGCAGAAAAACCGCTGTACGAAATGACTGCGGCATGAGCGCAATGCTCGTCCGCATCTGCGCGAAGTCAAGTGCGGGAGCCTGAGGCACAAACAGCAGGAACGCGGCGACCACCGCGGCTGCGCCGGCATGCATCATCAACAGGTAAATGAAAATATTGTGTCGCCGCTCCTGGGAGTCTCCGTCCACCACGATCAGGCCGGCGGAGAAAAGTGTCATCAACTCCCACCCAAACAGAAAGGCGAATGCCGAAGAGGCCGTGACGACCAGCACCATGGACATCAGAAACAACGGGAGCAGTGACCATAGCCAATCCCTGCGTGCTCCGGCATAGTGGCGTTCAATATAGGAACTCGAGAACAATGTGACCGGTACCGCTACCACGCAGATCAGAAACAAAAAGAACGCGCTCAACCGGTCTATGGACAACGCAAACGGGAATGGAGTCCATTGCGATAAATCGACGGCAAGGTGTTTGCCGCTCCAAAAGCTGATGCCCGCGACGAAGAGCCCGGTGATGAGCGAAAGGAGAAGGAGTGAGGAAGGTATAACACGCGCCTTCTTCCATCGCCGCAGAATAAAAGTCACTGCTGGAACCAGAAGCAATGCGACCAGGAATGAATTGAATGCTGCTTGGGTCATGAGAAACAGCTCAGATCAGTCCGCCCCTTGATGAAGATTCAATGGTGTGTGAATGCGGAGCTTGTAGTCTGTCGCCTGTCACTTTTCACCCGTGGGCGTCAACTGCGCTAGGAGATCCCTGATATCAATGAGGTGGTTGTTAAAGACCTGCCTGGCCTCATCCAGTACACGGAATATGGCCCGATCCTGAACGGAGTAGTAGACGTTCTGACCGTCCTTGCGCCCGACCACGATGTTACTCTTGCGAAGAACCGCAAGTTGTTGAGAAAGCGTGCTTTGCTCCACTTTCAGGCGAGAACTGAGCTCATTCACTGCGACTTCCCCGGAACGTAGCGCGTCCAAAACCCTCACTCGCAGAGGATGGGCCAGCACCTTGAAGAATTCGGCTGTGAACTGTGACAATTCAGGCATTTAAACCTACATATATTATCATATTCATATATCCGCATTCAAAATTACTCCGGATACTCTCCCGATCACGATCACTGGGGAACGAGAAAACGCAGAGCGTCTGGATAGAGATCGGTGCAAAAGAGAAGAAAGTTAAGGTCTGTGCTGCACGAGCAGGTCTACTATTCGCGGATCGTCCGGTCTCACGGGGTTTTCACCAGGTCATCGGAGAGCAGTCGGGCTTTGAGGGCCAGATTATGAGCGCGTACCTGGTCTCCATCTTTGGATGCGTCCTGGCTTTGTTTTATGTAGTCGCGGATCTGCGCCACGGTGGACTCTTCATCGGCTGAGAGTTGCCGCTTGACGATGTTTTTCAAGTTGTTTTCTGTACCGTCCAGAAGCTGCTGCGTACTGGCCTGATTGTTGGCATTCTTGTCTGCGGGCGCGCCGGATGAGACTCGTCCGGCGGTGGTGTTAGCTCCGCCTTCCTGGATCACCACCCGCGGAGGAGGAATGTTTTTGGCCTCCTCGGTGGTGGCGGATTTTTCCGGTTCATTCTCAGGTTTCTTAGTCACCGGCGTACGCGTTTTTGGGCGCTTGTGCGGGGTATTCGCGGCCTTCTCCGGTGGTTTGGTGTTTGCCGTCTGCGGCTCCTGGGTGGGTGGAGGATTTTGCGGCTGCACAGGCTGCGTGTCCTGGGTGGGTATCTGCGAAAGGATGGTCGGCGGCTCCTGTTCCGGCGGGATTTGCGGCTTCTTCTTGTGACACCCAAACATGAGCAGCAGCGCCCATGAAGCCAGGATCACACCCGGGTTGAGCTGAAATCTCGTCATGCCATTTTCACCGAATCCGCAGGAGCCGTGGCAGGCTGTTCTGACACGCCCCCACTTTCCACCAGCGGGAGGCGCAAGGTAAATGTCACGCCACTGCCCTCTGTCGAATCAAACTCCAGCGATCCGTTATGGAGTTGCAGTACACGGTAAGCCATAGACAACCCAATGCCCGTGCCGCCCTTCTTGGTGGTGAAGTAAAGATTGTAAATTTTGTCGCGAATCTCCGCCGGAATGCCGGGGCCTTCGTCGCGTACGGTGATGATTGCCCCATCGCCTTCGCGGCGGCTGTTCATGTGCAAGCTTCCACCCTCGCTCATGGCCTGCACACCGTTGAGGACAATGTTCAAAATGGCCTGCTTGACCAGGTCCGCATCTACGCGCACGGGCAGAGGGTCGGCGCTCGACTGGCGTTCGATATGAACGTGGTGCCGTTCCGCCTCCGGTGAGGCCAGAGTTGCCACATCATCCACCAGCCTGCGGAGATCAATCTCCACCAGCCGCAGCTCAACCGGCCGGGTAAAGTCCACCAGAGTTTGCACAACCCGGTCCAGCCGCCTGATTTCGGCCCCGATTACGTCCATATGACGGCGTGTGTCAGGATCAACCTGGTGAAGCTTCTGGCGCAGCACTTCGAGATGAACAACGATGGCGTTGATCGGATTCTTGACCTCATGGGCCACTCCGGAGGTAAGCCTGCCGATCGCGGCCAGCCGCCGTGAAAGCTCAATTTCATCTTCGATGCGATGGACTGATTCGGCGTCTCGCAGGGTCAGCAACGCGCCAATGCGTTCTCCGTGCTCCTCGATAAAATCCAGGGAAATCTGTATGCGCCGGCCATTCTCCATCTCAATCTCTTCCTGGGGAATGGGCCGGTGGGCCGCCAATGCTTCCAGAATGGCGTGGCCCAGCCGAGATTCTTCGAGAAAAATTTCAGCGGGATGACAGCCCAGCATATCGCCCCTGGGCTTACCCACAAAACGCTCGGCCGAGGCGCTCACCAGGACCGCCTTGAAGTCGCTGGTGAAAAGCATCACTCCGTCCTGAAGATTGGCCATCATCTGGTCCAGGTTCTCCTTCAAGGCGGAGAAGACTTCCTTCACGTCGCGCATTTGCCGGCCAAGGCGGTCAATCTTGCTGCTGACGGCTCCGTATTCATCCACACGCTTGGATGGGGTTTCCGCCACCTCCATCTGCCCTGAACTAATCAGATCAAGACGGCGGCTGATGGCTGCCAGCGGGCGCAACGCGAAGTTAGAAAGTCCCGCTGCCAGCACCAGACAAATCACAATCGACGATCCGGAAAAGATCAGAGCGCCTCTCATGACCGGCCGGAGCTGGTCTTTGAGAAAAACCGTGGAGACACCAACGCGCACTTCGCCAAAAGGAATGTCATTGCGCAGCAGAGGAAGGCTCACGTCATAGACTTGTGCCGGGCCATAAATCACCTTGAGCTGCTTCCAGATGCCGCCGGTGACAATCGAGTGAAAATCGTCGCGGGCTTTCAGGGTCTTTCCCAGAAAGGATGGGCTGGTATGCACCAGGGCGCGTCCATCGATTCCGGTTATGGTCGCATACTGGATGTCCGGCGAATAGGTGATCACCGAATCCAGGAGGGCATTCACGGCAGAATCGGTTCCCAGCACTTCCTCAATAGCGTCTTCAATTTGTTTGGGATCGTTCAGATCAACTTTGGTATTGCTCAGATCGACTTCCAGCGGCTCGCGGGCCACATAGAAAATCTCATGGGAGATAAAATAGCCATCGTCATATACCCCCTGTACGCTCTCACGGACCACCTGAAAGAGATAGACGGTGGACAGCGTGGCCACAATTACCAGCACCATTCCGGTAATGGCAATGACCAGCTTTGTTTTGAGGCGCAGAGCGAGCATGGTTGATTACAGCAAGTTTATCGCGTTCCTGGGAAACAATGAGTGCATTTTGAGGCCAACCACCGCACTGGCATTGGAACAATGCCGGCCATAGGGCTCCATGCCCTAACTGGCGGCTTCAGTAGCGGCATTGGAAGCGCTGCCATACTCCTTGAGCTTATTGTGCAGGGTTTTAAGACTGATGCCAAGGACTTCTGCCGCCCGAGTTTTGTTGTTATTGGTGGCCGCCAGGGTTTTCAGGATCAGCACCTTTTCGGCTTCTTCCACGGTGGTGCCCACTTCCAGCCGGATTCCCTCAGAATCGCCGGTTGCAAGGCGCAGTCCGCTGGCGCCGAAATTCGGAGGCAGGTGCCGTGGCTCCACCAGAGATCCTTCGCACACGATCACTGCGCGTTCCAGCGTATTGCGCAGCTCGCGGACATTTCCCGGCCAGTTATGGTTGGCGAACATCTGCAAAACGGTCTCGCTTACCCCGCCAACGTCCCGTCCATGTTTGCTGTTCATCTCCGCCAATAAGGCGTCAACCAGCTGTGGAACATCGTCCTTGTGATCGCGAAGAGGTGGAAGATGGATGTTGAAAACATTCAAACGGTAGTAAAGATCGTTGCGCAGCTCCCCTTTGGCTACGGCGTCTTCCGGAACTTTATTCGTCGCCGCCAGAACCCGGACGTCCACAGGGGTTTCGATTTTGCTCCCCAGCCGGCGCAGCTTGTGGTCTTCCAGTACGCGCAGGAGTTTGGCCTGGGTGGCAATGGGCATCTCGCCAATCTCATCCAGCAGCAGCGTGCCTTCCTCCGCAAGTTCAAAGCAGCCGGCACGGCGCTCCATTGCGCCGGTAAACGCGCCCTTTTCGTGGCCAAAAATTTCGCTTTCAATCAACGTCTCCGGAATAGCCGAGCAATTGATGGCCACAAACGGTTTGCTCTTGCGCGGGCTCATGTCATGTATGGTGCGCGCTACCAGCTCCTTGCCGGTACCGCTTTCCCCGGTGATTAACACCGAGGCGGTGCTGGGCGCGACCATTTCCACCAGCCGGAAGATCTCCTGCATGCCCCTGGAAGAGCCCACCAGCCGTCCAAAAATGCCGGTGTCCCGCAGTTTGCGTTTGGTGACTTCAAGCTCCAGGCTGGTCCCGCGATGCCGCACCGCATTTTGCAGGATCTGCTTGAGCCGGGCAGGATCTACGGGCTTTGGAATAAAGTCGTAAGCTCCGATCTTCATGGCATCCACCGCCAGATCGATGCTGCCTTGGGCGGTAAGCAGCACCACGGCAACTTGCTGTGGCTGCTCCGCAATGCGATGCAGCAGCTCCATCCCATCCATTCTTGGCATTCTGAGGTCGGTGACAACGACGGCGGGGGACCATGTTGCTACTTTTTCCAATCCGTCCAAACCATCCTTGGCGGTTTCGGTTCTGTATCCCCAGGCCGACACCAATTCGGCTAATCCAGAGCGTTCGTTCTCTTCGTCTTCGACGATTAGGACTTTTTCCTGGACGGTCAAGAATCCCCCCTTTAGCAAGGCTTTCTGGCGATCTAAATAAAGCAGGAGCTACACTGATTTTGATGCCGAACTGTGTAAAAAAGTCTATATCAATGCAACCTGTTGAATGTAAGAAAGTTAACGTTTTACATATAGACGCTGGTGCTCTGATTTGCATCACAGATACGAATTTTCACGGGCCCCCTAAACAATTTCCCATTTTCAAGGAGCAGATGGATGAAAAACTATTGGATTGCTGTGATAGTTGCAGGCGTGTTGACTGCCGGCGCGATAGCACAAACCGGGGCAAGCGGGTCTGCCTCCACCAGCACCGCGGTCTCCGCAGGAAAGACCGGAGCTGGCGCTGATGCTGGTGGAAGCGCCCAGGTGTCCGGCAACTCAGCAAGTGCGGGCGCAAACGGGCAGGCACAGGCGTCCCAAAACCACGAAAAGCATCGCGATGATCGCTCGGTCGGAGCTGGCGCGGGGTCGTCAAGCGGTGCTGCGGCCAGTGGCGGCGGGGCCGCATTGAACAGCGGTACAACCCTTCAGGCCGAGCTTACTAAGTCGCTGGATGCCAAGAAAGCTAAAGCCGGTGATGAAGTCACCGCTAAGGCGACGCAAGACGTAAAGGCCAACGGCCAGGTGGTCATTCGCAAGGGCGCTAAACTGGTGGGTCATGTGACTCAAGCCCAGGCCCGTACGAAAGAGAATTCCGAGTCCAGGCTGGGCATCGCCTTTGATCGCGCCGTGTTGAAGGATGGTTCCGAAGTGACACTGAACGCAATGGTGCAGGCATTGGCGGCAGCGCCAACTGCGCCCCTCTCGGCTGGTGTGGCGGATACGGGAATGGCTGGCGGCACTGCGGGCGGTGGAGGCGGCCGTCCAGGACCCATGGGCGGGCTTAGCGGCGTTACCGGCGCCGTCGGCTCAACCGTTGGAGGCGTTGCCAACACCGCCGGCTCGGTCGCCGGTTCCGCCGCAGGGACGGCCGGTGGAACCTTGAATGGAGCTGCGGGCGCCACTGCAAATGGTACGCTGAGCAGTGCCAGCCGCGGCGTAGTCGGGCTCCAGGGATTGACTTTGAACTCCGCTGCAGCCGGCAACGCCCAGGGTTCCGTGATCAGCTCCACCACGCAAAATGTGAAACTGGATAGCGGAACGCAGATGGTTTTGCAGGTGAGTGGCGCCGCTCAGCAGTAAGAATGTTTTGATTAGGCCTGACAACGTTCTATAATTTTGGTGCGGCTGACTTCCACGGTTGGCCGCACCAGAGTGATCAGTTTTTCCGCTCCGGCAGGAAGCCTGAGGGGCGGGTTAGGACGGGATCAATGAAGGCCTTATGGATTTCAGCCATCACCGCGGGGGCGCTGACCCTGGGTTCTGCGTGTTCAAGCGCGCAATCATCCACGTCCGGCAATGCATCAGCAGAACCCAGTGCTACAGAACTCGTTGGTACAGACGTAGTGGTGGAATTGAGCAAGTCTGTTGACGCCAGAAAAGCCAAACTGGGCGATCCTGTCAAAGCGACCGTGACCCAGGACGTAATCGCCCATGGAAAGATCGTTATCCGGCGTGGATCGAAATTGGTGGGTCATGTCACCCAGACCAAGGCCCGAAGCAAAGAGGACCAGGAGTCCCTCCTCGGAGTGGTTTTCGATAAAGCCGTCCTCAAGGGTGGGCGAGAGATGGATTTCGTGGCGCCGGTTCGTGCGTTGGCTGCGCCGATGCGAATGAGTACAGTGGATAAGCCGGATCTAATGCTTCCGCCGGCCATGGGCACGAGTTCGGGATCCAACGCTCCGCAGCCGATGGGAGGTAGAGGAGCCACCACCGGCAGCGGCAGGGGAAGTGTCAACAGCTCCGCCTCCAACAACAGTGCAACTACGTCCAACCAGGCTTCTCAGGCCGCGCAGGCTGCTCAGCTTTCGCCTGTTTCGACGGGCAAGAACCCCAATTCTGAATTTGGAATTATGGGCGGCGGCAGCCGCGGTGTTTTTGGATTGCCAGGGTTAAGGCTCAGCGCCGGCTCCATCATCAGTTCCACCAGCCAGAATGTAAAATTGGATAGCGGTACCCAGATGGTAATCCAGGTTAATAACGTGGCTCGATAATCATATTAATAGCCAATTGACCCGGAAGTCTTATAATATTGCGTTGCTGGCTTAACCCGGCATGCATTTTGGTCACGCTATCAACTCATCTGTTTTCAGGCCCCATTAACAAGATTTTTTTGCACTTTTCGGAGGATGCAATGTCACTTCGTAGTATCAGCCGTAGTTTGCTCGTGGCGCTGCTGGCGTGGGCAACCTTGCCCCTGGCCGCCCAGAATACAAGCACAGGACAAAGCAGTACCGATAACAATTACGTACAGCCCATCGCCGAGAGTTCCAACAGCCCGGCCCCCCCGGCGGCTGATGCGGGCGAGACCAAGCCTGCCAAGGTGGAGGTGTTCACCGGATATTCCTGGATGAATTCCAACTCCACCATCAGCGGCACCAAGGGCGGAATTCCCGTTTCGTTCGAGTTGAAGGACGCGCGTGGCGGCTTTGTCGTGGATGTTTCCTACTTCTTCAATCGATGGTTCGGGGTCACTTTTGATTCCGGCGCCCATTTTGGAAATAACTATGACTACGACGAAGTGCTGGTCGGGCCCTCAATCCGCTTTCCGGCAGAGCACCTTCAACCATTCATCCACGTGTTGGGTGGTTGGACCAGGCTCTCTCCCGGCAACCGGGATTCGAATGACGTTTTTGGTGTGGCGGCTGGCGGAGGAATCGATTTGAAGGTCTCCAGGCACTTGAATATCCGCCTGGCTGAGGCTGATTACATTTATGCCGCGCACAACTACGGCGCCGGCAACCCGAAGTACGTTGACAGTGTGCGTCTTTCCACAGGTCTCGTCTTCCTCGGCGGCATCGGGGAAGAGCTACCCGTATCCGCCACATGTTCAGTCGACAAGGCGGAAGTCTGGGCTGGTGAGCCGGTGAAGGCCTCTGTCGCCCCACGTAATTTCAATCCCAAGCACACCTTGAATTATGAATGGACAACCAATGGGGGCAAGGTGGATGGCTCCGGCGACAACGTCACCATTAACACTGGCGGCGTTGGCGAAGGACAGTCCTACAATGTCAGCGTTAAGGTCAGCGATCCCAAGAACAAAAAGGCGGTGACCAGCTGCCAGGCCTCATTCTCGACCAAGAGGCGTTTGCCGCCGACCATCAGTTGCTCGGCCACTCCGGGTAGCGTGGTGCAAGGTGGCTCCATCACCATTCACTCAGACGCCAGCAGCCCGCAGGGTGGTTCCCTGACTGTGGCAGTCACGTCGGATTGCGGCGTCAACGGGCAAGGCACTGACGTTGCCGTGGATACTTCGAGCATTCAGCCGGGACGTTGCAGCGTGACCTGTAATGTTTCGGATGATCATCAGCTTACGGCCAGCAACAGCACTTCGTTTAGCGTGCAGCCCAAGCCGGTGATTAAACCTCCAGAGCCTCCGCCGAGCCTGACTCTCCGTAGCGTTTACTTTGCTACGGCGCAGCCAACACCCAAGAACCCCAATGCCGGACTGGTCAAGAGCCAGGAGAGCACGCTGGTAGAGATTGCCTCCGAGTTCAAGAGGTATCTTGCCGTGAAGTCGGATGCGAAGTTGGTTCTCCAGGCGTATGCCGACCCGCGTGGCGGCGAAGAGTACAACCAGAAACTCACGGAACGCCGTGCAGCCCGGGTTAAGAGTTACCTGGTCGAGCATGACATTCCTGCTGATAGCCTCCAGACTGTGGCGGAGGGCAAGACCCACCAGCTCTCAGCCGACGAGGTACGGCGGTCCATGGAAGATGATCCTTCGCTCACCCCCGGTGAGAAGAGGAGACTCCTCCGGAACATGAGGACCATCGTTCTGGCTGCTAACCGCCGTGTCGATATGACTCTGGAAGCCCCAGGCGTACCCAACCAGCTCTCGCAACGGAGCTACCCGTTCAGCGCTGCCGATGCTCTCTCGCTGATCGGTGGCAGAGAAAAGCCTGCTCCGCCGAAGGCCGCGCCCAAGAACAAGAAGAAGACAACCAGGCGGCCGGCCGCAACGCGGAAAAAGAAGTAACAGCACAGTCGGAAAGAAACCTGCGGCACGTGAACGATTGGTTCACGTGCCGCAGCCTTTTTTGGGCGAGATTTTTCGCGCAGAGCCCGTTGCTTGGTGAGGTGCTGATGTTACCTTTAATCCAAAGTCCAACTCTGGCGGATAACTTCCGATTGGTGGGCAATTTGCTGAAGTTTTTGACCAACTGCATCCATGTACTCTGATTCAGCGTAAAAAGTACATGCTTTCTCGTGCGGCCTGCGATCCAAGTTATTGAAAATAAATCCATTATATTGGCCCATTCCTTGCACTGTAAGAGGTTACACGGTGTTTCCCCACACCCAGGAGGATGGAATGAAGCCTTACTGGACTGATAAGATCCTGGCGCTGGGGGCGTTAGTTGTGCTCGCAATCGCGATTGGCTGCAGCGGAGTGGGGGCGCAGCCGCCAGATGTCCAGGACAAGACCGGCTCTTTACCCTTCTCCGGCACGGATGGCTTTGAACTTTCCAAAGGCACTCCCATTTATGTGCGCTTGCAGCAGCCCATTTCCAGCACAACTGCGGAGACGGGCCAGAGCTTCTCCGCGGTGCTGGACGAACCGTTGATGGTGAATGGACGAATTGTGGCGCTCGAAGGGGCGCTCGTAAAAGGACGCGTGGTGGCAGCCCGCAAATCTGGGCATCTGCATGACGCAGGTTATCTTCGTGTTACGCTCTCGTCTCTTAGTGTGAATGGGAGGGAAGTTCCCATTCAGACCAGCAGCATGTTTGTCGAGGGAGGCAATTTCAAGAATCGGACCTTGGCTTACAGTGGCGGAGGAACAGGAGGCCACTCGCTGCTTGGAGCTCTGGCCGGTATCGACAAAGGGGACCTGGTCGGTTCCATGGTCGGCACGGGTGGCGGGACCAGTGCCGCCTACGCGAGCGGCAATAAGGAGGTTGGCTTTGCTGCCGAACGCAGAATGAGCTTTCACCTGATCGAAGCGCTCAGCATAAGCTAGGTAAGCACATAGCAATTAGCTTAGCTAGACCCAACCCAACTCGCCTGCGAAATAATTCAGGAAGGACACAGTTGTTTACCAAATCACGCAGGGCTCAACGTTGCGCAAAGCAGCCAAAAGCCAAAGGCTAAGGGCCAAAGGCCAATTGCTATCAGCTAACTGCCTCTTATCCCCAACTGCCAGAACACGAAACTCCAGATATCGACATCATCTTCCAGCAGCTTGCCTATGGGTTTTCCGACGCCGTGTCC
The DNA here is from genome assembly GCA_035294925.1 of Candidatus Angelobacter sp. Taxonomy (GTDB): domain Bacteria; phylum Acidobacteriota; class Terriglobia; order Terriglobales; family Acidobacteriaceae; genus Angelobacter. Next base: position 82,284 of record DATGJZ010000012.1, on the reverse strand, counting down.
AGCCTTGGTGTCAACCCGCAGCAGAATCGGACGGTCGGGACCGTTGGCTGCCTGCGCCTGCAGCAAAGCTGTCATTTTCTTGGCGTGCATGGGATCAACACGCGTGTCACTGTCCGCGGTCATAAAAAAGATGGCCGGATACGTGGTTCCCTGTTTTACGTGCTGGTAAGGCGAATACGCGTAGAGCCAATCAAATTGCCTGGAATCGTCGGCCGACCCGTATTCCGGTATCCATAGCTTGGCAATTTGAAAGCGCTGGTAGCGCAGCATGTCCAGCAAAGGCACCTGGCAGATGACGGCCCGGAATAAGTCAGGACGCTGGGTGAGTGCCGCTCCCATCAGCAGGCCGCCGTTGCTGCCGCCCTGAATGGCGAGATGCTCTTTGTCAGTGTATTTTTGCGCAATCAGATACTCGGCGGCGGCGATGAAATCATCAAAAACATTCTGCTTCTTGTCCAGCATCCCCGCGCGATGCCAGTCTTCCCCGAACTCGTTCCCGCCGCGCAGTTGCACGTCAGCGTAAATTCCGCCATGCTCCAGCAGCACCAGCATGGCATTGCGGTCAAAGAACGGCGTGCGCCCAAGATTAAAGCCGCCATAGCCGGAAAGCACGGCCGGAGTCTGGCCGTTCAGCGCCAGCCCTTTTTTGTACACAACGAACATGGGTACCTGTGTGCCGTCCTTGGATTTAAACCGGAGTTGCTTGACCTCGTATTGCGCCGGATCTATGTCCGACTTCACGCGCTGGAACTCGCTGACTTTGCCATCCAGGGTGATGCGGTATGCCGTGGGCGGCATGGCGTAAGAATGAAAAGCAAAGAAGGCTTCTTTGCTCTCCCAGGTGCCGCCCAATTGATTGATGATGCTCCCCAGGCTGGGCATGGTCACCTCCGTGAGGTGCTTGCCCTCCAGATCGTAAACTGAGAGGGCCGAGCTGGCGTTGCGCAAATACTGCACAAAGAGCCTGCCCCCAATCAGCCGGGCTGAGTTCTCGATCACAGCGTCCGTTTGCGGAATGATCTCCTTCCAGCGGCTTCGTTCCGGATGGGCGCAGGGGATCTTGAACACGCGATAGCGCGGCGCATCTTCGTTGGTGGTGACATAGAGCTGCCCGTCAAGAATCTCGCCGCTGTAGAGAAAATTCTTGCCACTGGTGACCGGGACAAAACTGCTCCCGGGGTCGGCCAGATGTTTGAGATAAAGTTCACTTTTGACCCAGCCTTCAGAAATGTGCACCAGCAGCCATTGACCGTCATTGGAGAGTCTCACGTCGGGCCAGTGCGTGGGATCAAGCCCTTCACCAAAGATCAGCGGGTCCTTGAGGCCGTTGGCATTGTTTGTTTCTCCCAGCTTGTGCAGGAAGACGTGGCGGTTATACATTTCCTGTCCGGCGGGCACATCGCCAGGCCGGGGATAGCGGGTGTAATAGAAGCCGGAATTATCAGGCAGCCATGCCACGCTGGCAGAGCGCGTGCGCCATATCTGCTCCGGCAACAGTTTTCCGGTGGCGGTCTCAATGACCCGCAGGGTGCTGATCTCTGATCCGTCCGGCGAAGTCCCATAGGTCACATACTTGCCGTCCTGGGATGGATGCCACCAGTCCAGGGCCACGGTGCCGTCGGGCGCCAGCTCGTTTACATCAATGAGCGCACGGTCCTTCTCATTCCGCCCTTCCCGGACGTAAATCACCGGCTGGTTCTGCCGGCCTTCACGCTTTTCATAGAAGGTATAGTTTCCGGCGGGATGCGGTGCTTCCAGGCGGCCAATGCTGAGCAGTTGCTGGATGCGCGTCCGCAGCCTGTCCTTGCCCGGCACAGACTCGAGCCTCTGCTGCGCGTAAGCATTTTGTTCCTGGACGAACCGCCGCGTCTCCGCGGATTGCGGGTCTTCCAGCCAGCGGTAAGGATCGGCGATCTTACGGCCATGGTAGTCGTCAACGACAATCTTGATTTCAGATTTTGGGGGAGCAATCATCTTGGGCGTTGGTTCGGATGGAGCAGATTTTTGCCTTTGTGGAACGGCCAGCATAGAAGTAAACATCATCACGATGCAAACGGCAAGACGCATAGGCACCTCAGCAATATGCTTGTGATCTCGTAAGATCCCGGACCAGATCGCCAGGTCATCCGGCAGCAATCCAGCGTAACAGAATGCCAGACGGCGGGAAAAACGGTGCCTTGGTCTTACAGTGGAGATCCGTCGAATGACCGCCGCCTGTCCAGGCTCCCAAAGCGTCGCTGGTTATGACGCGCCATAGGCGAGAAAATCGCCCGTCTCTTTCTCTTTACCGGCACCGTGACGAGATGGTATCGTTGTAATGACATTGCACTCGGCTGTCCCAAGGTGTGGACAGTGTTTTTGTTTACTCCTCAGTAGCTCAATGGCAGAGCATCCGGCTGTTAACCGGAGGGTTGTAGGTTCGAGTCCTACCTGAGGAGCCAATCTTTTCAGCTAGTTACTGGATAAATCCCTGTTTTGCCTCACAGTGACTTTGGGGACTTCTTGAGGGATTCAACGGGAATATTCAGTCCTCCAAGAACGGCGGGGCACGCCCAACTCGAACACCTACGCTGCGGCTGCTGTGGGAATGCGAAAATGCGGATGGGGCCGATGTGTTGTGCTGACTTGTGCGGTGAATAACAGGGTGTTGCGAGATCATTCGCAACCAACTCATTTGCTTCTGGTTGTCTTAGTGGAATAGCAAGACCGCGAAAAGAGCCAGGAGAATGAGCACCACGGCAAAACAACATCCCGCAATGGCTTTTGCACTCCGACGCAAATATCTTGGTGAGCTGTCACTCAGCGTCCCTTGCGGGAGCAATGTTGTCAACTGTTGGAACAGATTTGCGACAATTTCCGCCTGCCGGAACAAGCCGCCGACTCCCCGCAAGAAAGCAATCACCCAAAAAAGTGTCACTAAAAAGCCGGTAGCAGCAATGCCTTTACGAAACCAATTAGAGAAGTCCTTTGGGAGTTCCTTAGTCAAAATGTAAGTCAGTACGGCAGCTGATATCGCTAAATAGAACCCCAATCCTTTTGCAAGAAGATTTGCCGCCTCCCAATAATTCTTGCGCTCCGTTTCGTGAAGGTGGCGCAGAACTTCCGAGTCCGGTTTTGTGGCAGTATCTAAACTTGGCACACCGCTCATTTGCTGCCCATTACGCTCCCAATTGACTTGAATCCTTACCTTTGGGTTCCTTTAGGTTAACCTTGATGTTCCAAGATAAGTCACTTTTTTCTTACCGTGGAGCCGGCTTATTTTAGGTCCCTCGGCTGCAGTCGTTCTTAAACAATCCGTGTTCAAGCCCTCGAACACGATTGTGATCTTTCCTTTCGGTGCGCTTTCCGCTTGTCCGATCTCTCAAGAGTGTCCTGCAACGGTTCGGTCACCAACAGGTTGTATTTTCGCAAATATTGGCCTGGACTGCAGTCACTTGGCGGCGGAAATCGCGGAAACTTGCTGATGCCTGGGTGAGGCCAGCGAGACGTTCAGGAGTCATGGAACGCACTAAGGGGACCGCAATGCTCATTACATCAGCCCTGGTGGCAACGGGTTTCCCATATAAGCGTTGTTTTTGAATACTTCGGGGTTTTCGTTGGATACCAGGAGCCCCCTGGAGCATAAGAAGCCATGTTTCAATCATCTCCACGGGCACAGCGATAAGAATAGGCCATGCAGCCCCCGGCTTTTTTTCAATCCAATTCAATTGAGGACGAACTCGCTCGATGGCCTGGGCGATCACGCAATATCGACAACCGGCATCGACGGCGTCGGGATGATGTTCATGGCGAGGATGGCGAACATCTTCAAGTCCGCCAGTTTGATCCAAATCGACATTTCCGTCGTTGTCTACGCCTATGAGAGCAAACTGAGCACACTGGCCGTAGAAGCGCTTGAGAGCCCGAGGAATCAACTCCAGAACAAACTGCCAGCCACGGCCCTGCGAGTCGATGAAATCTACTTGAATTTCGTCTTCACGCAATGTGAGCAATTTGGCTAACAGGGCATGGAGGATAAGATGATCATTCCCTTCAACATGGAAGCCTCCCAGTATTGGCATGTCATAGTTCCTCGAACAAGCCAGTCGCCCACTGGTAGCCAATGCCTTCTTTTCCTCCATCGTCAATATGCAGACGCTGGAGGATGTCTAGAAGCGGCGTAATTTTTGTTTGCCCGTCGTGCTGCTCCACCACCTGAACCGACGGCAGCATATCTTTGAACAGATCAACATACGAGGGCGAATGCGTGGTCATCAGGACTTGTGTCGGTGTTTGCCCTTCTGGGGGATATGCGAGAGCGATGAACTTTTCAAATAACCAGCGAAGACGGCGAGGATGCAATCCTGTTTCGGGTTCTTCGAGGCAGAGAACCTGGGGTTTGTGCGGTGTGTTCGTCAGGCAGAGCATGCCCAAGGTAAACATGGTACCGTCGCTCATGTCCCGCGCCGTTATGTAGCCACGTTGTCCTTTGAAAGAGAAAGCCAATCCTTGTCGATCCGTCCCGACCTGCGTGGTAATGATTGAATCGAGTGATGGAAGAAGCTCACGCATCTCGGCTAAGATTGATTCATAGATTGACGTGCGCTCGGGATCAGACTTAGCCCAGGCGATGAATTCCGGAAGGCCCTCGCCATAATAACCGATCCTTTCGCTGTCCTGGCCAATCCCAAGAGCCTTAAGCTCCGAAACCTCCAAGTGATAGTAGCCGAAACGGGAAAGGGCCTGGGCGACCGCCCTGGCAAATCTGACGTTGGTTGCGTTTAAATTCACTCCGGGTGCACCATGCCAAACACGATGCAGCGTAGTAGGCATGTCCCATTCCACGACACCAAATTCTCCCATTTGCGGGCGCTTTGGGCGGCGCTGGAAAACCCACAGCGCACCCTGATCACACTCCTGTCGAGTCAGTGTTTCCTCGAGGACATAAAGGCCAGTAGGCGAGTCAGCGATCTTGAGTACGTACTTCGCTGTACAATTCGGGTATCCCGGTACGTTGTCGATGTGCACCTCAAAACCGATTGGATCCGTTTCGCCAGCCCAACGGCTGCGCACCCAATGAAACTCCCCTAAGCCGGGAGGGAATACCTCTACCAGCGTCCGATGGATCGAATTCTGCAGCACGAGCATAGCCTTGAATACGTTCGATTTTCCGGCGCCAGCAGGGCCAACCATCAAAGTGACAGGCTCCAGCCGGAGAGTCGATTGAACATGACTTCGGAAGTTCGTGAGCTGCAGGATCTTGATCATATGCCTCGCCCCAAGCATAACAACTTTCAAGGGGCAAACTGAAATTATATAGGCGGGTGTTGCCTCAATCGCAGGGTCCTATTATCCGCCCATTAACGAATTCGGGAGAAGGGGGGTGAATCCACGCACTCCGCCATTACTCGTTGATTCTGAAACACAGATGCCTCACTGCTGGCTGTGACTCACAGCCCGAGTGTGTGGTCGGGGCATATTGATAGGTATCGATTCTCGACCCTCGGGAGGTTAGGCGAATACCGTATGCTCCCAGCGGCTGGAAGCTCATCGCCTACCGGTACGTGGCTGTTCGGACGAAGAGCATCTAGATCCGGCTTTGCCCCCAAAGATGCGCCGGTGCTAGACTGCGCGAATGGCTACCAAAAAGAAAACGGTGAAGAAATCGACGAGGTCGAGCAAGATTTCCGGCGGAAAGGCGAAGCCGGCAAAGAAGCAGGCGCGGAAGCCTGCGGCTCCCGGGAAATCGGCGAAGAAGACGGCTGCTCCGAACAAAGCCGGAGCGAAAAAAAAGGGTGTGAAGAAAATGGCCACCGGGAAGACTGCGAGCGTGAGCAGCAAGAAGAGCCGGAAGAAGGGCGAAGCAAGGCGTGCGTTCACGTTCTCACCCGGCATGTCAGGATCTCACTCGGGCGAGCAATCGGGAGATATGCAGGGCTTGTCCACCATCGAGAGCGCAGATTCGGAAAGCGTTGACGAATTGATGGAGGAAGGCAACGCGTTCGAGGCTGGAGTGGTATCGGGCGTTCAAGACGCTGAAAAACGCAGTGAGAGGGAAGTGTACGCCCGTGAAGTTCTGGAAGATGACGTGCCCGGCGAATACCTGGACAAAGAGTAAAGAGTATCGAATAATTCCACACTCTCCCGAGGTGGTCCATGCGTCGACGCTTGTTTATGCTCTGTTGCTGCCTTACGCTCTTGCAGCTTCTTGCCCACGCCCAGCAGCCCAATGCATCTCCCACGCCGCTACCTTCCAGCGCCGGCACGGCCTATGTGATCCGCGCGGGCAAGCTGATTGATCCGGAGGGTGGAACCGCGGCGGCCAACCAGATGATCGCTGTGAAAGACGGCAGAATCGTAGAGATCGGCGCCCAAGTTGCCATCCCACCAGGCGCGGAAATCATTGATCTCTCGCAGTATTCCGTGTTGCCCGGGCTGGTGGATGCGCACAACCACCTGGCATTGACGTATAAGAAGGTGCCCGAGAACGATGTCTATTACTACACCTATGTTCAGGACTCAACGGCGCTGCGGGCTATTCAGGCAGCGTCGAACGGAATGCAGATGTTGTCTTCAGGATTCACCGTGGTACGCGACCTGGGAAACAACGGGCTATACGCCGATACAGCGTTGCGTGAAGCCATTGAGCAGGGATGGATTCCGGGACCTGCCATTATCAATTCCGGCATTATCATCGGCGGTGTGGGAGGGCAGTTTTATCCCACGCCGGAGATGGCGAAGGAGCACAACATTGTCTATCCCGAATATCTTGACGCTGACACTCCGGACGAGATCATCAAGGCGGTGAGGCAGAACGTGTTGTTTGGCGCGAAAGTAATCAAGATCTGCGTGGACTGCAAGCCGTATCCCTATTCGGTGGAGGATATCAAGCTCTTCATCCGTGAAGCGGCCAATGCCGGCGGACTGAAGGTGGCTGGACATGTGCAGACCCAGGAAGGCGCGCGCCGCGCGATTGAGGCTGGCATATGGTCCATTGAGCATGACATTGCGCTCACGGACGACCTTCACAAGCTGATGGCGCAGAAGGGCATCTGGCGTGTTGGCACGGAGACGCCGTTCACCGAATATCGCGGTACCCAGGCAGGTTTTGATCGCACGGTGGCGGGCATGAAGTCGGCCTGGGCCCGCGGCGTCAAGATGGCGTTTTCTACGGACGCAGACTACTACGTCCCGGGGATGACCAGGGGCCAGGTGGTGATTAACTTCCTCAAGAGCTGGAAAGCAGCGGGTATCCCGGACAAGGAAATCCTGAAGATCATGACGGTAAACGGCTACAAAGTCTGCGACATTTACGATAAGCGTGGCCCACTCAAGGCCGGCTTTCCCGCTGACATGATTGCCGTGAAGGGAAACCCGCTGGAGGATATTGATGCGCTGCGCACCGTGGTGTTCGTGATGAAAGACGGATTGGTCTTCAAGCGCGACGGCGTTATGACACCCGAACAGTTCCTGCACGGCGGTCCCGTGAATGGGTGGAGGATCCACTAGGTTGCCTCACGGAGTGGTCACCACTGCATTTCTGCAGCGGCTCCGGACTGCCGAATCCTATAGAATAGTTCGGCGCATAGCTCCAGGCTTCTGCTACAGACGGTTAGGCGCCTTCTCGGTGGTTTTTGATTTGCGGCTGCAACGGCGCTGAGCCATAACTTTGATCGAGCTTCGAGCAGCGCCATACAAGCGATTTTGTGGAAGACTCCCTGCCCAGATTCGATGAGCTGTTCATAAGCCGCTTTGCTGACCTGGTGCGTTGGCGGCGCGATGTTCGCCGGTTTCGGCATGATCCGGTTGCCGGGGACTTGCTCGAAACCATCATCCAGTTTGCCTCATTGTCTCCTTCCGTCGGTTATAGCCAGCCTTGGCGTTTTATTTCTGTTCGCGATGCCAATTCGCGTTTGGCAATTCGGTCCAATTTCCTCAAGAGCAATAAGGCCGCTCTGGATGCTTACGAAGGTGAACGAGCTGCCCTTTACGCGCAGCTCAAGCTGGCCGGACTCGATGATGCGCCCGAACATCTGGCCGTCTTCTGCGACATGGAAACAGATGCCGGCCAGGGTTTAGGCAGACAAACAATGCCGGAAATGCTCGAGTATTCAGCCGTGATTGCCGTCCACACACTATGGCTCGCAGCCCGAATGTATGGTCTGGGGGTAGGTTGGGTGTCGATTCTCGATCCTTCAGAGGTCAAGAGAGTACTCGATGCACCGAGCGGCTGGAAGCTCATCGCCTATCTGTGTGTGGGCTATCCGCAAGAAGAGCATCTGGATCCGGAACTGGCGCGTCACAGCTGGGAACAATATCGAAAGCCGGCGATCCTTGTGCGCTAGGCCGCAGAAGGTTCCAGCTTCAGCATTCAGCCACATCGGGAAATTGCGTCTTTCTTCCGATCACGCGCGATCACCCGATTGCCTGCACGCCGCACCTCTCGAACAGACTCTACGCGGCTGGCGCAATCTCGATCCTCTGATAGGCACTGCGAGGCCCCTGCCAGTCAAACGCTTCAGGATGGATCAGATGCGCCAGGAGCTCAGTTCCTTCCAGTACCCTCGGCCCGGGCCGCGCGAAGTAGGAACTGGCATCCGCGGCAAATACCTGCCGGTTGCGGACTGCGGGGATGTCTCCCCAACCGGGAAGGTTCCCCAGCTTTGCGGCAAGCTCCACCACCTTTTCTAAATGGCATCCGCAGGGCATCACAATCAGCACCTCGGGCGACCAGGCCTGAACATCTTTCCATGGAATGCGGATCGAGTCACTGCCTTCGCGCGAGAGTTCGTCCACACCGCCGGCAATTCGGACCATTTCCGGAACCCAATGGCCGCTGCAATAGAGCGGGTCCAGCCATTCCATGCAAAAGACGCGCGGGCGTGTGGGCAGTGCGCGCGCAGTGGCCGCGATCCTCTCCAGTTTTTCTGATGCTGCCTTGATCCAACGCTCCGCCGCTTCCACGCAGCCGGCTGCCTGACCCACCTCGCGCAGCTTCTCTAGAATTCCCTTGAGAGATTTTGGCGATAGGTGAACGACCTCGGGTGTCTCCACCAGGACTTGTAAGGCGCGGCTGACCTCATTTCCTGAAGGCGCGCATACGTCACATAGATTTTGCGCCAGAATCAAATCAGGCGCGAGCTGCCGTAAGAGAGCTTCATCTACCTGATAGACGCTCAGACCGGCCTGCACCCGCTCTGAAACTGCTTTGTCGATCTCCGCCTCGGTCATGTTTTCCACCGGAACGGCGCTGCTCACCACTACGGGCTTGCTTTTCACCGAGGGAGGGTAGTCGCATTCGTGCGTGATCCCTACTAGATGGTCTTCCAGTCCTAGCGCACACACCATTTCTGTCGCAGAAGGTAAGAAGGAAACGATTCGTTGGGCTACTGCCATCGTATTCACGTCCTTGATCCAGGTCATTGTCGCAAAGAACCTGCAAAGTGTCGAATTGCACCTGCGCGCCATAGACGCAATATCACGGTCTTGACTTTGCGTAGAAGCACCTATAGATTCTTAACTGTCTGATGTACGGGAAGCGCGGTGTAAATCCGCCACTGCCCCGCAACTGTGAATCGCTGACAGCGCAAGAATCAAAGTGTTGTGCTGCAAGCGTAAGTCAGGAGACCGATCAGGCCCAAGCTCTTGGATCGTTACGGCTTCGATGGGAAAGCCGGACTCCGTCTGACGCGTTCGCACCTAAGTTGTTCTCACGAGCTCGGTATCTCATCCAGGTTCGAATGGAATATATTTTCCCGGAAAGGGGCTCAGCATTGGAGACAGGCCGGGCTGCGATTACGCTCATTCTTGGGGGCGCCCGTAGCGGCAAAAGCCGCTATGCTCAAGCACTGGCTGGACGGGCAACCGATGTCGTGTATCTGGCCACGGCGGAAGCCTCGGATGACGAAATGCGGGTCAAAATCGAGCGCCATCGCAGAGAGCGGCCCGCAACCTGGACCACCGTCGAAGTCCCGCTCGATCTTGATGACGCGATAGCCCACTATGGGAAAAAGAGCTCCTTCCTGCTGATCGACTGCCTCACCATTTTCATATCAAACGCGATGATGGCGGAAAACGGCAATGAGCCGGCAATTTTTCGTCGCGTCGAACGCGTATGTGCAGCTTTGGATTCCACTCCCGCCAGCGTGGCCGCGGTTTCGAACGAAGTCGGAAGCAGTGTCGTCCCTGCCTATCCCTCCGGTCGTCAATTCCGTGATCTGGTCGGCGAACTTAACCAGAGGATTGCCCGGATTTCGCGCAATGTAGTGCTGATGGTTGCCGGCTGCCCTCTGGCGCTGAAGGGATCAGTGGAGGCGCAGCTATGAAAGGCATTCTTGTCGCCGCTCCCGGCAGCGGCGCGGGCAAAACTACAGTCTCCGCGGCATTGATGGCGGCTCTTGGAAAACGCGGGCTCGCGGTACAGCCGTTCAAGTGTGGCCCGGATTTTATTGATCCCGGCCACCACGCTTTGATTTGCCGGCGTCCCTCTCACAATCTCGATACCTGGATGTTATCTGCGGAGGCTAATCGCCGAATCTTTCTTTCCGCCTGCCGCCATGCGGATGTCGCCGTAGTGGAAGGCATGATGGGCCTTTTTGATGGAGTGGCTGGGAACAGCGAAGAGGGCAGCAGCGCGCAGATAGCCAAACTGCTGGGCCTTCCCGTATTGCTGGTGGTGGATGCCTCAGCCTCCGCGCGCAGCGTTGCTGCGCTGGTCCATGGGTTTCGCAGCTTCGATCCTGAGACGCGGGTTCTGGGCGTGCTCCTGAATCGGGTGGCTGGCGCTCCGCATGCGGAAATGCTCATGGATGCGCTCCGCGAATGCGATCCAAAGTTGATTGTTGGGTGGCTTCCGCATGAAAACGATCTTCACCTCAATGAGCGTTACCTCGGATTGCAGACCGCTGGTGAACGCTCGTGGAGTAACGATGCTCTGGATCTGATGGCCGGTCTGATCGAGCGCCACTACCCGCTGGATCGGTTGCTGGAAGCTTGCCAGGTCGCATCTCCTGAGTACGTCGATCAGTTGCCTCCCACATCTCCCGATGGGTTGGTACGCATAGGGGTCGCGCGCGATCGGGCATTTTGCTTTTACTACGAAGCGGGTTTGGACGAATTGCGCCGCCAGGGCGCGGAGATCGTGGAGTTCAGCCCTCTGGCGGATAGCGGCCTGCCTGCCAACCTTGACGCGCTCTACTTTGGCGGCGGCTACCCCGAACTCTACGCCGAGACCCTAAGCGGCGGGAAAGGACTTTTGTCTGATCTGCGTGAATTTGCGCTCGCGGAAAAGCCGGTCTACGGAGAATGCGGCGGCCTCATCTTCCTGGGCCGCCAGCTTATCGCCAAAAATGGTGTCAACTGGCCCATGGCCGGTCTGCTTCCGCTGTCCATCGAAATGACCGATCATCTCGTTCACTTTGGCTACGCCGAAATCGAGTTTGTTGCCGATGGCCTGGCAGTGAAAGGCGCGCGCCTGCGCGGGCATAGCTTCCACTGTTCCAGGGTCGTAAGCGATGGCGAGGCGCAGAAGACAGCCATCGTCCACTACTCGCTGTCAAAGCAATCCGAGTGCGAAGGTTTCACCGCTGGAAATGTATTTGGCAGCTATGTCCATCTGCATTTCGCTGCCGATCCCTCCTTGGCCGAGCGGTTTGTATCCCTGGCACGGTCAGCACGAACGAGGTGCGGCGTAGCCTCATGAACCGAGCACTCCAGATCGCTGCTCTGATTGTCAGCTTGAGCCTGACTGCGTTTGCAAGCCACACCGTTCGCGATGAACTGGGAGAAGACGTTGTGGTCCCGGATCACGCGCATCGCATTGTCTGCCTCGCTCCTAATGTCACTGACATGGTTTTTGCTCTCGGGCGTGGCGGTGATGTTGTCGGCATTACGGACTACACAAAATATCCCCCTGAAGCCCTTCAGAAGCCCAGCGTTGGAGGGGTGATCGATCCCTCTCTGGAAAAAATTGTATCTCTGCACCCTGACCTCGTTCTGGCCATCGGCGATCTCAACCCCGCTGATCTGGTCCGCTCGATCCAGCATCTGGGGCTTCCCATTTTTGTAGTTCATCCGCATGGATTGCACGATATCTATCGCTCGATCGAGAACATAGGCAAGGCCATTGATGCCAGGCAAGAGGCGGCAGAGCTGGTTGCCAGGTTGCAGGCGCGAGAAGCTGCGGTGCGCCAGCGGGTCGCCGGAAAATCGAGGCCCACTGTTTTTTTCCTCTTGTGGGCCGATCCCATCATGACGGCAGGCCGGGGAGCCTTCATCACCGAGCTGATCGAGACTGCGGGCGGCAGGTCCGTGACTGCGGACCTCCCTGCGGAATGGCCTCGGCTCAGTTTGGAGTCTGTGCTGGCAGGGCAACCCGAGTACCTTTTATTGATCCGAGGATCGGACGTGACCCTGGAAAATCTTCAGCGCCATGGGAACTGGACCAGATTAGACGCGGTACGAAATGGAAAGGTGTTTTATGCCGATGAACGCATCCAGCTGGCGAGCCCCGTCGTGTTCGACGCTCTGGAAGATTTGGCCACGCAGTTTCATTCAGTCAATGGGCGGAAGGAGGATTATGTACCGTCACGGTAAGCGCATGAATCACGTGCAGGTGAATCGCTGGCTTCGCGGATTTGTTCTGGTTATGTTTTTGGCTGCTGCGCTGTCCATGGCCCGCGCATCTACAGTGCGCGGAGTAGTCACGGATCCGCTCGGCGCTATCGTGCCCCATGCGCAAGTGGAGCTGCTTTCCCGGGGGCAGAAAGTCACGGAGACATTCACTGACGCCGAGGGCAAGTACGAGCTTGCAGTACCCGCAGAACCAAAAGATGGGCGCTTTCGCTTGCGCGTTTCTGCGCCCACTTTCGCCGCCACCGAAACCGATTCGTTTTATATCAGCGGCGCGCAAAACATCTCCCGCGACGTCTTTCTCAAGATCAAAGGCATGGCCGAAGAAGTTGTGGTGACTGCCACCGGAGTTCCCGTTTCGGAAGCCCAGGAAGGAGCTTCGGTCGATGTCCTCGCTCAACCGGATTTACTGGCCGGACTGGATGTGGTGAATCCCTTGCTTTCCGTTCCCGGTCTGCAGATGGGGCAGAGTGGAGAGCGCGGCGCAGAAACCTCCCTGTTCATTCGCGGAGGAAACGCCGATTCAAACAAGGTCCTGATGGACGGCGTGCCGGTAAACGACATCGGTGGCGCGGTTGACTTCGGCGCCCTGTTCCTGCCCGGCGTGGACCACATTGAGGTCTTCCGCGGCCCCAATAGTGTGCTCTACGGTTCTGACGCGCTGGCGGGCGTGGTGAGCCTGCAAACACAACGTGGAACAACTCTGCTGCCCGAGCTTTCCTACAGGGCCGATGGCGGCAATTTCGGTACCTATGAGCAGGAAGGCAAGATCGCCGGAGCGTGGCGACGTTTTGATTATCTCTCCAGCTTCACCCGCTTCGATACCTCCAACAGCCTGCCCAACAGCAGGTTTCATGACGGAACCTTCGCCGGAAACCTGGGATGGTCTCTCAATCCCGGCAATAGCTTTCGTCTGACTGTGCGTCGCATCGCCGCCGGACTGGGTTTGCCCAATGCGTTTGACTTCTATGGGTTGCCTGATAATTCTCAGGCGGCAACCCATGATATGTTCATAAGCGCCACTTATGAAAATCAGGCTACAACCAAATGGCATAACCTGATTCGGTACGGCAGAACGCAACTGGATACCCATACCGTGAAACCCTCCCAGGTCGGCGTTACTCCGGATGGAGTCAACTTTCTTGGCCTGCCGGTAACAATCCAGGGCGCGAACGGCTTCTCCGTAAGTGGACAGGCGTTGTTGTCATCCTCAGGTTGCTGTCCCAGCCTCACGGTGGGTGCGGCCAATCGCGACTTTGTCTACGCCCAGACGGACTATCGCTTCAACTCGCACCTGATTGCCTTGCTCGGCTACCGCTATGAGGCGGAACGCGGCACTTCTGCATTCCTTTCTCCCGCATTCAATTCAGACAATTCAGTGGATCGGCGGAACACCAGCGTATTGGCCGAAATGCACGGCGATTTTTTCAATCGCCTGTTTTATTCGCTGGGAGGAGGAGTCGAGAAAAATGCGGTCTTCGGAGTGGCGGCCACGCCTCGCGCCAGTCTTGCCTACTACCTGTTTCGTCCGTCACAGGGACTGTTTCGCGGCACCAAGCTCAAATTCAGCTTTGGCCAGGGTATAAAAGAGCCTGACATCTTCAGCGAGACCAGTTCTTTATTTGATTTGCTCACGCAGCAGCCCGGAGGCGATCAGCTCATCCAGAAGTTTGGCATCAGGCCCATCGGGGCGGAACGCTCGCGCAGTTACGACTTTGGCGTGCAGCAATCGTTCAGTGACCGCGCGCTCCTGGACGTCACTCTCTTTCACAACGAATTCTACAATCAGATCGAGTTCGTCAGCAGCACCGCATTGCCCGCGCTTGGTGTTCCCATCCCGGTTGCGAACGCCACCGGCTTTGGCGCAACTGTCAACTCCATGAACTATCTGGCGCAAGGCGCGGAAGTGCAGTTGCAGTTCAAAGTTTCCAGGTCGCTGCTGGCGCGCGGCGGATATACCTATCTCGATGCCCGCGTGCAGCGGTCATTTTCGAGTGACGCAATCGGTCCCGCCATCAATCCGGATTTTCCCAATGTTCCCATTGGCGCCGTCAGTCCGCTGGTGGGCGCTCGCCCTTTTCGGCGCGCGCCTCATACCGGGTTTCTCAATGTTACCTATAGCAAGTCGCGCTGGGACGCCCTCTTGCAGGGAACATTCGTCGGCCCGCGTGACGATTCTACCTTTCTCTTGTTTTCGGATGCGAATTTCGGCAACACGCTCCTGCTGCCCAACCGCAACCTCGATGGCGCTTACCAGAAACTTGATCTGTCCGGCGACTTCAAACTCAATCATCACCTGACTCTGTTTGCCTCCATGGAAAATCTGCTGAGTGAAAAATACAACTCGGCGTTCGGATTTCCTGCTCTGCCGTTTACGGTCCGCTCGGGTGTGAGAATCACCATTGGAGGTGAGCGTTGAGCGCAGCCATCGGAGATACGGTGATTCGGAATCCCGTAGTGACCCGAAGGCCAGCACTTGCCCCTGTTCTTGCCATTGCCGTGCTGCTGTTCCTGCTGAGCGTGCTCACGGGCGTGGTCTCAGGCGCCATCCACATCTCGCCCCGCCAGATTCTCGCGATTTTGGCCGGGCGCCACGCTACAGGAGCCACGGATTACCGCACGATTCTGCTCTATATAAGGTTGCCTCGCGTTGCGACGGCCGGAATTATCGGCGCGTCTCTTGCCTTGGCCGGTGTGCTCTTTCAAGGGCTGTTTCGCAATCCTATGGCTGAGCCGTATGTGCTGGGCAGCTCCGGCGGCGCAGCCTTCGGCGCAGCGCTGGGGATGATACTGTTTCCCGGCAGCACGCTCCTGGGTTTTGGCGCGGCGGCCATGTTCGCCTTTTTTGGCGCAGTTCTCACCATTTCAGTTGTGTACATGGTCGCCCGCGTTGGCGGCCGGGTTCCCACAGTCGCCCTCTTGCTTTCCGGATTCGCTATAAGCATGATGCTGAGTGAAGCCAGCACTGTGATCGTCTACCTGGGAAATGAGCTTTCTGTAAATGCCCGTAACCTCGCGCTTTGGCTGCATGGTTCCGTCGCCTTTTCAGAGTGGTCGCAGCTGGTCTGGCCGGGTATCATGCTGCTCGTGGGAGGCCTGTTGAGTTTTCCCTTGCGCCGTATCCTCAACGTCTTTGCTCTGGGTGAAGACTACGCGAAGCAGTTGGGGATAAACGTCGAGCTTTCTCGCGCCCTGTTGGTTGCTGTTGGCTCCTTGCTTACAGCTTGCGCGGTGTTGTTGGGTGGCATCATCGGCTTTGTCGGACTCCTGGTGCCTCACGTCGTTCGGCTCATCGTAGGGCCGGAGCATGGACGATTGCTGGGACTATCTGCCATTTGTGGCGCCAGCTACCTGATTCTGGCCGACGCCTTTGCGCGCACCGTGGTCGCTCCCACCGAACTGCCGGTTGGCGTGGTGACTGCGTTTTTGGGTGGTCCTGTGCTCATTTACCTGCTCCGGCGCTCCAAGCGGGAGTATGTGCTATGAACCAGCTCCTGAGTGTGCGCGAACTCTCTTTTTCTTACGCCAAAAAGATGGTGCTGGGGGCCTTGAGCTTTGATGTCTGCGAGGGTGATACCGTCGCTATCGTTGGGGCCAACGGGGCAGGGAAGACCACGTTGTTGAAAACCCTATGCGGACTTCTCGAGCCGACCCGTGGATCGGTCCTGCTGCGCGACCGCGCTCTCAAGCACCACAAAGCCCGCGAGCTGGCCAGGTGTATCGCCCTGGTTCCCCAGGAGATTCAGGTCAGCTTCGATTTCACCGTGCTGGAGTTTGTGGAGCAGGGCCGCACTCCTTATGTTTCCTCCTTCCTGGGCGCTTTCCAGCCGGAGGACCATGCGGCCATCGCCAGGGCAATGGAGATGGCGGATGTGCTGCACATGGCCGATCGCAAGTTCAGTGAGTTGAGCGGCGGAGAAAGACAGCGGGTCAAGATTGCCTTGGCCCTGGCTCAAGAGCCGCAAGTCCTGCTGCTGGATGAGCCCGCCCAACAATTGGATATAGGCCGGCAAGCTGAAATTTTCACCGTCTTGCACCGGCTGAATCAGTCTGGCATGACGATCATCGCCGCGATGCACGACCTGCACAGCGTCTACACGCATTTTTCGTCAGCGCTCGTGCTTCGGCCCGATTTCTCCTTCACCTACGGACCGCCGGCCACAGTCTTGACCGCTGAGTCTCTGCAGGAGATATTCGGCCGACACATTCCGGCGGCATGGCTGAACGGAATTGCTTCTGCCGCCAACCCAGACCTTCAGGAAACTGAACTTAAATAAAGAGGACAACAACGATGAGCAACAGCATTGCAACCAAGACTGGAGATAAAGGGCAAACAGGCCTCGTCGGTGGCGCTCGCGTCTCCAAAAGCAGCCTCCGGGTTGAGACCTATGGCACCGTGGATGAGTTGAATTCGTTTCTCGGCCTCGCCCGCTCCATCTGTGAACATCCTGAAGTCAAAGATTTAACTCTTTCCATCCAGAAGGAGCTTTTCATATTGGGCGCGGAGCTCGCCACTCCAGGCACACCGGCGGAGAGCCAGGCCCGCGTGACCCAGCAAATGGTTGACCGGCTCACGGGCGAGGTACACAGGATTGAAACCCTCGAGGGTATCCTCTCCGATTGGTCGATTCCCGGTGAAGATCCGGCCTCTGCGGCCTTTGATGTGGCGCGAACGGTCTGCCGTCGCGCCGAGCGCTGCGCCGTGCGGCTTGCTGAAGCAGAGGAGAAAGTCAGCCCGCTGGCGATTATCTACTTGAATCGTCTCTCAGATCTGGTGTGGTTGCTGGGCCGTTTGGTTGAACTCAAGCAAGGCGCTAACGCCGCCCTGCGTGACGAGCAGCACCGCGGTCCGCGTTGGTCGCGTGCCTGGTAAGCGGCAGCTCGGCACGGCAGTGCAAAATGATTCGCGGGTTGCGCTGCAAGGATTGCATGACACCATGAACGATCTAAAAAAAATCATCTCACAGATAGCCCCTGTCACCTCAGACTGGTTCGAGCAGGCGGCAGAGCGGCAGAACCATCTGACCAAGCCTCCGCGCAGCCTTGGCAAACTGGAGGATATTGCCTGCCGGATGGCGGCCATTCAACAGACGCTCTCTCCTCGCGCTGATCGTAAACGCGTAGTGATCTTCGCCGGCGATCATGGTGTAACCGAAGAGGGTGTGAGCCCCTATCCATCTGAGGTGACGGCGCAGATGGTGGCCAATTTCCTGCGCGGCGGCGCAGCCATCAACGCTGTGGCACGCACCGTCGGAGCGGATCTGGTGATTGTCAACGCTGGTGTGGCATCTCCGATTCCGCCGGTTGATGTTGCTGGTCAAGGCATCGAATTCATTCAACAGCCCGTACGCAAAGGCACTCGCAATTTCACCAAAGAACCGGCGATGACCGAGGACGAGGCTCTGGCCGCCATCCTGCTGGGATACGAGGTGGCAGTTCAAGCCAGGCGCGCAGGCGTGAACCTGATTGCCGTGGGCGAGATGGGCATTGGAAACACGACTTCCGCCTCTGCGTTGACCGCAGCCCTCACCCAATCGACCGCAGCATGCGTTACGGGACGCGGCACCGGTGTGGACGACGAGGCTTTCGACCGCAAGCGAATGGTTGTTGAGCAAGCGGCGGAGTTGCATGCGGCTACCCGCAACGACCCTTTTCAGCTTCTTCGCTCCTTGGGTGGATTGGAATTAGCGGGTCTGGCGGGCGTGTGCCTGGGAGCAGCGGCCAACCGGATTGCCATTGTTTGCGATGGCTTTATTGCCGGCGCCAGCGCCGCCATAGCCGTCCAACTTTGTCCCGCTGTGGGCGATTATCTTTTCTGCGGCCATCTTTCCACCGAACCGGGGCACGCCATCATCCTCGAACTCCTGGACAAAAGACCTTTGCTTCATCTCGATATGAGGTTGGGCGAGGCAACGGGCGCCGCTTTGGCCATGGCGGTCATTGACGCGGCGGTGCGCACATTCGTCGAAATGGCCACTTTTGAATCCGCAGGAGTCAGTGACAAGCTGGAGCCGGTGCGAAAGGTCAGCCGATGAAGCGGCTTGTGGCCGCCGTCATGTTCCTTACCCGCCTGCCGGTGCCGGGACACTGGGATCTTGATGCCTCTGATGTTGGCCGTGCGGCCGCATTTTTTCCCCTGATCGGCGCCGGCATCGGGGCAATTCAGTGTGGCGTTCTGCTGGCCGCGCTGCGAGCAGCACAGTGGGCAGGGAAACATTCCGCGCATCTTCCTGCGCTGCCTGCGCCGGTTCTCGCGGTTATCCTCGTTACCTTGAGCGTGTTGATCACCGGCGCGCTGCATCTGGATGGATTGGCTGACATGGCGGATGGCTTTGGTGGTGGCCGCACCCGCGATGATGTTCTGCGCATCATGCGCGACCATGCCATCGGCGCTTACGGCGCCATCGCTCTGGTCCTGGCGCTGGCGCTCAAGATCGTAAGTATCGTCCCTCTGATTGAGCACAACGCCGCATACGCCTATCTGGTGGTTGCGCCTGCGCTCGCCCGTGGCTCCATCGTCGTGCTGGGCTTCTTCTTGCCTTACGCCCGTTCCTCCGAAGGCGGGCTGGGTGGAA
The DNA here is from genome assembly GCA_035294925.1 of Candidatus Angelobacter sp. Lineage (GTDB taxonomy): Bacteria > Acidobacteriota > Terriglobia > Terriglobales > Acidobacteriaceae > Angelobacter. The sequence continues at coordinate 63,100 of DATGJZ010000012.1, read as the reverse complement.
GCGCTCAACATATAGGTGTGATCGAACTTCTCGTGAGCAGCGCCACAGCCCTCGCCCTGGCCTTCTGGCTCATCAACTGGCGCGCCGGCGTCGCTCTGTTTGTGATCGTGCTCGTGTCGTTGTGGAATGCGCGGCTGTGCTGGAAGAAAATTCAGGGAATGACCGGGGACACCCTGGGCGCAAACGCGGAAGTTTGCGAAACGCTGGTTCTCGCGGCTGGCGCTATTCTCACTTCATGATGCCCGTGATGCTGGATCTGGCCACTCTTCCGTGGGAATTTTCTCTGCGGCTGATTCTGATTCGCCACGGCGAACCCGAGCAGGAAGCCAAAGGCAGGTGCTACGGCAGCCTGGACGTTGGTCTCTCCGAGTCCGGACGAGAGCAGATTCAATCCAAGCTCGCGTCCATCCGCAATCTCCGTGCAGAAGCTCTGTACGCAAGTCCCCTGAAGCGGGCCATGGAAAGCGCGGCAATCGTAGCGGCATCGTTGCGGCTGGAAGCGGCCATCTGCGCCGAACTGCGGGAGATCAATTTCGGCAGCTTTGAAGGCCTTACCTACGAAGATGTCGAGAAGCTCTATCCCGAAGAATACAGGGTCTGGATGGAGCGTCCCACTGAAATCAAGTTTCCCCAGGGTGAAAGCTTTGCCCAGGTGAAAACGCGCGTTCTGAAATTCAAAGAGTTGCTGCTCACCGCTCATCGCGGCCAGACCGTGATCGTGGTCTCCCACGGCGGCGCCAACCGGATCATCCTCGCTGAGGCCCTGGCCATGCCCGATCCTGCCATCTTTCGCATCGGCCAGTCCTACGCTGCGCTCAACATCATCGACTACCTCGTGGGATCGCCCGTCGTCCGGCTCGTGAATGGGTGACGGTAATCAATCCGCCCCAGACCGGGATTCCGCTCCCGAGTCACTGCCTTCCTTGCGGTTGTACGAATTCACAATGCGGATTGGACGCGATTGTAATCCGGATTAGACGAATCTTTTTTTGTCCACTCACGATTTCTTATGTGTTGTATCAAACATAAGAGTGTTATGCTGGAAAAAGCTTTTGTCGCCGGTCCGCCTGCCCTAGCTGAGACTTGCTTTCCCAGACCCACTTGCCGCCGAAGCCTGAAGGAGTATCGGGCCTTGTCCATCCGGAAGCAACACCGGATATTGTGCGTTTCGGTTTCCCCAATGAATCTCAGGGCATTCCAATGTGTTCTGCGTTCGGCTGACTATCAGGTTGTCTCGGCCTTATCGCCAGATCAGGCGGTCGCGTTTTGTGTCAACAATGCTGTTGCTGCCATAGTGCTGGATTCAGAGTTCTTGACCGAGCAAGGCTGGTCAGTAGCTCAGACTTTCAAGAGTCTGTGCCCGAAGGTTCCCATTCTTCTTTGTGTAGAAGACCGTCGGCGTATCGAGATCCCGCTGGCAGTGGACGCGCTGGCGGATACGCCTGCGACTTTGCTGCAGGAATTAAAACATATTGTTGAGCATCCCCCGGACCGCGCTGCGGCATCTTTAGCTGGCTAGTAGAGCGGTCGCGTGGTGTGAATCGATAGGATCGGGAACCTCATTTGCCTTTCTCCACCAAGCTACCCAACTCGTTCATGACTCGGTTCTGAATGGCATTCTTAATCTTTCTCTTGAATAAGAATGCCGCCGTGTTGGCCAGGCTACGGCGACCCAATGAGCTTTCCTGCATCAAGGCCTTCAAGACCGCAACCATTCTGTCCGCCGCCATGCCGGTGATATTTTTCACCGCGCTTTCAGGTATGGGCTTCCGTCCCGGGTTGTCAATCGGCACAGCGGCCGCGCCGCACAGCGGGATGATGGGCATGTAGTCCTTAGCGTCAGGCCGGTGGAACTCTGGATCGTTAGAAGCCTTGAAGCTGCGGACTAGATCAGCTCGGCCAGCCTGCAAACCAGCCTCGATTAGAGGATTTTCCGCCTGCAGCGCGAAGTGTTGCTTCAGGAACCATTGGCAGTTTCTGCGCCCGAGCTGGTAATCGCGATCGCGGAATTCTCTTGCTAGAAATCCGCCGAACGCACCCAGGCAACTGCTCATCAACGCCGGCGTCTTGTCCGAGACGCTGTCATCGTTAGGCGCGATCACAAAGCGGCTGAAAGTGTTATTTTCCTTGAGTAGTTGGATGGATTGCCCCAGAAAGCGGGATTGGGAAATTAATGCGCGTACCAGCGAGGTGAGAACAGAGATCAGTCCCTGGGCCTTGGTGGCGTCGTAGCCGGGATCAAAACTGGCTGTGCCGGGGAACGGCGCAATGGTGACGATGGCGCGGTCAGCCGTAAGGGCTTCTCGGTCATTGTGGCCGCCTTGGGATCTCGGAGCCAGTCCGGCCAGATATCTCCGGGTAAGCTCGAAAGGATTGTTGTTGGTAACGCCTCCGTCAACGTTCACGGTGGTGATGGGCGATGCCACCGGCAAATTTCCAAAGTACGGTGGGATCTCGGTTTCAATCTCGCATGCGCAGGCATGTTCTGACGTTCCATCTCCGGGAACTTTGGGCAAGCATTTCGGGTCGGGATTGTTGACGATCCACTTCTTCTTGCGGTAATCATCAACTTCACGGCTCAACACTCGTGGCGCGAGCAGCAGCGGGAATGCTCCGGTAGCCAGGGCTGCTTGCTGGAGAAGTTGCCAATCCGCATTTTCGGCGTTGGCCGGATCCAGAGGCAAAGGTTTCGCTAGCTCGCCCTTAGGCTTGTCGCCCGCCCTGGGCACGGTTTCAAACTGCAAAGAGTCAGCATAAAAGGAAATCTTCTCTTCAAACGTGCCTCCATTGGCAGGATCAATGTCATAGATCGTGCCCCTCAAGTTGGTCAAGGTTAAGAATAAAGTGAGGTTGGGGGAGACATACTTGCGCCTCTTCCGGGTGCCGGGGGTCAGGGCAGAGCGCGCGACGGACGGCAAAACGGTCGAGTCGAGGACGGAGACTACCGGCCCGCCTTTCTTTAGGTCTTCAGTCTGTAGAAGAAAACGAATGTCAATGTTGTCCACCCAACTGGCATAGAGTTTGTTCGCGCTCTGGTCCCCGGGTGGATTCAGGGTCGTGACCGGAGGAAACTCCTCTTGCAGAGCAACGCTCCCCACGGCCGCGCACATGGCTCCCGCGGAAGCGCCGGACAGGACCTCGATGGAAACATCATGCATGGGCACAAGCTCGCCGCGTGCTTTGGCCTCGTGCCATTCATCCAGCGCTTGGATCAGGAAGTCCAGCACACCGGCCGTATAGGCGCCTGCGGAAATAGCTCCCGCCATATTGATTCCAATCCGGAAAGGAGCCACGTCAGCCTCCATATCGTGAATTGACTCCAGGCGAATGCTCCTAAAATGGGATTCTCAAGGAATGTCCTTAGAATTTATCCCATAAAAAAACCCGCTTCCAGGCAATCTCACTTTTTTCTTGGTCCTATCAGTGGAGATCAGTCAGGCCTGAATGTGGACCGACGCGACAGCAACTCACTGGCTAGCGTAGCTACGTTGAAGCGAGTATGACCCGGCTAGAGCTGCGTGGCCGATTTTTTGCATTCCCCTGCGCTGTCGTTACGCCTTACGGTTCACCTAAAGCCGCCGTGACCATTTCTGTATCCAGGTACTCGGTCACTTCTTGCAGCTTGCCTCCGGCAAGGCGAAAGACAAAACAATATCTGTTGTTATACGGTTTTCCGTCGGTGGTAGTGTTGCTGCCTCGCGCCTCAACCACCACAAAATCGTCTTCAGCAATAAAGCGTTGCGCCGTCGTCTTGATTCTGCCTGCGATCTTGGAACGCAGCACTCCAAACAATTCGCCGAGCACAACCTGCTTGCCAATATATGTCCTGGACCATTTCGTGGTGCCTGTAAGTGTCCAGCGGAAGCCTTCGTCCATGCTCTCAACCAGGGGCTGGGAATTGCCTTTTGATAACTCGGCAAAAATGTGTTGCATGAGCTGTTTGTTCTCAGCTGCGGCAATGATGGCTGCTCCTTTATCTGTGTCCTCTCGGTGCACTCATGGTACGCGCTGAGTTCACTCAGGGGCGCCTGAGTGTTTGCTTCTCGCGCGTTTTGTTCATGAGCAGATGTGTTGCCGATTTCTCAATCGTTTACTTTGGCTTCCAGAGCCCGATTGTGTTTTGCTGGGTGTCCATGATCCAGGCAAACGTTCCTGGTGGGATCGTCACCGGACCCACGAGTTTCCTGCCGCCCAGCGATTCGGCCTTGGCGATGGCCGCCGCGACGTCGTCCACTTGCACGTAGAACATGGTGTAGTGCTGCGGTTCGTGGCCCAGGGAAATCAGATGCCCGGGTAATCCGGCCTCAGCGATCTGGAAATGCTCGTCGATGGGCCAGTCGAACATCTTTTGATAGAAATCTTTTGTGGCCGCCAGATCGCGGCAACCGATTTCGAAGTGCACTACAGGGTGTTTGGGCATCTCTTCTCCTCTAGCTTGATCGGCCGCCGCATGTGTTGACTCTGCGGCGCATGCAAGGCCGTCCGTCCACCTTAACAAGGTCCCGACGGGTGCAGTTTTTAGAATCCATGCGGCATGGTAGGTCAACAGCGTATGAGTGTCCAGAGCCGAATCGGCCAATCGCGAATTCTCAAAGCGGCGCGGGAGCGATTGGCTTGTGCCTGCGGCGATCAAGGAGCCAACCCAGAAAGTAATACCAGGTAGCCATCAGTACGGGCGTGGAGATCATGAAACTGAGAACCTGGCTGATTCCCAGTCGGCTAAGAATGTAGACAATGACCCCGGCCAGCAGAAAAGCGGGTAGCGCCGAGAGCATCAACACTCTCGTTAGCCATCCCGGATCGACGTAACGATACACCGGGTCCCACCTTAGGCACTCTTCGGCATCGCTGCCCGGCGCTGTGGGGTTGGATAGGCGCTGCAGATGTCTTCCCAGCGGATCGGAATCCAGCCGCAGCGATGACCACCAGAAATAACGACCAGCACTGTGGGGCATTGTGTTGTCCCTCTGAAAAGATCGGTAGCTCACCATTGAAAAGAGAAGGAGCCCGCACACCGGCAGAATTGCCCTCCAACGCATCGGCATGCAGTGTTGGACACCTTCAACCAGTCCTTTGTTCCGGCTGCAGAAGGAACGCGGCCATCAAAGTGCGCCTGCCAAGAAGCTTGACAGCTCTATGTGTACACTGTAAGCTTACACCGTATACTCAAATGCCCATAACTCTCAAAACCCGCAAGAAGCCGGGCCCCAGGGCGGTCCATCGTGTCAGCCTGCGCGATGTGATCCGCAATACGGCCCGTGATCTCTTCGCCCGGCAGGGCTATGAAAGCGTCTCCATGCGGCGCATTGGCTCTGAGGTCGGCTGTTCGCCCATGGCCATGTACCGGCACTTTGCCAGCAAGGAAGATCTGCTGCTCTCCATCTGCGAGGAAACCTTCGACCAGATGAACCGGACGCTGGATCTCGAATCTCGCAAGCCGGGAACGCGCCTGGAAGTCTTGCGGGCCTCCGTAAATTCGATCATCGACTTCCATCTCAGCCATCCCAATCATTTTCGCGTGACTTTTATGACCCCCATGCCTTCCGGGCCCGCATCCGAGCGTCGGGCGGCAGTTGCCCGGCGGACGGTGGATCGGCTTCGCACCGGCGTGCGCGAAAGCGCTGAAGCCAAAAGGCTGAAGGTGGATGTGGAAACCATCACCCAGATGATTCGTGTCGGCATCTACGGGTATGTCTCCATCCTCATCACCTCCCACAAGCTCTGTCCCATGGTCGATCCTGAGCACGTCAAGCGGGAGTTGATCGCAACGCTCACCCGGCAGCTCGAATAGTTTTTTATTTGCATCTGTGTGTACGCCGTACACATCTAGGATGATTGCAAGGCATAGAGGTAAACGAAGGATTCAGCGCAAGACGAAAGATCCGGCAACCATGAGCACGCAGGCTATCGCCCAACCGGTTTCGCAATCCGCAACGATGCCACGCATCGGGCAAGCCGCAATCAATCCCTGGTTCATCGCCATCACCGTCACCCTGGCGACCTTCATGGAACTGCTGGATACCAGCATCGCCAATGTCGCCCTGCCTCACATTGCCGGAGGGCTGGCCGTCAGTTACGACGAGAGTACATGGGTCCTCACCAGCTATCTGGTGGCCAATGCGGTCGTTCTTCCTTTGAGCGCATGGTTAAGCCGTGTGTTTGGCCGCAAGAATTACTACATGGCGTGCGTGGCCATGTTCAGCGTGAGTTCATTTCTGTGTGGCATTGCTCCCAGCCTCCCGTTGTTGATCTTCTTTCGCGTGCTTCAAGGTGTGGGCGGAGGCGGGTTGGCGCCGGTTGAGCAGGCAATCCTGGTGGACACGTTTCCTGTGGCCAAACGCGCCGGGGCCTTTGCCCTTTACAGCATGGCCATCGTTACCGCGCCGGTGATTGGTCCGCCTCTGGGCGGGTGGATCACTGACCATCTTTCCTGGCGCTGGGTGTTCTTCATCAACGTACCCATTGGTATCCTGAGCCTCTTCCTGACCAGCCGGCTGGTCTCCGATCCGCCCCGTTTCATCGAACAGGTGAAGGAAGCCCGCCAGAGCGGCAAGCTCCGCATTGATTACATTGGAATCAGCCTGATTGCCCTGGGCTTTGGCGCGCTGGAAATTGTCCTTGATAAAGGTCAGCGTGAGGACTGGCTGGAAAGCCATTTCATCGTGGTGGCCCTCACCGTGGCGCTTCTCTCTCTTCTGCTCGCCGCCATCTGGGAGTGGCGGCACCATGATCCCGTGGTAGAGATCAAACTCCTCAAAGAACGTAATTTTGCCCTGTCCAACATTTTTTATTTTCTCTTTGGATTTGGAATCTTCGGCAGCACCGTATTAATTCCCCAGATGCTGCAGGCCCTCTTTGGCTATAGCGCAACCGACGCCGGACTGGTGCTGGGACCGGGAGCGCTGGTGATCGTGGTTTTGTCCCCAATCGTGGTCAAAATCCTGCCCAAAGTCGGCGCCCAAAAAATGATTGCTTTTTCATTTGCCATTGTCGCCCTGGCCATGTGGCGCTTTGGTTCGCTGGATTTGGCGTCGGATTACCGCAGCTACGCCTGGGCGCGGGCCTACCAGGGTCTGGGACTGGCATTCTTATTCATTCCGGTGAGCCAGCTTGCCTACTCGTATCTTCCTCTGGACAAAAACAACAAAGCGTCCAGCCTCACCAATTTATCTCGCAATCTCGGCGGCAGCTTTGGCGTGGCCTTTGTCACTACCATGCTGGAGCGCCGCACGCAGTTTCATCACAGCATACTGGCGCAACACCTTACCGGTGCCGATCCGGGATTTCTGCAAAGAGTGGATACCACCGCCCGCTACCTGATCAGCATGGGGACTAGCGGCGCGGACGCGCAGCAGCAGGCTTACGGACTCGTGTCTGGTCTGGCAGATAAGCAAGCTGCCATGCTGGGATTCCTGGATTGTTTCCGTCTGCTGGGGATGGTTTCGTTGGTCGGCCTGGTGCTGGCATTCACCATCAAGAAATTCCGCGGCGGCGGCGCGCCGGCGGGGCATTGAAGTTGGAGACTATGGAAATGTCATATCGTAAGAGCATCTTATTATTGGGCATCGTTGCGAGTCTGTCGCTGGCGGCATGGCCGCAACAGGCTTCTCCATCATTTGAACTGGGCAGCATCAGCACCCCGCGCACCATTAATCCCGCCATCAACAGCAACACTCCAAGCTCGCTTGCCGGACAGCAGCAGAACCCATTTCTGGGAAGCGTGCCCACCGGTCAAGCCACGGCGGCTCCATTGGACCTTTCCTTGCAGCAAGCCATGGAACGCGGGCTCCGCTTCAATCTGGGCGTAATTGAGAACCAGAGCTCGCTGCGGCAGGTGCAGGCGCAACGCCTGCGCGCCTTGTCCTCTATGCTGCCAAACATCGGCACGCTATTGCGGCAAAACCTGGACGAACTGAGCCGGGTTGCTATCGGCTTGAAGATACCGGGCATTCCTGCTTCTACGGGACAGTTCAGCTACCAGGAAAGTTACGTTACCTTCTCCGATACTGGGCTGAATCTGGAAACGGCTTACCGCCTCCGTGCAGCCCGGCGAGCGGTGGACGCAAGCAAATTTTCGCTTGAAGATGCGCGCGATGTCGTGGTGCTTGCAGTAGGCACGGCTTACCTCCAGGCTGTGGCCAGCCAGGCCCGATTGGATACGGCTGCAGCGCAGCTTGAAGTGGCGCGCACTCTGGAAGAACAGACTGCCAATCAGGTGCGCTCCGGGCTCTCGCCGGAGATTGATGGCCTTCGCGCAACCGTCCAGCGCCAGACCGATGAGCAGCGCGTTACCGTAGCCAGGGCCAACCTGGAAAAAGATAAACTCACCCTCTCGCGCCTGATCGGCCTGCCCAGCGGACAACAACTTCAGATCACCAGCATCGCTCCCTACCAGGCTTGGGCTGGGCCGGACCTGAGTACAGCGCTGCGCCAGGCGCTCGAAACCCGCGCGGATCTAAAGAGCGCGCAAGCATCAGAGCGGGCTGCCAGGCTGGACAAAAGGGCCGCGCAATTGGAACGCATGCCGTCGCTCTCCTTCAATGGCTACTATGGCGGAATCGGAACCACGCTCGGTCACGCTGAGCAGACCTATACCGTGGCCGCCTCCGTTTCCCTGCCGCTTTTTACCGGCGGAAGGATTCGCGCAGACATCCAGGAGAGCTCCGCCCAGTGGGTGCGCAAGCAATCCGAGAATGCTGATCTTGCCGGACGCGTGGACTATGAAGTTCGCAACGCCTTCATCGACCTGTCTGCGGCGGATAGCGCCGTGCACGTTGCCGATAGTAACAATCAACTGGCGCAGAAGACCCTGGAGCAGGCTCGCGACCGTTTTGTAAATGGTGTGACGAACAATCTGGAAGTAGTGCAGGCGCAGCAGGACCTGGCCGCTGCCAACGAAAATTACATCGCCAGCCTCTTTGCCTACAACCTGGCCAAGCTGGCCTTGCTGCGGGCCATAGGCACTGCGCAGACTGATGTGAACCGCTACCTGGGAGGTAAGTAACATGGCAACGCAGACTGCCGAGAACGTGAGCAAGACGGTGGAAATTCCGCACCGTGAAACCGCGCCCGTAGTCCATGAGGAACCGGCCCCCAAAGGGCGTTTCCCGATAATGGCCGCCGCCAAAATGAAGCCGCGTCTGGTCATCGTGCTGGTGGCGCTCGCCTTGGTGGCGCTTCTTGGGACAGGGGCGTTGTGGTATTTCAGCGCATACGAAGAGACAGACGATGCCCAGATCGATGGACATCTCAATCCCATCAGCGCCCGCATCAATGGCACCATCATCAGCGTGAACCCCGCGGTGGAAGACGAGCACTATGTCGCCGCCGGCACGGTGCTGGTGGAAATCGATCCTGCTGATTACCAGGCTGAACTGGCGCGGGCGCGAGCGGAATATGAACGCTTACAGGCCGGCGCGGTAGCCGCACAGCGGGATGTAGCCGTGATCGCTGCCGGCAGCACAGGCAAACTGAATTTGTCGGAAGCGGCCGTGCGTGAAGCCAATGATTCCATCGCCTCCGAGAAAGCGGCCATGGACTCGGCCCAGGCGCATCTGGCCCAGGCGGAAGACACCTATGCGCGCTCTGAGGCCGACCGCCAGCGCTATGAGCGTCTTCTGGCCAAACGTGAAATATCGCAGTCTGAGTATGACCGCATTGCGACCGAAGCTTCCACCGGCCGCGAGGCCATCAACGCTGCCCGGGCCGACCTGGCGGCCGCCCAGAGACGCGTAGCCCAGGCAGAGAGCCGTTTGCTGGAACGCCAGGCCGATCTGCTCTCCGCGCGATCAGCGCCCGAGCAAGTCAAGTCGTCCATGGCCAGATCTGCGGCAGCCGCCTCTGAAGCCGACCGCGCGCGCGCCCAGCTCACCACCGCGGAACTCAACTTGGGTTACTCGAAGATTGTTGCTCCGGTCAGCGGCGTGATTGGGCGGAAAACCGTTGAGGTCGGCCAGCGCGTGCAGCCCGGCCAGCAGCTGCTAACCATTGTTCCCGTGGACGATATCTGGGTCACGGCCAACTTCAAGGAGACCCAGCTCAGAAAAATGCGTCCCGGCCAGCCGGTCACAATTCACCTGGACTCGTATGATCGTGATTACCACGGCCAGATAGACGCAATTGGCGGCGCCACCGGCTCGCGTTTCAGCTTGCTTCCCCCGGAAAACGCCACCGGAAACTATGTGAAGGTAGTGCAACGCATCCCGGTAAGAATCCTCATCAAACCCGGTGAAAACGCCGATCACCTGCTGCGCCCCGGAATGTCAGTGGAGGCCAGAGTCAAATTGCGTTAAAAGAAGTTTCTTTGAACCCGGTCAACACATCATGACATCGAACAAGCTTATGGAGGTAACTTATGTACGTCGTCACCGGAGCAACCGGCAATACTGGAAGTGTAGTGGCAAAGCAACTGCTCGCCCAGGGACAAAAAGTACGAGTGATTGGCCGCAGTGCCGATCGTTTACAGCCGCTGGTCAAGACCGGCGCAGAGCCGTTTGTAGCAGACATTACCGACGCAGCCGCGCTCACCAAAGCGTTCACCGGCGCGCAGGCTGTCTATGTCATGATTCCGCCGGATATGGCGAATCCGGATTTTCACTCCTATCAGGACCACGTAACCAATGCCTTCGCCCAGGCTCTCGAAAAGACGGGCGTGAAACATGCTGTTGTGCTTAGCAGCATCGGAGCAGACAAAGCTGAAAAAACCGGCCCGGTTCTTGGGCTGCATAATCTGGAACAGAAGCTCAACCAGATCGCCGGCCTGAACGTGCTGCATCTGCGTGCCGGCTATTTCATGGAAAACACCCTCGTTCAGGTCGGGACCGTTCATGCCATGGGCAAGGCTGCCGGCCCGGTGCGCCCGGACCTGAAACTTCCCATGATTGCCGCGCAGGATATCGGCGCGTACGCCGCAGATGCGTTGCTCAAGTTGGACTTCAGCGGAAAGCAAACCCGGGAACTGCTCGGCCAGCGCGATCTCGACTATAACGAAGTCACCGCGATCATCGGCAAAGCCATACACAAGCCCGATCTGCAATACATTCAGTTGCCCGATGAGCAAATCCGGCCTGTATTGTTGCAGCTTGGCATGTCAGGAAATATTGCGGATTTGCTCTTGGAAATGTCGGCATCGCTGAACTCCGGATACATGAAAGCCCTCGAGAAGCGCTCACCTCAAAACACCACACCCACTAAATATGAAACGTTTGTGACAGAAGAATTCGTGCCCTTGTACCAGGCAAAGTCTAAGGCAGCATAAATCCAGCTGTTGGCCTTTGGCTAAATCAAACTCAAAATCCATTTGCCACGGAGGACACAGAGTCGCAAAGAGAACCGGCAACTTGCTTCCTTGACCGTTGCTCGGATTTATTCTGTGATCCCTTGTGTCCTTTGTGGTTGAAAATTTTGGCTTTTCAGTTCCCCGGCTAAAGCATTTTTTACCTGGCCATTCCGACGATGGTTGTGCCCGCTGCCCTGTAACCTGTACCCCGTCCTGTGGTTCTTTATTGGTCGCCCGCTAGACTCTTCTAGAATCAAGCCAAGGACGCCTTTGCCGCTGCCTCTCAATTTTGGCAATTTTGGCAATTACGGCGATTTTGGCAATCTCCCGCCAGCCACAGACTATTCAATCCGGTCAAAATCGGTGGCGCGGCTGTACCCTGTCCCCTGCTGCAAGCCCGCCGTGGTGGGTAACCTGCTCCTCTCGTGTTACTCTGTGTCCTCTGCGGTAAGCGGTTTTAGCTAGCAGCTAGAAGCTTTGTCATGTCAATTCCGGAGAAAATGCGCGCCGTACAACTCCTCGCCTACGATGGCAAACCGGAGAGCATCACTGTCACCCAAATTCCCGTGCCACGTCCCGGCCCCGGAGAAGTGTTGGTCAAAGTCTTCGCCTCGCCCATCAACCCATCTGACCTGATGTTCATTCAGGGCCTTTACGGCTTCAGGAAGCCTCTGCCCGCGGTGCCGGGCTTTGAAGGCAGTGGCACTGTGGTAGAGAGCGGATCGGGCCTGATGGCGCGCTTTCTGAAAGGGAAGCGCGTAGCCTGCGCCGCCGCCGAGCCAAAAATTACCGGAGGAATGTGGGCGGAATATCTTGTCACCTCCGCGCAGCTCTGCATTCCCTTAAAGAAGCGCGTCGATTTCGAGCAGGCCGCGTCTATGCTGGTGAACCCCTTTACCGCCTGGGCGCTCATGGATATAGCCGGACGCGGCGGACATAAGGCCGTAGTCCAGACCGCTGCCGCTAGCGCGCTGGGACGCATGATTGTCAGGCTCGGGCAAAGATTCTCCGTTCCGGTCGTGAATGTAGTCCGCCGCGCCGAACAAGTCGAACTTTTACGCGGGATGGGTTCGCAATACGTGGTGAACAGCAGCGAGCCGGGATACGAAGAAGTCCTTCGCGATCTGTGCCACAAACTCGGCGCCACCATCGGCTTTGATGCCGTGGCCGGCGAAATGTCCGCCATCATTCTGCGGGCGCAGCCGCCTAAGGGCCGCCTGCTGGTCTACGGCGGATTGTCTCTGGCCGCCAGCCAGGTCGATCCCACCTCGCTGATCTTCGAAGAAAAGCATCTGGAAGGATTCTGGCTGAGCGCCTGGCTCCGCTCCAAAAGCCTGCTGGGCCAGCTGCGCGTTGCCAACCAGGTCCAGCACCTGCTGGGCAGCGACCTCAAAACCGGCATCCAGGCAAAACTCCCGCTCCAGGACGCCGCTCAAGCCCTGCAGCAATACGCCTCCAACATGACCACCGGCAAAGTTCTGCTGATGCCGTGAAGTTTTAGTTTGCCTTCGAAGCGCGGCGAGTCGAAAGCCCTCGATTCCTTACCTTCGTCGATTTTGTGGTTGGCGCTTCTTCCCCAAACTCACCTCGGCACATGCCTACTGCTTATCTTTCCAGCCGTTTTCTCATCTCTTCCAGCGCCTGCCTCAAATCTTGCCTTGCCGCCAGTACGCGATCCACGTTGGGAATTTCAATCCGAACCAATGCAGTTGCGTTCTCAATTGCATGGTGAACCGGAACAGCATTGCCGTCTTTGAGTGCGCCTGCGTAAGCTGCCGCAATCCTCTCCAAAGAACTGTAGTCTTCCGGTGAGACACCGTGAAAGTTTGTCGGAGCTTCCTCTCCCGTCATCTCTTTCACGTACTGCCGCTGATCGCGCGCGGCACGCACCTCATCCAGGCCAACTTTCAGGCCGCGCATCTCAATGTGTACTGCCGCACCCCAATCCACTCCCTCGTTACCCAGCATCGCCACGGCTGATTTCAGTGTGTCTTTCTGCGATGCGGTGAGCTTACCCGAGTCCAGCAGGCGGTTCGCAATGGAGAGCTGTTGTTGCAGCAGGCTTTTGGCTATAAGAGCTGGGACCAGCGGTCCCCCACTCGGAACATGACGGGCAAATCTCATCCCGGCGGCCAGGGCGCGCACCGCCTGATCCTGCTCCCCTTTGCTGAGAGCGCGCAACACATAGAGCAGATCCAGCCGCCCCAGAGCGCGGGACCGCCAGAAGTAGGTAACCGGCGTCTCCGGCCCCAGGCCTCGCTGCGCCAGGCCCCAATCGCATGATTCATACCGCGTCCCCACGATCATGGTTTCAATGGCCAGGGTATTTTTTTCCACCAACTGACCGAACTTGCCCTCATCGTATGGCGCTGTGCCGGCAATGATTCCGCTGAGCTCTTTCACGTCTGCATCTTGAAGGTTGGCATCTTCCAACTGCAGAAACGCTGAGAGATATTGCAGGGCAGCGTTGTTGCCGAGGTCTGCCGGACTCTGAGCCCGGCCCGGCATAGCTAGGCCCAGCATCAGCAGGCTGAATATCGAAAAATGGGCAATCATTCTTATTGGTTTCACAGTTCCTCTTTGCCGAGCGCCTGAAGCGCGCTCTGAAAATGTTCTGCAGGCTTGGACTTTGGTTGTGGCCAGGCTGCGCGATCCAGCCGGTCGAGTGCGTCATCGAACGAAGAATTTTGGAAAGCAGAGTCCTGCGCCAGCGCGGCTTCCGCGCGCCCCAGTGTAACGCCGCGCCCGGTTTCATCACTTGACCGTGCCGCAAGCTCCGCATGGTCGCGGGTATACCAAACCAGGGCCCCGGAAAGGACAATCACCAGGACAGCCGCCACTGCCATCCTCGCCGCCCATCGCGATCTCAGTGGCATCGGGCTCGCTTTCGATAATTGCAGGGGCGGCGCGGCCCGTGGAGTAAAACGCTTCAATTCGGCTTCAAACTGCGGGTCGTCATCAGGAGTCATCACGGGTGTCTTAACCTTTTCTCTCTGTCAGCTCTTCGCGCAGGTGCTGCAGCGCGTACCGGTATCGCGAAGCTGCCGTGTTTGCACTGATGCCCAACACCTGGCCCACCTCGGGAAATGTCAGTTCGCCCCAGATGTGCAGGATCGTAACCTCGCGCTGCTCTTCCGGAAGGCTGCACAGAGCGCGGCGCAGGTTGCGCTCCGTCCATACATCGCGATAGTCTCCACTGGAACCCGAGTCAAACCACGCCTCGCCCGCGTCGATCTCGACCATGCGGCGATTCGACCGCAGCGCATTCATGGCCGTATTGCGAACGGCGGCAAACAGGTATGCCTTCGGATTCTCCGGACGTGCCACCGGCCGGTCCATGAGCCGCAGAAACACCTGCTGCACAATATCCTGCGCTCGTTCTCGGCTGTCCACGATGGCGCGGGCAAAGAGAATGAGAACCGCGGCGTACTCCCGATAGGATTGCTCGATCTCTCCAGGCCCAAAGGTCTTCGCGAACAAAACGGCAACCTCGCTTATAAGACACAGTATCCGGGTGAATCTGTCTTCAAGTATCGAAAAAATTCATTTGGGCCGGCGGCTCTTTGCTACTGAAGCCAGACAGAAGAATCCTGGGCATGGCAAAACAGGTTGAAGACTTACCAATTAGGAAATAACATGGCGAGCATGGCCTCAGCAGGACAGACCAATAGCAATTTCCCGGACCTGGCCACAAACCTGTGTGCAGTGGGAAAGAACTTCTACAGCCGCAATTGGGCACTGGGCACCAGTGGAAACTACAGTGCGGTCCTGAGCTGGGAACCGCTGCGTCTGGCCATTACTTCCAGTGGCCTGGATAAGGGCGCATTGACTCCCTCTGACATTCTGGAGGCGGACGAAAATGGGAAGGTGTTGCGCGGCAACGGGAGGCCTTCAGCGGAATATTTGCTGCACCTGGCCATTGTGCGCGCAAGGGGCGCCGGGGCCGTATTGCATACCCACTCCGTCTGGGCCACGGTACTCTCGGAACGTCATGGCCCAAGCCAGTTTCTTGCCATAGAAGGCTACGAGATGCTGAAAGGGCTTGCGGGGGTGCAAACCCACCAGCACCGGGAATTGGTGCCAATCTTTGAGAATTCCCAGGACATGGCCGACCTGTCTGTGAAGGTGGAGTCCGTCTTGAACGCCCACTCGCAGGCGCACGGCTTTCTGCTGCGTGGACACGGCCTGTATACCTGGGGCGTGGACCTCCAGGAAGCAAGGCGCCACGTGGAAATTTTCGAGTTTCTGCTGGAAGTCGTGGGCCGCACCCAGGAGTTCAAATCGGCATAAATTTTGGTAAAATATAGCCTCTGAGGATAGAAATCCATGGCAGTCCTTACCATTCCGGACCAAAACCGCACGCTCACCGATCCAGTCGAAATTACAGAATATCTGGCCAATATAGGAATTGACTATGAACGTTGGGAAGCCGACGTAACGGTCAACGCGGATGCTCCCGCGGAAGAGATCCTGGCCGCCTATGCTCCGCAGGTTGAGCAATTGAAAGCGCGCGGAGGCTATGTGACCGCCGATGTAATTGACGTGAATCCGCAAACGTCCGGCCTGGAAGAGATGCTGGCCAGGTTCAATATTGAGCACACCCACGATGAGGATGAGGTGCGCTACATCGTTGCCGGCCGGGGCCTGTTCCATATTCATCCGGAGGGCCGCCCCGTGGTTGGCATCGAGGTGACGGAAGGCGACCTGATCCGCGTGCCCCGAGGCACTTTGCACTGGTTTAACCTGTGTTCAGATCGGCGCATTCGCGCCATCCGCTTGTTCCAGAACAAGGCTGGCTGGACGCCCAACTACACCGGCAGCGGTGTGGACCGTGCGTATCAACCTCTCTGCTTTGGCCCAACGTATATTCCGGTCAAAGCCACGGTCAGCTAAGTTTTGCCCGGACCTTCTGCCGATCGAGTCCGCGCAATCCTCCTGGATATCGAGGGGACAACCACGCCTGTAGATTTCGTCCACAAGACTCTCTTCTCTTTTGCGCGTCAACGCATGCAAGCCTTCCTGCAGGATCATTGGGCAGGCCCCAGCGTTCGCAGTGATGACGTTCGCAGTGATATTGACGGCCTTCGCAACCAGCATCGGCTGGACAGCGAGAAAAGCCCGCAACCACCCGTGTGGCGGGAAGACCTTGATTCCGTGTTGGCCTACTTAAATTGGCTCATGGACGGCGATTCCAAATGCACGCCGCTGAAATCGCTTCAGGGAAAGATCTGGCAAGCCGGCTACACAAGCGGCGATCTGAGGAGCGAGATTTTTGCTGACGTGTATCCAGCGTTTGTCCGCTGGTCCGCGCAAAAGAAAATCATCAGCATCTTTTCGTCTGGCAGCGTTCTGGCCCAACAGCTCCTGTTTGCTAATACGAAGAACGGAGATCTCACCCGCTTCATCCGCGCATATTTCGATACCACCACCGGGCCCAAGAGGGACCCCGGCAGCTATCGCAAGATTGCCGGAGCCTTGGGATTGGATGCGCCAAACATCCTCTTTATCTCCGACACAGTGGAGGAACTGGATGCAGCCCATCTGGCCCTCATGGAGACCGCTCTGTGCGTTCGAGACGTCAATGTCCCTTCCGCGAACACGAACCACAAACTGATTCGCACATTCGATGGGCTAGTCGAGAATTCTTTGAGCAAATGCGGCGATCTTGACACACCATCCACGAGCCGCAGCCAATAATTAGAGTTTTCTGAGATTTGAAGCAGCTCCCGCAGCGCTCGGTCTGCCGCGCCAAATGATTACTCCCCTAAAAAATATTTCCCTCAAAAAGCAGAAATGTTTTGCCAAAAGAGTCACTACTCAGTATAAGACCCACGCTGGAAACTAGGGACCGAGCAGAATTGAAGGCAAAAGCTGCATCTCTCCTGTCCGTTCGGGGCGGCAGGCGTAAGGCATATAGATCACGGAGTGCAACAAGAGGGGGAATACATGGCCGGTAAAGAAACAAAAACCGCTAACTGGACGATCATGGTCTACATGGCCGCCCAGAACCTGTTGGCTAATTTCGCTGTCGAATCCTTGAAACAACTGAAAAGCATCGCCGGCAATGACGTTGTTGTCGCAGCACAACTTCACGACGATATCGATCGCGAGATTCACCGGCACATATTTTGCGAGGCTGTAGGCTCCGCCGAATCCTCAGAACCGGAGATTATCGAACTGGGAGCAGGAATTCCGGTTAAAGATGATGTCGACATGGCAAAGCCTGAAACCTTGACCAGGTTCTTGAACTGGGCATACGAGGCCTGTCCGGCCCAACGCTATTGCCTGGTCCTGTGGAGTGAGGGGCCATTCCTCGAGGATACCTGCTATGTGGATCGCGCGGCTAAAACCACACGAACCTGCCGGCTTATGCCCGCGGCTCTAAAAAGCGCCATCAAGGCGGCCCAAATAACGGCAGCCGGAAAGCTCGAGATTATCTTCATGGACGCATGTTGTGTGAGCATGCTTGAAACTGCCTATGAACTGCAGAGTTCCGTGAAGTTCATGATTGCATCGGAGGAAGAGGTGCCGGACCTGAGCTTCCCGTATCACGGTATTCTGAAATATATCCGCCAGGCGAAAGAGAAATCGGCGGGAAATGCGGCGGCCATATGCTCGGCGGTTACACAGTACTACGTTGCGGCATATCAGGACTATGTCTGCAACGATCGCACCAGCATGAGGAGCGTCACGCTCTCGGGTCTTTGTCTGGAAAATGCGCACACGGTCAAGGACCCCTTGAAGGAACTCTCTCAGGCTCTCATAGCAGCGGCTGGGGAAAAAGATCTGCGCCACGCAATCCGTGTTGCTCGCGCAAACACCAAAGCTTTTGTGGCCGGCCTCTACGCAGATGTTCGTCATTTCTGTGAGGAGTTGAGCGGGCTATTGAGCAAGCTGGCTTCACAAACCGCGAATAGCACGAAGTTGGCGGCCGCGTGCCAGGAAGTCTGCAAAGTCCTCAGCCTTGCGCCTGAGAACGGGTTCATCATTGCCAATCAGCCCTTGAAAAACAACTGTAATGGCATCTCCGTCTACTTCCCCTTTGTTACAGAGAAGGATCAGGAGGAAATAGCCAAAGCCCAACGCGAAAAGGGCGGGCTGGATTTGCCTCTCAAGTTCAGCCTGGACCGTATTGAAAGCATCGAAAAGGACTATGGCGCCCTTCAGCTTTCCCGGGACACGGACTGGTATAAGTTCATCGCGCACGGTTGGTCTCTTATTCTGGCGGCGGAGGTGCCGAATGATTTGGACCTCCACTATTCGGCCGCGCAGTGCGCCGCGAATTTACTCTCTTTGACTAAAGAGCTGCAAGGTGGCGGAAAAGCGTCGAGCCTTTCTCCGGCTGGGGCAACACAAGAGCTGGGGCATCCGCGCAACGGATCGGTCAACCATGTGCCGCCGTCGGATAAAGAAGTCGTACTTGTTGCTAACTGAAACTTGCTGCTGCATGTGACCGCGTGCAAATTGTCTTTCGCTTAACGCTGCTGGCTGGAATGCTTACCTCATTCGGAGTATCCGTGTGTCCGTACACGCAGGCCGGTCTGCCCGCCCCGGCAGGAGATGCTGAGGGACGCAATCCAGCCCGCAATGGCGGCCAGAACCCGGATGGGGTGCGCCTGAAAGCTCAAGCGGCTGTCGATAAAGCCACTGGTCTGTGGGAAAAGCAGACCGGAAAGGACCTGCGCGGGGCGATTGCGCTGCTCCAGCAAAGTGTCCTGCTCTTCAAGGCTGTGCCGGACTACAGCCAAGCTGCCGACGGACTCTTACAGATCGGTGAGATCTACTTCACCTTGAGCCAATATGACAGAGCCTTGAAGTCCTACCGCGAAGCTCTCAATCTGGACGGGAAGAGACCGGAATTGGTCTGTCTGGCGCTAAGCCGCGTCGCTCGCGCGTATGCGATAACAGGGCAGCAGCCCTCGGCCGATAGCTATTCCAGCCAGGCGCTTAGCCGGTGCGGCGCGCTGCCCGATCCCAGGCTCCAGGCTGAAGGCCTGGAAGCCCGCGGAGAGACCCTGTACACGGCGGGTGATTCCGTCGGAGCTGCGGAGCTTCTGCTTCGCGCTCGTGACCTGTTTGCTCAGGCAAAAAATGAAAATGGCCAGGCCCAGGCACTGCTCATGCTGGCCTACGCCCATTTCAGCAGTGATCGTGTCAAAGCGGCTCAGTTTGCGGGGCATGCTCTGCCACTGTGGTCTTCCAGTCTTGCAGGCGGAGCCCATCTCGATGGTGTAGCCCGTCTTGATGGTGTTGCACGGACACACGCGGCTTTGGGCTTCATGGCGGCCGTCGCTGGCGAGTTTGGGACGTCCCAATGCAACTACCAGGATGCCGTATCAGATTTTCAGACGATAGGTGATAAAGATAGCGAGGCCATCGCCCTGAACGGAATAGGTTTTGCCAGCCGCGAAAAGGGTGATCTGGAAGCATCCCTCAAGAGCTACCGGCTGGCTAGGGCGATTTTTGCCGGCGTTGCGGACCAACTTGGAACAGTGGAGACAATCACCGGAATGGGCAAAACTCTCACTGCCATGCGGCGTTACCGGGAATTGTTGCCGCTGTATCAGGAGAAGTTGCGCCTTTTACAACACGCTGGAACCCCCGCGCAGTCTGCGTCTGTCCTGGCGGACATGGCTGGCGTTTACGAACTCGAACATCACTACGCGAAAGCGGAAATTTTCTATCAGCGTTCCCTTGTCGCCTACCGTTCTGCTCAGAATGAGCACGGTGAGGGTAGCGTCTTGATTCGTCTGGCCCATCTCCAGGCCGGCCAGGGCCGCTATGCGGAAGCCATTTCTCTCCTGGAAAACGCTCGCCGGCTGGAAGACAAGACTGGCCAGGTGGAAGAAGTGGCCAGGATACAGTATGCGCTGGCCTATATCTACCGCCACCTTGATCGGCTTGAGGATGCCCGTGCGGCCATCGAGCAAACAATTAAGATCATCGAATCGCAGCGGCTCAAGATCGCAAGCTTTGATTCGCGGGCTTCCTATTTTGCTTTCGTTCACAGATATTATTCGCTTTATATACAGCTCCTGATGCTCCTGCACCGGCAGGATCCCGAGCCAGGCTTGATGCGGTTGGCCTTCGAAGCATCCGAAAGGAGCAAGGTTCGGGCCTTCCTGGATCTGTTGAGCGCATCCAGCCAGGGTTTACCCTGCAAAGACCTGTTGCAAAGACAATTGGCCGCGGCGGATTCAACGGACGCTCACGCTGCGGGTGTAGAGCAAGCAGAGTCTGCAACTCCAGTTCTGACATTGCAGCAGGTCCAGGCGGAGATTGAGCATGATGACACGGTGCTGCTTGAGTATTCGCTGGGCGATGAAAAAAGCTACGTATGGGTCGTCGATCAAAAGCAGATCGTTCTTCATGAACTGCCGCATGCGGATCAGATATGGAAGCTGGTTCAGCTCTTTCGCAACGCGCTTACCGCCCGTCAGCCGCTGCCCGGCGAGAGCAGTCTCGGTTTGGCCGCCTATCAGGAAAGAGTACACAAAGCAGAGTTGGCATATCCGCTCTATGCGCGGCAATTGTCGCATCTCCTGCTGGCCTCGTTGTCCTTGGATCAAAAAAAACGGGTCTTGATCGTGCCGGATGGCCCACTTCAATATATCCCGTTCTCCGCGCTGCCCCTTCCCCAGGCGGGTGACAACAACGCGCTCCTGGTAAGCCATCACGAGGTAATCATCTTGCCTTCAGCTTCCGCGCTCAGCACTTTGCGCAAGGCTGCAGCCGGCCGGGCGCCCCCAACGTCTGTTGCAGCCGTCTTTGCCGATCCGGTTTTTGAACAGGATGATCCACGGCTTTCAACCCCGGGCGCCTCAGGTAGAAAAGAATTATCAGAGCAGCCGTCCGCTTTAACCATTGCGCTGCGTGACACACAGGGATCGCAACACATCATCAGGTTGCCGGGTTCCCACGAAGAAGCCCGGATCATACGTCAAACTCTCACCGGCCAGGATGTGCTGGTCGCGGAAGGTTTCGCCGCCAACCGGAAATCTGTACTCAATGGCGCCCTGAACGGCTACCGGATCATCCACTTTGCCACCCATGGAATTATTGATGCCCGGCATCCTGAAATGTCTGGCCTGATTTTGTCATTAATAGATAGGAGAGGTCGCCAACAAGATGGCTATTTGCGGCTTGGGGACGTTTACAAGTTAAAGCTGTCTGCCGACTTGGTTGTGCTCAGCGGCTGCAACTCCGCCCTGGGCAAGGACCTGGAGTCGGAGGGGATCATCGGCCTGCCCCGTGGTTTCCTCTATGCCGGAGCCAGAAGCGTGATTGCAAGTCTTTGGAAGGTGGATGACGCGGCCGCCGCGGAATTCATGAAAGGTCTTTATGAACGAATCCAGCGCGGTGAGAGTCCGAGTTCGGCCCTGCGCGGTGCGCAACTCAAGATGTTGCACGGCCGTCGCTGGTCGGAGCCTTTCTACTGGGCGGCGTTTGTGCTGCAGGGAGACTATAACTAAGCCGTTGAATTCGCAACGTTGCTGTAATATGGTGAACGCCATCATGACAGCGCAACCTGGTCCAGATTCGGGACCCTTCGAGAGGTTTCTTCTCTGGCTTTCTCCGGACCGTGATCTGGCCCTCAAGATGTATCGCGAGATCATGCGGAAGATCATTAAGTATTTTGTTCGTAAGAGTTGTGACGATCCGGAGGAGTTATTCTGTGAAACCAGGGATCGTGTGATCAGGATTATTAGTGACCGGGCTCAGTACGATAATCCTGAGGCGCTGTTTTACAGTGTAGCCACAAACGTATGGAGGGAAGAAAGGAGGAAGACAAAGCCGGAACCGCTGCCGGTGGATGATATTCTTCCGCTACCCCCGCAGGAAACTGACGAAAAAGAACGGAAGTCACGCTGCCTCGATGTATGTCTGGCCAAGTTACAAGACTCCGAACATGCTCTTATAACAATCTATCATCAGGGCCATGGACTCTCGAAGATCGAGGCTCGCAGATTGCTGGCGATTGAACACGGCGGAGAGAATAACCTGAGAATCAAAACGTTTAGAATTCGCACCAGACTCCGTGCTTGCATGGATGGCTGCATGAATGGACCGCGGGTGAATTGACATGACTCGAGGCGCAAAACCATGACAAGCGGATTCCCCACGGAAGGCACGATTCGCCAGTATCTGCTGGGCAGGCTGGATGACCAGGAGCAACTGGAAAAAAATCTGAGCCAGCAAATGCTCTTGAACCACGAGCTGTCAGAAATCGTGGATTCAATCGAGGACGAGATCATTGAAGATTACCTGGATGGTTCCCTGAGTGCCGCCGACAAGAAAGCTGTTGAGGATTATTTCCTGCGTCCTGCCGAGCGCCGGAAGAAGTTGGAGTTCGCCGGTCTTTTGCGGCAACGATTAGGCAGGAGACCTGACGTTCGTCCAAAACCGGCCCCTGTTATTGTCCCGGAGCCTGCACCAATATTTCCTGGTGGCGGAAGGGACAGTGGGCTGGTAAACCATTGGCGTTCCCATTTCAGGACCTATTGTGAGCTTGCTGCTCTGGTTGTTTTTACTGTCTCGCTTATTTATGGGGTCAAAGTCCATCACGACCTCCAATCCCAGCTTGAGGCCACCAAGAAGCAGCTTGAGCAGGAACATGATCGTGCCATAAACCTTGCAGGGCAGTTGCAGGAAATTCAGCAACCCGTCGCCAGGTTAACCTTTCTGGGGCCCATCCTCCGCGACACCCCAGACACCCACGTACTCGAGATCAATCCCTCCACGCAACGAATAAAGGTGGAGATTGGCCTGCAAGGCCGGTCTGAGGGGGCCTATGATGTGCGCCTCGAGACCCAGGCAGGCGCACAGATCTGGTCACAAACCAGACTAAAGGCGTCGTCGAATGGATTGCGTTTTGAGATGCCTGCGCAGAACATAACTACTGGAGCTTATTGCCTGGCAGTGAACTCGCAGCCGGAGCGCTATTGCTTCCATGTGAAAGTCACAAGGTAGACGATGCATTTTAGTTTACTTCGAAGTGAAGCACGCTTTATTGCGCCCGCGTAATGGTGATCGGCTGATCGAGCGTGAACTCCAGCACCGTCTCACTGGGGACGTGAACCTGGTCTCCCTTGGTCATCACCTGGACCGCAGTCCCTGCTCCTGCGCCCACACCTGCGCCAATGGCCGCGCCTTTTCCGCCGCCGGCAATCGCGCCAATCACAGCGCCAATGGCCGCGCCGCCGCCCACCTTCTTGGCCGTGTTCGCTCCTCTTGACTTGCCGGAAAGCTCGTAATCACCGGTAGAAATTGCCACTGTCTGGCCATTCAATGCAATGCTGGTGAGTGCCAGCTTGAGTTGTGCCCTTCCTTCCAGGTGTCCAGCCTCTTTCACCTCTTCCAGACGGCCGTAAACGTCGGCCCCTTTGGGAGCAACCAGTAGGTCATTCACATAGAGTGGTTCATCCAGGGAAGCCTGAAATTTGTCGCCAACGCGGTTCCTGTCTGAATCAATAGCGTCAATGGTGCGCACCACCAGACGCGTACCTGCGGGCACAGTCACATTATTGGAGAACCGGTGATAGGTTGGATCGGATTGCTGCGCGGGCGGCTGGTCGCGGGCCGGACGTGAGGCGGAATTGGAATCATCATCGCGGTCCCGCCGCGGTGCGGCCGAGTCATCATCACGTCGCCGAGGAGCGGAATCATCATCGCGTCGCGACGAAGCAGTATCATCGTTACGTCGCTGCCCAGCAGAGTCGTCATCCCGTCGTGGTGGGGCCGAATTATCATCGCGTCGTAGTGAAGCAGAATCGTCATCGCGCCGCGGCGGCTGGTATGAGTCAAAGGTCAACGACGCCACGTCCGAGATGTCATACTGCTGGACCGCGTTGCCGACGCGAAAGCTCACTTGGCTCTCCGAGCCCCCGGCATAAGTGCCGATGATGGTGCTCCCATTCTTCAATTTCAATGTGTCACCCCAACCGGCTGTGGCCAGCAAGCAAAGAGAGATTGATAGGACGGCATACTGCAACTTTTTCATCGCTAACACTCCTTAAAAAATATGAGACGAGAGTACCTCTTCATTTAGATGCTCGCCAGGTACATAAGGATTTTCGGCGATCCAGGCCAAAAGTTCACTCCATCTGGCCATTCCTTGGTTTTATCAGTGGACATCAGTCAAATCATCGTCATCAGTGGTAAGGTTTTTGAAGTTGTTGTTTCCATGTCGACCATGGCAATCATGAAAATGCTCTAAAAGATCATCGCCAGGCTTTTGCAATCATCTTCAGGCCTGTTATGAATGACCTTGCATCCGTTCGACAGCACATCGTCAATCTCCTGACTAAAGCCGAAGCTCACCTTGATGCGCGCAACGAACTGAAGGACTTCCCGCGCAAACTCCGCGGAAGCAGACCGGAAGGCGCTCCCCACACTCCATGGCAATTACTGGAACACATGCGGCTTGCGCAGTGGGACATCCTGCGCTTTAGTGTGGACGCAAGCCACGTCTCGCCCAAGTGGCCGGAAGGTTATTGGCCGGAGAACGATTCACCGCCGAGTGATAAGGCGTGGGAAAAAAGTGTTCGGCAATTCCTCTCCGATCAGGCAGCAATGGTCAAGCTGGTACGTGACCCCAAGCGTGATCTCCTGGCTCCCATCCCCCACGGCATAGGCCAGACATTATTGCGCGAAGCTTTGCTGGTAGCGGACCACAATGCGTATCATCTTGGCCAGATCGTAATGGTGCGCCGCATATTGCAAGGGCGTTGAATCTTCGCGGCTTGAGACGGTCCTCATTTCCTCCTTGGCTTTTTTAGAATTCGCGTCCATTCGCGTTGATTCGCGGCCAACTGATTCGCGGCCAACTGGTTTTAGCTGCGGCCATCTGCGAAAATGTGTGGCGATTGTTTTCTTGAAGCGAGGTCATGGCAAACTGATGCCGGCTCAAGTCGAAACACGAAAGAGCGCAATGCAAAAACGCAAACTTGGAAATTCCGGCCTGGAAGTGGCTCCGCTGGCCTTCGGTGGCAACGTCTTTGGCTGGACTGCCGAGGAACCAACCGCATTCAGCCTGCTCGATGCTTTTGTTGCCGCCGGTCTCAATTTCATAGATACCGCCGACACTTATTCCAGATGGGCGCCTGGAAATCAGGGCGGTGAATCGGAAACCGTGATTGGCAACTGGCTGAAGCGTAGCGGAAGGCGGCAGCAGGTGGTCATCGCTACGAAAGTCGGAATGGAGATGAGTCCCACCAGAAATGGACTTTCCAAAGCGTACATCTTGAGTGAAGTGGAAGATTCACTCCGGCGTTTGCAGACCGATCATATTGACCTCTACCAGGCCCACAAGGATGATCCCAACACTCCGCTGGAGGAGACGCTCGAAGCGTTTGCGCTGCTGGTGCAGCAGGGAAAAGTCAGGGCCATCGGCGCTTCCAATTACAGCGCGGACCGCCTGGAACAGGCGCTGGAAATAAGCCGGAGTCATGGATATCCGCGCTATGAGAGTTTACAGCCTCTCTACAATCTTTATGAGCGCGCGGACTACGAAACTAAGCTTGAGCCCGTATGCGCGAAACACGGCTTGGGCGTGATTCCATATTTTTCGTTGGCTAGCGGTTTTCTCACCGGCAAGTATCGCTCAGAAGATGATTTCTCCAAAAGCCGGCGGGGTCCAAGAGTCAAAAAATACCTGAACGACCGCGGATTCCGGATTCTTGCCGCCTTGGATCAGGTGGCCATGCAGCACAATGCCACCCCCGCCCAGGTTGCTCTCGCCTGGCTGATCGCGCGTCCCAGCATCACCGCGCCCATTGCCAGCGCCACCAGCCTGAAACAATTGGATGACTTGATAGCCGCCACGCAACTCGAACTCGACCAGTCGTCAATCGTAGTATTAAATCAGGCCAGTGAATGAATCTTTGGATTTTCAATTACCCAATTACCAACTTACCCAATTACCAAATTCTCTTCACTGGTTAACCGTATTCATCGAAAAAGCGCCGCCCGGGGGCGGCGCTTCATTACACTTGATTCCGGTTAGCGCTCACCACAAAGGTCCCGATCATGGTGTTCGCGGTCGCAACGCCGGTCATCGAACACATCAAACGGGCGCAGGAAGGGCGCTGACTCAAAACGCAGGAATGCCGGCGGCGCAATGTTCAGCGGTCCCAGCGCTGCGGCTTCGGCGTTAAGCGTGCTGGCATCCAGGTCAGGCCATCTTCCGGTGTCCAGCCGTTGAATCAGGTTCCCTAGAGCGGTAATGGTTTCTGCGGGAGTAAAGCTGCAGTGTCCTGCCCGGTGAACAAAGGTCTGGCGGAGCAATCTGCTGTTGCCTGCCTCTCCCACTACGTCTTTGTAGGCACTTTCGTTCTGGTTGGACACTAAACCGTCGCCGGTTGTATGCAGGGTCAGCACCGGAAAGTCGATGTCGCCATTAAAAATGATGTTCTGCTCCAGGTACTCGACGGAAGCTGGGTTGGCCGAGATCCGCGCAGCATCATTCAATGTGTCGAGGTCGGCATCCAGATTCAGCCCGGCCAGTTTATACAAAGCCCGTGTTTCTTCGCGGTTCACTGATTTTGCAAACTGCCTTCGGTAATCCACCCCGGTGTTCCACGAGGGATTGCCCCCGGCGCGGCCCTCAAGCTCGGCGCGGAGAGCAAAGATGAAAGGAAAATCCACATCCGCCGACCATAGGAACTGGTTCGCCTCCTGCGTGGCAAAATCGTCCTCAGCCGGCTCTGGCGAAGCCGGATTAAACCAGCCCGGGGTGTCGCCCAGTGCGGACACCAGCGCCAGGCGAGCCCGGCCCTGAGGAGTGGCTTGGGCCGCAGCCAGAATGCTCTCAGATAACGTGAGGTTGCCGATCGGATTGGTAATGTTCACCACCTGCAGCGGACTGCCAAAGGCCAGCAGCGTCTTGAATGCAAATGCGGCATCCAGCGCCTGGTTCCATGTCGCTATGCCCCCGGAGAGCACTCCGCACATGGGCAGCGCCGCGTCAAACCGCTGAGGGAATCTCTGGATGAGGCCCGCCGTAATGATTCCACCCAGCGAGTGCCCCCACGCAATCGTGCGCTTGGGCTTGCCCACCAGCGCGGCAAATGCGTCCAGAACGGCAATTTGGTCAGGCAGCGCTTCTTGAATTGCCCAGCCGGTGTGCGCGTAGGAAGAGCCCGCCAATGCAAATCCGTTGGCCAGCAGGAAGGCGCGGGTAGCCGGATCACCCACATCCTGAGCGTGATTCGGTGAACCTGGACTTACATAGCCGTGACTGTATAAGAGCAAGGTCCCATTCCACGGTGAAGGCGCCTCAATCAGAAAAGTTGCTCCATCCGGCAAAGTCCCGGTGTGAGTGGTAACCGCTGCAACAGCGGCGGCCGAAAAGGAAAGCAGCAGAATAGTTAAGGCAGAAACGAAGAATGTACGTCGTGTAATGCGCCACATAGGGAGATTCTCCTTGAATCAAGATCAGAAGACTGAAACTTCTGTGATGTGAGGGTTAAGGGTCTTTCGGCTACTAAAGTGGCAAAGCGCTCGCCATCATCAGCAGAAACGGCAGTCCGTCTCACTGAGGTCCGGCGGCCCGCAATTTTGAATGAATGTTCATTCATCATTCGGCTGCTCCGCCAACAAGTTGGCAAGTCTGGAAAATGGGCATCCACAATGCGCTGCGGACTTTCTCCTGCGTGCATTGCGTTTGCCGAACTGCTTGGGGGGTATCGGACGCGGCAGATGGCGTCCGGCCTTCAAGCAACACCAGGCACGGTGCGAAATTATCCTTCAGAAAACCCGTGGTTGTCAAAGAAGGCCAATATGCACTGAGCTTTTGTAGCTTATTCCGAACCCTGAGCTTGCGGGACTGATCAAACCGATTCCAACGCCGGATTGCCCTGACGGTCAGTTTTATCTGTGGAAATCAATCTGATCACCGTAGTCAGTGGTAAGGTTTTTGAAGGGGTTCTTTTCCATGCCGACGACCCCTCCCTAAGGGGTCGCCAAAGCCGTCTGCGCAGGTGCCAATTGCTAACTAATTGCTAATTGCTAGCTGCTATTTGCCCACCCTTCACACCAGCTCAAACCTAAGCTCTCCCAATTTCTCCACGCTGCACGCAATCTTGTCTCCGGCTTTAAGCCACACTTGTTTATCTTTGGCCTTGCCCTGGATCACGCCTTCTGGAGTGCCGGTAAATATAATGTCGCCGGGCCGCAGCGTGATGTACTGCGAGACGTAGCTGACGATCTTCCGGTTGTGGTGGATCATGTCGCTGGTATTCGAAGATTGGCGGGTCTCGCCGTTGACGCGGCATTCCAGTTTCAGATTGTCAGGATCGATCTGGTCCGCGGTAACCATATAAGGACCGAGCGGAGCAAACTGGTCCGGCGTCTTGCCAATCATCCACTGCCCGCCGGTTTCCAGTTGCAGGTCGCGCGCCGTGAAATCATTGCCCGTAGCGTAGCCGGCAACGTAAGAGAGGGCGTCTGCCTCGCTCACGTTTCTCGCCTCCTTGCCCATCACGATCACCAGCTCAATCTCGTAATCAAACTTCTTTGCCACTTCAACCGGCAGCTTAATGTGACCGTTGTGATGGTTCAGCGCAACGTTGAATTTGTTGAACAGAACAGGCTGTGCGGGGATCGGGGCCCCAATCTCTTGCGCATGCCGGCGGTAGTTCAAGCCAATGCAGACAATCTTTTCCGGCCTGGTCACCACCGGCCCATACTCAATGGTCGTCTCTTTTACAAAGGCGCTTTGCGCGGCCTTGGATTTGAGCGCCGCATCCACCAGAGCATTCAGGCTCGGGCCGTCTTCATGTTGCAGCAAGTCATCCATGGTTGCCGGAGCGTGCATATTCAGCGCTTTTGCCGCCTGCGGAACATCCAGAATGCCTTTCTCCGTCTTCACTCCCAGCCGGTATTCTCCCTGAACACGCATGGTCAGCAAAGTGAGCGCGTGCGCCATGCCCGGCTCATGCTTGCGTGCGCCTTTGGATTGGGCGCGTGCTCCCGTCAATTTACCTGTGGCTGCCATAGCCGCAATAGCTCCTGCTCCCTTTAAGATGGTCCTGCGATTTTGCACGGCACATACCTCCTTATGCCTGAAGGCGACCGAGGCGGAGTCTAAGCTGGCGCAACAACCGCTGTCAAGGGCAGGAGGACCAGAGCAGGCGGAACAGATGTCGGCGGTGTGCCGCAAGCCTGCTAACCCCGTCATCTTGAGCGGAGCCCTCCGCGGCGGACGTAGTCGAAACGCCTGTCCTGAGCGGGGCCCAAGGAATCCCCAAGCTGTTGGATCGCACCATGCTGCCGCAGAGAATTCTCACCAAACCGTTCTCGCAGCTATGCTTCAGCCGATTGCTATTTGCTAATTGCCATTTGCTCTTTTTCAATTACTCAATTACCAAATTACCCGATTACCAGATTCTTCGCGCCTTGACACGCAGCAACCACCAACCTTAGACTCCCGGTTTCCGCAATAGGAACCGCGACAGAGGAGGAATACAGCATGTCATCTCGAACAGCAAAGTTTCTGGTAGCATTGTCGGTTGTTTTTTGCGCCTTGAGCGCAACCCCACAAATGATGCCCAATCCTTACGGTGCACCCGTCAGTGTAGACGACGCCAAGAAAGCGGCCGCGGTGGCGCTGGCTGAAGCGCGCAAAAACAATTGGAAGATGGCCGTGGCCATTGTCGATCCCAACGGCGACCTGATCTACTACGAGAAAATGGACAACACCCAGCTCGGCAGCGCCCAGGTCTCCATCGCCAAGGCGCGTTCAGCCGCGCGCTTCAAGCGGCCAACCAAGGCATTTCAGGACGGCGTGGCGGCGGGCGGCGCGGGCCTTCGTATCCTTGGCTTGGAGGGTGCGGTGCCGGTTGAAGGTGGCATTCCTATCGTCATGGATGGCAAAATCGTAGGAGCCATCGGCGTTTCCGGCGATACCAGCGAGCATGACGCCGTATGCTCGCAAGCCGGGGCCAATGCTCTCGCAGGCACGCCAAAATAAGCCTGGCGGATATGTGAGAACTCCCTGAAGCAGCGGTGCCCTCATACGTTATCAACAAGAAGTTGCACCGGAGTGTTGTCGATGCCTTGGTCACTGGTGCGTGGCCTTGGATTTTCCTCTAGGAGCTAGAGGCTAGGAGCTAGCAGCTTTTCGAACACCTTTGACTTTCAATTACCAAATTACTAAATTACCCAATTACCAAATTCTTCGCGGGGCCATACCGCTGGTCCCGCAATTGCACTAGAATTTGCACAGTTGTTGGGGGGCGTAAAACATGATCCGTTCAAAACTTCCCGCCGTGCTTTTGGTGGTTCTTCTGAGCATCAGCTTTGCCGCGGCCAAAGAGACGCGGACGACCATCGTCTATGACGATGTTGCCACTGACATCAACTCTGCCAACCAGGAAGCCGGCCAGCTTTGGATTACCACCAGCGATCTAACCCGGGCAACGCATTTTGAGGTCAAGCCACAGGGAGTTTGCCGCCAGGAGTTGTGCTTTCCTCTGCCCAAGTCCAGAAAGGCGGAGTTTCTGCGCGAATCCGCAGGTCAGCACTGGTTTAACCTGACGGCGTTTGCCCAGCTTGTGCACCAGCCGGTTGCCCATGATGACGCCCTCTCCACGTGGTATTTTGGCCTGCGCTCCGACCAGCGGCAGACTCTGTCTTCGCTCGAAGCGCCTGACTTCTCCCTGCCGGATATGGATGGCAAGCTCCATTCGCTCTCCGATTTTCGCGGCAAGAAAGTTTTTCTCGTCACCTGGGCCTCGTGGTGAGGGTGCCGCTTTGACTTGCCAGGCTGGCAAGCCCTGTATCAGCAAATCAACGACAAAAACTTTCAAATTATCTCTGTAGCCGAAGATACCGGCGGCGTAAAAGCGGCTGGGCCGTGGATCACCCCTGCCAATGCCACCTATACCGTCCTGATTGACGAAAAGCATCTGGTCTCCAGGCTCTACAACATGGTCAACGTTCCCACGGGTGTGTGGATCAATGAGCAGGGAAGAATCGTTCGCCCCAACGAAGTTGCATTCGTGGATAACCGCTACAAAGGCCTCACCGGCCTGGATGCGGCTCCCTATCTGAACGCTTTGAAGGATTGGATAGCCAAAGGCGAGAAGAGCCAGTATGTAATGAGTGAAGATCAGCTTCGCGAAAAACTCAGCTCGCAGGACCCCAATATTACTCTGGCAACTGCGGAGTTCGGCCTGGGCGAACAGCTATATAAGACCGGCCACGGCGCCGAAGCTATTCCGCATTTCAAGGAAGCGCAGCGCCTGAATCCAAAAAGCTGGAATTACAAACGCCAGGCCTACGCGCTGGGCGACGCTCAACGCGACTACGGAACCACATTCAAGGATGAAGTAGATAAGATCGGCGGCGGCAAAGCCTACTACGCCCCACCCGACCTTCCGCCGGCAACCACAAAGGACACCAAGGGCCAGCAGAAATAAGACCAGCAGAAAAAGGACCAGCAGAAATAAGTATGGCTTTTAGTTAACCTCGAACCCTGAGCTCGCGAAGGGGAGAGGTCCCTACTCCTGATGGATTCCATCAGGGTTTTGCCTTTGAAGTCGTACCCTGGCACACCCGCTGGTGAAGGGGCTGTTGCAGCTTAACTGTGCGGGGATGGAGAATATTGCCTTTGCTCTTTCCTGTAACCTGTCCCCTGCTGCAAGCCCGCCGTGGTGGGTGACCTGTAACCTATCGTTTGGCGCTCTTTCCCGGCGTGCCGTGGATCGGCGGTCGGAATGATGCGCTTGCCCTCAGCTTGGCTCTCCGAGGTTTTCAATTTTGGCAATTACGGCGATTTTGGCAATTTTGGCAATCTTCCCACGAACCTTACTTGGAATCGGCGCTGAGAACACAATCCAGCTTGTGAAGGGATTCCTTGAGGGCCGTGGCCCCGGAGAACTCTTCCTGCCTGCCCTGTAAATCGTAAGCCAGATGATTTGCGAGGTGGGACGCCGTATATATTCTCTCCTCTATCAACGTCGCATACAGGTCTTGCAAGTTACCATCCATCCAGCTCTGTACATGCCCGCTGGTCTTGCGCACCCTGTCTACGGCGTCCCTGAACTCGGCAACCACGCGCCGGTCGACCATCCCGGCGCTCAACAGTTGTTCCAACCTGTTGAGTTCACCTGTAATCCGTGCTACCTGGGCTGAAATCTGTTTGCTGTAGGCGTCATTCGCCTGTTGTATTGCAACTTCTGTCATACTGCTCTCTCCCGAGCGCCTTGCTGAGCGTTCATGTACCGTTGAATGCAGAGTACTAGGACTTTGGTACTGAGGACAAGTTACCGAGGTAACAGAAAAGCAATCGTTAGAAAAACCCAAAACAGGAAATCAAAAACCCAAAACAGCATTTCTGAAACGGCATCCTTAGCTTTGGCCATTGGCTCGTACCCCTGTGGCTTCTGGCGTCCAGCGTTGTGTCAGCCTCTTTGTTTGCCGGGGCCGCAGTTCCCGATTCGGTCTGTCTCCTCGGTTGTTCCGCAGCCTGTCCGGCGGAAGCGTCAGCCGAAGGATGTCCGTAGCCTGCGCTAAGCAGAGCGACGGTGTGGTTAAGAAAGCTTGGATTCTTGGTAAAGTCTGGATTCTTGGTTCTGCGATTGTGCCCTGGCCTTTCCTCCGTGTCCCTCTGCGTCCTCTGCGGTTAAAAAGGCTTGGTTCTGGTTTTGAGTTTCTCCTTGTCCCCTGCTGCCAGCCCGCCGTGGTGGGTGACCTGTAACCTCTCCCCTATACTCGCCGTCCTCTGTATCCTCTGTGGTTAAAGAGTTTAGCTTTGGTTTTGGTTCTGAGGACTTCCCTGGGTTTTGATCTTCTCCGTGTCTCCGGTAGGTGTTTTGTCGGATTTAGCCCAAGGCCAAAGGCTAAGGGCCAAGGGCTAAGAGCCAAGAGCCAAGAGCCAAAAGCCAAGAGCCAAAGGCCAAAGGCCGCCTTTATGCTATAAAAGTCCGTCACCCGATAGGAGCTGCCATGCACCGTCTTCTCCGAATCAGCGTCGTATCTCTCTGCCTCGGCATCGCCTTTCTCGCCTTTGCCCAGAAGCGTTCCATCACTGAAAAAGACCTCTTTCAGTTCAACTGGATTGGCGATCCCCAGATCTCACCCGACGGCGCCCATGTGGCCTTTGTGAAGGTAACCGTCAACGATAAGAAAGATGGCTATGACACCTCGCTGTGGAATGTTTCCACTCGCGGCGACGAGCCTCCACGCCGCGTGACCAGCAGCAGCCACGATTCCGCGCCAAGGTGGTCTCCGGACGGCAAATGGCTCGCGTTCATTCGCAGTCCAGAGCCTCCAGCCGGTCTAGCAGCAGGTGCTGGTGCGCGGCCTCTTGCGGCGCAGCTTTACATGCTGCCAACCTCGGGTGGTGAATCCTGGCGAGTGACTGATCTACCCAGAGGCGTAGGCTCTCCGGTGTGGTCGCCGGACAGCAAGTCCATCGCCTTCACCAGCACTACCTCACCTGAAGATTTGGCCAAGCAGCGTCGCGAAAAATCAAAAGGCGGAGAAAAAGACGAGAAAAAGGAAGACAAAAAAGAAGACGGCGCAGAGAAGCCTGTCCCGCCCGATCCCGAACACGAGAGTGATGTTCGCGTGATTACTCGCGCCGTCTACCGCTTCAACGGCGCCGGATATGCCGATCCCAGGCATCCGCAGCACATCTGGGTAGTCACCGCTCCCCAGAGTTCCGAGCAGGCGGTCCAGCCAAAACAGCTCACCACCGGCCAATTTCAGGAAGGGAACCCCATCTGGTCCACCGATGGCGCTCGCATTTACTTCACCACCGAGCGCGTGCTGGAGCCTTATTACGAACTTCCGCATACCGATATCTATTCCGTTCCTGCTGCTGGCGGCGAGCCGGGCAAGGTGCTCACTCTCAACTCGGGAGCAAGTGAGATATCTCTGAGTCCAGACGGCAAGCGCATGGCCTTCTGTGCTGCGGTGAACGAGCCGGTGCAGTCTTATACCGAGCCGGATTTGTGGGTGGTTGATCTGGCTTCCGGCGCCAAGCCCCGCAACCTGACCGTTGACTACGATTTTGATATGTGCAGCGGTGTGGGTGGCGACCAGGGTACGCCGCGGGCGGGCGGGTCCGATCAGGTAATCTGGTCCGCCGATGGAAGCAGCTTGATAACGGTCACTGCCCGCGAAGGCAAAGCCAATCTGGTGCAGGTGGATATCCGGTCCGGCAAAGTCACGGAAGTCACCCACGGCAACCAGGCGGTCGAAAGATACCGGGCCACCACAGATGGATCAAAGTTCGTGCTGCTCATCTCTACGCCTGTCAACATTGGCGATCTGTTCGTCGTGAGCTCCGGTTCCGAGCCGCGGCAGATCACGCACATGAATGAAAAGCTCTTATCGCAGCTGAACCTCACGCCACCGGAGGAGATCTGGTACACCAGCTTTGACGGCAAGCGCATTGAAGGCTGGATCCAGAAGCCGCCGGATTTCGATCCAGCAAAAAAGTATCCGCTCATTCTGGATATCCACGGCGGCCCGCACACAGCCTATGGCTACGTATTCGATCACGAATTTCACTGGATGGCCGCCAAGGGCTACGTGGTGCTCTATCCCAATCCGCGCGGCAGCACATCTTACGGCCAGCAGTTTGGCAACATTATTCAATACCATTATCCCGGTGACGACTTTCGCGACCTGATGCTGGGCGTGGATGAGGTAATCAAACGCGGCTACATTGATTCCAAAAAGATGGGCGTCACCGGAGGCAGCGGCGGAGGCCTGCTCACAAATTGGGTGGTCGGCCACACCGACCGTTTTGCCGCAGCCGTGGCCCAGCGCGATATAGCCAGTTGGGCCGCCTGGTGGTACAGCGCGGATTTCACCCTATTTCAACCCACGTGGTTCAAAGCCCCGCCATTCCTGGACCCTCAGGACTACATTGCCCGGTCACCGATTACTTATATCCAGAACGTAAAAACGCCGCTGATGCTGGTGCTCGGTGAGGCCGACTACCGCACGCCCCCGGAAGCGGGCGGTGAAGAGATGTTCCGCGCTCTCAAATTCCTGAAGCGCCCGGTCGTAATGGTCAGGTTTCCCGGAGAGTCGCATGAACTCTCGCGTTCCGGCCAGCCCTGGCACCGCATTGAGCGCCTGCAGCACATCGTAGGCTGGTTCGATAAATACCTGATGGGCATGCACAAGCCGGAATACGACGAGGTGACAGGAGGAGAAATCAGCATAAAACCCACGGAAGAATAGCCGTTTTTTTTAGTTTACCTCGAGCGGAGCGAGAGGTCCCTATCGTCTTGGTAGATCACAAGCGTCAATAATCACCGGGCGGGAACAGAAGCCAGGAATGCCAATGTTCAGCGCCGTAGGCGCGTCAAGACGTTAATTAGCCCAGCTTCGTAAGCGCTGGGAGAACAGAGAGAAAAATGATGCAGAGCACCGTAGGTGCGATAGGTCTCTTGAAACGTCCAGAAGCCAAAGAACTCACGCCGCTCGCGAATCAGCCCGGCTCCTGCCAATCAACAGCCCAATCCAGCAACTCACCGGCCACGTGAGCAACCATGACAGCCCGTACCAGTGCGGCCAGCCATTGTTCCAGTTGAGAATAATCGCCACCGTACCCATCACTTCCCCAACGAGAAAGAACCACAGCACATGGAGTTCTGCGCGGCCCGGAGCAAACCGGGCGCAGACCCAGGCACAAAGGATCGAGACCGCCACAAAGAGTGATGTGCTCGCCGTGAGCGCGGTGTTGGAAGGAACATGTCCTTTGACGAAATCACCGGGGAATAAGCGCGAAAGCAACGGATCTGTTGCCAGGACAAGGCCAACCGAAAGCACGTAGCTGCCCACGACGACGGCGATGGATTTGAGCATCCGCAACACCTCCATGTAGTGCCATTCCAGCTTACACTCGTGCATCAATCTTATCGTGGTACGGGTCCATCTTTAAGATTTTCAATTACCAACTTACCAACTTACCCAATTACCAAAT
Organism: Candidatus Angelobacter sp.; assembly: GCA_035294925.1. Lineage (GTDB taxonomy): Bacteria > Acidobacteriota > Terriglobia > Terriglobales > Acidobacteriaceae > Angelobacter. The sequence goes on along the minus strand of DATGJZ010000012.1, from coordinate 26,876 downwards.
CTTCTACCCCAGGCCGAACCCACGTGAGTCGGTTTTCCTCCACTTGCAATGGCCCCCATATTCTTTTTTACAAAAGACCCCTGATTCGCTAATATTCGTGCGGTAAGAAAAACTTTATCGAGAGTAAACATTGCATACTTAAACGCCTGATAATTCAGACAAGGAGCCTACCCATGAATTTTGAGAAATCTGTATCTCTTAAGGCTGAAGATCCCTTCGCGTGCACCCGGCGCGGTTTTCTCAAGCAATCTTCTCTCGTGGTCGCGGGCGCGGCGCTGGGCTCGAAAGTCGCCGCCACGCAGGATGCGCCCTCTCCACAGCGCCCTGCGGCCCCGCTGGGCGGCAGCTCGGATAGCGGCCTTTTCTGGGTGGTCGAGACGAATTCCGGTAAGGTGCAAGGCATCGCCAATACCGGCATTAAAGAGTTTAAGGGCATTCCCTATGGCGCCCCGACGGGCGGCAAAAACCGCTTCATGCCACCGAAGAAGCCGGCATCCTGGTCCGGAGTGCGCGAATGCTTCGGACACGGCCAGGTCTGCCCGCAGACCCTGTCGGATTTGCGCGGCGACTACGGCATGATGATCCAATGGGACCAGCAACCAGGAGGCATGGGCGAGGATTGCCTCACGCTGAACATCTGGACCCCGGGCGTGAATGATGGCCAGAAGCGCGCCGTGATGGTGATGTTTCATGGTGGCGGCTTCTCTACCGGCTCCGGCAACGCACCCGGTTTTGATGGCGCTCAATTGGCCAGGTTTGGTGACGTGGTGGTGCTCACCGTCAATCATCGTCTTGCCAGCTTCGGCTACCTGCATCTCGCCGATCTGGGAGCGCCGGCTGAATTCGCTCAGGCCGGTGTCGCCGGGATCATGGATTTGGTCGCGTCCCTGCAGTGGGTCCGTGACAATATTGAAAGGTTCGGTGGCGATCCCGGCAAAGTGATGATTTTTGGACAGTCGGGCGGAGGCGCCAAAACTACCGCCGTTCTCGCCATGCCATCGGCAAAGGGACTGTTCCGTTGCGCGGCCGTGCAGAGTGGCTCGGCGCTTCGTCTCAGCACGCGCGAGGTGGCCACCAAACGCGCCGAGGCCTTGCTCACAAAATTGGGGATCACCAAAAACAACTTCGCTGACCTGCAGAAAATCTCATGGCAGCAGATCCTGGACGCCCAGCACTCGCTTGGTGTAGGCGGCCCGGGTGGACTCTCCCCGGTTGTGGAAGGGAATGTCCTTCCTCATCATCCTTTCGATCCGGTGGCCCCGCCGGAGTCCGCCGACGTGCCCCTCATCGTCTCCACAACTTTGGAAGACGCTGCCCTGGGACTCACCAACTTCGATCTGGATGACGCTGGGCTCAAGGCCTTGCTGAACCAGCGCTTTAAGGATAAAGAAAAGGCCGACCAAATCTACGCCCTGTATCGCCAGTCCAGTTGGAATTCGAAGAAATCGCCCTTCCTGATTCAGGCCCAGATCTTTACTGACAGCGGCTTCCGCCGTAGTGCCATCACCCAGGCTGAGCGCAAAGCTGCGCAGGGCAAAGCCCCGGTCTATATGTATTTGTGGGCCTACGAGTGCCCCGCGTTTGGCGGAAAATTCGGCGCTGTGCATGGCACGGATGTTTCGGCGTCGCTCAACGGCTACCCAAACTCAATCGGCGGCGGCGGCTCGCCCCAGCAGCGCAAGCTCTGGGCCAACTTCGCCTCGGCCTGGGTTGCTTTCGCCAAGACCGCCGACCCAAATAATTCGAATGTCCCGAAGTGGCCAGTCTATGATGCAACCGCGCGTTCCACCATGGTCTTCGATAACGATACCCGGGTCGAAAACGATCCCCGAGGCGAAATCAGGAAATTCTGGGAGCAAATGCCGCTTCCTGCCGGTCCTATGGGCTGAAGTCCCATCGGGCCCACAGCAATTGTTTCTTCCCGTCAGCGTTCATCAGCGGAAATCAGCGGTAAGAGTTCGGTGTTGCTCTTGCTCTTCCCCAGAAGCTAGCGGGTAGCAGCTGGTTCTTCTTGATTCGCGCGCATTCGCGCAAATTCGCGGCTAAGACTCTTGCTCTTGGGGTTAGTTGGCCAAATGCCAACTGCAGCCGTTGGATTACTTTTCCGATGTGCCGGTGTTTGGCGTTGATAATTGCTAGCCGCTAATTGCTAGCTGCTAACCGCCGCAGCTAATTGGGAGTCTTGGGTGAGCTCGCCTGCGGTGCAGGCTAGTGACGGTAATCATCGTCATGCGGGGCTGGCCGGTTGTCGGCCGGCCGAGGCGTAGATGCATTCGGCGGATAGGGTGCTGCTCCTGGATCCTGCACTAACACTCCTCCCTGAATTCGTGGAATTCCGAAGTGTCCGGCGAGGTGCAGCAGATCAATCGGACTGATCGAGCCGGACACCGAAACAAAGGCCAGCTGATCGGGGCGGATGATGAGGAACGCTATGTTGCGGATAGTATTGTGCTCAAGGTGTAGCCAGAGGTCCGTTCCCTGAGGATAGCCGTACTTCTCGTGAACGTCGGCCATGTGCTGCCATCCGGCCTGGCTGTAGTCAGCGCGAATTGCGTTCAGAAGCTTCGGATCGTACATGCCAGGGCCCTGGAATTTGAAACGATGCACGGAGATGCCATCTACGCCTGCAATCACCCGGCGAAGGCCGTCATCGTTCTGATCCAGTTTTGACGCCAGCACAACCATGCTGTGGTCGAGCGAAAATTCGGTTCTCGACGAGGCATTTGCACCGAGACCCTCAATTTCCTGCGGGAACCAATTCTCGGCAAACCCGCTCTGCTGCGGCGTCTGAGCGGACGGTTGTGCCTGGTTTTGTGCCAATCCGGTGGAAGCGGCAACAAGAACCGCGAGCAAGATCGCAGATAGTCTCACGAGAACACCTCAAGACGCGGAATACACCCTTTGTAAGATGCACAAACCACGGCAGATGGTTTTAACCCAGGTTGGCGGGATTAGTTGCGGTATTTGTTGCGGATCCAGCTGATCGCATTGCGATATGAATAGGACACACTGTCGCCGTTTCCCAAGGACGCCACTATTGCAGCGCCTTAGAATGGCGACACTCCAGCGATCAGAAACAGCCGTTTCAAAAATGGAAAATCAGATCGCTCGCCACGGTAAGCTGATTGTGTCGTCGATTTTGGTCGTAAGCTTTCTCATCCCAGGCGCGCTCGAAACGCAATTCCGGACGTATCTGGACCGTTGTACCAATCCAATGACACCACGCGAACGCATTCTCCGAATATCTGGTCGCGTGGCCCGTGCGCTGGCCTTTCTTGTCGTTGAGAAAATCGCTGCGAAACGATAGGAAGTCATGCGATGAGAGTTCCTTCTGCAGAAAATGAACCATGGCATATTCGGGAGCCGTGCAACGCTGTTCCCCCGTCAGGCAGTGCGCGCCATTGGCGCCCGTCTCCGGCTGAATCGTGCCTCCCAGGGCGGGCACGTCTCGCTCATACATATACCAGGCTTCCGTTGCCATATGCACCGTCTTCGAGAACTTGTGATACCAGGTAGCGTCATACTGCTGCAGATTGTTGTATGCGTATTTGCCATCATTAATTCCGTTGGCGCAGATGTAGATATTGTCATCCACCTGCGCAGTTGTATAGCTCAGGCAGCCCGTAGCGGAAGGCTTCGCATCTGGCGTCCACAAGGCAACATCATGGCCGCCGGTAATTCCCAGTTGAACCACCCACTGGTCGCTGACCTTAATCGTTGCCATCAGGCCTGTGTCGGTAAACGGGTCGATCGCATAAAGTAGCGAGTGGCTGAAGATGTAATTGTTAGGCGCCAATTGGGCCTCGATCCCTGGCACGGAGATGAAGCGGCCTACCCTCAGATTCATACCCTGCGCAACCTGCGAAACGTAAATGTCGACATATTCAAGCGTAGGATCAAAGCCATATTGATGGCGATCATTCAGTAACTGGCCGCTCAAGTATCCCTTCGCGATCGTAAAACGATAGTCCGTCCCGTAGAGGGCAGTGAGGTGGTAACCCCAGTCGAGATGGTCGCGTTGCACTGAGTCCGGCAACCGCTCGGCATAAAGCACAAGTTGGTTCATCTCAAAACGATTCGAGTAGACATCGTTCGCCTCCGGCTCGTTAAGATGCGCGGAGGTGCTGAAGTTCAGCGTCGGATCGAACCATCCATACACCTTCGTCCGGCTCCTGGCTTGGTTGATGGCGGTCATCAGCGGATAGCTGTTCGTATCTGGCTCGCCAAGTACCGGTGAACCGCCATACGACCAATCGGCATTTGGAAACGGCGGCGAATCCAGCGGCGACGGAAGCCCCCTCCGCGCCGAGGCAGGCGAGGAAGCAGTCGTCCCTGACCAGTCCCGGCGGTAAAACTCCGCCCAGCGGGCAAGGAAGCCCTTGGTCCCGGGGATGCTCGGTTTCGGAGCATCCGGCAGCGGAGAGGTCTCTTTCACCTGTTGGGCCAGACACAGACTGCACGACAGGAACGCGACGACTGCGAATAAAACGGAGAATTGGCAGAGCCGCAACTGATTGTTTGGACGCATGAAATATAGGGCCACTCAAGTCTACATGGTCTCGCTCCAATCCTTGCTCGTTGGTGGCTGCGAATGTCCACGATGCCCCTATCGTCCGCGAGCTGCTGATCGATGCTCCAAAGCCATGCAACTTGCCAGGCAAGCGGCTGCCCGCCGATATTCGGGCGCACACCTTTTTCTTGGCCATGCGTACGCAAGCGGCCGGTAGGGCGTAAAACAAGACGCCGCCGCCGCGATCAAGGCGTTCGCAGCCGCTGTTGGGCTTGCGCCGAAATATCGGGGAACACTTGCATTGAGCGTCACAATACTCTTCACTTAAGGTGAACGATTAAAAAACGGTTCGTCATCCCGAGGGCTTACCCACGCGTCAGCGGGGGTAAATCGGAGGGACCTTGCGTTTTTGCCATTGACTCAAAAGGTTCCAAACTCTTTAAGCGAACACGAGCCTTTAGCGTGGTGTCTACATCAGCATGGCGATACCGCCCAGAAGATGGATCGGATATGCGCTCGCAACCGCAGGCTTATCTCTTCTTTTCGACACCTACACCTTTTTGTGGACAAATTGGTCTCCCCTCCATGTCCCGATGGAGGTGCCAGGTGAACTTGTACTTGCGTATTCGTTGATGTTATTGGGAGGAGCACTGATCGTAGCGCCTGTGCTGGCTCGCATAATCGGCGGCTTTGCTCCAGACCCGTCACTGAAGCTGGGAGGGAGCTTGGAGCATGAATCGGTCGAAATGCGTCGTCAAAGACGTTTGCCGCTCAGAAGGAAGTTCGCTGCCCTCCCGGATCGAGGTCTGGCTGGCGGTGCGGTGGTCCTCATCCTCCTCGTCCCTATGTTCATGATGGTTACACGGCATAGTCCGGCATGGGGAGTCTACCTGCGGTTGGCGCCTCGATACCACCCGGAGGCGGATCAGAACTGCTTGGAGGGTCCGATCATCGTGACCGTGAAACAGCACGGTGTGGCAAGGCAACTGATCTTAAGCGGCGTTAAAGTGAGCCAGGAGGACTTGGAGCGGGCACTGAGCCTAAAACTGGCTGGACGGGCAGAACGGGAAGTGTTTGTCGAAGGAGACGATTCCATGCTATTAGCTGATTTGACCTCCGCGATCGATAGGATTAACTCCCTTCAAGCAAACGCCGTGATCCTGACACCGAAGCTGAAACAACAAATGGCTAAGAACTGTTCCAGGCACTAAGTGCCGGAGGTCACGAAAATGGGTCCTGCGCCCGCTCTCTCGCTCCGGGCCGCCTTTCATCGCCACCGCACCGCCTTGAGAACCAGTAAATCGAGAGTGCCGGGAGGAAGCCGGGCTTGTTCGTTCACATCGCCTTCTAAAATGCTTAAGAGTCTAATTGGAGCTTGGACCCCTGATGTCCTTGTAACTTTCGGGCAACTATGAGTCAATATTGCTGTTCAGTTTTTGTCCTTGGAGGAGCTTCATGAAGAAAATCGCTATGGTTTTGTTTGCAGGGCTGGCCGTCGCTGCTTTTGCCTCTGACACCCATGTCAAGGGATACCTTCTGGCTCAGGGCTGCGCCTCCGAGAGTCACAAACCCGGCTTTGGCGCCAAACACCCGAAAGATTGCCTGGAAAAGGAAGACTGCGCAAAAAGCGGTTTTGGCGTGCTGACGAAGGACAAGAAGTTCATCAAATTCGATGCCGCCGGCAATCAGCAAGCCAGGCAGTTCATTGCCCGGCTAACCAGGAAATCAAATATCAAGGTGGCCGTCACCGGAAACGTGGACGGCGAGCAGATTGCCGTCTCCAGAATTGAGTTGCAATAGGGGAATGGCAATGGTTCGCAGGTCGGGCCGCGCACCATTTTCCAATGCCGGCCCCCTGTACTACCAATTTTCCATATTCCATATTCTATCGACGCTCCAAGTACCTCGGATTTCCCAAAGACAAAGGGTGAGGCCTGCTTCCTTCCGGCTGCAACTTCCGCAGCATAATGCCGGATATAACCGGACAGTCAACAGGTTTCATGTCAGCCATTCCAGTTCGGAAAAGGATTAATGGATTAATGAAGGATTAATGGTGGATAGGCGGAATTTGAGTTTATGAGAAAACTACAAGGGGACGAGCCCCCGACGCGAGGCAAGAACTACATAACGCGGAGCGGGCTGCAGCGCCTCAAAGATGAGCACCGGTTTCTGCTCACCAGGGAACGCCCGGCCGTGGCGGAGGTGGTGGCGTGGGCTGCCGGCAACGGCGATCGCAGTGAAAACGCCGACTATCAGTACGGCAAGCGGCGGCTGCGGCAGATCGATGGGCGGATTCACTTTCTCGCGAAGCGAATCGAAGCCGCGGAGGTGGTGGACCCGGAAGCTCCGAGAGCGGGGCAGGCGGAGACGAGGGCATTCTTCGGGGCGACCGTGCGCTATGCCAATGCCGCGGGAGCGGAGCGGGTGGTGAGCATCGTAGGCGCCGACGAGGTCGATCTCAACCGCAACCACATCAGTTGGGTGTCGCCTCTGGGGCGCGCGTTGATGAAGTCGGCAGCGGGTGACAGCGTAGTTCTCCAGGCGCCGGGCGGCACAGAATACCTTACGGTGCTGGAAGTGTCTTACGAGCGCATTTCTGTGGAACCGTTCCGTGAACCACCTGGATCCGAGTCAAAGGGACTCCCTCGCCGGCGCTAGTCACCGAACCGTGACGCTTCTGGCTCGCTCCGATACACCCCCAAGACTTCACAGGGACTAGCAATCGCCAGCACCGATCCGAGCAACTTTCTCGCAGCCTGATTCACAGATAATTTCGGGAGTGGAGATCGGGTTTGCTGACTTGCGATTAACTGTGAACAGGAAAGATGACTCTTATGTTCTCGGCCGCTCCTAACCCGTTGTCATCCTGGAGGCGCGTTGTTTGCGCCGAAGGACCTATGCATTTTGGCGGCATCATCTCCTCGAATGAGTGGATTGGCGATGTACCACTCATCGCGAAAGTCGCTCGAAAGTCAACTGCAAAGATCACTTGTCCGCCAAACCGGTGGCGCATTGAGAACAGGCTCCAAAGGCAATCCGCATTCCTCCGGCGCCTGATGTCGAAGCCATGAATGACAAGCTTGCTTGGCTGAAGGAGCCGGCGGTGAGGTTCCCGAGATCGCGCTTGCTGTGCTGACAATCACTGATCTGAGCATGGATCAAAATCGGCTGCCGATTCCCCGCCCGTTCAATCGGCAGCCGCAGTTGCCACTGGATTAATTGCAGGCAGCAGGTGGGGTTACCGGAAGCGAAAACGCGAATGTGTGATAAACCGTATCTTCATAGATGTCTACGGTCTCATCACAGCCCACGCTGTTGGTTTGCAGGTTTACTTCCGCGGTATGGCTCGCTCCATTGCTGGTGCCCGAACTCATGGAATCAGTCCAGGTAAAGCTGTTGCTCTGCTGGAGTTGAAAGCCGGCGCCAAACAGAGTGAAGCCGGCGGAGGTCGTGTAGCCCACGGAATAGGACCTGGTGGTGGTTTGTGTGGTGCTGCTTATCGTGTCGTCATTTTCCTCAAAACTGTTCCCGTTGAGGTTGCAACCGGCGCAGAGTGGTCCCTGCAGCGTCTGGGAATTCACAAAAACGAATCGCTCGCCGTCAATCTGGTTAGGTGCGGTTGTTTGGCCGGAATTGATCAGCGGATCCTGCTTGAGAATCGTGGCAAAATCGCTCGCCACACAGCCACAAGGCGCTGTCGTACACGCGGGTACGGGATTGGCGCAGACATTGGCCAGGCCCGGCAGGCCGGACACAGCTACACCCGAGGTATCCACTCTTGTCTGCGGTCCCAAAGTGCCGATGGGAATCTGGCTTGGATTCTGCAGGTCGGCAACGTTGATGCGGACGATATCCATCGGCTCAGGTTGACCGTTAGGCCGCGGAGGGGTAGTCACGATATAGGTTCCAGCCGATGACCCGGTTGGGGTGACAATGATCATGGGATTCAGCAAAAGGAAGAATTCATCCTGGCCATGATCAACCGGATTCTTGACGGAGGTGGAAGACGAACCGCCACCCTGGGAAGTGCTGACCGTGAAGGATTGCGAATCCCCCGTTGCCTTGGCCGCGCTCCATGTTGCGCCCACGCTGCTCCCGCCCGGGGCGCTCACGCTGGCGGTCGTGGCAATCGCATTCTGAAAGGTCTTCGAGATCTCGGTTGTGGCCGCGGCGCTCGTCTTGCTGCCGAAAGAATTGCTGCTCTGATTCCCCGGTGCGTCATAGAGGATGGAAAGGATGTAGAACTTGGGGAACAGGAACACATTCAAGGCCGCGCTGAGGTTTCCTGCGCCGGGTTGCACATTGATGCTGAAATCTGATCCGTTGAGCACCGTGGGACTCGCACCGCTCTGGGGACACCCTGCGCCGCCAGAAGACTGCAGGAATCCCGCCGATCCCGAAAGGGAATGACTGACGCCGCTGCCGTCCGTGTAGACAAACTGGTTGAATGTCCACGTCTGAAAATCAGGCAGGAATGTGTGTGAGTTGGGATTGCAGGGCGTTGGCCCTTGGTGAATCACGTTGTAGTGAAGTGTTCCGGAACCGTTCAGGGAAACGCTCCCCGTCTGCCCCTGTGCTATGCCCGCCGCTAGAACCATCAGGCACAAGAAAACTTTCATTGTTTGGCGAAATATTGCTTGGCGAAATGAATCGGCCATTCGAAGCTCCTTTATCTTCGTCTCAGGTTTGCCTTTATGGGTTTCTTCATTGCGGCATTGCGCATCTGCCGGGATCAAGCCCAATTTGGCGCCTATTTACAAACGCAGGAAATTCAGGCAGAATCCCTCACCTGCAGGAAATTTTCTTTTCAGGCATTGCCGGTAATGAATCAAACATGCGCGCAAATGCCATCGCCAAGAAACACCCTGGACGATCTGATGCCCCTGGTCTATGGTGAACTCCGGCGAATGGCCTTATCGTTCCTGCGCCGGGAGAGGCCGGACCATACCTTGCAGCCCACAGCTTTGGTCAATGAGGTCTATCTCCGGCTCGCAGATCAACGCCAGATCAACACCCAGGATCGGGTCAAGTTCTTCGGCTTGGCCGCGGAGATGATGCGTCGGACTCTCATCAACCACGCGGAGGCCCATCGCGCAGCCAAGCGGGGTCCGGCCCTGAAACTGTCTTTGGACGAGGCGGAGGCCCAGGGCTCTGCTGCCTTTGCCGGCCATGGCCAGGATGTGAATATCCTGGCGCTGAACCGGGCGCTCCTCAGCCTGTCTGCGATCGATGATGAGAAAGGCCGCATCGTCGAGCTGAGATTCTTCGGTGGAATGACGACGGCGGACATCGCGGTGCTATTGGGAAAATCGGTCGCCACGGTGGAACGGGAGTGGAGCATGGCGCGGGCTTGGCTCTATCGTGAAATCAACGGAAAAAAATCCCTGGCTTAAAGGAAAGCTGTCCACCATGGATCCCGTCCGCTGGCAAAAGATCAACCAGGCCTTTATCGAAACCTCTCGTCTGGACCCGGAGCTGCGCTCTGGCCTGCTGGAAAAGCTCTGCGGCAGCGATCCCTCACTCATGCAGGAAGTGTCATCGCTTGTGGCTGCGCATCGGAATGCGGGAGAGTTCATGCAAAAACCGGTGTTTGAAGCCGGTCAACTGCTGGATGACATCGCGCGCAGACGGATGGAAGGGCGAAGGATTGGCGCGTATCGCTTGGTGCGCGAAGTCGGCCACGGCGGAATGGGATCTGTCTATCTGGCAGTGCGGGACGATCATCAATACCAGAAGCTGGTGGCCATCAAGATCATCAAAACGGGACTGGACACGCCGCTGAACGTGCGCCACTTTTACAAGGAACGGCAGATCCTCGCCAACCTCGAACACCCGAACATCGCCCGCTTGCTCGATGGGGGCGCCACCGGCGATGGCTTGCCCTACCTTGTCATGGAATATGTTGATGGCCGGCCGATCGATGCCTATTGCGATGCGCAGCGGCTTTCCGTCCCGGAGCGCCTGCAGCTTTTTCTGAAGGTATGTTCTGCCGTCCAATATGCCCACGAGGAGGGCGTAATCCATCGTGACATCAAGCCTGGCAACATTCTGGTTACTCCCAAAGGAGAGCCGAAATTGGTGGATTTCGGTATCGCGAAACTATCCGTTCATAGGCCTGTGGCGCCAGCGTTGACCACCACCAATGTTCCGCGAATGACGCCGGAATATGCCAGCCCCGAGGAGGTGCGCGGAGAGGCGGTAACCACCTCAACGGATATCTATTCCCTGGGAATCGTCCTTTATGAACTCTTGAGTGGCCGCCGCTCCTACCGGCTCAGGAATTGGAATCGGGAAGAAATATTTCGCGCCGTCTGCCAGGCGGCGCCGGAAAAGCCCAGCGCCGCAGTCCTTCTCACAGATCCGGCAGATCCCGGCGCACCCACCCCGGAGCAGATCGCCAGCTTGCGCGGGGAACGGCCCGATGGCCTGCGTCGCTGCCTTGCCGGGGATCTCGACAATATCGTTCTCAAGGCTATACGGAAGGAGCCGCACCGGCGCTACCCATCCGTAAGAGAATTTTCGCAAGATATTCACCGGCATCTATCGGGGCTGCCGGTCCAGGCGCGCGGGGATTCATTGGCATACTGCGCCGGCAAGTTTGTGCAAAGGAATCGCTTGCCAGTGAGTGCTGCAGCCCTGCTCGCGCTGAGCTTCCTGGCTGGTTTTCTCACCATGCAACAGCAGGCGCGCCGGGCGCAAATCCAGAGCATTCAAAGTGAAAAGCAGGCTGCGGCCGCAAACCTCGAAATCCTGGGCACCAGGGAGCGCGCCCGCAAGGCCGAACTCGAAGCGACCCATCTGCGCCAGGAATCCGAGGAGCAAAAAAAACAGAATCAACTGCTTCTGTTGAGCCGGCTCAATCAGATACTGGAGGCGCATGAAAGCAGCCGCGGGCTGGTGATCAATACGTCCGGCGTGATCTTTAATGCCGGCCGCGTCAATCTGGGCCCCGATGCGCGCGAGCGCCTGGCCAAGATCGCCGGGGTCCTGCTCGAATGCCGCAACCTGAAGGTCCAGATCGAGGCGCACACAGACGGATACGGCGACGATGCTTACAATCAGGCGCTATCCGAAGAGCGCGCCCGGGCCGTACAGGAGTATCTGGTAAATCAGGGCATTCCACGCAAGACGATCAGCGCCAGGGGTTTTGGCGCAACCAGGCCTGTTGCTCCCAATACCACTGAAGCCGGGCGGCAAAAGAATCGCCGCGTGGAGATGATTGTTTCCGGGGATCTCATCCGAAAAGGCATCTCTGTCTCGGCTCAAGCCAAAGGGCCTGGACTTCGCACCGCCTCCTGGTCCAATGCTTCCAGAACTGTACCTGGACAGGCGGTGGCGGCCGGCTCCACCAATCTGGCGCTCAACAGGCCGGCGACTGGCAGCACGCCGTGCAACGCGCATGAAGGGCCGGAGAAGGCCTTTAACGGCAGCGTCTCCGGGGGCAACCTGGATAAGTGGTGCTCGGAGGCAATTCCGGCATTTCTGCAGGTAGACCTTGGTTCAAGCGTCAGCGTCGCCGGCTTTGTCGTAAGGCACGCCAGTGCCGGTGGAGAGAGCGCGGACTTCAATACGCGCGATTTTGATATCCAGATCAGCGCCAATGGCGCGGATTTCATTACCGTGGCCAGGATGGTCGGCAATAGGGAAGGTGTTACCACCCATCCTATCCGTCCTGCTGTCGCGCGCTTCGTCCGCCTGAACATTACGGCGCCCGCCCAACGGCCGGAAACGAAATTGTCACGTATTTATGAGCTCGAGGTATATTCTTCTCCGCTGTCGGCATCGGCCCCGGCGCCTTCGCTCTCCAGAAACACCGTTCCTTGAATCAACCCGCAGTTCTGAGTAATTTAGGGCCGGTTCCCGCCAGCCTTTTCAACTTTGGCCCAACGTGCCTTGGCTGCATCTGATAAACGCTTCTTAGCGCCTGCGCTGTGCCGTCGTCTGGCTCTCCTGCCGTTTCCCGGCTTCGGACCTGGAAGTCTTCCACAACGACGGTTCGATTCGGGGTGGTCGGGGCAGTTTCGATAGGATCGTTTGAACTGAGCCGCTGGCGCGGCGGACGCGGTGGAGCTATGGGATCTCGATTCGTCCGTGCTGGTTGCGGACCGGCGTACATGGAACCCGCCAAGACGAAGAATGCCATCCGGTTGCTTTCGAGAATCTCCGGCGAGTCTTGACGTATGGCAGAAAGGTGCGTATTTGTGGGGCTACGTCTGGGATCCTTTTGACGGCCACTCTACACTGGCCCACTTCCCAGGACTAATCCCACATGGCCGACACGTTTGCCCAATTGGGATTTGCGTGGCATTTGCGGATTTCCAGGCACAATAAGGATGCGCTTTGGGAGCGTACATGCGCTATCTCATTTATTTGCAGCGGGCGCCAGCTGATTCTCTCTCAGCGTATCGAGCACGGCGCTTCCGACATTCGTTCGGCATGCTCATTTTTTTTTGAGCGGATGCTACAACTTCGATGCCAAGGGTATACGAAGAAATCGTAACCAAATTCTTGAAAGGCCGGGCAACGTAAGCGAGAATGCCTAGTCGGAATCGCGTTCTTCAAAGTTCAGAAAATACTTGTCGATTGTCATCTCACTGGTTGGAATACGGAGCCGGTTTAGAGCCTTCGTGACTTGGGTCTTGTCTACGTCGCTGATACGCGACCCAAGATAAACTCGCGTAACGCATTCGACATCCTTGTAGTGAACCTTCCCCTGATCTGCAAACATTCGCCACTCACGCTCATAGAGCCATCGGTAGTTCTTATAGGAAAGCACCATCCTGGCGAGTTCGTCCGTGTCTTTGCTGGTTCGATGCACGGTCGGGACTGTTTCGTTATAGTACATGCGTACAAAGGTGATTTCGTCCGCCAAGTTCCTCAAGAGCCTAGAAAAACTGTATGAGATGCAGATTCCCGTGAACTGGTTTGCGTAGTGCGCCCACATTAATTCGTGATCGTACACTTCGCTGAATGAGCAGACGCCGATGTGCGCTTTGTTGTCGCGAATGGCGTTTCTGACAGTGCGATATTTCTCGCTCTTTCGGAAGAGACGACTTGATGTGAACAGGCCCTCCATCGGGTCATTAAGCTTTCTGTAGGTTGAGCAAAACAGATAACTCTTCTGGATGGCATCCATCTCACGTTGGAGGTTGGCGAGCGAGCGGTATCGATACAATCTGCGCGGTTGGACGTAGGTTTCGATGTGTGCCATTGTTTCACGCTGCTCGTTGAGTTCTTGCCGGATGCTTTAGGTCGTTATGTTCTCATCTACACTTTGCGAACATTTTCGATTGCGCCCGCCGACACCCCTCATGTGATCCACCTCCACGAGTAGAGCCATCATACACCAACAATTACAATTATAATTACCGAGTTGGCAATCGCCCCTATAAAGAAACTTCGTCGAGCTTGCCTTTTTGGCAAACCTTTATGCCGACGAATTCAATGCTGGACAGAGCCTTTGATCAGACCTGGCGATGATGCCATGGTGCGATACTAATGAATTCGTTGGGATCCTCCTTGACGTTGATGAATTTGATCTCGATTAGCGTCTTTATTAGCTCAAAAAGAGATTTACCCAGTTCGTTGAGTTCAGGAATGATGTAGTACAGGTGGTACTCCCCTGAACAATCTTCACCAGCAGCTACCAGACCATTCCTTAACTTGAACGTGGGATGGTATTCGTGGTCATCGTCTAGGTAGTTTCGGTAGCCCTCGTCATCGACTTCGTCTATAGCAGAGTATTCACATTCTTCGCCTTCTTCGACTGGCGTGAAATCCAAATACGGGTACATGTCTTCGACATCAGCTGCTGTCAGTCCGAGTTGCCAGTGATTACGTACAGTTGTCCACTCGCCAGCATCAGCCATTGCTCGCTCTTGAATGTGCACTTCGCCACGGGTCTTGCTTTGCCAGTCGAATATTTCGAATCGATGCTCGACCTTCCGTTCGACACCGGTACCTATCCGCCAGATTACGTTGTAATCTCTTTGACAAAGTCGGATGTGGCTTTCGTCAGCAGACATTGCTTTCACCCATTCATCGATCGTGCTCTCCCGCAGGATGATGCGAAGGGCTGATGCATCCAACGCGCTGCCTCTTGAGACCTCAACGTCTGTGGTCTTCTGGGGGAGGGTGAGAATCTTGAGTCCCCACTTTTCTTCGACGTACTTCTGAAGATTCAGGATGAAGAATTGATCCAGGCTCTCGATATACAGGGCCAGGTAGGTTGGCATGGGCTGGAGGAACCAGAACCTAAGGTCCTCCACTTTCATACGATATTTGAATGACGATGACGCCTCAGCGCGAGCCTCGGGCAAGGTCTCGGCCATGATGCCTTTCAGCTGGAACCAGCAAAGACAGCTCGTGAGCTTGGCTTCGCCAGACGGAAGATGCTCTTTCAGATGCAGTCCGATATCTCGCTTTGCGATATCACGCTCGTAAGCGACGAAGTGACCGAACTGGGCAGCGAAGCTGCGGAACTTCTCCGTATATCGATGCTCAAATTCGTCAGCCTTTCCGATGATGGCCATTGAAGTCCCTCGCACTATGAGCCTAGCATTACTGAATTCACGGTCGAGATCAACGCCCTCTGGATTGAGCCGGCGGCTACTCTTGCCAGATTTTCGGCCATGCTAAAATTTCAGGTGAAAACTCGCCAAGGTAGTTTCTTTAACCAGGATTCGAGTCCTTCTGCCGCGCCCGCAAGAACGCTCTCAATCAGATCGGGGTTGCCTGGTCCCAGGGAACGTGGGTACAAACGACTCACGAACATCAGGGGCACACGAATCGACCAGCGATACCAAAGATCCGCGCCAGCTTCGAGTATGTGATGGGTGCGAGCGTCAGCAACCGCTGGTCTTGATCCTTCATGATAGGCGATGTAAACGAAACCGATTTCTCCGGCGGGAATTTGCTTGACGGCGTCTCCCCAAAGCGAAGTTATGCCACGCGCTTTCTTGGTCACGGCCTCTTCACTCACGCTCCTCCACTTCAAACATCGTGGCATAGTAAATAGTTCTACGGCGATCTGTCCGGGCGGCTCGACCTCACAAAGCAACCCGTCCCACTCATCTTGGAGCGGATTCCACTCGAAGACCTGCTGGAGATACTCAGGTGAATAAAGACGCGTTTCTGTAACGGTGCGACGATGCGGTAAGTTCCGAAAGATCAACGATCCCCATTGGGTCGTGATAAGAGTTTCTTCATACTTCAGAGCAACAAGCACCTCGTCTACAAATTGCGCAGAGGGAACAGATCGAACTGGGACTGTGAAAGACACCTCTATTACACCGTGAATATCGGCGGCGTGCAGCGCCGGACGAACTAAAGCGTAAAAGGCCTCCACTCGTTGTGCTTCGTCCATTTCGTACATTGTTAGGCCAAGCCGACGCTTACATTCAATTGCGCCAGGAATTGGCCCGAGACCGGCAATCTGGAAGTCAGGCGTCTTACGAGAAGAATCTTTCTCCACCATGGTCAATTTGATACCTTTCCTTACACATGCCGCACCTACAAACAGTTCATAAAGCGTCGAGCTAACCATATCATCGGTCATCGAAGGAAGCGCGGCGAGCTTACGGTGAGCCTCAGGACCCAATTGTCTTATCTCGTCGAGATTATTGCCGAGCACCGCTATCTCTGGCACGAACATGGCTGCCGAAAAGAAATCGAGTTCCCATTCCTTCATTAAATGGTCCTGAGTGACAAGAAGCATCTTGGCAAAGCGCTGCGGAGAAACGCGGTCCATATTGACTCCCAGACGAACTCCATTGACAAAATGCAAAGGGTTATTCAGGAAAGCAGATTGTAGCCGGTATGGTTTCTGTGCTTCTAAGCGGAGCCATTGCGGGTCAACATGGGCTAGTAAGCGCTCAAGGCCCGTTTTCGCAAGCTCATCGAGGTCCTGTGATTCATTCGGTGGAACTTGTTCGATTTCGGTCCGCCAGAATCGGCCGTCGGCACGCGGGAGAAGCTCAAACTCTTGGGCGTGCTCTATCGCCCGGATTTCAGCTTCGGAGATTCCGATAGTCCGTTGCAGAGTTCGCAATTGCTTCAGAAAATCAGCACGTAGTTTGCGTGCTTCTTTCACCAGGCGACGGACGGCCTCATTGGGCCGATCGTTATCGCCTTGCGCGATCTGTGTTTTAATTGCGTTTGAAAACTCTGTAGCTTTCGCCTCACTCCGGGCACGAAGCTCGTCAAGACGTTCGAAGATTGTTTGGTCGAAGATAACTCTCCTGAATGTCTTTTTGGATTTTACGCTTGTCCAAACGGTTTGAGCTTTCTGATGGGGTAAGCCATCCGGATCGCATAATTTCAATCAGTTATCACAAACCACGGTATTGTCAGGCAGAATCATCCCCCCGATGAAGTTGGGTAACTTAACTGAGCTTCTCGCCTCAGTTTTGTTTGCGGATTGTTTGCGGATTTTTCCGGACTTGTCCGCATTTTGCCGAGTTAAGTCCTTTATCTTCTTTGTTCTCAATGGGCTGGTTCTGACTCTGGATCGGCATATCGTCAGCAGCGCAGCTATCCGACCTTTCAAAAGCTGTCGCAATACTGAAAAGGCTGGTGTCTGCCGGAGCATTGTGCAAACCGGTAACGCGCAAGTGTCGAGGAACCAATTCGCGTTGTGGATGCCAACCGCCCGAGAAACGCCTCTTCGAGGAGATAAAAGAGGGTTCAAACATCGGCATCAGGACAGTAGCTGTGGGCGACCCGGCAATCCATGCATCTACTTTATTGACACAAGCTTGGCAACCTTGATCGCTGCGACCAAGGTTGGTCTTTGGTTAAGCCGTCCTTCGTGTCCTTTGTGGTTGAAAGGGTTTTGGTGGTTGGTTTTACTATCACCTGTCCCCTGTAACCTGCCCCCTAAATTTCAGGCCGACAACCTTGATCGCTGCGACCAAGGTTGGTGTTTGGTTTGGCCTTCCTTCGTGTCCTTTGTGGTTGAAAGGGTTTTGTGGGTTGATTTTACTATCACCTGTCCCCTGTAACCTGTCCCCTAAATTGCTAATTGCCAATTGCTCGTCGTCTTTCCGAGCCTCGACAATCCAGGGGTTGTCAGATGCCGGTGTACCAGGCGTAGCCATACTGGCAAGCCGCAGAGCCACAGCCATTACCGAACCCTTTCAGACTGTCTGTGACCGTCAGGCGAGTGATGAATTTTATGTTCTTGTAGCCGATTTGCCGAGGGAGCCGCATGCGCAGAGGTCCACCGTGGGGCGCCGGAAGGTCGCTGCCATTCATGCCGTAACAAAGCAATGTCTGGGGATGTAGAGCATCGGCCATATCGATGCTGTCCCACGTATCGGGTTCCGTCGAGACATACACGACGTATCTCGCTTGTGGGTGGGCCCCGACAAGCTGCAAGACGTGTGAGAGAGGCACGCCGATCCACTCGGCGATGTAAGACCAGCCCTCTTCACATGCGAGTTCGGTGATATGGCTGCGAGACGGGTAGCTCTTGAGGTCAGCAATCGAGAACGACGCAGGTTGATGGACCATGCCATCTATGGAGAGCCGCCAGTCCGCGAATCCGCCCGCCTGAAGGCGCTTAAAGTCTTCCGTGAGGGGCGCGAGTTCGTTCGGGAATGGACGAGGCGAAATCTGGGTTCGAGGAAATTCGCGCGCCAGTGAATGCCTCGTCAGCAGCCGCTGCGAAGCATAACTCAGCGTTTCGCCCAGGCCGTAGATTCCGCCATGATCGGGAGGAACCAATCCGAACTTCTGCGCAAGGCGCGCAGCCACTGCCAATCCCGATACACCCGCGGTCGCTGCGAGTCCGGATAGGATCAGTTTTCGGCGTGAAATGATCATGCGTGCTCCTTACGCGTGCCGGTGCGGCCTGTGATCATCGCTCCGGTGCGGCTCCAGAAACCGGCCAGGCAAACCATTGCGACGTGGACAAACAGGAACAGCACCAGAGCCAGCGAGACAAAAAAATGAATCGTGCGGGCAGATTGACGGCCGCCCAACAGAGTAACCGACCAGGGGAAGGCGGAAGCAAAGGCCAGGGACATCGCGAGGCCGCTCCAGATGACCAAGGGGAACAGAACCAGGATCACAAACAGGTATGTGAGACGCTGGAGCCCATTGTAGGAAGAAGCCTCCGCCGCACTCGGCCGCTGAAAGCGCAAGGGTTTTACAAAGTAGGTCAAGAGCGCCCGCCATGAAAGGTCGGCCTTGCTGGGCACCAGGTCTTTTCGGAAATGCCGGGTCAGCAGACCGGAAATTACATACAGCAAGCCTGTCAGCACCGCGATCCAGGCAGCTTCAAAGTGCAGTGCCCGGCTCCAGCCGTTCTGGTCGGGCAGCACGTAGCCGTAACCCGTCGGCACCAATCTTCTTGAGGAAGGAATCGGTAGTTGAAACAACGGAGTTGTAAAGACGGTGCCCGTCTCGCCCCAGTAGAAGCGCGGGTGCGAGATCACAAGTTCGATGCCGCTGACGAGCAGGGCGAAAAAACAGAGTGTGGTTATCCAGTGGGTAACGCGGACGAGAGCAGAGTGCCTCGGCGCGGGCTTCGTGGCTGAGGCGGTCGAAACACGGCTAGGGACGGAAGCTTCCGCCGGTACCTGCGGGGATCCCAATGTCGCCATTTTGGCCTCTCGCCGGGCTAAGACTTGCCCCGGCAGAATCGGTATCATCCTACCACTCTATATATAGACTGAGACGGACAAACCCCTGAAAGGTAATCCACTTGACCTTGGGACCCAAACAGGCCCACTTCGTGAATGGTCGGGAATCCAGAAATAGTCCGTGAGCCGCCTCGGCCTTTCGTCTTATGGTCCCCGAACGGGCTTCGAGCCCATCAGCCTCCAGATGAACGACCATACTGACCGAAACACTTCTGGGAAATAAAAGAGGGGTTCAAGCATCGGGATCAGGACAGTAGCTGTTGCCGAAGCGGTGGGCGACCAGGCAATCCTGCATCTACTTTGGTGACAAAGGCTTAGCAACCTTGATCGCTGCGACCAAGGTTGGTTTTTGGCTTCGGCCTTCCTTCGTGTCCTTTGTGGTTGAAAGGGTTTTGGTGGTTGGTTTTACTATCACCTGTCCCCTGTTACCTGTCCCTAAATTTCAGGCCGGCAACCTTGGATCGCTGCGACCAAGGTTGGTGTTTGGTTTGGCCCTCCTTGGTGTCCGCTGTGGTCGAAAGGGTTTTGGTGGTTGATTTTTTGGGGTTGACTGTACCTATCCCCTGTCCCCTGTAACCTGTCCCCTAAATTTCAGGCCGACAACCTTGATCGCTGCGACCAAGGTTGGTCTTTGGTTGAGGCCTTCCTTCGTGTTCTCTGTTGGTGTGAAAGGGCTTTGGAGTGGTTTTACTATCACCTATTCCCTGTAACCTGTCCCCTAAATCGCCAGTTGCTCGTCTTCAGTCCCCATTCGCCAATGTGTGATCATCGGCAGTTTCGGGACGTCAGCCGTCAGGATCCGGTGGATCTTTGCGGCAAGTTCTCTCAGCGAATATGACTTTTCCAGTAATGCAGTGCCTAACCGGCCGAGAAATAGTGAATGATATAGGGACGCTATCGCCAAGGAACAGTCAAGCTGGAAGAACTGGGGTGAGTAGGTTTTGGCCGAATATTGAACGCTTCGTGTCGGTGGTCGGCCACTTACGGGCACTGGCAAAACCTCGGAGAATCGACGATATTAGGGCGGATCACACTTCCGAGGAGCCCGTTTATACAGCACTAGCGTTTTTCCGGATTGCCGACCATATGTCCGGCTGCTTGACTAGAACCAATGCAGTCCGTTTGGCTAAACTACGCTCCATGGAAACAAAAGAGATCCTACAGAAGCTCGAACCCTGGCGCGAAAAGCATCGCCGTCCGGCGTGGAAACCAATCGTGGAAGATGGAGATGGACCAACCACATCGTCAAAGTTCGCCGGCGTACCCTGGCTCAGCTCAGGTGAAAGCGTGCCGAAATGCGCCACCTGCGGCCGATCGTTGCGGCTCTTTTTGCAGCTTGATCTGGACACGCTGCCCAACGCTTCTAATGGCCGGTTCGGAAAGGGCTTGCTGCAATTATTCTATTGCGCGAACGATAAGTGTGATGGTGAAGGGTGGAGGCCCTTTAGCAACCAACAAAGTCTAGTGCGGGTCGTACAGCCGAACGGTCCAGGGATG
The DNA here is from genome assembly GCA_035294925.1 of Candidatus Angelobacter sp. Taxonomy (GTDB): domain Bacteria; phylum Acidobacteriota; class Terriglobia; order Terriglobales; family Acidobacteriaceae; genus Angelobacter. Next base: position 6,224 of record DATGJZ010000012.1, on the reverse strand, counting down.
AAAAGAGACATGAGCGGCGCATCTGACGAATTTCCGGCGAAAAGGATCGTTGGCTGGGAGGAATTTCAGGATTGGCCGCATTCCGCCGAGCAGGAAGAACTCGGTCTCAGGTATACGTACGACTTCAAAGCAAACACGGTGCACCTGGAATACAGCGAGTTGGGTTTGCTATTCCAGAATGTGCAAGACGACGAATTAGCCGAAAAGGTCTCCTCCGCCCAAGCCGGCGATAAGCTCGGCGGATGGCCGTATTGGGTGCAGGGAGTGGAGTACCCGAACTGCCCGCGATGCAATCGGCGCATGGTTCTTATTTTCCAACTGGATTCTGAAGACAATCTGCAATTCATGTTCGGCGATTCGGGATGCGGCCACATCACACAATGCAGCGAACACAAAGACGTTGTCGCCTTCGGTTGGGCATGCTGCTGATTGATGGTTCGTGACAGAAGGGACAATCCCGCAAAACACCTAAACGGAAAGCCACCACCGCCTGCGTGATGGCACCGGGAATGAACCCGCCGCTTTGCTCCTTCTGAATCTCTGAGTCAATTGAATTTGACCACAATCGGCATTATCGCAAGCTATCCAACATCGGCTCATAATGTCCCAGAAGCAGACTTCTGGCCAGAGTGGGCCGGCAGTCCGACCTTGACCCATCACTTCAGGGTGGCCCGTCACCTGCAGAAACAAATTCAGTCGCGAAGGCCCGATAGAAGGAAGATGCCCTTTTCGCACCCCACTCAAGGAGTGTCGGGCTGTCAGCATCAGTCAAGATCTGCGCTTTAGTGTAGACGGCAATTCGGCACGCTCGTCTATTGTCAAGTCGTTCCCACTCCATTGGTTCACCAACAACCTGCTCGAAGTCACTCTTACGCGAGAGCAGTTGGTCAAATCGGCGTTTATTCTGATCTTTGTCTCCGAGATCTAGGTAGAGCTCAATTCGAAGCCGCTTTCGCCGTGCGAACGATGCGATAACCGCTAGATCCGGTCGGGACCTGTCCAGAGAGGCAAGAACAAGCCAATTCTGCCCTTGTGGTGAAACGTTGCGGAGAGGGAAATCGGTTTCGGTTGCAAGTCGTGCGTTTAGCTTCGCAAAGAAACGTATATACGCCTCCTCGCGGTCATTCGTGCGAACGAACGTCAACCGGCGCTCTGTCATGCTCACAGACGTTGTCCGCCAGCCCTCATCAAGCCAAGCGGCGGACTGTGGCTTCATGGGATCATTAGACCACCAAGCCCTATATTCGGACGCCGATCGGGGCAATTCCTTCTTGAGAATGCCTTCAATTTCTTGAAAGGTCAGGGTTAATGAAGTGGTATCGGCTGGCAGAGCCTCCAAGTGCGCGGCGAGTTGAGCGTAGCTTCCATGCGGAGGTTCCATCTCCTCTTGGTGGGTGGATGCCGGAGCGCCGACATTGGCGCGTTGTTGTTGTGAGATTTCGGGAACGGGTACCGGAAGGTTGTTCTCCAGCCATTCCGCCGAAAACTGTATCGTGCGACGTTCCTCCGGAGTCAATTCGCGTCGGAAGTGAGCCAAGTTATTTCGAGCGTTCCGCACTCGTTGGAGCAGTTCCCGAAGTTCAGAAACATCTTTTGACTGTGAGAGCCTTGGAGCGCGCGGGTGACGCAACAAGACATTTATGAACTCATCAAAGGTCAAATCCTGGAATTTCTTGCCCGGTTCTGGCAACCCAAGTTTCTTCTCGGCATCAGCAATTGCGTCCGTATCAGTTTCCGCAAGGGAAGCAGTGATGTTCATCTTTGCCAGATACGCCCTGATCGCTCCCGGCAATCTCTTGCGGATATCGGCAGCCCGATCAGTCACTGTCGCAATCGCGGAATCCAGTCCACCGTCATCGCCAGCATAGAGGGCACGAATGGCTTCCTTCATGCGCGATTCAATCCCTTCGATCAGCATCAAATCTTCCGCGTACTCGCGGAAAAAGACCGCTACATCGGCGGTTGTCACGATCCCAAGCAATCTCGATTCTTCAACGATTATCGCAAAGTTATCGCGATGGATGTCATCCAGCGTTGTCAGTAAATCCGCGTCAGCGGGATAGCTGCGTACACGCTGGGCCGTGTCGCGAACCAGCAGGCTCTCGGCCTCAGTCCGGAAAGACTGAATGGCTTGGAGGATCGACTCAAAAGTGATCACCCGCCCTTGAAATTCCCCATCTGTTCCAGTCACTGGTAATTGGCCATAGCCGTGCTGATGCATGATGTTGATCGCGGAGCCAATAGGCTCATGGGGCTGCACGGTTCTAATCTGTTGGCCGGCTGGAAGCAAATACTCTAGCGTGAAGGCCATGTTGTGGAGGACCTCAGTGTTGCCAGCTAAGCTAAACCAAATCAATGATAGCTTGGCGGAATGGCCATTTTCCAGAATTAGGGCTCAAACCATGAAAGAGTAAGCTGAAGTCAGAAGAACCACCTACCGCTTTCGGTTCGGCATTTGGCGACGGGTCGGCAATCCGGAAGTTGGCCCGAAACGGGCTCGGAGGAGATCAATGGCGATCTCCTCGAAGAGGGCTTCGGGACCCCAGCGGGGTCTGCACGCCACGCGTCGGACCGTTCTTGTCCGAATGAACGTTGCGGATGGAACCGCCGCGCCTGCCGGTGACAAAACTTCTGGGCGGCATCGGCATTCTCCGTTTCCCCGCCTCTTCGCTTTCCTTTACCATCTTCTGCAGGGTTCAGATATCCTCGAAAGATGCCTACTAAGCTGTTTGTCATTATGCCTTTCGGGGTCAAGCAGCACGACGGGATCGAATACGATTTTGACGATATTTATCAGTCGGTGATTCGTCCCGTCGGCCATGCTGCTGGATGGGATGTTCTCCGAATTGACGAGGTCTCGGCCCCTGGGACGATTAGTGACCAGTACCTGAACCAGCTTTTGACCGCGGATCTGGTATTGGCAGACATTAGCATACCGAACGCGAACGTCTACTATGAGCTCGGGATTCGGCACTCGGTGTCAACTTCAGGAACGGTTCTTATTTCCTCGGCTACTCCGGAAAATGTCCCGTTCGATCTGCGTGGACAACGAATAATCTTCTTTGCCAGATCGAAAGCCGATTCTCTCGAGCGGAGCCTAAGCGTCGTGCTCAGTGAATTTCGTGCCGAAGCGATCACAAGTCCCCTGCGACCTTTCTTCGAGCGCGCTGGTATCCTCGCTGATCCTAAGCGCGATCTCGGAGAACTGGAGTTGGATATCGCGGCTCGGATGGCCAGAGCGAGGAACTCCGATCAACTCATCGCTCTGTGGAAGTGGCTTGAGCCAATATCCCGGCTCCCAATCCTCCAGCTTCGTGACCTCGCAGAGCGTCTTTCCGACTGTGGCGAATGGCTCTACGCTGCCGCAATACTCCGCAGAGCGGTTGGACTCCAACCCTACGATTTCGAGATTTATAGGAGGCTCGGCTGGTTCCTACAGAAAGCAGGTAACGAATACGATAGTGAGGCCCTTGCCGCCTACCGGCGGGCGCTGTCGATCAATCCCAACGATCCGGAGACGCTCGGATTGATGGGAAGCCGTGAGAAGCAGCGACGCAACTTCGCAGATGCCAGCAATTACTACTCGCGTGGGGCCACCCTTTCTCCAAATAATCTGTACATGTTGGTAAATGAGGCTGCGATGAAGATCCTTGCGAGTCCATTGACACCGGAAGGAGGGATATTGCTGTACCGTTCCCTTCGAGATCGCATCGAACGAATGGATGGCTCTGATGAATGGACCGAGATCCTGAAGGGGGAGAGCTGCTTTGCGACCGCCGACTTCGATATAGCGGAGTTGGCGTATCGTCGCGCCGCCACCCTGACAAACTCCCCTAAACCACTGCGATCAGGTGCGGATCAGCTAGAGCTGTTCGCGTCGGTTTCATTCCAGCCGGCTCAGGCCAGGCGGCTTTCGGCGATGCTGCGTGACTTGGCCAGCGCTCTCGTGACAAGCTCCGGGGGTACTGGGATGTCTGCGGAGTCTGCCAAACAGGATGCTTTACCGGTCATTATGCATCTTTCTGATCTTCATTTCGGCTCAAAAACGGCCGGTGGAGAGAGTCTCCATCGCTTCTTCGAGGGCGAGAACTCAGAGTCATTGAGTCAACATTTGAACGATGAGTTCAACCGCAGGAATGGGCATTTTAGGATTGCACCCGATCGGCTTTACCTGGTCATTTCCGGTGACTTTGGATATCGGGCAGTCAAACAAGAATTTGCCGATGCTAAAAACTGCCTGGACCGCATCTGCGAAGGGCTCACGATATCAAAGGAAAGAGTGATAATGGTCCCCGGTAATCATGATGTGAACTGGATGCTATCCCAAGACGATCTGGCTCAGCGGTTCGAGCACTTTCTGCGCTTTATATTCGATTTTTACGGCTTCGATTTGTGCAAGAAAAAATACCCGTTAATTGATTGGCCGTTAGGTTATGACAAGAAGCACGCTCAAGGACACGACATTATCTCCGTCCACCACGACGAAAGCCATGACATAATGTTCCTTGGCCTCAATAGCTGTGTCTACGAATCGCACCAAGATCATTTTGGGTTTGTTGGGGCAAAACAAATCAAGCTGGCAAAAAAACTCATCGCAAATTCCAAAGTGTCGCGCTCGACCGTAAAAATCGCTGTGATTCATCACCACCTGCATCCGTTTCCTGAGCGGCTCGACCAGAGGGTGCCGTCAGAGACCTGGCAAGATTTGTCGACGATTAGGGACGCAGGTTTCGTGGAGTCTGCACTTGAGAGTTTTGGGATTGATTTCGTTCTCCATGGCCACAAGCACAAGCCGCAGTTCAGAGAAACGATAGTCAGAGACTTGACTGATACGGATGCCGCGAAACGGTTGATTGTCTGTGGCGCGGGGAGTGTCAGCTGTACTGAGTTGGAAGACGAAGAACAAAACCATTATCAGGTGATCGAATTAAAGCGCGCAGAACGCATCCGGGATGTCGATTTCGCACGCCTGGAGTGGAGATCGTTGTCAAGGAGATCAGGGGCTGAGTGGATGTCCACGAAAGCTTGGGACATTCGAGGCTGAGACGGCTGATCTTCAGGAAGTGCCTAGTGACAACTCTTTCTAAATTAGCTCAAGAAATGCAAAGTGTCGCCCGAAGGCGCTTCTCGAGCAATCCTTGTAAGTCTTCGAGAGTCTCGTACAGAATGTGGTTCGTCGTCCGCAGATCAAATGGAATCTCTTGTCCGGATCGTCGACTTATGAGGATAGTCGGCCTGCCGACAGCGTGGCTGTACCCAATTTCATAGAAGACGTTGGGGTTGTGAGAAGTTATGTCTGCTACAACCGCATCGCAATTGCGGATGCGATCCTGGATCAATTCAAGAATCCCCCCATTATATTCTATCTCGTCAGCTCGCTCCGCTACCAATCCAAGCTTTTCTGACACTTGACGAATGCCAAATACATAAGCATCGCGAAAGTCTGTCGAAAAGGGCATGGCCACGAACAGGCGCTTAATAGCCGACCGGCTGGAGTGTGCTTCCTCAGTCAATTGTGCTGATGAAATGCGCGGTTCACCTTCAGGCTGATTTTCTTCCTGCTTTAGAAGACGCGCCTTAAGGTCACGCAATTCAACTAGATCGATACTTTGCTCTTCACCCACCTCGCGGGCGCGCTTTGTAAAACCGGCCGCCGCGACTATTACACCGCGATGCATGAGATTGCGCTGTTTCAAGAGATTAGCGATCGCCGCAAAGCTGTACACGGCATTCGCATCCAAGGGTTGGCTATACGCTTTGCACTCAACGCCCAACTTAAAGAATTGCCAGAGAGAGTCTTCTCTCTAACCAATAGATCAACCTGAACACCAGCAACTGCAAGCTCGTGTTCGACGCCGGCTCCGAGAGCGCGATAGGCTTCGGCCACTTTGTTCACGAACTCGACGCCAGGCCTCGGCCCAACAGCATCTTTCGGTTTGAAGCGATCATCCGGTCGAGATTCAATCGTCATAATAGAACCCATTGTGCCATGTCGAAGAGGTCACCGCCAGAAGTGTTGGTCTCTGGTCGTTTCGTCGGGAATGCGGAGGTGATCCGGGCGCCGTTCAGCACTCTGTCTATGATCCATAAACGCTAGTGCTGTATCGGACGCGCCCCATGGTTACATGGGTAGGTCGGTCGAGAAGTCCTGCGGGCGCGTCCGATACAGCCGTTTGAAGGGAGCCGCACTCGGGGAGGCGTTTATGCATTTTCAATGGTATTGG
>DATGJZ010000011.1:0-27253 GCA_035294925.1 Candidatus Angelobacter sp. | reverse complement strand
CCAGACTTACGGCAGGTTGCCAAGGGGGTAGGTCGGCACCACACGCGTTTTTCGGACCGTCTGTGTTGATAAAAAAGTGCTTACCTACAATTGGGTAACACAATTTTCGGGAAAATCTGCGCTATTGCGAAAGTAAGGTTAGGGAAATGCGGAAGCAATTCCTGGCCCCGTAAAACATTTTATGGGTTGCTGAGTGCTGAATGCTCCTCTTATTCTGGCAGAACGGCGGTGACTTCAATTTCCAGGCGGGCTTTTTCTTCCAGCAGCCCTGAGACTTCTACAACCGTCATGGCAGGATAGTGACGGCCGATGATCTCGCGATAGATGGGGCCGATCTCCCGGGCGGCGGCCACATATTCGTTTTTGTCGATTACATACCAGGTCATGCGCGCGATGTGCTCAGGTTTGGCTTGGGCCTGGGCCAGCACGTCGACGATGTTGTGCAGCGCCTGACGGACCTGGCCGACAAAATCCACGGCCACAAACTCCTGCTGCGCATTCCAGCCAACCATGCCGCTCACGAATACCAGGCTGCCTGTGGCGGCCACGCCATTGGTATAACCTTTTGGCCGGGGCCAATCCGGTGGTTGCAGAAATCTCATTTAGTCTCCCTTAAATACCGGCTTCTGTCTGGCGACAAAGGCCTGGTAGGCGCGATGAAAATCATTGGTGGCCATGCATATTGCCTGGGCCTGGGCCTCAGCCTCAATGGCTTCATCCAAGCCCATGTTCCATTCCTGATGCAGCATCTTTTTGGTCATACCGTGGGCAAATGTGGGCCCTGCGGCCAGCTCGGCAGCCAGTCCCAGGGCGACGGTCTGCAACTCTTCCGGAGCGCACAAGCGATTGAGGAAGCCCCATCTTTCGGCTTCGTCTCCGGTCATGCTGCGGCCGGTGAACAAGAGCTCGGCAGCGCGGCCGTGTCCGATGATCCGGGGCAAGATGGCGCACGCTCCCATGTCACAACCGGCGAGCCCTACCCGGGTGAAGAGAAATGCAGTCTTGCTGCGCGCGGTGCCCAGACGGAGATCCGATGCCATGGCCAGGATGGCGCCGGCTCCGGCGCAAACGCCATCGATTGCAGCGATGATTGGCTGCGGACAGGCGCGCATGGCTTTTACCAGGTCGCCAGTCATGCGGGTGAAGGCGAGCAGACCGGGCATATCCAGTGCGGTAAGCGGGCCGATGATCTCATGTACGTCGCCGCCGGAGCAGAAATTTTCTCCCGCGCCGGTCAAGACGATGGCCTTAACATCCGCGGCCTGGGACATGGCGCGAAACAGATCGCGCAGTTCAGCGTAAGAAGCAAAGGTCAGCGGGTTCTTACGTTCCGGCCGGTCCAAGGTGATGCAGGCCACGCCGTCCTTCACCTTGTATTTGAAGTGCTGCGCTGCATAATTCGCCAGCAGACGGTCTTGGAGAATTGGAGGTGCGGCTTTTGTGGGGTCTTTCATCGGATTCGGCTTCTTTCATCTTCATCTTCATCTTCAGCTCCAGCTTGCTTCATCTTTAGCTTCCTTCCGCTCCAGCCTGCGAACGCCGGCCCGGTTTGTATGCGGTGACGGTAGTGTTGTTGATGTGCGCTTTCAGCTTCCATAGCTCGTTGATCATGGTTTCCTGTTCGTCGCGAGTGAGGCCGCCCAGCAGTTCGATAATCCACTGCTCATGGCGCGCCGCCATTTCTCGGAAGCGCTTGAGCCCGGTATTGGTCAGCTTGACAGTAAAGGCGCGGCGGTCGCCGGGATAGGCGGTGCGAACCACAAGCCCCTCGCGCTCAAGTTGATCCGTGATTCCGGTTACGTTTCCTCCGGATACCATCAACCGCCGGGAAAGTTCATTCATACGCAAGCCGCCGGCGCTGCGCTCCAGCTGGGCCATCAGGTCGAATCGAGGCAGGGTGGTGTTGAACTCGCGGCGCAGGAGGAGCCGAACCTTGCTCTCGATGCGCACGGTGCACGATAGAAGACGAAGCCACAGGCGCAAGGCCTGATGGTCGCCTCTCTTGGCCCGCGTTTCCAGATCCAAAACCGCGCCGTTGGCGGGGCGCGGGGCAGAAGTGGTTTTGCGTAAAGTAGAAGCGGTTGCCATTGTTCTCCTCACATGACCTCGCCGCCGGCAATCGCAATGGATTGACCCGTGATCCCTTCGCTTCCCGGAAGACACAGCCAGGCGACGGCGTTGGCGACTTCCTCGGGCTGGATGATCCGCTTTTGTGGATTGCGGACGGTCAATTCCGCACGCGCCTGATCCGCGGTACGGCCTGTCTTGGCGACAATGCCGCTTATGGTCTGCTGAAGCATTTCCGTTTCTGTATAGCCGGGGCAGACGGAATTCACGGTCACGCCCTTGGTGGCGACCTCCAGCGCGAGCGAACGGGTGAGGCCGACAACGCCATGCTTGGCTGCACAATACGCGGAGACGTATCCGTATCCTGTGAGCCCCGCAGTGCTGGCAATATTCACGATGCGCCCCCAGCCTGCATCCAGCATGCCGGGCAAGACCTGGTGTATGCAGTGAAAGGTTCCATCAAGATTTACCTGCATCATGCTGCGCCAAAGCGTGAAATCGGTTTTCAGGAAAGGGGCGGACCGTCCCTGCCCGGCATTGTTGACCAGAATGTTAATGGGACCGAAACGGGCGCAGGCAGAGTCAAAAGCACTTTTCAGAGTTTCCGGAGCGCAGACATCGGCCTGAACATAGTTAAGATGCGGGTGGCCGGCGAGGTTATTTTGTGGAGCGGCGCTACGGCCCAGCATGGTGACTCTGGCGCTGTGCGCAACGAGAGCCCGCGTGATGCTAGCGCCAATGCCCCGAGCCCCGCCGGTAACTACAGCGTGCTTGCCGGCCAATGCTTGTGAACTCTGTTCCATGCGTGTTTACACCTGCAAGATAAGTTGGGCGCGAGCCAGGTTCCTTTCCAGTTGTTCTTTTCCACTCAGGTACTGTTTGGGCCAGGTGATCTCGGTGAATCCCTGTATGGCCGCCTCATGGAGCGTCCAAGCAGGGTCGGCCAGATGAGGCCGCGCAATGGCGCACAGGTCGGCGCGGCCGGCAGCGATGATCGTATTCACGTGATCGCCTTCGAAAATATTTCCCACGGCGATGGTGGGAATGCCGACCTCGTTGCGTATCTTGTCCGCAAATGGCACCTGGAACATGCGCCCGTATACCGGTTTTTCCGCCTTGCTCACCTGGCCGGAGGAGCAGTCGATCACGTCCGCTCCGGCGTCTTTGAAGAGGCGCGCAACCTGGGCTGCGTCGTCCGGAGTAAGACCGCCGGGCACCCAATCATGAGCGGAGATGCGCACGCTCATGGGGCGATCTACAGGCCACGCGGCCCGAATGGCGGCAAAAACCTCCAGCGGATAGCGGCAGCGATTTTCGAGCGAGCCGCCGTACTCGTCGGAGCGCTGGTTGGTAAGCGGTGAAATAAAGCTGGACATGAGATAGCCGTGGGCACAATGAAATTCCAGCCAGTCGAAACCGGCAGACACGGCCCGGCGCGTGGCGGAGACGAAATCCGCCTTGATGCGACACATATCGGCGCGCGTGGCCTCACGCGGGATCTGCGATAGGCCCTCAATATAAGGAAGGGCTGAAGCCGAGATCAGTGGCCAGTTGCCGGAGTGCAGTGGTTGGTCGATGGCATCCCATCCTGCGCGGGTGGAGCCTTTGCGTCCGGCGTGACCGAGCTGAAAAGCGATCTTTGCATCGGTGTAGGTGTGCACAAAATCAACTACGCGCTTCCAGGCAGTCTGCTGATCGTCATTCCACATGCCGGGACAGCCGGGAGTAATGCGCGCGTCCGGCGAGACGCAGGTCATCTCGGTTACAACCATGGCCGCGCCACCCATGGCGCGCGCAGACAAATGCACGAGATGAAAATCATTCGGCAGGCCATCCTGCGCCATGTAAGTGGCCATGGGAGAACAGATCACGCGGTTCTTGAGGGTGATTCCACGTACCGTAATCGGCGTGAACATGGGCGGAAGAGGACCGCGCACACCGCTGCGCCGGGCAAACCATTCTTCCACTTGCTGGACGTAGCCGGAATCACGCAGCTTGAGGTTGGCATGGCCTACTCGCTGGCTGCCTGTGAGCAGGCCATAGGCAAACTGTTCGGGCTCCTGATGGACGTAACGCTCAACCTGCTCAAACCATTCCATGCGATTCCGCGCCGCGCTCTGCAACTTCAGCGCCTCGATTTCCCGCTCTTCCTGATAGCGTTGCAATGCGCCTTCCATGTCTCCCTTGTGATTTGAGAGCACACGAGCCAGGGCAATGGCATCTTCCATGGCCAGCTTGGTGCCGGAGCCGATGCTGAAATGCGCGGTGTGCGCGGCATCGCCGATGAGCACAATGTTCTTGTGAAACCATTTTTCGCAGAGCACACGGTTGAACTTGAGCCAGATGGCTGAACCGCTTAGATGTCTGGCGTTGGAGATGAGAGGATTGCCGTCCAGACGCTCGGCGAAGAGGTTCTCGCAGAGCGCGATGGACTCTCGCTGCTCCATCTTGTCGATGCCGGCGGCGAGCCAGTTCCTTTCCGGCGTTTCAACAATAAAGGTGGACCACTCGTGATCAAAGCGGTAGGCGTGCAGGTTGAACCAGCCCCACCGGGTTTCTTTGAAATCAAAGGTGAAGGCATCAAGCTTCCTGCGGCTGCCCAGCCAGACAAAACGGTTCTGACGAGCCTGAATGTTGGGCTTGAAGACATGCTCGTACTTTCTGCGAGTCACGGAAGAGGCGCCGTCGGAGGCGATGAGCAGATCGCAGCGAGACGCGTAGTCATCCGGATCGGTGACTTCCGTCTGGAAGAGCAGTTTCACGCCGAGTCCGGCCGCGCGCTGCTGGAGGATCTGCAGCAGCTTGATGCGGGCGATCCCACAGAATCCGTGGCCGCCGGAGGTAATCTTACGGCCTTTAAAGAAGACATCAATATCGTCCCAGTGGCGGAAGGCATGCGTGATCCCGGTGTGGGTCTCCTCATCCACAGTCCGGAAGCCATCCATGGTCTTGTCGGAAAACACAATCCCCCAGCCAAATGTGTCTGTGGGCCGATTACGCTCGATGACGGTCACATCCCAGGAAGGGTTTGCCTTTTTTAGCAGGATGGAGAGATAGAGTCCGGCAGGACCACCGCCAAGGCAGACAATTCGCACCAGAAAATTCTAGGTTTCAATAGTTTAGATGTCAAGTTTATGCTGGATAAGTTTATGCTGGATAAGAGGAAAAGCAACACCACAGAGACACTGAGGGCGCCGGTCCGGGAAGGCGAGTTGATATAAAATTTGTATGCTAAAGATAAAGGAGAAACATGCCGGCAATCACATCGGTCGTTACTGCAGCGCGATTTGCCCAGGGTTTCACCTATGCCGATTTTGTGGCGCAGGCTGCTGTCAACCAGGACAAGTTTGTGGCCAATGGAAAAACCGTGCCACTCGGCGAACAGGACGTTGCATTTCTCCGCAAGGCCGCAGCGCATCCGCGTGGCCCGGCGAAGATGCTTGCCCTGGCTGAAGCGTGGTGCGGGGACGTCTACCGTGAGCTGCCCACTGCGGCGCGCATCGCCGAGGCGACGGGAATGGAGCTGCGCGTCTTCCTGCGCGACCAGAACCTCGACATCATGGACGAATTTTTGAGCAATGACGGGAAATCCCGGGCCATTCCGGTGTTCGTCTTCTATACGAAGGAGTTCGAATATCTGACGCACTGGACGGAACGCTCGGCCAGCGCACATGCGGGACTCGCCGCAGCCATGAAAGAGGCGAAGGAGAAGCTTAGTCTTCCACCATCCGCGACTTTTGCAACTCTTCCGGACAAAGATCGCCAGGCGCTGCTCCTGGAGTTAGTGGCCCGCGTGCGGCCATTCACCGATCAGTGGCGCCGGGATGCGATCCAAGAGATCAGCCAGCTCCTGGCAAACGCGTTGAGCATCCCCAATGCCGGTTGAAAATAAAAGTACGGTTACCCGGCCGGTGGTTTACACCATTCGCGGCTGTGACTCTTGCGTCAAGCTGGTGAAGAAATTCGAGGCCGAGGGTGTGGACTTTGAAGAGCGCCGGGTCGAGCTGAGCCAGGTAACTCTGGAAGAGGCGCGTGGCTACGGCAGCCTGGTGCCCATTGTGGTTTGGCCAGATGGCCGGGTGGAACAGGGATTCGGCGATAGTATCGGCTGTTTTATCTGACTCTCGGGGCAAAAACAGCGGTGGCCAGTTTTCCTCAATCGAATTTAAAATAAGAGGCGGTCAAAGGGCGGTCATACTCCCTGGCATGAAGCGATGAAACATTCAGACATTAGAGTATGGTTGGCAACGTTTCTCTTCGTCACACTCCTTAGCGCGGTGGCGGCGTACGGGCAACGGTACAACTCTGCATCGGCGCGCGACACGGGGACGAAGGCGCAGGCTGCCAATCCCGCGAACGCGGCGAAGGTGGCTCTGGGCAAGCGGTTATTCTTTGATACTCGTCTATCGGCCGACGAATGGCTCTCCTGCGCAAGCTGTCATGATCCTGCGCACGGATTTTCAGAGGCTCGAGGGCTGAGCGTGGGCGTATTCGGCCGGCGTGGAAAACGCCATACGCCTACTCTTCTGGGCCGCGGGTCAGGGAAGTCTCAATTCTGGGATGGACGCGCCATGACCCTGGAAGAGCAGGTGCTCCAGCCTATCCTTAGTGCTGACGAGATGGGGATGACGGTGGATGCGGTGTTGCGGCACCTGAGTCAGGATCCCACGTATCGTGGCCTGAACAGAGAGCTACTGGCGGAGGCGCTGGCCAGCTATTTGCGCACAATACGGTCAGAGAACAGCAACTTTGATCTTTTCCTTGCAGGCTGGCCGGACGTCCTTAGCGACCTTGAACTCGAAGGGTTACGGCTTTTTCGGGACAAGGCGCGATGCTATATCTGCCATTCCGGCACGCAGTTGACGGACGAGGCATTTCATAACACGGGTGTAGCCTGGAATGAAGGCGTGCTGCAGGATGAAGGCCGGGCAGCCATCACCGGCAAGCCCTATCATGAAGGTGCATTCAAGACCCCGACTCTTCGTGAGGTGGGGCGGCGCGGACCTTACATGCACAACGGAAGCCTGGCAACGCTGGAAGACGTGATTGACTTTTACGATCGCGGCGGCAATAAGAATCCCTACCTGGACGAGAACATTGTTCCTCTACATCTTTCTGATGCGGAAAAGAAAGCTCTGCTGGCATTCCTAAGAACCGGGCTGGCCGGATCGATGGTGGATGGAGTGACCGCTCACGGCACGCCATAGCGCCAATCACAAGCGGAACGACATTTGATGCCCCGGCGCACCACCAGGTTTATGGACTGCGGGCCGCGCTGCTCAGAATCGTTACTTATTGGTTGCTTTGCAGGGTGGCCTAGCGAGTTCTATGTTGCTTTGATGTCGACAGCGATGTAACGCCACTTGCCCTGGCGGAAGCGAAGCACGCTCAACAATGCGCGCGTGAAGTGACCGAGCAGGATCGCAATCCAGATATCGCTGGCCCGTAATCCGCGTTGCGCCTGAAAAGCAACGCACCATCCGATGGGGATGACGATTTGGGACAGGATCGAGATGTACAAGGGGCTTCGGGTGTCCCCCGTTCCCTGGAGTCCGCCGGTGTAGCTCAGCGCCACGGTGATGAAAAACCCTGACACACTCAGATAACGCAGCAACTGCTCGCCGATCAGAAGCACTTGCGCGTCTTTCATTCCGAAAATCGCCAGCAAGTACTGCGGGAAGGCCACGAACGTTGCCCCAATGATCGCGGCGACGATCAGACCAAAGCGCGAAGCCACCGCTACGCCTCGCATGGTCCGTTCCGGATGACCAGCGCCAAGGTTCTGGCCGGCGATGGTGGCGGATGCTCCCAGCAATCCCACGGACGTCCAGGTAATGAGTGAGAACAGTTGCGTGTATCCAATGGCGTAAGCCGCCTGCGCGGCAGCACTGTGCTCCAACGATCCGATGAACCGGAGAAGCAGCACGCCGGCGATATTCATGGCAATGCCCTGGATGCCGGTGGGCAATCCAAAACGGAACAGCGAGCGGATGATGCCCCAATCAATGTGCAGGTCCATCCCACGATGGAAGCGTATTACTGAGCCAGGGACAAAGAGTCTCGACAATCCGTAGATGGCTACGCTGGTGCTGCTGGCGATGGTGCCCACAGCCGCGCCCACCACGCCTATTCTGGGAATTAACAGGACGTTGAAGACGATGGTGAGCAGGGTCATGGTCACGCCGAGGCGCAACGGCGTCCGCGGATCGCCGGCGGCGCGGAAGGCCCCGGTCAGCATGTAGAACATCATCGGACCAAAGATGCCAAGAAACATCGCTCGAATAAACGGCAGCGCGAGTACTTTGACTTCGGGCGCGGCGTTCACCAGATTCAGCAAAGCCGGGGAGGCGAAGTAGCCCGCCATAGCCATGGTGCTGGACAGCGCTACCGCGGTCAGGAACGCCTGATAAACAACGCGGTTTACTTTCTCAGGTTCACCCGCACCCGCGAACCGGGACACGAGCACGCCCATCCCTATGAACAGCGAGTTGATGAAAACAATAACCACAATGATCATCTGGAGGCTCACTCCGACCGCGGCATTTGCCGTATAGCCGATGTAGTGTCCGACCATGGTGTGATCGATGATGCCTTGCAGCCCGGCGATTACGTTCTGCAGCATGGTGGGCCACGCGAGGCGCCATACAGCGGACGTGATGGGTCCCTCGACGATTGAGCGGTCGAATTTCTGCGGGGGTATTTTCTGGGCGGCCGCAGGCCGGGATGCATCCACAGCGGTGCTCATAAATGATCTTTCAGTCTAGAAGCTTAACCTCTGGCGAGCAACCCTGGGCGAAACGTGTCACACCGGTACTCTAAAGATTCCCCAATGCACTCGCACCAGCAGTTTCAAGGATTGCTCTGTCCGGCGCTCGTGCTAAGCTGTTGCGCTCTGTTGATGACCCGCAGACCGCGCACTTCATATCGGCCGGCGTCAAGACAAGGAACAAGGGAGCAGCAGGCAAGAGCAGCAAACCAGTCAGGAGGGGTAAATTGGCAAGCTACATTGGGGCAATTGACCAGGGGACAACCAGCACGCGTTTCATCGTGTTCGACCGGTCGGGGCGCATCGTGTCGATATCCCAGAAGGAGCATGAGCAGATTTACCCCAAGCCGGGCTGGGTGGAGCACGATCCGGAGGAAATCTGGCGCCGTACTAAGGATGTGATCGCTGGGGCGATGCAAAACCGATCCCTCCGTCCGTCTGACCTGGCAGCCATCGGCATTACAAACCAGCGAGAAACCACCGTGGTATGGAACCGCAAGACCGGGACACCACTGACGAATGCTTTGGTCTGGCAGGACACCCGTGTCGCCGACTATGTGACCGAATTTGCCAAGACCGGCGGACAGGGCCGTTTCCGCAGCAAGACCGGTTTGCCGCTGGCCACGTACTTCAGCGGGCTGAAGATCCGTTGGATTCTCGAGAATGTTCCCGACGCCCGCCAGTTAGCGGAATCTGGAGAGGCCCTGTTTGGCAATATTGACACCTTCCTTGTCTGGAACCTGACCGGAGGACCCAACGGAGGCATTCACGTCACTGACGTGACCAATGCCAGCCGAACGCAGTTGATGAATCTGGAAACCCTGGCGTGGGACCCGGAGATCCTTGCCGCTTTTGGTATTCCCGCGGCGATGCTGCCCCACATCCGCTCCAGCAGCCAGGTCTATGGACACGCGCAAGAGGCGGCGCTACGGGATGTCCCGATCGCGGGTATCCTGGGGGACCAGCAGGCAGCTCTCGTGGGACAGACCTGCTTTGAGCCAGGAGAAGCCAAGAACACCTATGGGACCGGATGCTTTCTGCTCATGAATACCGGGACCCGGCTGGTGCACTCCAGTCATGGTCTGCTCACGACCCTGGCATACAAGTTTGGCGACCAGCCAGCACACTACGCCCTGGAGGGGAGCATCGCGATTACGGGAGCGCTGGTGCAATGGGTGCGTGACAACCTCGGCCTGATACAAAAGAGCCCGGAAATTGAGACTCTCGCGCGAACTGTAGAGGACAACGGAGGGGTCTACTGCGTGCCTGCCTTCTCCGGCCTCTACGCGCCCTATTGGAAAGACAACGCCCGCGGCGTGATCGCGGGCCTCACCCGCTACGCAAACAAGGGACACCTGGCGCGGGCCGTGCTTGAGGCCACCGCATTTCAAACACGCGATGTGCTTGAGGCCATGGAGAAGGATTCGAATATCAAACTCGATGTGCTGCGCGCGGATGGTGGCATGGTTGAAAACGATCTGCTGATGCAGTTCCAGTCAGACATCCTGGACCTGCCGGTGGTACGGCCGGTTACGCGAGATGCCACCACGGCTCTGGGATCGGCCTACGCGGCCGGGTTGGCGATGGGTTATTTCAAAGACCTGGCAGATCTTCGCGCCAACTGGGCCATGGACCACACTTGGCGGCCCAACCTGCCTCGAGAGAGGCGAGAAGAGATGTACAAATTCTGGAAGCGTGCGGTCACAAAATCCTTCGATTGGATGGATTAGGCCGTTGTGCCAAGGCGGCGGGTGCTGGGGTCCGGTTGCGACGAAAGCAGAATCATCCCAGCAGAGAATCTGGTCATTGGGCAATTTGGTAATTGAGTCATTGAAAATCAAAGGCGCGAAATCTCTCGATGCGGAATAGAGGTATCAAGGGCAAAGTCTTTGCAGCTTGGAGTGACTGCGCGAGTGATAGGCGTTTGAACATCCGACAGGGGGCTTTTCATGGCAGGGAAATTCTTTGGTGAATTCATGGGTACGCTCGTTCTGGTTTTGTTGGGCGATGGAGTGGTGGCCGGCGTTCTGCTTAAACGTTCCAAGGCGGAAGGCGCCGGCTGGATGGTGATTACCACTGGCTGGGCCTTTGCCGTGATGGCGGGCGTCTTTACTGCGATTGCTTGCGGCAGCAGCGATGCCCATTTGAACCCGGCGGTGACTATGGGGTTTGCCGTTTCGTCAGGGCAATTTACAAAGCTGGCGCCGTACATCGCAGCGCAGATGCTGGGCGCGTTCTCGGGCGCAATTCTTGTCTGGCTGCATTACCTGCCCCACTGGCGGGAGACCCAGGATGCGGACTTGAAATTGGCTTGCTTCTGTACAGCGCCTGCCATACGTAGACTGGCTGCAAATCTGGTGAGCGAAATTGTGGGAACGTTCGTCCTGGTTTTCGTGGTGGGCGCCATCTTCTCCAAGGCAGTGGCTGCCTCAGGGCCGGCAGCAGGGCTGGGACCTTACCTTGTAGGCGCGCTGGTGTGGGGCATCGGACTCTCACTCGGCGGCACGACGGGTTACGCAATCAATCCCGCGCGTGACTTTGGTCCGCGCCTCGCCCATGCGCTCCTGCCTATTGCCGGCAAAGGAACGTCTGATTGGAGTTACGCATCCGTTCCGGTGTTAGGACCACTGATTGGAGCCGGGTTGGCCGGAGCACTGATGAGGGTCGTGGGTTTTTAGAGGCGTTTAGCTGAAGGAGCACCGCGCTCGCGTTGCCGGTCGAGTGATGCCATGCGCATCCTGACCTTATAATTTACCTATCCAACGTCGCGTCTTCATTCTCGCGCTGTTCCCGGCGGCCAGGTTGCTCGCGCAGTCGCTCTCTGTCGCGCCGGCGAGTGCCAGTCAAGCGGAAGCACCCGTAGAGTTTGTCTGCCCCATGCATCCGGATGTGCGGTCCTCGCAGCCGGGGCGCTGTCCCAGATGCGGCATGGAACTGGTGGCGAATCTTCCCGAACGCGCCGAATATCCGCTCCTGCTCGCGTTTCATCCTGCCGCACCCAAGGCAGGCAAGGAGCTGCAGATTGCATTTACGGTGCTGGACCCCAAAACGGGGAAGAGGGTCACTGATTTTCAGGTGATGCACGAGAAGCTCTACCACTTGTTTATTGTCAGCCAGGACCTCAATTACTTTCTTCATGACCACCCGGAACCAGGGCCTGACGGAGTATTCCATTTCAATGCGAATCTTCCCAAGCCGGGCATGTATCGCATCTTGAGCGATTTCTACCCTACCGGAGGCACACCGCAGTTGATAGTGAAGACGCTCATACTTCCGGGTGCTTCCATCGCCCCAGGCGGAGAACTCAAGCCTGATCTCTCACCCAAAAGTTCCGCGAACTTACAGGTTTCATTGACCATGCAGCCTGCTCAGCCGATTGCGGGCATGAAGACGCTCATGTTCTTCCACCTGGAGCCAGCGGACGGCCTGGAACTCTACCTTGGCTCATGGAGCCACATGCTGGCGGCCAGCGATGACTTGATTGACATGATCCACGACCATCCTTTTCTCGCGGATGGCGGGCCGCAAATGCAATTCAACGTCATCTTTCCACGCGCCCGCACGTACAGAGTGTGGGTGCAGTTCCAGCGCAAAGGTGTAGTGAACACCGCGGTTTTTGATGTTCCTGTGGCTGAGTTGAAGTGACCTTACTTCACCACCAATGCCACACTCCCTCGCTTCGGCACAGTTTCTATTCTCGTGCCCGCTGGAAAGAGCAGGGGCTTGCTGAAGTAATAGGTCTTCTTGTAGTTGGGATTGAATTTTTCGAGCCAGATTAGTGGCTCGATAGCTCCATCGGGGCGGCGGGCGACTACTTGGAGCGCACCGGATTCAGGAATCAGGCCGGGCTCAATCCCAATGGCGTTCACGCCATACTTCATCACGGTGGTTCCAGAGACCGCAATGCGTCGTTCGTCATTGTGGTTTTCAGCATCCTTTTTGTCCGGGGCAGTGCTGAAGTCCGGTGGCGGCGGCATATAGAGCGGATTCCCCTCAGGTGCGCCCCCATCGACCCATTCGCCGAGGACCTCCAAGTCTTCCTGAGTGAGCCCGCGGTCGTCCTTGAACTCGCCAAAGCCCTTAACGGCATTCCAGGGAGGCATGCGCCGCTCAAGCACCTGTTGCTTGACGGCTTCAGACCAGGGCCGAACCTCCTTGTAGGTCATGAGCGAGAACGCCGATCCGCCTTGATGGTGACAGGAGGCACAATGCCGGTACACAATGCGCGATACATCACTGGACCAGGTAATCCTGGTGGTGTAGACGGTATGCGCCCGGAGCCAAAGTGCGGCGCTCAGGCAGGCGATCCCAATGATGATCCATCGGCGCACGATGACCTCATTCTAGCCAAGTTTCCCGGCTCGCGCGGCGGTGATTCGTTTCCTGCGAACGGCCTGATTCTGTTCTCGCACATGTACACCAATTCGTTTATAGTGTTGCCCGTTGAAAGCCAAAGATCCTGAGCCCTTGAAGAGTGACCCGCTGGTTGCCGGACCGAAGCAATGTTTGGCTTATTTCAAGAAACTTGTTCTAAAGGATGGGTATGAGTCCAATTTCCCGCGTTGGCCGTTGCCTGGCTTGCTGGACGTTTGTTGTTTTGTGCCTCTCACCCTGGTTGCCGGCGCAGGAGCATGATGGCGCCTTCATTTATAAGCAGCAGTGCGCGGTATGCCATGATAATTCCACCAAGACACGCGCCCCTGCGCCAACTGCGCTGCGATTGATGTCCCCGGAGAATATCCTGCGCGCCCTGGAGTCCGGCCGGATGAAAGACCAGGGCTCGGTGATGACTCCGGAGCAAAGGCACATCGTTGCTGAGTTTCTTGCCGGCAGGCCTTTTGGACAGGATAATCAACCAGCCCAGGCCGGCCTTTGCGCTAATCCCAAGGCTTCTTTTGCGCCGTCCGCTACGGACTGGAATGGGTGGGGTGCGGACTTCACTAATGCGCGCTTTCAGTCTGCCGAGCGCGCTCGTTTGACCGCTGATCAGCTTCCACGGTTGAAGCTGAAGTGGGCCTTCGTATTTCCTAACGCGCCTCTTGCCTGGGGACAGCCGACGGTGGTGGGCGGACGCGTCTTTGTGCCAAGCGCAAACAGGCTCGTCTATTCATTGGACGCAAACTCGGGATGCCAGTATTGGGCGTATGAAAGCGAGGCCCCGGCGCGGACTGCGGTTTTCATCGGGCAGCTACCGGGCCAGCCCAAGAGATACGCCGCATTTTTCGGAGACCAGAAGGCCAACGCTTACGCTCTGGACGCGACCACGGGCGAGCTGCTGTGGAAGGTGCGGATTGACGCTCATCCGCGCTCCAAGATCGTGGGCGCACTGGAATACTATGACGGCCGTGTGATTGTGCCTTTGACCGGCGGCGAAGAAGTTGGCCTGGGCAACAAATACGAGTGTTGTAGTTCGCGCGGCGCATTGGTGGCGCTGGACGCCGCTACGGGAAAGCAGCTTTGGAAGACTTACAGCATTGCCGAGGACCCGCACCCGACGACCAAGACCGAGGCCGGCATTCAGAACTGGGGGCCTTCCGGCGCGAGCATCTGGTCCGCGCCCACCATTGATACCAAGCGGCGAATCATCTATGCCGGAACAGGCGACAACTTCTCTCCGCCTGACACCAAGACCAGCGATGCGGTACTGGCCTTCGACCTGGATTCGGGCAAGCTGCTGTGGTCGCAACAGCTCACCGAGCATGATGTCTTCAACATCGTTTGCGCCGGAGAGGGCTGCGGAGACCATCTGGGGCCGGATGTGGACATCGGCGCCTCGCCCATTCTGGTGACGCTGGCCAACGGCAAACGCGAGCTGCTGATCAGCCAGAAGTCCGGAATGGCCACGGCGCTCGATCCTGATCACGAAGGCAAGATTCTCTGGCAGACCAAGGTTGGACGTGGCGGCCGCCTGGGCGGCATTCAGTGGGGATCGGCTTACGATGGCCGGAACATGTACGCCGCGGTCTCAGACATCGCGCATACCCAATCCGCTGGAATTGGCCGCATGACGGCTGATCCCAAAGCGGGCGGCGGGCTCTTCGCGCTGAATGTGGAAACCGGAGCGAAGGTGTGGGCTGCTCCTCCAGCGGTGTGCGGCGATCGTCCTTCATGCAGTCCGGCGCAATCGGCTGCGATTTCAGTGATTCCCGGCGTGGTGTTTTCGGGGGGTGTTGACGGACGCTTGCGCGCCTATTCCACGACGGATGGAAAGGTGATCTGGGAGTTTGATACTGAGCAGGAATTTACCGGCGTAAACGGGACGAAAGGCAAGGGTGGAGCGATGGATGGATCCGGTCCAGCCATTTCCGGCGGAATGCTCTTTGTCGGCTCCGGCTACGGCGTTTGGGGAGGAATGCCGGGGAATGTGTTGCTGGCGTTCTCGGTGGATGGGAAGTAGGGGACAGGTTACAGGTTACAGGGGACAGCCCGGCCACCGATTTTGAGCGGATTGAACGAGCTGGGGACAGGGGAGATTGCCAAAATCGCCGTAATTGCCAAAATTGAAGGGCAGCAGTAAAGGCATTCCTGGCAGGATTCTAGAAGGTTCAGCGACCGGCCAATGCTGTGAGCCATCTGCTCTGATAAAGCTCAAGGACAATCACCTTATGGGAGTAGTTCCTATTACGCTTGGGATCTCTCACTGCACATCGGGATCAACTACAAAAGCCAAATAAACTTAGGGGCTTCAATCATGATCAATGATTGAAGCCCGTAATACTTGCGGCCGCTATAGGGCGGCTCTCTTTTTCAGGAACCGTTACCGCGTGGAGCCTGTGTTAGAGCCTCCAGATGTGCCCGACGCAACTCCGCCGGCCTTCGTGTCAGGCTGGTCAGGCGGCGTGCGTGTTCCTGGCTTTTCGAACTTGACCAGTCCGGCGGTGCTGGCCTTGGGGTCCACGGCCACGGAGAACCAGCCAATCATCATCTCTTCCCAGGTCTGATCGCCCCACTTCACTTCCTTGTTGGGATCAGGATTGTAGGGGTTGTTGACGGAGTTATCAAAGTGCGCCGTGCACTCGATCCGCGTGCCTTTGGGAAGGACCAGAGGCTTTTCCAGCGTATATCCCAACTGCCAGTTGAAGTCATACTTGGGCACAGACAGCAGGGTTTCCGTTCTCCCGTCGGGATAGATCACCTGATACAGGAAGTCCTTGCCGCGGAAATGCATGTGCGGCATCAGGTCCGCCAGCGTAACCGTTTCCTCAAGTCGCACCTGCGACTTGACTTCATAGTTGCCGTCATTGGGCGGGATCTTAAAGCTCGGATTAGAGGCCCCAATGGTGACATTGCGGAGCCTGGGTGGTTGCTTGGCAAAGATCAGGCCAATCTTGGTCTTGTCAGCCCCGGCCGTTCCGTTGGCGGTGTAATGCAACTGGAGAACGATGTCTGATCCCGCCTTGATCAGCTTCGCCTGATCCGACGTCAGGTCAAGAGGCTGGATGCCGGGCGCATATCCCACCAGAAGATCGCCGATCTCGCCCCGTCTTCTCTGCCTGCGTGGCTCGTTCGACGTCTGCTGTTTCTCGGGGTTGCTGTTGGCGGATTCGTCGTCTTTTTTGTCCGATTTGTCCGATTTGTCTGATTTTTTTGCTGAGTCGTCCTGCTCTGTTTTCTTAGGGACAAAGAACTCACCGGGCTTAGCGTCTCTCATCCACTGCGATTCGGGTGACCGGATGAAGGCGATCACGTGATGCACCAGAGCGCGGTTTCCCGGACGAACTTCCGCCGCCCGCACCCAGGTATCCTGGGCGAAACCTGCAGGTATCACCATGTATTGATAATCAACGGTCCCTTCAGCGGGCACGTTGTACGCCACCGGCATTTCAATCACTTTGTCCGGCGTGCCGATGTTCCAGCCATCGACAAATTTTACCGGCGCGGGCGCATCCTTGGGATCTCCGGGCTGGGCGCCGCCGTTTACCCACGTGACCAGCGTTTTGATGTCTTGTGTGCTCAGCTTGCGCTCGTTGGAGAAATGGCCGTACTGCGGATCGGCGTACCACGGAGGCATCTTCTGCGTGAGGACGGCCGCCTTGATGGCGACGGCCCAGGGACGCGCATCGTCATAGGTCATCAGGGCCATGGGCGCTACTTCACCCGCCCGATGGCAACTTTGACAATTATTCTGCAGAATCGGTAGCACGTCTTTGTAGAACGTGGTTTTGCTCGCAGACTGTGGCGCAGTGGAATCACTCGTGGCCGCAATCCCCATGAGCAGGCCGCATAACGAAAATGCAACGACTGCCAGCAAGCCCTTCAAGAGCCGTCCCGTCATGATGAATCTCCCTAATTCTTGCTTTGAAAATATGGATTTTTGCGTATATTTAAGAGACCCTAAGGGACTCGAGCCAGAATCCCTTTCATCATTATCATCTTGAAATCTTGACCTTGAAATCTTGAACCAGCGGCCCAACCTGTTAACAGTACTATTGTTACTCTGTGCCCCAGAATTTGCAATGAATAATATTCAGTGTCGTTTTTTCGCTCTAAACGGGCCAAAATCTGCCCAAATCGGGGCCATTTCCCACCTGTTCTACTCATACACCTAGATTTTCGTGGACAAATCATTTTTTTCTTATCTTTTTGCAACGGCGCGGTGTGACCGTGTGTCCTGGGCTTTCTGTATAATTCCTGCCCATGTTTTGGACCACTCTCCTTTTGTCAGCCGCCTTGATGTCCGGCGCCATCGTGGCCGGCAGCGCCCAACAAGCTGCTCCGTCGCCGGCATCCGCGTCCGCGCAGACTCCGCCGGCGCTGGCCCATTTTCACCATCTGCATCTTAATGCGACTGATCCTTTAGCCGACATCAATTTCTACACCTCCAAATTCGATTGTGAAAAGGCCCGATTCAACGGCAAGATGGACGCTGTCTGGGCGCAGAAGTCCTGGATGTTCTTCAACAGGGTCACCAAGCCGCCGAAATCAGAGGTCACATCGGCGATCTGGCATTGGGGCTGGGGCGCGGAGGACATGAAGGCGACGTACCAGAAGCAGATCGAGAGCGGCACCAGGTTTGAAACACCCATCACGGATATCAGCGACATTGGCGGCGGCAACGCCACCGGGCTTTTCTTCTTTGCCTACGTCGACGGTCCAGACCACCAGCTTATCGAATTGAACACCGCCAACCATCATCACTTTGGGCACATCCACCTGCTCAGCAAAGATCCTATCGCGGCCGGCGAGTGGTATATCAAAGAGTTCGGCCTGGTGCGTCGCGGCGCGGGCCAACCCTCGCGCGAACCGCGTTTTTATCACGGATTTCAGATCGGTCCCTCCATGTCACTCATGATGGACAACGTGAACTTCATCATCTTTCCCATGGAATACGCCAAGACGCAGTGGCCAGAGCTGTGGAAAGCCCGCACTGATTTTGAGTCCAGCAGCGGCCACGTGACGGACCATATCGCCTTCAGCGTGGATAGCCTCGACCAGACACTCGAGCGGCTGAAGAAAGACGGCGTCAAAATCACGGACGGCCCCCACTCCGATCCGGGTGGTAAGTCGGCCTTTATCGAAGGCCCCGACCATATCAAGATTGAGCTGGTGGAGGGCGCTGCACACAAAGACTGAGAGCCGTCGACTTCCTCTGCCATTGAATGGTTTTTGACGGAGCCAGTTCGTGCCTCTAGACTGACAGACATGGATGTACATTTGAAGCCGGAAACACAATCACGCCTTGCCGAGCCTTCCGCGCTACGCGAAATGCTCGATGGCCGCTACGACGATGTTAAGAGTGCCGGGTCACGCCAATCGACGGGGAAGCCTTCTTTGAGAAGCTACATCAGCGAGAAGAGGACCTGCTCAAGAAACGCAATCGGAAATGATTGCCATCCCCATCATCTAGCCAGTTGATCCCGGTTGATCTCCCGCGCAGTCTTGAGTAAGATGTTCCCCACTATGCAGCAGCCTGTCTTCAGCTACACTGAGAAACCCGTCTGGAACTTTGAGCAAGAGCCCTTTGTGGATGAGCGTCCAGACGAAACCAGCATTAATCTTCGGGCCTATCTGGACCGCGTGCCCGATGACAAAATCCGCCAATACCAGCCTGGCTGGAGCGATGAGCAGGTCATCGAATGGTGTGGGGACTTCCGTGACGACGGCGCGCTCTTTATGGCGTGCAGCGAACGCGATGTGGAGGTCCACGAGTTCCGTCGTGCCCTGGAGCAGGCCATCGCCTACCGCAACCGCATTCGGCCGCAATCGGCCGGCCCAGGCAAGTAAGTTCGATAGCTTTGGTCATTTATTCCGTGCGGATGGAGTCAAGGGCGCCCAACCAGCCGCACGGAAGCTGAAACCTTACTTTCTATTTCGCGGCGGGAGCATCTGCCGGCTGTTTCTTTCCCGTAAAATTGCCTTCACCGTACTCGCCGAATTTGGCCTTGCCTTTCATCGTGTCGCCATCCACAGTGCCTGAGTACTCAATGACGAGGTCCTGACCTTGCGGACTGACGGTGATGCTGAACTTGATGTCAGTGCCCTTGATGGTTCCCTTCAGCGGTGTCTCACCCATGCGGCCCTTGTAGGTTCCGGTCAGGGTTTCGCCATCTTGTTTAAAGGTAACGGTGGGTTTGCCGGTTCCCTGGGGTGACTCCACGGTTACGTCCCATACTCCATTCACGTTGGCTGGGTCGGCGGCTTTCGCGGTTGGGATTACCGTGACAAGCATCGCCACCAACGCTGCTGCTAGAAGTACTTCAAGCCTGTATCGTTTCTGCATATCTCCTTCAACTCCTTTGCTTTTGTTAGAACCTGAATTTCCATATTCCGGCTGGCGATGATGACGGGTCCAAATGCCGGGCTGCTCCGCAGATTAAGATACTGACTGCTGAATTCTGATTACTTAGTACTGGCAGGTCTCGCTACGCAGCTTGGCCGGCGTTGCGCCTCTGTTCGGGGCATCATCGCAATCAATGCAAAACAGTTTCTTCAACTCCGGACGGCCATGGACCCGATGGCATTCCAGGCAGGTCTGCTTGGATCCGCGCTCTACAACGTTACGCGTGTAGGTGTAGGCATGTCGGTCGGCAGGATTCATAGTGGTGTCGTATTCGCGCTTGAGATCCACCTTGAAGTCTGCAAACAAGTCGTCGCCGGCGATGAAGTTGTTGGGGTAGGGAAGTCCGGTGGATTGCGAGCGCCCGCCGCGCAGGTGGCACTGGCCGCAGATGGCCACGATCTCCCTCGGGTCGCGCGGGCGCTTGGTTCCAAGCCATGCCTGTTCCGGTTTGGTGGTGTGGTCGGTGGTGAGATCGCCGTGGCAGGCGTAGCAATCGAAGGCAAAGGCGGAGAAGGCATGCGTGCTGGGATCCACGCCCGTGGTGTGGCAACCGGCGCATTGCGTGGCAAAGACGTCGGGCTGCCAGGTCTTACCGTCAGCGGCGAGAATGGCGAACTTCCCATAGCCGATCAGCTTGAGAGCCCGATAGTGCAGCGGGCTGCCGATGACGTGCGTAGCGTCCTTGGGAAGCTGCGGCACAGCCGGTTCCACTCCCACCGGGCGAATGGTCCATGCATGCGGCTCCTGCTGCCAGGTGGGGCCGACGACCTCGCGGTGGCAGAAGAGACACTGGTCTCCCGTCATGTAATCGGGCAGAGGTTTGCCGACATGATCTTTACGCGGTGAGGCCGGAGCGGCGCTATTGGCAGCAGATTTTGCCGGAACAGGCGCGTTCTGCTGGGCCAGGCTTGCGGCTTTTTCGCCGCCGTGGCCCTGCACCGAAAAGAGCAGGGCCACAGCCAGCACTAACTTAAGCGTGCGCCCAGATTGTCCGGTCCGCCAGACTTGCCGCGATTTACGCTGCACATGGTCCCCATTCAGTCATCGGCCCGGACCCAGCCATAGGCGGCGTTTTCACGCAGAAGACCGGCGTTCTCATAGGACACACGGGCCTGGGCAATGATATCCGGGCTGAGCGGATTGCGTTTCTCTTTCACGTTCACGCCATAGATCTTGGCGGCGTTCAGGCCAAAGATCTTGTGCTTATCTTCCTTAGTGATCTTGGCGTAGCCGAACTTCTCGCAGAACTCGTCGCTGATCTGGAAGCGCTTGAAGGCATCAATGGACCACTGCGGCGAACCCCACCAGAGACAATCAGTACCCCAGATTACGTGGTCGGCGCCGTAGGTTTTGATGTTCTTCCCCATGCCATGCATGCACAGGTTGGGATCGGCAATGGCGAGCACGTTGAAGAAGCTGCCAATCTCCGGATAGACGTTATTGAGCTTGGGATTGCGCTTCTTGATGTCCATCAGGATGTTGTGCCAGCCGAAATCCCCCGTAACGGGATCAATGGAAGCTTTGTACTCGGGCTCGTTGGGGCCGTGCTGGATGGCTGAGTGATAGATGATGAACGAGAGGTCGGGATTGCTGAGGGCAGCTTTTTCCACATCCTTGGGGTTGGCCAGATGCCCGAGGATGCGCGACTGGTACGAATAGCCCTTGTGCACGGAGAAGATCTTCATGCCGCGTTTGCGCGATTCCTGGTAGAACCAGGCGGCATTATCATCATCGAGTTGGAAGCCGTTGCCGGAGCGCCCGGGATCGGAGTGGCAGTACCATTTCCAGGAGTTGATCTTGTACTGGTTGAGTTCACGGTCCATCTGCTCCAGGATGGCGACTTTGTCCGGCGCGTTCGCGGTTTTGTCCCAATAGTGATTGGGTGCGAGATTGCCCTGGCTCAGCGCCCGGCGCGACTTGGCAAACTCGTTGATCTTGTCTCGGGATTGGGCCATCAGCCAGCTCGGCAGAATGCCGCCGCCGCGAGCCTTGCCTTCCAGGATCTTGCCGGATTCGTCTTTATTCAGTTCGCGGCCCGGCACGCCGGAGATCACGACCATCTCGGTTTCCGAATCGAAGAAAATCTCTTTCAGATAGGAGCTGAAGCTGTAAGACTCAACATCGTCCTTCAGGTTGAAGCCCATGTTCTTCACGAACTCATTGGTGCGGAAGTTGAGCGCAATGCCGTTGGTGAAGTGGGTCTGCACGTCCATGATGAAGTATTCGCCTTTGGGCAGGTGCTCTTTGTAGGCGGCCTGGTCCATGGTCTCGGCTTCGTCCACTTCCCACACTTTGCCCCACACTTTGTTGGAGGCCACGAAGCACGTAGCCAGGCCCATGGCGCTGGCCATAAAGGTCCGGCGGTCCATGCCCAGCTTTTTGGATTTTTCATCGGCCATCTGCCCGATCAGGTGTTCCACCTGCTTCTGTTTTTCGCTTTGCGGGCGAGGGATGAACTCTTCGTTGGACAAAACTTGCGTCGGCATCGGCGAGTCGACGCCCTTCTTACGGTCGCGCTGGAATTTTCGAATCCACATGGCTGTCCGTCCTTTAGGGGCAATGTCGCGCAATAGTGTACATCAGTTCGAAAAATAAAGCAGTCAGTTCGGTTTACCGCTTACCGATCCGGGATTTGTTGGGTTCTCCCGATCCGGGCAACCTGGGTCATCGTGGACGCTTAAAGGATTTCACCCAACCGCCGGATACCCTCTTGAATCTCCTTCTCATTCATCCGCGAGTAGCCGAGCATGAGCCCCGCCCGCGAGGGCCGCGTCAGGAAGCAATGAGATATTCCGTAAATGCCAACCCCCTGCGCTCCGGCGCGGGCGATTATGGCGGCTTCTGAGATGCGTTTTCGGGGCCACAGCACGACGTGAGCGCCGGAGCCATCACCCGTCACCTCGACGCGTTGTCCCAGGTACTTGTGAATTGCCTGGAGCAGCGCCTCGCGGCGCGCCGTGCTTCTGCGCCGGAGGCGGCGCAAATGGCGTTCATACATTCCGGAGGTAATAAACTCCGCAAGCGTCTGCTGCTCCAGTGTGGCCGAGTGGAAATCATTCAGCCACTTGGCTGCTGTGAACGCAGGAACCAGCGACCTGGGTACGATCAGGTAACCGATGCGGAGCGCGGGAAACACGGTGCGGGAAAAAGTTCCTACGTAGATGATGCGTCCTTCCTTATCCAGGCCCTGCAGGGATTCCACCGGACGTCCCTGGTAGTGGAACTCCCCATCGTAGTCATCCTCAACAATCACCGAGTTCTTGCGCCTGGCCCATGCGAGGAGCGCTAGGCGCCGGGCCAGCGGAAGAATCGCGCCGGTGGGAAACTGGTGGGATGGGGTCACAAACACCAGGCTGGCGTGATCCGGCAGCCTGGCTGGATTCAGTCCATCACGATCGACAGCGACCGGCAGCAACTGAGCTCCGGCGGCGCGAAGCGCTTCTCTTGCGCCGTCATACCCCGGCTCCTCGATGGCTACGCGGTCGCCGCGCTCGACGAGCACCCGCGCTACCAGGTCCAGCGCCTGCTGGGAGCCGTTCACCACAATTACCTCCGAGGGATCGCAGACCACCGCGCGAGACCGCCGCAGATGAGTGCAGATGGCTTCGCGCAAGGCGAGGCTTCCAACTGCCGGGCCGTAATCAAACTCCCGGACCGAGGCCTTGCGCAACTGACGGAGCAGCATGCGCCGCCACACGGCGAAGGGAAAAGTCCCGGTATCGCTCCGCCCATAAGCAAAGTCGTAACGAAGCAGGGGTGAAGGGCGCCGGGGGGAATCTACGATAGCCGCCGCATCGACGGCCGCCGAGCCATAGCGTGATAAACGCAGCCGGGCCGATCTCTTCCCTCGCTCAGGAGAGCCGCCACCCAGGCCCGCGGATACATAGGTGCCAGATCCGCCGCGGCCGGTGACAAAGCCTTCCGCCAAGAGTTGGTCATAAGCAAGAAGCGTGACCGTTCGTGAGATGCCCAGTTGCTCGGCGAGATCGCGTGTTGAGGGGAGGCGGCCACCGGCAGGGAATGTGCCGGACAAAATGGCTTGACGCAGGCCGAGGTAGACCTGCCGGAAGAGAGGCCCGCCGTTCTTTGAAAGTGGTATTGCTAATTCCATCGAAAGTGGTTCTATGAAAATACCACAAGGCGGCATCATCCTGAATCAGGCGCGGAGAGATCAGCCTGAATTCATTGAATGGCCTTGGAGGAACAAGTGAACCTGCTTCAGCGTATTGGAAGTTATTTTCTACTGTGCACGCTCGGTTATCTTCTGCATCCGCTTGCGGCATTTCCGCAGACAGCGCCGGCCGGCGCCAAAACGGGGGCACAGCGCGCCGGCACGGAGCGTGACGGCCAACACGATTTTGACTTCGAAATCGGCACATGGAAGACTCACCTGAAGCGCCGTCTGCATCCCTTGACCGGCTCTACCGCCTGGATCGAGATGGAAGGTACTACGGTCGTCAGAAAAGTCTGGGATGGCCGCGCCAATCTGGCGGAGCTCGAGGCCGATGGCCCCGGAGGTCACATCGAAGTCCTTTCCCTGCGTCTCTACAATCCCCAAGCCCACCAGTGGAGTCTCAATACTGCCAACAGCAACAGCGGCGTCCTGAGCATACCCACGATTGGCGAGTTCAAGAATGGCCGGGGTGAGTTTTTCGATCAGGAATCTCTCAACGGCAGAACGATTCTGGTCCGAAATGTCTGGTCGGACATTACTCCGGACTCGTGCCGTTTCGAACAGGCATTCTCGGATGACTGGGGCAAGACCTGGGAAATCAACTGGATTGCGACAGACACGCGGGTGCCAGACACGCGTGTAAAAAAAGATGGGCGGGAAAACCAAAAACTTGAAAACTCGGACGCGTCGAGCGCCACCCTGCAACAGAGTTCCACGCAGCCAGATGGCCCGCACGGTTTTGACTTCGAGGTGGGCTCCTGGAATATTCACCTGAAGCGCCTCGATGGGCGCCTGGTTGGTTCCACTACCTGGGTGGAATTTGACGGCACCTCCGTTACGCGCAAGGTGTGGAATGGCCGCGCTGACCTGGAGGAGTTCGAAGTTGATAGTCCGACCGGCCACATCGAAGGTCTGACCCTGCGCCTTTACAACCTTCAAACTCACCAGTGGAGCCTCTATTGGGCCACAAGCAAGGACGGTACCGTGGGCCTGCCGACGATTGGCGAATTCAAGAATGGCCGCGGCGAGTTTTTCGACACCGAACCATCCGGCCCCAATGATAGATCTATCCTGGTCCGATTTGTCTGGTCAGGCATCACTCCGAATTCAGCCCACTTCGAACAGTCTTTCTCCGATGACGGAGGCAAGACCTGGGAAGTAAACTGGATCACGGACCAGAGACGGGTGAAGAATTGATGGGTGAAGAATTCAAGATGAAGAATTCAGGGGTGAAGGATTGACGATGAAGCAGTCAAAACGCACTGAACTCCGCCGCCTTCCCGCCAGGGGATCGCGCGACTGGGCAACGATTTGCCAGATTCTGGATGCAGGCTTTCTCGCGCATGTGGGATTTTGCGTGGATGCCCAACCCTTTGTTATTCCCACGCTGTATGGCCGGGATGGAGAACAACTTTACTTGCACGGTTCGGCAGCCAGTCGCATGCTACGGGAGCTTGAAACCGGGATCCCGGCCTGCGTAACCGTCACTCTCGTGGATGGATTGGTTCTGGCCCGGTCTGCCTTCCATCATTCCATGAACTACCGCTCGGTGGTGGCATTTGGAACGGCGCGGAAGATCGAGGACCCGGAGCAGAAGATCAAAGCCTTGCGCGTGGTCTCCGAGCATATCATCGCCGGCCGGTGGGAAGACGCCCGTAAACCCAGCGAGAAGGAACTGAAGGCGACAACGGTGCTTGAATTCTCGATTGAGGAGGCTTCATCCAAGGTGCGAACTGGGCCGCCCCTGGACGACGAGAGCGACTATGAGTTGCCGGTATGGGCTGGCGTATTGCCGCTTGAAACCAGATCTCAGCCAGCCGTACCAGATGACAGACTAGTCCAGGGCGTTGCCCTGCCGGAGTATATCCGGCGCTACGATGCGCGGAGACGGTAAATGATCATCGAAATGCGCACCTATAAAACCAAGTCCAGCAGGCGGACTGAGTTCCTTGAGATATTCCGCTCCAGGTCTCTCCCGGCGCACGCAGAAATCGGGATGAAAATATTAGGTCCATTTCTCTCCGTCGAAGATCCCGATACCTTCTTTTTTATGCGCGGCTTTCCTGACCTGCCTTCGCGTGAGCCCATGAAGACCAGATTCTACGAGGGCGAGCTTTGGAAGGGTGAACTGGAGAATCTCCTCATGCCGATGTTGGATAAGTATGAAGTCGTGGTTGTGGAAGATGCTGAGGGGCTGGTTCACTGGTAGGGTTGTTGCTCAGGTGTAAATGAGTCCGTAGCGCATTCACAACTTAGAACACGCCTGGATGGCAAGGGTCTTTTCTGCCATGGCTTTCAGCCGAATATCTCCCGAGAGATGGATGTGCTGATCGCTTCGCCCATCCGACTTCCGGGACCAATCTCCGCCTTTGTGGGAGCCCGTCGTGGCTCGGTGATTGTCCCACAGAGCAAATTGCAGAAAACATAAAAATGTGTCCGCTCGACCGAGCGCATAAATTGACGGTTATCCTCCGATATGGAGGAGGATTCACTGATGCACCGTCGTATGGAGCGTACTGAGAACTCGCCAACCCATGATTATGAGCAAACAAACAGAGCAGTGATCAGCTCATCTCGGAAGTTATTCCCGCCGCGCCGGTTAGGCATCCAACCGCCATTCTGCCGATATCGTCGGCAAAACTGGAGATCAATCCTTTTTTGAGTCGTCCGTCATCTGACAGTAACCCAACGGATGCGTTGATCCCTCCGCCAAGCCGACTTGAACAGGACTAGGAATCGACAGCACCAATCCGAGCAACTTTCTCGCAGCCTGATTCGCAGATAATTTCGGGAGTGGAGATCGGGTTTGCTGACTTACGATTGACTGTGAACAGGAAAAATGACTCTTATGTTCTCGGACGCTCCTAACCCGTTGTCATCCTGGAGGCGCGTTGTCTGCGCCGAAGGACCTATGCATTTTGCCGGCATCACTACTCAGTCCGCCCTGTAACTTTGCCAGTCAGCCGAATCGATGAAAGAGTTGCCCATTGATGTAAACTCTTTTGCTCCTTGTGCAGGAATCGAATGCCCTCGAGCGACCGCCGTTACTACTTGTATATGATGAGCAACCGGTCCAAGACCATTTACACCGGTATGACGAACGGGCTGCGCAAGCGAGTGTTTCAACATAAAGTGGGGGTCAACGAGGGATTCACGAAGAAGTACAAACTGGATCGCCTGGTTTATTGGGAGCGCTATGGAAACGTGTTGCAGGCGATTGCCCGGGAGAAGGAGATTAAGGGCTGGTTGAGGATCAAGAAGATTCAGTTGATCGTGAGCGTAAATCCCGCGTGGGCTGATTTGTCGCGAGGATTATTTCCGGACCTGGAAGAAGAAGTGCGAAAGGAATTGCAGAGAGCGGAGAGTGAATCAGCCCCCTGGGGAGATGCATAGGTCCTTCGGGCGCAAAATACGCGCCCTCCAGGATGACAAGGGGTGAGGGGTCCAGATTGAAAGGAAACAGCGT
>DATGJZ010000010.1:0-41721 GCA_035294925.1 Candidatus Angelobacter sp. | reverse complement strand
GACGGGCCGTTGTTGAAGATGCTGAAGATGCTGCCGGGACCAGGCGGAGAGGCGTTGCTTGAGAACTTCGGCATCGCGCCCGGCGGAGCTGAGGTCGAAGCGCTGTACGCCGTTGGGTGAGAACCAGAGGCCCTCGCGGCGAGGCAAGGGTTGGAGGATGATCGGGATGGAGTGATGAGCGAGGTCATCGGGGAGCTGGCCGGTGATAGCGAAGGCTTTGGGGCAGAAGACGTGGCGATCCCGGGTCGCTTCGAGGGCGCCGTGGCGAAGATGAGAGCCATTGACTAGCAGCCCGCGGAGAGCGGGATTCCTGGAGCGGGAGCGGCTGCCGAGGATGGCCTGGGCATCGTCGAGCAGGATGGCGGATGGAGGACTGAGGAACATGCGGTCGATGAGGGTACGAACGCTGAGGGTGGAGGTGAGGGAGGGATCGTGGCAGAGGAGACTCAGAAGCTGAAGGCAGAGGGTTTTGCCGGCTCGAGGTTCCGGGGAGAGGATGGCGAGGTAGGGAGTGAACTGGGCGGCAGAGGAGCACCAGGTGTGAAGAGCCCAGAGGGCGAGGAGGTGGCGCTGGTGCTGGGAGCAGTGGAGATAGCGGCCGATGAAGCCGGAGAGGTCCTGGAGCAGAGCAGGGCCGTCCACCGGCTCGGATTTGACGGGATCCGGTTTGGGTGGTTTTTTGCCGAGAGACGGAAAGAGTTTTTTCAGCTCCTGATATTCAGGACTTAGGGAAGAGATGGTTTTGTTGCGCATGGAACACCTCTGGAAGAATTTGGTAATCGGGTAACTTGGTAGGTTGGTAAGTGAAGGTCAAAGGCTAAACCCCTAGCCACAGAGCACACAGAGGCAAACCGGGAATCAGCCGCAGATTTTCGTGGGTTGAGGCGTTGAATTTAGAGGATGGAAATCCCTTGCATCACGCGAGCCTGCTGCCCGGCTCACTGTTAGGCTGCCGATGGCATGTTAGACCATGCCGGGCACAGATTATTCCCTGTTTTTGATGAGTGCAACTTTCGTACACCTAAAGTTGCAAAAGTTGCTTTTTCGTGCATACCGGCCCTGGGAAATTGAAACTGACCTAATTTGTTGTCTGGAAGTCCTCGCCTACGCGTTCACGCGGTCGCGCTGAAACGACCTGGGTTCATGACGAAATTCGTTCACTCGGTTTTTCGTCTATTCTGCCTCCTCGCCCGGCCTATAATGACCTGCTAGTAAGTCCAGGAAAGGAGTGTTTTATGTCGAATTTGCAGGAAACAAACCGCGTGCTTAGCCGGGTTAGCGCCCGGATTCTCCGTGATGAGGAAATCCGGCAGGTCGCCGGCGGATTCATTGTCCTTACTGGTGCTTGTGTCTTTGATCCGGTAGCCTGCAGAGTCATCAGTGGAGATTGCAGCAAAATCCCGCCGGCTTGCCTGGGGCAGTAGCCCCTCACCCAAAAAACCAACTAACCTGAATGGGCCTGCTGGTCGGGCCTATTTTTGATCGACTGCTGGAGACCCCGGATAAGGTGGGAAGCGATTTCGGAGTCCCTATAGGGCCAGGAAAAAGCTCTAATCGACTGGTAGGGGATTTTGTAGCTGTCAAAGCCTCCAGGGGCCGCGACGGTTCAACAGCTTTCAACGAGCAGGTCGCAACAGGTTGAATATGAATCACTCAAAGAACAAAGGTTTCAACAGAGCTCAATAAGAAGTTGAATGTGGCTCGGGACCAGGGGGGCGGAGGTTCAAATCCTCTCTCCCCGACAGCTTCCAATCAGCCCGCAATTTCAAAGACTCGCCAGCATACCCCCATTCCGCACTTTTGAACTGATTTAAGAGATGGATCGTATAATCGCTAATTGCATCAATAGTCCCTTGTGCAGAACACCTGCTATCGGAAGTTGTGATGTCTTGCGAGGGCAGGACTGAAAAAGATAGGGTGACCGGAATACAATAGCGGATGCTATGGACGTGAAGACATCCATCAGGAACGGCGACGCTGACACGTTGAGGCGTCTACTTATCGAGGATTCCTCGCGGGCCAATGCACTTGTGCACTGGGGAGAGAACGATTGCGTCCTTACGCATCCGCTTCACTACATCTCGGACATGCTCTTCGAGGGCACTCTGCAAAAGGGCAATGAACTGCCACTCGTGGAAGCGCTCATCCTGGCCGGGGCGGATCTCGATTTTCAGAGAAACCGTGAGGACGGCAAGAAGAGCGATACCCCGCTTATCGGAGCGGCGAGCCTCGCAGCGGAAGAGGTAGGCCTCAGGCTGATCGACGCGGGTGCAAGACCTGAACTGCGCGGACTCTTCGGGGAGACCGCCCTACATTGGGCGGCGCTGCTTGGTGAGTATCGGCTGGCGGGAAGGCTGATCGGCGGCTCCGACATAGACCTCAAGGACGAAAAATACAATTCGTCGCCTCTTGGATGGGCAGTCCACGGTCGGTACAACCCGCCGCCCGGAAACCAAGGAAAGCAGTGCGAGGTAGCTGCACTTCTCGTCTCTGCCGGGGCAACGGTTGAGCCCGAGTGGCTAGAATCCGAGCAGGTGCGTGCCGATACAGCGATGCTTGCCGTGCTGCGGGCTGGGATACTTTAGCCCTCTTCTTTTCCCAGCGCTTCCGCACTGCGCTACCCTATTCCACCCTCTACCGGGGGTTGCAGGACTTTCGCGTGCTTACAGTCTCCGCTCCTTAAGGGAACAGTATTGGTGCTAAATCTGCTTCTTCAACTCATGCAACAGATTCAGCGCTTCCAGCGGGGTAAGGTTGTTCAAGTCAGCTTCGCGCAGACGATCGACAATCTTCTGTGACAGTGGGGTGAACATGGTTAGCTGCATGGCCGAGGTTCTCTCAGCATCTGGCGCGCCCGGAGAGAGATGGCCGCTGGCCTGGTGCTCGGCGTTTTCGTGCTCATGCAGCACTTCGCGGGCCCGCACCACCACTTCCGGTGGCAATCCAGCCAGCTTTGCTACTTCAATGCCGTAGCTGCGATCTGCCGGGCCAGGTTCAACTTTACGTAAAAAGACGATGCCTCCGGCATTTTCCTTCACCGAGACATGGAAGTTCTTCACTCCGTCCAGACACTCCAGCTCGGTTAGCTCGTGATAGTGGGTGGCAAAGAGAGTCCTGGCGCGGCTGGTGGAATGAATGAATTCGACCACCGCCCAGGCTATGGCGAGGCCATCATAGGTTGCGGTGCCACGGCCAATTTCATCCAGCAGCACCAGCGACTTCGAGGTGGCCGTGTTCAGGATGGCCGCTGTCTCGGTCATCTCAACCATGAAGGTGGAGCGTCCCCGGGCCAGGTTGTCACTGGCGCCGATGCGGGTGAAGATGCGGTCCACAATGGGCAGGCGCGCTGAACGCGCGGGAACAAACGAACCCATCTGCGCCATCAAGACGATCAGCGCCGTTTGCCGGAGATAGGTTGACTTGCCGCCCATATTGGGTCCTGTGATGAGCAAGATGGCGTGGCTGGAGGCGTTCAGATACAGGTCATTTGGAACAAAGCGGTCATTGCTCCCGGTCAGCTCCTGCTGCTCCAGCACCGGATGGCGCCCTTCCATGATCTCCAGTTCGCCTGAGTCATCGAATAGCGGACGGCCATAGCCACGGTTCTGCGCGATAAAGGCCAGTGAAGCCAGCACGTCCACCTCGGCAAGGGCCAGGGATGTCTGGCGGATTCGCTTGGCTTCGGCCGCGATGGCGGAACGCAACTCAGCAAAGAGGCGGCGTTCGATCTCGACAATCTTCTCTTGAGCGTCCAACACCTTGGCTTCGTATTCCTTCAACTCAGGGGTGGTGAAGCGCTCTGCGTTGACCAGGGTTTGCTTGCGCTCGTATTCGCTGGGCGTGTGGTGCAGGTTGGCCTTGCTAATTTCAATGTAATACCCAAAGACCGAGTTGAACTTTACTTTGAGCGAGTTGATGCCGGTACGCTGCCGCTCGCGTTCTTCTATCCGGGCAATGTATTGCTTGCTGTTGCGGCTGAGATTGCGCAGTTCGTCCAGCTCTGCGTCGACTTCGGGCTGGATTACTCCGCCATCGGCCAAGGTAAGCGGAGGCTCAGGGACGATGGTCCGCTCAATGCGATCACGCAGATCAGCCATGTCGTCCAGCAGGAGATTGAGTTCTTCCAGGCGTGCACAATGGAGGCGAGGAAGAGCAGCCTTGATCAAGGGCGTTCGATTTAAGGACGCGCATAGCGCGAGAAGGTCGCGCGGGTTGGCTGTCTCCAATGTGACCCGGCTCAACAGGCGCTCGACGTCCAGCACACCTTCCAGCGCCCGGCGCAGCTCCTCACGGGCTATGAATTCCATGACTCCAGTCTCAACCGCGTCAAGGCGCTTGTTGATCTCGCTCAAGCTGATCGACGGACGCAACATCCAGGAGCGCAGCAGGCGCTTGCCCATGGGAGTGAGCGTAGCATCCAGGGCGCGAAAGAGCGTGACCTCATTACCGGTATTGGCGAAGAGCGGTTCAACCAGCTCCAGGTTGCGTACGGTGACGGCATCGAGCACCAGGCATTCCTGGCGATCGTAAAAACCGATGCGGTCTACGTGTTCCAGTGCGCCACGTTGGGTGGAACGAACATAGTGGAGAATAGCGCCGGCCGCGGTTGCAGCCGCCGGACGTCCACCCAGGCCAAAACCTTCCAGCGAGAGAACGCCAAACTGGTTTTCCACCAGCGGCACAGCGTAGTCGGGCGAAAATACCCAGTCTTCCAGCGGCGTTTCCGTAAAACGTGCGCGGTCACCAGCCTGTTGCAGGGTGATTTGCGGCGCTTGATCGAACAGCGGCAGGGAAGAGGGATAAAGCACTTCGCGCGGGCGCAACTGTTGCAGCTCTTCCAGGATGCGACGCTCGGCATTTTCGCCGCGAAACTCCGTAGCCCGAAATTCTCCAGTGGAAAGATCGAGGGCTGCCAACCCCACCGCGCCGGAAGCCCGCGCTAAAGCAGCCAGGAAGTTATTTTCTTCCGAGCTGATGCTGCCATCCAACGCCGTTCCCGGAGTAAGCACACGAGTGACCTCACGGCGCACGAGCGTCTTGGCCGATCGCGGGTCTTCCATCTGCTCGCAGATGGCCACCTTGAATCCCTTGCGCAGCAGCCTGGAAAGATAATTCTCCGCCGCATGGTAGGGCACGCCGCACATGGGAATGGCTACGTCCTTTTCTTTGTTGCGGGAGGTCAAGGTGATCTGCAGTTCGCGCGAGGCTACAACCGCATCTTCAAAGAACAGCTCATAAAAATCCCCCAGGCGGAAGAAGAGCAGGGCAGTGGGATGCTGCTTCTTAATGGCGGCGTATTGCCGCATGAGCGGGGTGGAGGGCTCAGACAATGGAAATCGGGTAATCCGGGAATTTGGTAATCGGGTAATTGTAAAACCAGAACCGAGTAGGGGAATTGCCAAAATTGCCAGAATTGCCAAAATCGCCGAAAGTGGAAAACCAAAGTTAATTACCACAGAGATATAAAACGGAATGCTAAAAGCACAAGAGAGAGGGCTAAAGAGACGAGAGCTAAGAGCCGAAAAGCCATTAGGCAAGTGCCCTTTGTTGACGCTGCCGCCACTTAGGTGTTTTCCTAGGAGTGAGATGGAACTGCGCAAGGACCCAATCACGCGTTCCTGGGTGATCGTTGGAGAGGAAGAACACCGGCGCCAGGCGGATGGACATTGTCCCTTCTGTCCCGGCGCTCCCAACCAGCCCCAGGTCATCACCACGGTCGCGCCCAACGAGCATGGAGCCGGGCCGGTGATGGCGATGGTCCACCCTTCGCCGCTGTACCGCATTGAAGGAGAGCCGCACCGGCGTTCAGAGGGCATCTATGACGTAATGAATACGGTGGGCGCACACGAGGTTCTGGTGCAGAGCATTCGCCATGATATTGAGTTATGGCAGTCGTCCGATGCTGAGATTTCCCAGTTCCTGCTGCTTGCCGCCCAAAGGATTCAAGACCTCAAGCGGGACCTGCGTTTCAAGTATGTGACGGTTTATAAGAACTACGGCTCGCACGCCGGGCAGGAGTTCGATCATCCGGTTTCGCAGCTGACAGCGACGACGTTTGTTCCGCGCCGCGTGCTGTATGAGCTGCGCGCTTCGCGCGATTACTACGTTGATAAAGAGCGCTGCGTATTTTGTGACACGCTGAACCAGGAGCTGCGCAATCCGGTGCGGATTGTGGAGGCACGCACTGACTATGTTGCGCTTTGTCCTTTCGCGTCGCGCGTGCCTTACGAGATGTGGATCATGCCCCGGCGTCACGAATCCTCCTTTGAGCGGACGGTGCAATCCAAATCAGGCAATGTGAATGAATTGAGTGGCGTGCTGCGCCGGACCTTGCAGCGCAGCATCAGTGTGGCGGAATCCTTCCACATGGTCCTGCATACCATTCCTAACACCTACCAGAAATCCAACATTCTCCAATACTGGAAAACGGTGGACGAGGACTACCACTGGCACCTGGAGATTCTGCCCGTCTGGAGCATGAAGGCCAAGCCCTATCTACTGAAAGAAATCTACCACACACCCATTTCCGCTGAGATCGCGGCCGAGCGATTGCGGACGCTGAACGTGCGCTGACAAAAGGATTTCGTGATCACGGCCCGGCTTTTCGAGCGATTTGCAATGATCAATTTGGGAACCTCCCATTCAACCACATGTTACCTAGGTACCCTTGCCGCTTCCCCATGCTTACCAATATAACCGTCACATTTGCCCTGTATCAGGGGTGGGCCTCGTTGTGACTGTTGTGACAAGGAGAGGCAATGCCCAAGCTCGTGATGGCCAAGTGGGCCCGATTCATATTTGTTCCTGCGCTCTGCATGCTGTTTTCTTTCGCAGTGCAGGGCCAGGATTCAACTGCGCCCCAAAGCCAGGATTTGGCCGTGGCTTCGGGCCAGGATTTAGCCACAGCTCAAGGCCAGGATGAATCAATAAGACCGGTCCCCATCCTGACCGGCGCCACTTTCTATTCCACCAAAATCACGGGCGGGGTGATGCAA
The DNA here is from genome assembly GCA_035294925.1 of Candidatus Angelobacter sp. Lineage (GTDB taxonomy): Bacteria > Acidobacteriota > Terriglobia > Terriglobales > Acidobacteriaceae > Angelobacter. The sequence goes on along the minus strand of DATGJZ010000010.1, from coordinate 34,726 downwards.
AACGAACCCTGGATAGTTCCAGTACTGCTGGCGCCTGTAGGCGATAAATGGCTGGTTGAAGCGAGAGCCAGCTACTACGCTACGTGGACAAGCAATTTGAACAATTCTAACGCGCAGTACCCCGTTACGCACGAGTACACGCTTCAGTACGCCACGGTTGACTACATAGCGAATCGATACGTGACCCTGGTTGCCGGACGATTCATTACGCCCTTCGGCATGTATAGCGAGAGGCTGTATCCGTATTGGATACGATCTCTACAGGGCGCTCCGCTCGCGTATTCGATCACCAGCAACTATGGCACGGGAGGAATGTTACGGGGCGGCTTCCCGGCAGGCACGCAAAATGTAAATCTGAACTACGCCTTCTATTTCTCCAGCAACAATACCAATCACCTTTTGGCGACGAACCGGGCAACCGGTGGGCGTATTGGGTTCTTTTTTCCCAAACAGCGATTAGAAATTGGGACATCGTTCCAGCAGCTGCTGCAGGGAGATCATTCTCATAACGTTGGCCTGCACGCGGAATGGCAGCCCAACGCGCAGCCGTTCACGCTACGCTCTGAGTTCGCTCATAACTCTGGAATCAAAGGCAGCGCCTATTGGATCGAGTCAGCTTATCGTCTCAGCCAGGTTCGACAGTTGCGCCAACTTGAGCTGGTGGGCCGGGCCCAACAGGTTCTTGCCGATGCAAAACTTTCGGCGGCACAGGTAAAGCAACTGGGCACGCTGGGATTGGATACCAGCCAGGGCGACTTCGGCTTGAACTATTACCTGGGAGGAGACGTTCGAGCCTCTGCGAGCTACGGCCGCGAATCTGCTTTTAACAAGGACGCCAATATCTGGATCGTCGCCCTTACCTATCGTTTCATCATGCCACTGGGGCCCAAAGGAGGTGCATTATGAAGTTAAAAGCTTGTATCTCTGTGCTGGTCTTAGGAATGGCGGTCTGCCTGGCTGTCATTGCTGGAGCGAAGGCGGGCGATGGTAAAGGTAACGATAAAGATTCTCCTGCCGCAGCGGCGTCGGCGAGCCATGCCCCGCAGGACGACCCGATGCGTCTGGAGGGCGAGAAGCGATTTCACTCCAATTGCGGACGCTGCCATAGCGCGCCACGTAAGTTTCCGCCGCGAATGATGGCGACCATCGTTCGTCACATGCGGGTGCGCGCCACCATTACCGATGAAGACATGCGACTCATTCTCCACTATATGACCCAATGACCTTGCAGAATCTTTGCCCCAGCATTCATCACTTTCCTCGACCAGCAACAGCCTGGGCTGTAGCGGGCATTTTTGTGCTTTTGTCGCTACCGGCTTGTGGCCAGTCGCGGGTGATTGAGGTGCTGGCCGACAAGAACAGCCGTTTCAAGGTTACCGGCCAGAACCGTCCGGAGATTATCGTGAAGGCGGGCGAGTCCCTGCTGTTGCGCATTGAGGCGCGTAAGGGAAAAACCTGGAGCCGGGACGGGGCCGTTCACGGCTTCACACTGCTTCACGCGAAAACCCGCGTTAAGGTTCCCGGGTGGGACCTTGAGCTCATGCCGGGTACGCAGGAGTTTCAGCTTACAGCGCCTTCCAAGCCCGGCGAGTATGAGGTTTTGTGCACTGTGATCTGTAGCGATGACCATGAGGGAATGCACATGAAGTTCCTGGTGTTGCCGTGACTTTGGCCGATCTTTCACTGAGCCGGGTCGGCACTGAAGAAAGGATTGTTATGAGAAAACTAATGAACATCAACGCCATCAGACCTTCCTTGCTGGTCGTGGTGATATTGGCGGCCTGTGCCTTTGCCAAAGACAAAGAGCCCGGCGTGCTGGAACTCCAGGGCGAAATAATGGACAGCCAGTGCGCCTATAACGTTCACTCCACCAGCCATTCCCACGATTCCATGACCAAGAAGGGCATATACGGCCACGATGCTCGAAGCTGCACTCTCCATTGCTCCAAGGAGAGCGGAGGCGTATTGGTGCTCCTGGTGAAGGAAGACGTCTACCGGCTGGATAATCAGGTCCAGTCCGAGCGGTTTGCCGGGAAGAAAGTAAAGGTCAGCGGAACGTTGGATGAGAAGACCCATACTCTCCACGTTTTCAAGATGGAAGAAGACCGGTAAAAGCGAGGGGGCAGGTTATGGCAGCGAGCTACCCCTCTGATGCGGGGTAGTTACGTGAGCCTGAAACCCGAATGCCGTAATCCCTTTGTTTTGCACCACGTGCTGATTCTCGACGGTTCAGGGAGAGCCAATAATCTAAGGGTCACAGAGCAGCAATCGCTGTGACATGCATCACTACCCGCTGAAGCCATATTTTTCTATTATTAGTCAAGGAAATTGATTTGCCAGCAGGATCACTTCCAGAAGCGATATTGCCACGCAGACTGGGCATCCCGGCATATAATTTCCAATAACTTATGCCGCTGTTCTGGTTACGTGTTGCCTTAAGCCTCTATGGGGTAGGACTGCTGTATGCCGTGGTTTCTCTATGGGGCGGGCGTCCGGCTCTTACTCGGATCATGCTCCCGGCCGTTGGCCTGGGCACGGTCTTCCATTTTGTTGCGCTCCTGGAATACGGCATGCTTGGCCTGGCGGTTGAGCCTTCATTGCTGCACCAGGTGGAGTCCCTGCTGGCGTTCCTGCTGATGGCATTTTTCTTTGTGGTTTACCTGCGATACAAGACAGCCTCGCCCGGGGTTGCCGTTTTCCCCATGGCGTTTCTGCTCACGGTGCTGGCCTCTGCGCCGTCGTCCCTGGTGAATTCACCTTCTCCTGGCGTGAGCGACCGGTGGATCATCATCCATGTGGGCCTGATCATGGTGGGCTATTCCGCCCTGTTTTTCAGCTTCTTTGCCAGCATCCTGTACCTGGTCCAGGAGAAAAACCTCAAGGCCAAGGTGACCGCGGGCGGATTCTGGTCGCGCCTGCCGGCGCTGGCCACGATAGATGAAATCGGTTACAAGTGTCTGGTCTTTGGCTTTCCTTTCATGACCCTGGGTCTGATTGCCGGGGCGATTGTGGCCGAGGCGCGATTTGGATCGAGTTTTTTTCTCAACGAAAAGATTCTGCTGTCCATTCTGATGTGGGCTGTGTATATGGTGCTGCTGTACACGCGCTGGAGCGCAGGGTGGCGCGGACGGCGCGCCGCCTACCTGGCTGCGTTCGCTTTTGCCGCGGCGGTGCTGGCGTGGTCAGTGAATAACGGGTGGCACAGGTTTATTGCTCCATGAACTTTCAACTCATCGGCGTGAACCACAACAGCGCACCGGTTGAACTGCGTGAGCGGCTGGCGATCCCGGAAGCGCGGTTGCCGGACGCCATTCGTTCCCTGGTCCAACAGCCGGGAGTGGAAGAAGCCATGGTGCTCTCTACCTGCAACCGGGTGGAATTGCTCACCAGCAGCAGCCAGGGCAGCGACCTTCGTGGGTTTCTCCGCCTCTATTTCGGCATGGGCCCGGACGCCCTGCATTCCCACATCTATGAATTCAAGCAGCGCGATGCGGTGCGGCATGTCTTCCGCGTGGCTTCCAGCCTGGATTCCATGGTGGTAGGCGAGCCACAGATCCTGGGCCAGGTGAAGGAAGCTTACGCCATCGCGCGCGGGTTGGGCGCTGTGCATTCGGCCCTGGATGTTTTACTGTCACGCGCCTTTGCCGTGGCCAAACGCGTGCGCAACGAGACGGCCATAGGCAGTTCCAGCGTCTCGATTTCTTCAGTCGCGGTGCAGTTGGCAGAGAAGATTTTCGGCTCGCTGAAGGATACGACAGTTTACATGGTGGGCGCCGGCAAGATGGCGGAATTAGCTGCCCGGCGCTTGATGGCCAGCGGGGTCGGCGCTATCTTCTTCAGCAACCGCACGCATGAGCGGGCGCTGCAACTGGCGGAGGCTTTTGGGGGAGAGGCGGTGCCTTTTGACCAGCTTCATGAAACCACGGACCGCGCCGATATTGTGCTCACCTCAACGGGCGCTACCGAATTCCTCTTCCGGCGCGCGCATGGCGAGCGTTTCCTGGCGCGCCGCCGCAACCGGCCCATGTTTTTCATTGATATTTCCGTGCCGCGCAATGTTGACCCGGAAATGAGCCGCCTGGACGGCATGTTTGTCTATGATATCGATGATCTCCAGGCGGTGGCGGCAGGGAATACGGCCGAACGCAAGAAGGAGGCGGAGCGCGCGGAGAGAATTATCGAAGTGGAGGTGGACCGTTTTACCTCGCGGATTAAGTCTCTCGCAGTGGTGCCGACCATCCTGTCATTGCAGGAACAATGTGAAACCATTCGCCAGGCGGAGTTGGACCGCATACGGGGTAAGCTGGGCAAGCTTACGCCGGACCAGGAAGCAGCCATTGATGCCATGACCCGGGGCATTGTCAATAAATTGCTTCACACCCCGATTACCACGTTGAAATCCAGCGCGGCCGAACCGGAGGCTGCTACCATTCACGACATCATTCGACGCATCTTCAATCTGAATACCAACAACAGCGGAAAGCACAATAAATAATGGCGAACCTTCGCATTGGCTCGCGCGGCTCGCAGCTCGCGCTATGGCAGGCCAACTATGTTGCCGGACTGCTGCGGTCTCATGGGCACTCGGTGGAGATCGAGATCATCAAGACTACGGGTGACAAAATCACCGATGTTGCTCTTTCCAAGGTAGGCACCAAAGGCATGTTTACCAAGGAAATTGAGGAGGCGCTTGCAGCACGGCAAGTTGACCTGGCTGTTCACAGCCTGAAGGATGTACCCACAGAACTGCAGCCGGAGTTCGCCTTGGCGGCCGTGATGAAGCGGGAAGATCCGCGGGACGCATTTGTCTCCATCCGCTTTCAGCATCTGCGAGACCTGCCGCAAGGGGCGCGGGTGGGCACCAGCAGTTTGCGCCGGCAGTGCCAACTTAAGGCTTTGCGCGCGGACGTGGAAGTAGTATCTTTGCGCGGCAACGTGGACACGCGTCTGCGCAAGCTGGAGTCGGGCGAGTACGATGCGATTATTCTGGCGTCTGCCGGAGTGCATCGCCTGGGCCTGGACCAACATGTACGCTATCGCATACCGCCGGAGGAGATGTGTCCGGCGGCAGGGCAGGGGGCGCTGGGAATTGAGGTTCGCCGTCAGGACGGGCAGATGCGGGCCGCGCTGGCTTTTCTTGACGATGCTGATGCCCGCGCAACCACCGCCTGCGAGCGGGCACTGCTTCTGGGCTTAGGCGGTGGATGCCAGGTGCCGATTGGCGCCTGGGCAGAAATACAACAAGCCAAGCTTCGCTTAACAGCGATTGTGGGCCGCCCGGATGGCAGTGAATTGCTGCGGGAGCGCGCCGAAGGCGCTGATCCGGAACAGGTTGGACGGGAAGCGGCGGAGACGTTGTTGAAGAGAGGCGCAAACCGTATTCTGGCCGATGTGTATGGCACGGAGGCAGCTGTTCCCGGACAACCCTGAGGATGACACAATTTATGATTTATGAATTTTGATTCTTGATTTGAAACCCAAAGGCATCGAGTGATGTCGCGGACGAGGAAAAGTTAAATCAGAAATCAGAAATTCGCTGTGTCTTCGTGGTGGATTAGGCTCTGAATGAATGCCGAGTGCTAAAGACAAATCGCTCAACAACTGGCGCGTTCTGGTAACGCGAGCCAGCCGGCAGGCTCCTGGCCTTTCTGAGCCTTTGCGCGAGTTGGGGGCTACGGTCATCGAAATTCCTACCATCGAGATCAAGTCGAGCGGAAGTTATGGGGCGCTCGATCAGGCGCTGCTCAAGATTGATCATTACGACACCCTGATTCTCACCAGCGTGAATGGGGTGGAAGTGCTGTTTGAACGGTATAAGCGTATGGGCCTGCCGATTGTGGATATGGAGCACCTGTGCGTAGTTGCCATTGGCCCCGCGACAGCCATGGCCATCCAGTCCGAGGGACTCTCGGTGTCAATTGTGCCGGAAAAATATGTGGCTGAATCCGTGGTAGAAGCTTTACGCGGAAAAATCACCGAATTCAGCCGGGTCCTGCTGGTTCGGGCCAAAGTTGCGCGGGACGTCCTGCCGAACGAGCTGCAAAAAATGGGAGCTCAGGTAGATGTAATTGAAGCGTACGAAACCCGCGTCCCGGAAGGTGCCAAAGAAAAGCTGGAAAGACTCTTTAGAGAGCCTGCATCCAAGCCGCATGTAATTACCTTTACCAGTTCATCCACGGCCAGTAACTTTCTGGCTCTCCTGGGCGACAACGCTCGCGCATTTCTTGAAGGTGTCCATCTGGCCTCGATCGGTCCGGTGACCAGTGACACGCTCAAGCAGGCAGGATTTCCACCTACGATTGAAGCGCGTGAATACACCATGAACGGTTTAGTGGCCGCAATAGCCGATTACGTGAGCCGGACGGATCCGAACGAGAAGAGATTGCACAGGGTCAAGTAACATTCAGTTTATATTGCACCCACACTTGGCCGGGGTTGCGTACTTCTTCAGGAAGTCGGCTACGCGGGTATAGGCGTCAATCTGGTTTTCGACCTTGGCGAAGCCGTGGCCTTCGTTCTCATAAATCTTCAACTCCGCTACGCCGTTGCGCTTCTGAACGGCCTTGGCAACCTGCTCGGATTCCGTGCTGGGGCAGCGAGGATCGTGTCCTCCGGCGAGGATCAGCAGCGGGGCCTTGATTTGGTCGACAAAGTTGATGGGCGAACGGTCCATATAACGCTGCTTGTCTTTGATTGGGTCGCCCATGGTGGCCAGATCATATTCGCGCAGCAGCGGATCTTCATTTTCCACCTCAGTGAACCAGTTCACGAAAGGCACGATGGGAACACCCGCGGCCCACAGATCCGGCGCTTTGGTTACCGCCATCATGGAGAGATAGCCGCCGTAGCTGCCACCCATCACCGCAACCTTCTTGGGATCAATGTATCCGGTTTTCTTGATCCATTCGGCTGCAGCAATTACGTCCTGAAGGTCCCCACCGCCCATGTCAAAGCGGTTGGCGTCCATGAACTCCTTGCCATACCCGGTTGAGCCGCGATAGTTGGGCGCGATGATGAAATATCCCTGATTGACCAGATACTGAACGTTTCGGTTGAAGGAGTTCACCGTCTGCGACGTCGGTCCTCCGTGGATGTAAACGATGGCGGCATTCTGCGCGTTGCGCTCGGCATTGTAAGGGACGTAGACATAGGCGGAGATTTCCCATTTGCCATCCTGGCTGGGGTAGTGCACGAGAAAAGGCTCGACCATATCCTCGCTGCGAATTCCTCCTACCAGAGAACGTGTGACCTGGTGAGACTTTGCCGCGGCGAAGTTGTACGTCCAGAGGTCGTTGGGCGCGTTGGGGCCATTGTGATAGAAGAGCAGATGCGAGCCGTCATGGCTAAACGAGCTTTCGGCGCCGGCCAGAGAATTCACGCCTTTAGGCAACGGCAGAGCATGGGCCTGGCGAGTCGCAAGGTCGTAGACGAAAATATCGGTATTGCCATCAATGTTTGCGGTCCAGGTGAGCCGCTTGCCGTCAGGAGAAAAACCGCCCGCCTGCATCTCCCATCTTTCGCTGGTCAGCCACGTAATCTTTTTTGTTGCGATATCCAGCAAGCCCACATTGTCATAACCGTTCTGGGCGTTGGAGGTAATGAGCAGACTCTTTCCATCCGGAGAAATATGACGGGCGGAAAAATTATGCTCGCCTTCGTGTGGCGTAAGATTCGTGGCTTTGCCATCTGCCACATTGGCGATGAAGATATTTGAGTCCTTGCCGGTAGCAAACTGCTGCGTGTAGACGATCGATTTGCCGTCTTTGGACCAGATGGGGCCGACGTTGCCAAGCTCCTTGGGAGTATTGCTGGTGAGATGGCGGACCTGTTTGGTGAGAGCCTCCATGACGTCAATTTCATAGCTGGACGAATCTTTGGGTTTGACAGTGTAAGCCAGAAAATTGCTGTCCGGAGACCACGCCGGACTTTCCTCGGAAATCTCTGGCGTATTGGTGAGGTTGATAATCTGCCCGTTTGCCACCGAGACCAGGAATATGTCCCATTGCTCGTCGCCATCGTGGTCTGAGGTGTAGGCGATCCAACGGCCATTCGGCGACCACGCTGGATTGGTCTGCCGCTGGTTGCTCACCGTGAGCTGCACCGGCCAGCCACTCTCCGCAGGGAGAATCCACAGGTTGTTCCGCCCGCTGATATTAGTGATGAAGGCAACTTGCCGGGCGTCCGGGGACCACGCGCTATCACCCACGGCGCGCGTCATGTACAGCTTTTCGACCGTAAACGGCTGGATGTCAAATTTGTCCCTGGACGTGATCTGGTTGGGATCCGTGATAAAGTGCTGCGCCGCGACGGGGGTTTGAGAGATTACTTCAGTAGCCATTCCAGCTATCATCATAAACAAGAAAACAGCTCGCATGCTTCTCCTAGGGCTTTGCGGACTTGTGAATCTCGACGGTCGACCAGGTCTTATCGGCAGCATGGCAGAGGTCCTCCAGCGGGCATTGGGCGCATTTGGGTTTGCGGGCTACGCATAGGGCACGCCCGTGATGAATGATCAGGTGGGAGAAATCAATCCACCTCTCCTGCGGAATCACGCGCATCAGGTCCTGCTCAATGCTTTTTGGGTCGTCGCCGCCGGTCAACTCCAGCCGGCGCGAAATGCGGTGCACGTGCGTATCCACCACTACGCCCACGGCCTTGTGAAACCACGTTCCCAGCACTACATTGGCGGTCTTCCGGGCTACGCCGGGCATGGTCAGGAGTTGGTCCATGTCATCGGGGACTTTACCGCCAAATTCTTCCATAAGTTTTTTGGCGCTGCCCACCAGGGACTTGGACTTGTTGCGGAAGAAGCCCGTGGAGCGGATATCCGGCTCCAGTTCCTCAGGCTTCAAAGCGGCAAAATCCTGCGGAGTCGGGTATTTCTTAAAGAGCACCGGCGTTACCATGTTCACACGCACATCCGTGCACTGCGCCGAAAGAATAGTGGCCACCAGAAGCTCCCACGCGCTGTTATGCTTCAAGGCGCAGGTTGCGCCGGGATAGGTTCGGTCCAGACGCTGTAAAATCGCCTTGATTCTCTGCGGCGCCAGCGGGGCATAACCCTTTTTTTGCGGTTTGGTCTTGGCTTTCTTAACAGCAGTGCTTTTGCGAACTGTGGCTTGAGCTGTGGACATGGATCCTTACGCAGTTTCCTGAGTTATTGCATCCGGGAACGGATGGAAGCTTTCAGGTTAAAATAGCCAACGCACCTTGGACTTCAGCCCCGGCGGACTTCAGCCCCGGCGAAAAGATCATCCGGGACTTACAATCACAATATCAGAGGCAGGCAAATGGCATCCACCAGCGACATCGAAGTTAGAAGCATGCACCAGGAACTCCCAGCCGTTCCACTCACGCTTGAAGGCGCAACCGTGCTGCACCAGATGTTCCGCTTTCGCCGCCCGGATTGGCGCAAGCTGAGCGACGCCCAGAAGCAGGAAATTACCCATGAGGCGGCGGCTGCGATTTCGCAGATGGAGCAGACAACGGAAGGGCAAAGCGCCCTGTACTCCCTCTTTGGCCATAAAGGCGATCTGCTGCTGGTGCATTTCCGCAATTCGTTTGAACAGCTCAAATCGGCTGAGCTGCAAATTGCCAACCTCCGCCTGACCGACTTTCTGGAGCCCACAACCTCTTATTTGTCCGTGGTGGAGTTAGGGCTGTATGAGTCTTCAGTGAAGATGTATCGATACTTGCAGGAGCAAGGGGTTGAGCCGAATTCAGCTGAATGGAAGGCCGTGATCCAGGAGACGACCGCGCGCCAGATGGAGGCGATGCGTCCGCGCCTGTACCCGCAAATTCCTTCCGCACGATTTGTCTGTTTCTATCCCATGGACCGCCGGCGCGGGGAAGATAAGAACTGGTATCAACTGCCAATTGAGGAACGCCAGCGCCAGATGGAAGAGCATGGCATGGTAGGCCGCAAATATGCGGGAATCGTGAAGCAGATTATCACCGGCTCCATCGGCTTTGATGACTGGGAGTGGGGCGTTGACCTGTTCGCAGATGATCCCCTGGAGTTCAAAAAACTGATCTACGAGATGCGCTTTGACGAGGTGAGCGCTGTGTACGCGCTGTTTGGGACGTTCTATGTGGGAGTGCGGTGTCCGGCAGCAGGGCTGGGTGATTTGTTGGACGGGAAGCTGCCGGAGGGCAGCCGATAAGATTCTGGCGTTTTGCATTCCAGGGTGATTCGGTATCATCGGTGGCGGGTTTTGACTTTCAATTACCCAATTACCAGATTACTCAATCACCAATTCTTCCCACATACCACAGCAAAATGCCTTTGCCCACATGCTCAGTAGGTGCAATGCGGTCTGTCCAAAGCTGGTCTTTGTAGCTCAGGCGCCACAACTTGAGCTTAGTTATGTTCCCTGCATTCCAGCCGGGGCTGGGCCCAAGGGGGCTGAGAGCGTGGATTGCGGGAAACTCATGGCGCGCTTGCAGATCATTCACAAATCCCCGGTTCAATGGGTCAAACGCAAGGTCTTTCACGCCTAGTTCTTTAAGCCGAAGCGCCAGCCGTTTTGTGTCCTGACCCCAATCAAGATCGGAATCCACAAGGATCTCCTCCGGATGATGGCCGGCGAACGCGTTGAAGTAGGCCAGATAATCCGGATGGCTCAACCCGGAGGAGACGGCCATCCAAAGGAACAGGCTGGCGAGGACCGCGCGCGTGGCAAGGCCGGATGACCAGAGATATTGGGCTGCGGCGCCGGCGACCACCGAGAGCCCGACGAACATGGGAAGGACGTGGCGGATTCCGGGATTCACGTGGCTGAATGCCATGGCAAAAATCAGAATCCCCAACGCATACGCCAGCGGGGAGCAGAAACGCCGTCTGAAGCATAGCGCGCAACCCACAATCATCAGGCCAAGAAAAGCGAGCGGCGTCTTTACCGCCAGGGCCACGGGAAAGTAATACCACCAGCCGTGCTCACTGTAACGGCCAAACAGGTAGCTGGGATACGCGCTGCGATTTCTTTCCATAACGTCCCGAAATCCCTGCCAGAGCTGCGGGGCAGGTACTCCGCTAAACGAGAAACGATATCCGGCCCAGATCAACCCGCAGGCGATGGCAAGCGCCACCACCAAGGGCAGGGAGTGTGACCTGATCCATGGAAGGAATTGTTCCCGTCCCGGTCGTGGCAGGAAAAGGAGGTGGCACAGCAGGGCCATGAATATCGCAGCCGGAAGAAAGACAAGAGAGGTGAATTTCGCGAGGACGGCGGCGGCGATGGCCGCGCCCAGAAACACGGTCCGCCACCACGATGCCCGCTCTGCCCACATGAGCAGAGCCAGGAATGCCGCGCCTGTGGTTGCTGTTGCGGCCATGTCGGTGGTTGCCAACCCTGCGTGCGCCAACACCGCAGGCAGATTCGTGAAGCAGAGGCTGGCAAAGCATGCGGCAAGGTTGCCAAAGCCGCGTCTGGTCCAGATAAAGACAACAGCGGATGCCAGCCAGAAGAACGGCATAATTCCCAGCCGCGCAAGGGCCAGATTGCGATCGTAGTGACCGCCGGTATTCAGGATCTGCCGCCCGTCGGCCCAGGAATCCATTCCATCGGCAGAGCGCGCACCTGCCAGATAGGGCCCAATTGCCGCCATTACCCGCGCCAGGGGCGGATTGCCGGGCTCATAACGGTAAACATCCTGGTCTAACCACTGCATCCCGCAGGCGATATGCTGGGACTCGTCTACGGTATCGTTGAATACGGTGTAAGTGGCGGCAATGCGGGCACTCCCTATGAGCAGCAGTCCCAGGAAGATGAGAAGGGATGTCCGCGGAGAAATCTCACCGTTCGAATTCCGCGCAGAGTCTGCCGCATTCGGCAGATAGATTTGTGACAAACTTGCCTCCCACCCGCGCGTAATGTTAACACCATGTACCTTTGGAGAAGGGAAGAGCCTTTGGTGTGGAGAAGGAAAGAGCCTTTGGTGTGGCGCCCGCCTGACGGTCATGGTAGGCATTGGCGGCTGTACTACGTGCTATTCTCTTCTTATGGCAGTAAAGGCAATCCAACTAGGACAGGTATGGCGCAACAATGACAATGGCGGCAACTTCCTGGTGACCAAGCTTTACAGCGAGCTATTTACCCAATATGCCATGCTGCGCCCGGCGGATGTTACCGCTCCGACAGCCGAGACCATCCGCATCAAGGTTTCCAAAACTCCGGAAGGTGTTACCCTGCCTGGCTATACCTTTACTCAAGACCTGCAGGAGTTCTGAGCCAATCCTCACCTCATGATCGAAAAAATCATTGCAGCGCTGGCCGGCTTTGTGATCGCCGTGATCTCCAAGACCGGATACCTCGGTGTAATGGCCCTTATGGCCATTGAGTCGGCCTGTATCCCTCTGCCTTCAGAAATCATCATGCCTTTTGCCGGATATCTGGTTTATACGGGACAGTTCAAGCTGCTTTGGGCGGCGACTGCCGGCGCTATCGGCTGCAACCTTGGTTCGGTGATTGCCTACGAGATTGGTTTTTTCGGAGGACGTCCGTTGGTAGAGAAGTACGGCTCTTACCTCTTGCTGAGCCGGCACGATCTGGAGATGGCGGACCGCTTCTTCCTGCGATTTGGCTCTGCGGCGGTCTTTATTGGACGCCTGCTGCCCGTGATCCGCACCTTTATCGCTCTTCCCGCCGGTGTGGCGCGCATGCCCCGCCTGAGATTTCACATTTACACCTTTGTTGGTTCGTGGCCGTGGTGCCTGGCCCTGGCGTGGGCCGGCATGAAGCTCGGTGAGCGTTGGCATACTGATCCCCGCCTCAGCCAGTGGCTACACCGCCTGGATGCGGTGATCATTTTGTTATTGCTGTTGGCGGTGATCTGGTTTGTGCGCTCGCATTGGAAGAACCGCATGCAGCTAACGGCCTGAATTGTTTGCTGCAGGCCAGTCCACTTTCCGGAATCAGGACAAAACCGTTTGGGATAAGATTGAAGCCCTCAAATTGAGGAGGGAAGGCAACGATGCCGTTTGATTTTGAATTTAGCGTGGACCAATTGACCCAGTGTCTTCCGCGAAATACCAATCCGGGTAATTTATTTCGAGCTTTGAGTGACGTCCTGCCCAAATACGAAATCACGAGCGTCCAGCGCGTGGCGGCATTCCTGGCGCAGTGCGGGCACGAATCGCTTGACTTTACCGTGTTGCAGGAGAACCTGAATTATTCTGCGGAACGGCTGCATCAAGTCTTCGCGCGTTATTTCCCTACGCTCGAGTCTGCCCAGCCGTATAACCGGCAGCCGGAAAAGATAGCGAACAAGGTGTATGGCGGCCGCATGGGGAATGGTCCGGAAGCGAGCGGTGATGGGTATAAGTACCGCGGCCGGGGCGCAATTCAGCTCACGGGTCGCGACAATTACAGGGCATTTGGGAAAACCCTGGGCAAGAGTATTGATGACACGGTGGCTTATTGCGGAACTCTGCCGGGCGCTGTGGAATCAGCCTGCTGGTTCTGGCAGCAGCACGAGTTGAATGCTTTGGCCGATGCAAATGATCTCGCGAATATGACTAAGCGGATTAACGGCGGATTGCATGGCCTGGATGATCGCCAGGCGCGCTTTGAAAAAGCCTTGGCTGTCCTGGGAGCATAGGCCGCATCGGACTCTATGTAGCGCCTTCTCTGCCCTGAATAGGTTGTCACTCAAATTGCACAAGCCCCGGACATCAGCCGTTGCCCGTGACCGCGAGACTACCGCGTTTGCAAACTCCTTCGCAATACGAGAAGATAGCAAGTTTCCACCCATATAAAAGGACGGTCCTGATTGATAGCTTCTACGTCTTCAAAAGCAAGCTCCATTGCTCCCGCCAAGGGCAAACTGGGAGTTATGGTTCCGGGCATGGGCGCAGTGGCCACCACGTTTATTGCCGGGGTTGAGGCGGTTCGCAAGGGTATTGGTCAGCCGATCGGCTCGCTCACGCAGATGGGCACCATCCGGTTGGGCAAGCGTACAGAAGGACGATTCCCCAAGATCAAGGACTTTGTTCCACTGGCCAATCTGAAGGACCTGGTTTTTACCGGCTGGGACATCTTTGAGGACGATGCTTTCGAGTCCGCAATGCACGCCGGCGTTTTGGAGAAAGAGCTGTTGGGCAAGGTGAAGCCGTTCCTTAAATCCGTGAAGCCGCGCAAAGCAGTATTCGATCGCAACTACGTAAAAAAGCTGGACGGCAGGCACGTGAAGAAGGGCCGCAACAAGATGGACCTCGCGGAACAGCTTCGCGCCGATATTCGCGACTTTAAGAAAAAGAACCGGCTGGACCGGCTGGTGATGATCTGGTGTGGCTCTACGGAGATCTTCCTGACTCAGACGGAGGTTCACTCATCGGTTAAAGCCTTTGAGCGCGGGTTGCAACAGAATGATGAGAATATCGCCCCTTCCATGATCTACGCCTATGCGGCGCTGATGGAGGGCGTGCCCTTTGCCAACGGCGCTCCCAACCTTACCGTGGACATTCCCGCCATGCTGGAGCTGTCACGCAAGAACCGCGCGCCCATCGCCGGGAAAGATTTCAAGACCGGGCAGACGCTGCTTAAGACCATTCTTGCGCCCGGATTCAAAGCCCGTATGCTGGGGCTGCACGGCTGGTTTTCAACCAACATCCTGGGCAACCGCGACGGCGAAGTACTGGATGATCCAGGATCATTCAAAACCAAGGAAGAGTCCAAGCTCTCCGTGCTGGAGCACATTCTTCAACCCGAGCTGTATCCTGAGCTCTATGGCAATATCTGCCATAAGGTTCGCATTAACTATTACCCACCTCGTGGTGATAACAAAGAGGGTTGGGACAACATAGATATCTTCGGCTGGCTCGGTTACCCCATGCAGATCAAGGTGGATTTCCTGTGTCGGGACTCGATCCTGGCCGCCCCCATTGTCCTGGATCTGGTCCTCTTTCTGGACCTGGCGCAGCGCAGTGAAGAGCTGGGCGGACTGGGCATCCAGGAATGGTTGAGCTTTTACTTGAAATCTCCCATGACTGTACCTGGCCTCTATCCCGAGCATGATCTCTTTATTCAATCCATGAAGTTGAAGAACACCCTCCGCCATCTTCGTGGCGAAGAGATGATCACCCACCTGGGGCTTGAATACTACGACTGAGGAAGAGTCGCCGTGATTGCGAGAATTGCCAAAACAGTAGAACCAAGCCTGGAGGGCACCGGGCAGTGGGCTGATTGGCCGGGGCCAGAATTTGATTTTCCGAGCTTGGACGAACGCAGGGCAGCCACTCGGCATCGTATCTATTAGGATGGGCTGCCGACTCACCGCCGTTTTGTTCCTGATGCCATTCTTAATTCTCCCCCTGGGGGCGATTGATGGGACCTTTCAGGGCCGAGTGATTGATCCGCCCGCAAACGAGCGTCCAGTTCGAGGCTGGATCTACGTTCAGGGACGCAACCACATGCTCCGGCGCGTTGACGTTTCCCGTGCGGAGATTGTCTTTGGGGACAACTTGCCGGTGAGCCAGAAACACAAATGCAACCAGGATTGCCTTAGCGCGGGCCAGGAGATTCGGGTTACGGCGGAGCAGGATCAGAGCGGCGAGTGGAGAGCCAAACGGGTTGAAATCCTGAAGCTCACTACCAATAGGATTTAGCCTTTGGTACCCGTGGGCCTGCCGGCCAGATTCTGCTGCTCTCGAGGTCGCCACTCAAACCCCAGAATTTACGGCCCTTTTACGACGGCCCTGGTCTTGGCCGATTAGAATGCTTTCCGCAGGGCTGGATAACTGCGGCCAGTTATTCTGTATCCTACTTAAGCAGGGGAGAATCAGAAAATATACCCTATGTTCGGGCGTATAATGAGCGTATCCTGTTTGGTGAAAGGGTTCGTGCGCGCAGGAGTGTCACTATGAAAACCCGTGCTTCATGCCTTTCTGTATTAGTCGTTCTTGCCTTAAGCCTGTCTCTGTCAGCGTTTGCACAAGATAATCAAAAGCAGACGCCGCCACCAGACAATTCACAGGCGCAGACCTCAACCAGCCAGCAAACACAGACTTCGGGCGGTCAGCCGACGCAACCGACGCAGACCCCGGATAGCCAGCCAACGACGCAAACTCCAGACAACCAGCAGACGCCGCAAGCTCAGACTCCAGACAGTCAGCAGGCGCAGCCGGCACAAACTCCAGACAAACAACCGGCCCAGACGTCGGACGACAAGAGCAAGACCAAAGATCAGAAGATCAAGCACGATGGCAGCAAGAATGATGTGGATGCCATCGGCAACCGCAAACTCGGCGGCATGGACTGGTATTCCCTGGAGAAGGAGATCCGCCTGGGCAAGGAATATGCTCAGCAGATCGAGCAGAGCATGAGGATGGTCCAGGACCCGGTGGTCACTGAGTACGTCAACCGCATCGGCCAGAACCTGGTGAGGAACTCTGATGCCAAGGTCCCGTTCACCATCAAGGTGGTGGATGATGACAGCGTGAATGCGTTCGCGCTGCCCGGTGGCTTCTTCTACGTAAACTCGGGTCTGATTTTGGCGGCGGACGAGGAAGCTGAACTCGCAGGCGTCATGGCCCACGAAATTGCTCACGTTGCCGCCCGACATGCTACGCGCGGGGCAACGCGGGCAGAATTGGCCAACATCCTGAGCATTCCGCTGATTTTTGTGGGAGGCGGAATCGGTTATGCGGCCCGCGAAGTGGTTGGCATCGGCCTGCCAATGACTTTCCTGAAATTCTCTCGCGGCTTTGAGGCTGAAGCCGATTATCTTGGGCTGCAGTACATGTACAAATCCGGCTACGATCCCAATGCCTTTGTGGCCTTCTTTGAAAAACTGGAAGCGCAGGAGAAGAAGAAGCCGGGAACTCTGGCTAAGGCGTTTTCGACGCATCCGCAAACCCCGGATCGGATCCAGAAGTCCCAGGAAGAAATTGCAAGCATTCTGCCGCCCCGCGACCAGTACATCGTAACCACTTCTGAATTTGACCAGGTCAAGGCGCGGTTGGCGACCATTGAAAACCGCCACCACCTTGAAGATCAGAAAGATCACAACAAGCCCACGTTGCGCCGGACCGCGGGCAACACGGGTGACACCAACGGTAAGGACGGAAATGGCGACGATCGTCCGACGCTGCATCGCCGCGATCAATAACGTGCAATAACTTCTCTTCAACTCAGGCGGCCTCAGGGCCGCCTGTTTTGCTTGGACTTCTCTTAATTTCGCTGCAGGATTGAGCTGGCCTGCCCTCAACAAGTCACTCCATGCATTTATACTGATTGCATCAACTTTTTCGGAGACCAATACCCCATGAGTGTAACTTCTGCTTCTGATCTGCAAGGGAAAGCCTCATCGCAAGCTGGTTTTCAATACGTTTTCTTTTTTGGCGCCGGCAAGGCCGATGGCAATGGCAAGATGAAGGACGAACTGGGAGGCAAGGGCGCCGGTTTGGCGGAGATGACGAATGCCGGTCTCCCCGTTCCTCCGGGATTTACCATCCAGACTGAAGCGTGCCGGGAGTTTATGAAGACGGGGAAAACGTCTGCGGATGTAGACCGGCAGATGCTGGAAGCGCTGTCGCGTTTGGAGAAGCAACAGGCGCAGAAGCTGGGCGCGGGGGAGAACCCGCTTCTGGTGAGCGTTCGTTCGGGCGCCAAGTTCTCCATGCCCGGAATGATGGATACCATCCTGAACCTGGGCTTGAATGACGCCAGTGTTGAAGTGCTGGCCCGCAAGACGGGCAATGAGCGCTTTGCCTACGACTCGTATCGCCGCCTGATCCAGATGTTCGGCAACGTTGTGCTGGACATCCATAAGGAATCGTTTGATGAGGTGTTCAACGCGCAGAAAAAGAAGCGGGGCGTCACCCTGGATACTGACCTCAACGCAGACGATTTGAAGCAGATCATCACCGATTACAAAAACGTGGTGAGGAAGCATGCAGGCCGCGATTTTCCCCAGGACCCGATCGAGCAATTGCGTCTGGCCCGCGATGCCGTGTTTCAGTCCTGGCAGAATGATCGTGCCAAGGTGTATCGCCGCATCAACAGCATTCCAGACGACCTGGGCACGGCGGTGACAGTACAAGCCATGGTGTTCGGCAACATGGGCGAAACCAGTGGCACAGGCGTGGGCTTTACGCGCAATCCAGCCACGGGGGGGAAGGAATTCTATGGGGAGTTCCTGATGAACGCCCAGGGCGAAGATGTGGTGGCCGGCATTCGTACCCCGTTGCACATCAGCGAGTTGGAAAAGCGCATGCCGCAGGTCTACCAGCAATTGCGCGACATCACCTCACGGCTGGAAAAGCACTATCGCGACATGCAGGATTTTGAGTTCACCATCCAGGAAGGCCGGCTGTATATGCTGCAAACCCGCAATGGCAAGCGCACGGGTTTGGCTGCCGTTCGTGTTGCCATTGATATGGTGAAGGAAGATCTGATTTCCAAGCAGGAAGCCATTTTCCGCGTTGATCCTAACCAGCTTTATGACTTCCTGGTACCCCGCTTGGATGAAAAGAGCGCTCCGGTGGAGGTGATTGCCAAGGGTTTGCCCGCATCGCCCGGCGCGGCGGTGGGACAGATTGTCTTTACCGCTGACGATGCCGTGGCCAAAGCTGGAAGCGGTTCCAGCAAGAAGCCAGTGATCCTGGTGCGCGCCGAGACCACTCCTGAAGACATCCACGGCATGGAGGTAGCTGCCGGAATTTTGACGTCTCGTGGAGGTATGACCAGCCACGCTGCGGTGGTGACGCGCGGTATGGGCAAGTGCTGCATTGTGGGAGCGGGCGAACTGGATGTGCATGACAAGAAAAAAGAGCTGCACGTAGGTTCGCTGACTTTGAAGGAAGGCGATTGGATTTCGCTGGATGGCACCACGGGCCGGGTCATTCGCGGGAAGCTGAACACCGTTCCGGCAACTCCGGACAATCCGGATTTGCAGACCCTGCTCTCCTGGTCAGAGCCATTCCGCAAAATAGGGGTGCGCGCCAACGCGGATATTCCTCGGGATGCCATTGCAGCCCGCTCTTTTGGCGCTGAAGGCATTGGACTGTGCCGCACGGAACACATGTTTTTTGCTGAAGATCGCATTCCTCACATGCGGGCCATGATCCTGGCCAAGACTGAGGCGGAGCGGCGCAAAGAACTGGCCAAACTTCTGCCCATGCAGCGCGAGGACTTTGAGGGCCTGTTTCGTGTGATGAATGGCTTGGCCGTGACGATTCGTCTCCTGGACCCGCCGCTGCATGAGTTTCTGCCCAAAAGGGAAGAGCTGATGGTGGAAATTGCGCGGCTCGAAATCACCGATCCCAAATCACCGCGCCTGGAGGAAGCCCGCAAGTTGTTGCGCCGTGTGGAAGAATTGCACGAATTCAATCCCATGCTGGGCCTGCGCGGCTGCCGCCTGGGAATTGCCTATCCGGAGATTTCAGAGATGCAGGCGCGCGCCATCTTCGAGGCCGCGGTGAACGTCTCCAGGGAGGGCATCAAGGTCATTCCCGAGGTGATGATTCCGCTGGTCGTTACCCTCAAGGAGACGTCCCACCAGAAGGGTATCATTGACCGGATGGCGGCCGAAGTCTTCGCAGAAAAAGGCGCCAGTGTGGAATACCTGGTTGGCGTGATGGTGGAGCTGCCGCGCGCTTGTCTGGTAGCGGATGAAATCGCCACCGAATCAGAGTTCTTCAGCTTTGGCACAAACGACCTCACTCAGACGAATTACGGCTTTTCGCGCGACGATATCAACACCTTCTTGCCCACATATCTGGCCCAGGGAATTCTCAAGAACGATCCTTTCGAGAGCCTGGACCAACAAGGCGTGGGTGAGCTGATGAAGATCGGCATTGAGAGAGGGCGGAAGACGAATCCACGACTCAAGATCGGCATTTGCGGGGAGCACGGCGGCGATCCCTCATCGGTGGAATTCTGCCATAAGGTGGGACTGACCTACGTTTCCTGCTCGCCGTATCGAGTTCTCACCGCGCGCCTGGCTGCGGCCCAGGCAGCCGCGGCGGAGGAGTTGAAGGTGGAGGCCGGACGGACCAAGTAGATCGAGCGGCCAACATCGATCTTAAGTGAGCACAAGGATATCGCCGTAGCTGGGAGCTGAGGGCCTCTTACTGCACTTTCTGCAGACGCTCAATCAATTTCTGGGCGAGGTTGTCCTCTGATTCTGACCACAGCACGCGCCCGCTGATGCCGCAGTTTTTCTCCACCGCACCCGTGAAGTTGATGAGCTTTTGTACGTTGGCCTTCACCCGCTTTTCTACAGCCTCAGTGAGTTCCACGTCTTCATAGAGGAAAGGAGTATCCAGGCCAAAATCCACCTGAATGTGGCCATGTTGCTGGTAGGTGCAGTCTTCAAACTTTGGGCCAAAGGCGGTGAAGGTGGTCAACTGGGGGCGGACTTCCCAGGTGGTATCAAGGTCACTTTCCTCAATCGGTGTCCACAAGTCCCATAAGGCTTCCAGTTCGTAGGCATTGTCTTCATGCAGGAATTCACCCGCCAGGGTCAGCGCCCGTTCCGGATCAATCCGATAGTCGAAAGTCTGTTCGAAAAGCAAGGGCTCATTCCAGGAGACGCTGTAGACGGCCAGATGTCCGATCCCGCTCTTTTGCGGGGAGAAAGGGAATTGCTTGAGCACCGAGAGCAGGCGCGGGATCATCTCTGTTTCCCGGAAGCTGGGAAACCAGATACTTAAGTACAGACGGTCTGCCATAAATGGAGAACCATTGTAACCTTTACGACGCTCCGAGTGCCTCGAAAGCAGGCAGCCGGTCCGCCGGAGAGAGAGATACTCGGTTTCCTTCTGAATTTGTGAAGCCAGGAGGCCTTTCTCTGCAATGTGGCGAAGCAGGGCGCTGCATTCGCAAACTGTGGCGATGACGTCCGGGAGTAGCACAAAAGTAACAGTCGCCGGGCATTTTTCATTTGTATACCGCCAGCGCCGGAGCATAATATCGTATAACGATACAACGGTATTAAACACCGAGTCTCTTGTTTCAGTAGTTGGTGAATTGGCCCTGGCTGGCAACGGCCAGGGTTTTGTACGTTTAGCCTCCCGGCAAGCTCCGCCACGGAAATAAGCCTCCCCAGAGAGTCCAGGGGGACAAATCAGATTCTAATCAATCCGGCCCGCCAATAAAATGTTTGCGCTATCCAGAGTTCCTGAATATAGTATCAAGACCCCCTAGCCCGGAGAGAGAGAGACCAGGTGATTAAGCCACGCTGTTAGCTAGAGTACTGCCTCTGCTGCTTGTTTTGCCGTCTTTAGCGTCGAACCCGGCAGCCGGACAAACCATAGTTGTTGTGAATGAAGTCAAGCACGACGTCTCCGCGCCACTGCGCGATTTAGCGAAGACTGCTCCAATCCAGGAGGCAGGGCAACCGGAGGACCGGGCGACATTCCGGTCGAGACGCCAGTGGGCCACGTGGCGACGCGAACCAGCGCCTCATCGAGTAGCGTGAGTACTGTTACAACTCCTAGTCCTGTGGCTCCCGCACCCGTGCCGAAGGTCACACAACATCAGTGATTTTTGCAATTCACCGAGGCAACATGCGACCACTTTTGCTTGGAGCCCTGGCTTGACCATGCTTTCGCATTAGGCTGCTTGGGGATGAATTGGTAGTGTCTTAATAGCGCTATTAAGACACTACCGATGAATTGAGATTGAAATATACGGCCCAAAAGTTAGCCGGGCACTCATGCATGAGTTTTTTTGACAGGTCATTTCGCCCGCTGTTACTATCAAAAAGTACCCGCCGTTTGCTCTTCTGATCGCGTCCCCGTCGTCTAGCCCGGCCTAGGACATCGCCCTTTCACGGCGGTAACACGGGTTCAAATCCCGTCGGGGACGCCAACATTCCAAAGGAGTTACATTGGTCGCCATCAAATCATCTAGAGGCACGGCTTTCCTTCCGAGATCCCGAAGTTCCCCGACGTCACGTCTGCGTTTCCATCATAAACGCGGCTTGGTCGCCTACGTGACCTGTGGTGATCCTGATCTGTCCACAACGCGCGAGATCATTCTCGCAGCGATCGCGGCCGGAGCGGATGTAATCGAGTTGGGAGTGCCGTTCAGCGATCCCGTCGCGGATGGGCCGGTGATTCAACGCGCCAGCGAGCGTGCTCTTAAGAACGGTACGTCACTTGAAGACGTCCTCCAGGTGGCACGCGAGATTCGCCAGTCCTCGGATGCGGGGTTGGTGATCTTTTCTTATCTCAATCCCATTTTGCGCATGGGCTTGGAACGCTTCTGTGAAGCGGCAGCAGTTTCAGGCGCGGATGGCGTGCTGCTGATCGATATGACTGTGGAAGAGGCAGGCGAATATCGTCGCTGCATGGAAGCCCACCATCTGGCGCCGATCTTTCTGGCTGCACCCACCAGCACTGACCAGCGCTTGAAAAAGATTGCTCAAGCGTGTGGTGGTTTTGTGTATGCTGTCTCGCGCACCGGGGTCACCGGCACGCAAAACGAGCTCCAGGGCGATGCCCGCGACCTTGTGCGGCGCATCCGCAAGCACACCAGCTTGCCGATCGCGGTTGGATTTGGGATTTCCAATGCCCAGCAGTTTGCTCAAGCTGGCGAATTTGCTGATGCCGCCGTTGTGGGCAGCGCCATCGTACAAACCATAGAGCAAAACCCCGGACGTGCGGCACAGGCTGTGGCAGAATTGGTTCATTCCCTCAGAGCAGGGAATGGCAGATCAATGTCAGCTCATTGACCTGCAAATGCCAGTAAAGATCTATGATTTCGTTATGATAGAGAAGCTTGAAGTTTATAGATCTGGCTGATTGACGAAGAAACAGGAGTCATTGCGGTTTAGGTCTATCCCCGAAAATTGCCGTACCCACGCGGACGCAGGTCGAGCCTTCTTCCACCGCTACTTCGAAATCATGTGACATGCCCATGGAAAGCACATTCATCTCGATCCCGGGAGGCTTGAGTGCTATGATCGCGTCGCGCAGATCGCGCAGCTTGCGGAAGTACGGCCGCGCTCCCTGAGGATCTTCCGTATAGGGAGGAATGGTCATTAACCCGCACACTTGGAGATGTTCGAGCGTTTGCATGCCCTGAAGCACTTCTCGCAGTTCAGGTGAGTCTGGAGCAAGGCCGTTCTTGTTTTCCTCTCCGCCTACGTTGACCTCAATCAGCACGGGCAGTCGTTTTCCGTTTTGCTGAGCGGCTTGATTCAGCTTTTGTGCAAGGCGCAACGAATCCACCGAGTCCAGGCGATGACAGATCTCCGCAGCTCTTTTGACTTTGTTCGTTTGCAAGTGGCCGATTAGATACCACTCGGCGTCGGGCAAGTCCTGGAGAGCGGCAAGTTTTTCCGAAAGCTCCTGCACGCGATTTTCGCCGAAGGCGCGAATGCCGGCGTTGTATGCCTGACGGATTCGTTCCGGTTCCACCGTCTTGCTTACTGCCATAAGAAGAATGGAATCCGGATTGCGCCTGGCACGTTGCGCGGTTTTGGAAATTCGCTCCCTGATTCGAGCTATGTTGTCCGCAATCGACATGAAGGCGATTATAGAACTGAAGGTTCTGGTCGTCTGTTACTTCCATCGCCGTCTTAGGAATCTGGAAACGAGCTGCCCGACGCGATTCCCCGTGTGAAGAGCTGGATTGGCCATCTAAGCCGCGATTTATCATCCGGGGACGCCACGCGTTTTCAATCACTTACGCGGGATCTCCAGCTTTTTATTGGCCTTCTAATCATTGCGATCCCCAAGTGTGACGTGCGTCACATCCCTGATGTGATCTTGGGCGCAGACTAATGGCGGAAGGGATATGCTATGACTCCCCCATATGACTTTTCCATCATCGACAACTGCTTGAAATGTGCATTTCGAGAAGATCGGCTATTCTGTGACATTTCCAATGATGCGTTGAGAGGGCTTCAGGCGGTCAAGGCAACTTCCGTGTATCCGAAAGGCACGCTGCTGTGCCTGGAGGGGCAGCCGCCACGGGGAATTTTTATCCTATGCACAGGACGGGCAAAGTTGTTTACAACGTCGAGCGAAGGGAAGACCATCATCCTGCGCATTGCCGAGCCCGGAGAAGTGCTGGGTTTGACGGCAGTGATCGCCGACACACCCTATGAGGCGACCATCGAGACCATTGAACCAACCCAGGCAAACTTCATCTCCCGCAAGGATTTTCTCCGCATTATAGAAGAGCATTCGGATGTCGGCATGAAGGTGGCACAGCAGCTTACTCATAATTGCCAGTGCGCCTATGATGAGATTCGCTCGCTTGGGCTATCCAGTTCGGTCCCGGAAAAAATAGCCAAGCTTTTGTTGAGCTGGGCAGAACACCCTTTGCAATCGGCCAGGAAAGAGCCAACTGGAATCGCGATACGGGTGACGCTGACTCAGGAAGAGATCGCACAATTGACCGGCACCTCAAGGGAAACAGTGTCCAGAGTTCTGGCCGACTTCAGGAGGAGCGGTTGGTTGCGAACTAAGGGTGCAACCTGGTTTCTGCTGAAGAAAGATGCATTAGAAAAACTGGTGACAACTGGTCACATACGAGGGTGACGGGAGTCACAGCCAGTGTGGGGCCCTCCCTTATAGAGTGAATCCTGTGAATGAGACACTCCAAGAATATTCGAACGAACTCTACGAGTCACTCCCTGCGGAGATCCGCCAGGAGTTGAGGAAGTACGAGACGAAAGTAACGGTCCCTCCAGGCGTCAAGCTTGTCACACAAGGCATTTGCCCGGAGAACTTGATCATCGTCGACCAAGGGTCGGTCGAAATCTCGGTCCCTGCAGGAGTCAGGGCCATCTTCGTGGCGGTAGCCGGGCGAGGGAAGGTTTACGGGCTGCGTTGCATCGTGGGTGGAGTCATGCCGGAGATCGATGTAACGACGCTGGAACAGTGTGAAATTACATTGATTTCGGGCCCCGCGTTTGTTGGCATCCTGCAGGAGCATCAGGAGATGTATTTTGCTATTGCTCGAGTGTTGAGCAGCGACCTCAAGACAGCTCAAACCCTTTTGCGCGAGATCCCCTCGTCTCGCCAGCGACGTTGCGCACCCGGCAATTGATTCAGGAAACTCCAGGTTTAACGACATGGAACTCAGGGCCGGTCAATCGCTGCACACGGTAAATCGCGGCACGCTAATCAAGAAACCATGTGATCCATATCACACAGCCGAGTGATTTTCATCACATCCTCTTTCAGCCGTTGCGGCTACCCTGAACAAGGAATATCGGAGGGCAAAAATGCAAGCCATCGAACAGGCGGTTTCCTTTTCCTTGAAGAACATTCTCCTGGCGACTGATTTTTCATCGGGTTCCCAGACTGCGCTGCAAGTGGCGCGAGGGATCGCGCATCAGCACTCGTCCGACGTATACACGATTCACGTGGTGGGGACGGATTCTTACCGGCTGCTCCAGCCAGAGCCCCTGGCTATCACCTTCAAGCAATTCGATGAGACGTCCGACAACGCGCCCCAATTGCTCAAGGCGCTGCTGAACGGCCTGCCGGCTGTTCCCCCGGTCCATCACCAGGGCCGGTTGTGGGAGGTGATCGATGATGTAGTCTCGCGAAACAAGATTGATTTACTGGTGGCAGCCACTCACGGCCGCACGGGATTCTCCAAGATGATTCAAGGATCTCTGGCGGAGGAAGTTTTCCGGAATATTTCTTGTCCAACACTTAATGTGGGTCCTGAAGTGCGAGGGCGATCCTCAGCAGATTTCAAATTTGGGCACATTCTTCTGGCCACGGACTTCAGCATGCATTCGAATGCTCCGCTGTATGCAGGCTGGCTGGCGAAGGAGTCTGCCGCCAAGTTGAGCGTGTTGCACGTGCGGAGCGGTGACCAGGTTGAGGTAGATTCGGCGATCCTCAGGATGCGTTCCCGGCTTGAAGAAGTCGGGTTGAAGTCCGTTGTTCCGGAAATAATTTTAAAAGAGGGAGCACCGATACCTGAGATACTCAAGGTAGCCAGCCAGATCGGCGCGGACCTTATCGTGATGGGGGCGCGCCATCCGGAGCCGGCGAAGATCGTTTCACATTGGCCGTGGGACATCGTAGCAAGCGTGATTGCTGAAGCCAAGTGGCCGGTATTGACGGTGCGGGAGATTTAGTTGCTTTGATTCAAAGGGCGCGGCCCGGCCTACAAACTGAGCCGCGCCTCGACAGTCCCGCTATCGGGAGTGCCGAAGTGGAAGCCGGCCCTGGTGAACATGTCCCGCATGTTGTAGTTGTCGGAGAGAATGGCGCCTTCCAGGGTTGCGATTCGCTCGTTGCGGGCGACTTCAATGGTGTAGTCCAGCAAGCGAGTGCCGAGGCCCTGGTGCTGGTATTTGTCCGCCACGACAAAGGCCACCTCCGCGCCATCACCGGCGTGCTCCCTGACCAGCCGGGCGATTCCCGCAATCTGGCGCGTGCCAGATCCATCAACATATTCAGCGACCAGGGCCAGTTCGCGGTCATAGTCAATAAAACACTTGGTGATGAGACGCTGGTGCGAGACGCGCACATCGAGCTTTATGGGATGAAAGTAGCGAAGATAGACGCTGCGCTCGGAGAGCTGACGGTGAAATTCGACCACCAGCGGCTCATCATCGGGCCGGATGGGCCGTATGATGAATTTCGCAGAGCCGGCGGTCTGCCATTCGGAGATGTATTGAGAAGGATAGGGCCGAATTGCGGGGCGCGGGAGGTCCGCATCGTGAATGCTGGACGGGTGCAGGATTACGCGGGCGTCCAGCGCCAGCAAGCCGTCGGGGCCGGCCAGCAGAGGATTGATTTCAATATCGGCAATACGCGGGTTTTCCACTACCAACTCGCTGAAGCGGACCAGGAGTTCTTCCAGTTTCACTAAGTCCACCGGCCGGTTGCCACGTGCGCCCTTTAAGGCCTGCAGGATGCGGGTGTTTTCCATGAGGCGGCGGGCAAGGGTGGTGGTGAGCGGCGGGAGGGCATGGCTGCGGTCGCGCATGATTTCAACCAGCTGTCCACCCAGACCGAAGACCAGCACCGGACCAAATTGCGGATCGGTGGAGCTGCCGAGAATCAATTCATATCCAGATTGCCTGACCATGGGCTGGACGGTCACACCCTGGAACGCTCCCTCCGGGGTGAAAGCGGCTTCGATCTCGGCGTAAGAGGAGCGCACCGTATGCTCGTCCTTGAGATTGAGTTTCACTCCGCCGCGATCCGACTTATGGGTGACGGTTTCAGAGTGAAGCTTAAGGACTACGGGATATCCGAGAGACTGCGCATGGGCCACGGCTTCATCGGCCGAGTGGGCCACCCTGGTATCAGTGACCGGCAAATCATAGGCAGCCAGAACCTGCTTAGACTCAAACTCGGTGAGGATGGTTCGATTCCCGGCTTGAGCGCCAGCGATGATTTTCTGGACGCGTTTAGGACCATTCTCAACAAGAGCGGTGGTGAAGACGGGCGTTTCATAGAGCGCCTGCAAATTAAAGGTGTAACGCCACATATAAGCGAAGCTGCGGGCTGCGGCATCAGGATATTCAAAGGTTGGAATCTGCGCCTGGTTGAGAATGTTGGAAGCCACCTGCATGCGGCTGCCACCCATCCAGCTTGCGAGCAAGGGCTTGTTCATCTTTTGTACGGCCGCGCAGAGCAGCTCCGCGGACCGTTCCGGTTCTGTCATTCCCTGGGGCGCCAGAATGGAGAGCACGGCATCACAATTGGAGTCGCGACAAACGGTCTCCACCGCCCTGGTATAGATCTCAGGAGTTGAATCGCCCAAGGTATCCACGGGATTCGCGTGGCTCCAGGCTTCAGGGAGGAAACTGTTGAGAGCCGCCGTGGTCTCGGCGGAGAGTTGGGCGAGTTCGCCGCCGTTGGCGAGCAGCGCGTCCGTGGCGAGAACACCGGCGCCACCGGCATTGGTAACCACGGCCAGCCTGGGACCCAGGGGCCGGGGCTGCTTGGCCAACACTTCCGCCATGTCAAACAACTCAGAGATGTTGGACACGCGCAGGATGCCGCAGCGGCGAAACGCCGCTTCAAAAACCTCATCGGAGCCGGTCATCGCCCCGGTGTGGGAGGCCGCGGCCTTGCGCGCCGCTTCTGTGCGTCCAGGCTTGATGACGATGATCGGCTTGCGGAGCGCGACCTCGCGAGCGGCTGAGACAAAGCTGCGGGCGTCTCCCACAGACTCCATATATATAAGAATGCTGGTGGTGTGCGGGTCATCCCCATAGTGGTAGATCAGGTCTCCCCACCCGACATCCAGCATGGAGCCGACGGAGACAAATCCGCTAAACCCCACGTTTTCGCGGCGGCTCCAGTCCAGAATGGCTGTACACAGGGCGCCACTCTGGCTCAGAAAGGCCAGCTTTCCCGGCAAGGCATTGGATTGAGCGAAGGTGGCGTTCAAACCGGTCTGCGGATTCATGACGCCGAGACAGTTGGGGCCAATCATCCGCAGTTTGCCGGAAGCCAGCACCTTTTTTATCTGCTCTTCACGCTGCGCGCCTTCAGGACCAAGCTCGGCAAAGCCGGCGGAAATGACAATTGCAGCCGGCACTCCGGCGTCCACGCACTCCTGCAGGACCCCGGCAACGGTTGCCGCAGGCGTAATGATCACGGCCAGGTCAACCGGCTCGCCGATGGCCGCGATGCTGGCGTAACACCGGATTCCCAGCACATTACTGCGGGTGGGATTTACAGGAAAGATAGTGGCCCCAAAAGGCTGGTCCAGCAGGTTGCGCAATACGGTGCGGCCCACGCTGGCAGGCTTCTCCGTGGCTCCAATTACAGCAACACTCTTTGGATGGAAGATCGGCGTAAGGGGCGCGCGTGACAAATCAGGCTCCTGGTGCAAAGAGATCGTAAAAGATATTTTAGTGGAATTAGTGAATTGGGTTAGTGAATTGGGTAATTGGGTAATCTGGTAATTGGGTAATTGAAGATCAAAGGCCAAATCATGCGATGTGAAACCAGCATTATGAAATCAAGTTTGGCAGGTTCTCTCCGCTCCGGCAGGCTCAGGGTTCGGGATCAACTACAAAACTAAAATCAAAACAAAGCCGACACACGCGCATTTTGTTTCAGGGCATGCGCCCCAGGGCATTCCGTATGAAATAGGGTTCCCTCGCTACGCTCGGGATAAACTACAAAAGCTGGGATAAACTACACACGCAAAAACCTACATTGCCAACTGCTCGAGGGCTTCGGGCTTCAGCACGGTGAGGGATGCGCCTTTGATGCAGATGAGCTTTTCACGCTCAAACTGATTCAACACGCGGCTGACGGTTTCGCGTGAAGTTGCCGCCATGCCTGCGATCTCTTCGTGAGTGAGGGCCATGGTGAAACGGTGATCGGGCTGTCCAGCCTGAAAACGGGTCTTGCGCCAGTCGAGCAGGAGGCTTGCGAGGCGTCCGGCGACCGTGCTGGGCAGGCCGAGCCTGCAGACGTCACTAAACATGCCTTGATATTCCCGCAAAACGCAACGGGTTGCTTCCATGGCGGCATCGGGATACTTTTGCAGGAAAGAGAGGAAATCTTTGGCGGGGATCGCCCTGACGCGGCATGGTTCGAGGGCCTCGGCTGTCATTTCGTGTTCTGTTCCGCTGAGAGTCGCACTGAGGCCGAGCACCTGGCCAGCCTCGGCAATGGTCACAATCATGGTCTTGCCTTCCCGCGAAGTCACTGACAGCTTGACACGGCCGCGGGACAAAATGAAGACGCAACGGGGACGATCGCCTTCGGCGAAGAGCTTCCCACCACGCGTGTAGTCAACATCCATTCCCATTTCATTGAAATGATCGAGCGCTTCTCCATTGAGTTTGCCGAAGGGGCGGGTGTCTTGATTGGCAGCGCTGAAGATCGTATTGGCATTCAGTTTGGCAGCTTGCATGGTTTCGAGGCTCCCTAAGTGCTTGATTGATTACTTCTGCAACTCTCTTTTGCAATCGCTGTGCCACACAGAAACACCTGAATTAGGGCCCATTGCGTGTTTCAAGAAGCGTTCTGCGTTATAGGGCGCAATGGAGCGGGGCGCAGTTGCGCCATATGACGCAGTTCCAGCACTCAGCCCGCGGATGGCCTTGGCACATCCTTCGAAGCGTCGTGGGCATGGAAACAGAGAGTTCAAAAAACCTTACCAGTGATGACGGTGATCAGCCTGATTTCCACTGATACGACATCGGGTGATCGGAAGAAACCACCACCTGCGGGGGTCGGCGCGGGTTTGGAAGGGAACATGCACATGAAGGAGGCAGGCGACCCGAGTGGGTTGCCGGGAGGCAGAGAAGTGGGCCCTGTGCTACATCCAGTGACGGTGGTGATTATTGATGACAATCCTCGCAGCCTGGAGTTTGTTTCAACGGCGCTGACCCGTCCTGGAGTGCAGGTCTTTACTGCTTCGAAGCCGGAAGATGGTCTTGCCCTCGTCTTTCTTCACCACCCGAGGGTTGTGGTAACCGACCTTATCATGCCGGGCATGACCGGCCTGGATGTGCTTAAGCGCGTGAAAGAATTTGACGCGACCATCAATGTGGTCATCATGAGCGCGCGAGAGTCCGGTGGATCGCCAGCAACGGCCCTCGAACACGGCGCGACTGATTTCCTGAAGAAACCGGTTTCCCTGGCACTGCTGCGCGAGCGCGTGGGCCGGCTTATTTAAACGCAGGGGACGATCCTGCATCTAACAGCATGGGATTCACCATGCACAGATTGATCCAAGAAAAGCCAGAACTCATCACAGAGACCGCCCACCCGCATACCCAGCCGGCAAGACCCCGGCAACACCGGAATCGGCGGAGACTCGCGCTGATCCTGGCCGGCACGACGATGCTGGCAGGACTCCTGTTGCTTCTGCTGCTGGTCAATTGGCCTTTCACGCGGAGCAAGGTGATCGCGGATTTAGAGGAAGAGATGCAAGGCCGAGCGGAGATCAAGAGATTTCACCAAACATATTTTCCCCACCCGGGGTGTGTTGCGGAAGATGTGACCTTCACGAGTTACGGCAATTTATCGAATCCGATGCCCATTAGCGTGCGCAAATTGACTATTCAGGGCAGCTGGCGCGGCCTCTTTACAAAGCACGTGCCAGTACTTCACGCGGAAGGGGTGCACGCGGTTGCGCCCCGCGCCAATTACTTTGCAGGCTGGACACAAAAGAAGACCAGCACTCAAGTGGTGGTTGACGAATTTATCGTGAGTGGATCGGTATTGGAGTTTTTGCGCGGAGCGGAAGAACCGCCCTTGAAGTTTGAGATCTCGGAACTCAAGTTACTCAATCCCGGGATGAACAGGGTCATGGAGTTTGAAACGACCCTCCGAAACCCCGAGCCGCCAGGCGAAGTGCATGCGACAGGACATTTAGGCCCGTGGAGAAGTGAGAATCCAGGACAGACGCCGATAGCAGGGGCTTATTCTCTCAAACATGCGGACCTGGGTGTTTTTCACGGCATCGCGGGGATTCTGTCGGCGGATGGAAGCTTCCAGGGCGTGATCCAAGATCTCGACGTGAGGGGCAAGACCGAGATGGCCGATTTCGAGGTTACCGAGACGGGACACAAAATCGGATTGAATACACAGTTCCAGGCCAAGGTGAGCAGCAAGAGTGGAGATGTGACACTGGAGGAGGTGCTTGCCGAGTTGGGCAAGAGCCAGGTAAAAGTGGAAGGTAATATCGCGGGCGGGGATCATCAAAAAGGAAAGACGGCTTCGCTGGAGCTGTTGGTCGGCGACGGGCAAATCCAGGATTTCCTGTTTCTCCTGCTGAAAGACCGCGTCCCGCCGATGACCGGCAGATTCAGCTTTAAAGGACAGGCCACCTTGCCGCCGGACAAAGCACCTTTTACCCAGAGGATCCAATTGCAGGGTGACTTCGGAATCTCAGCGGGGCATCTCAGCAACCCAACTGCTCAGGCAAACCTGGAAAATCTCAGCGAGAGAGCGGAGGGCGAAAAGGATGAAGTCTCGGAGCGCGTAGTCTCCGATTTGCGAGGCCACGTCACGCTGCGCCAGGGAACAGCAGTTTTGTCCGACTTGTCTTTCAGAGTTCCGGGGGCGCTAGCGCGGATGCACGGAACTTACGATCTGGTCACACATCGAATCAATCTACATGGGACGCTGGTGATGAAAGCAAACCTCTCCGAGGCTACGTCGGGGGTGAAGTCATTCCTATTGAAGATAGTCAATCCGTTGCTCAAGAAGAATCATCGTGGCGGCGCGGTTGTCCCATTGAGTGTCACAGGTATTTACCCGCATCCGGTTTACAAGGTTAGTCCTATTTAGGTTACAGGTTACAGGGGACAGGTTACAGGCCGGAGATTGCCAAAATTGCCCCGCCACGGCGGACCTTCGGCAGGGAAGAGCAAGAGCAAAACCTAGCACGGAGGCATCCTTCGGCTTCGGAACTCGCCTCGATGACAGGCTCCGACACTGAGACTGCACGGAGGAGACCACAACCTTTGAACGCTGAGGACACTGAAAACAAAGGGCTCAACTTGGAGACCGCAACCTTGATCGCTGCGATCAAGGTTGGGTTTAGCCGTCATTGCTCATTCCTTATGAAGCAGGGTTCCCTCGCCTTCGGCAAGCTCAGAGTTTCGGGATAAACACCAAAGATCAAGTTTAGTACACATAAATTGTTCCACGTGGAACAGTTTATGTGTACTAAAGTTGCATTTCAGTTCATAGTGTGGTTGCGTTCGATTGCGCGGCGTATGCGAATCAAGCGTCCGTCGATTAAGCTGCGCAAAATTCATCGCTACGCGATGAATGTCTACCCTGGCCCAGGCTGCTGGATTTGTTTGACGGCTGGGACAACCCGGCTTCCTCAGGAGGTAGCATCCAAATAAGTAACTGCGAAAGGCGTGGATCGAGCACTATCGAGCACTGCCGAAAAAAAGAGGTCTGGGCCGGTACCAGCCCAGCCTTTATCTTTTGTCTTATCTTGTCTTTTGACTTCCCAAGGAACCCAAAATGCACGCACACATTTCGACCGATCTATTGAAAATTCCTTCCACGAACGGATCTCCCATCAACGAGTACCGCATCAACCGCGGCCAGATCGAGTTCAGGTCTCTGGATAGCGAGGGCAAGGCTTTCGCTTACACGGCGGGCGACTGGAGAACGCTGGACGCCGGCGACCTGCAGCTGCACTTCGCGCTCAATACAACCATGGCCCAATGGCTGACCGAACGACTGGGAGCGCCAGCAGGCCACACGTCGAAAAAATCGCCAGTAAGTCTACTGGATTCGACTTAGGCCGTTCCATCTGGCAGGGATTCGCGAACTAATTCCGACTTTTTACACTTCTTAACACAGTTGGCAGGATGCTCGAAATAACCCTATAGACACCGACAGAGATCGAGGCTGATGCATCTAAATCTTTAAGCATAAGCACTTCGACAACTTAGAGCCGGACTACTACTCCACCTTACAGGAGGAAATTTATGAAGATCCTTTCAAGAATCTCTCTTCTAATCCTGATGGCTTCGTTTCTGGCGCACGGCAGCTCAAATGAGACGATGCGACCGAAAATCATCCAGGGTCCCGTTGTTGTGGCAACAGGTGATAAGTGGGCAGTAATCGAATGGACAACGAACGCAGCGGGCCGAAGCCGGTCGACAATATACGCCGGTACAAACAAAAGTGACCTGAGAACGGTTGATCAAACCACAGAGCCGGTCAAAAGGAGTGAAATGGCCTCCTATCAGGAACAGCAGTACACGCACCTGGTTCGGCTCAACGATCTGGAGCCAGGATCAACTTACTATTTTCGCGTCGATGCAGAAGCAGGATACGAATCCGGAGTGAGCAATATTTTGCCGTTAACCACAACGAAACGACCTGGGCGGACGAAATGGGGCGCTTCTATCGCTGATCATCAGTAACGATTTTTTGGATTGACCTATGCTGGAGCGTTTTCATGGTTGCTTTAGTCTTTCTCAGCGGCAGCACACTCCGGCCGACCTCAGCACTCAGCCGGGTCGCTGCCCTGAGAGCGCAGTTCATAGAAGGCACTGACTGCTTTCCAGCACTCTGGTCGTGTATGCAATCGGGCGATCGCCGAGATCGAGTGATCGCGCGTAATCGGAAGAAACACCCTGTGTCTCGATGCGGCAAGTGCCTTACTGATTCCAAATGACGTATTGAACAGTCAATGGAGCGCATGCAGGTGCGCGAAACATCTTCGGCTGAAGGAATACAGCGTCCCTGCGACTCTCCCGCTCCGGCGGACATGAGACTACGCTGTATCTCCTGCTGGGAGACTGGTTCGCCTGGGTTGCTTTAGTGGTGATGGTTTTCACCGTCCAGGGGTGCACGATTTTTCTTCAATCTACTGCTGGCCGGAGCAGTTAAGGGTCCGAAAGGTGAAAAAATGGGTCACCGTGCCATTTACTTCAATGGGCAACTCTTTCATCGGTTCGGCTGGCTGGCAAAGTTACAGGGGGACTGAGTAGTGATGCCGGCAAAATGCATAGGTCCTTCGGCGCAAACAACGCGCCTTCAGGATGACAACGGGTTAGGAGCGGCCGAGAACATAAGAGTCATTTTTCCTGTTCACAGTTAATCGTAAGTCAGCAAACCCGATTTCCACTCCCGAAATTATCTGTGAATCAGGCTGCCAGAAAGTTGCTCGGATCGGTGCTGATTTGTCGCGAGGATTATTTCCGGACATGGAAGAAGAAGTGCGAAAGGAATTGCAGAGAGCGGAGAGTGAATCAGCCCCCTGGGGAGATGCATAGGTCCTTCGGGCGCAAAATACGCGCCCTCCAGGATGACAAGGGGTGAGGGGTCCAGATTGAAAGGAAACAGCGT
>DATGJZ010000009.1:0-2087 GCA_035294925.1 Candidatus Angelobacter sp. | reverse complement strand
CGATCTGATTAAGGCCGCTCCGGTGCGGCAGGCAGCCCACCGCAAAGAGTCCGCGCCGGTTTGGATTCCGCGAAATGGAAAAGACTCCAAAGGCGTCCCCTATATCGTAGTAACCTGCACAGAATGCCTGCGCTCATTCCCATTGAATGTGGCAGAAGAAGCCAGCCCGGAAGTCCGGGAGACACCCTGCCTTTTTTGCCGAAGCGTGGTTCGATACATCATTGATTTCTCCCTTTCTATAGTTTCCCCTCCGTCTCGGGAACACGCGGTTGCAATAACGGCGATGGCGCCCTCAAGGCCGACCGCTTGACAAAGACCGGTCAAATTGCGCCGGATACTGGATTCTCGCCAGTGCAGGTGGCAGTCCAAAGTTTACTATCTGTTTCCTGACCCATAACTTATTGGCAAAAGTGAGCAATTGTGAACAATCGAGCCATGGCGTCCAAGTCTACCATCGTCGCGGGGTGATATAACTCTTTCTTTTTTATTTCTCAGCTGGGGACGAGGAACATCCCATGAACTCGCCTTACGGTTTGCCCGCTGAATGTCTTACTTGTAACCTGCGTTCCGACACTTTCTTCTGCGCACTCTCTCGCCAAACTCTGCAAGCTTTCAACAAAATAAAGCGTGGCGCGGTTTTCCCCGACGGCGCCATCATTTTTGTTGAAGGGCAAGCTCCACGTGGAATCTTCATGCTTTGCCAGGGGCAGGCCAAGCTCTCCATCACTTCGCCCGCTGGGAAAACTCTAATTTTGCGGATTGCGAAGCCGGGCGAAGTCCTGGGCTTAGACGCGGTTGTTACAGGCAAGCCGTATCAGTTGACGGCGGAGATGATGCAGCCAAGCCTACTCAACTTTGTGAATCGGGAAGACTTCCTGCGGTTCCTAAAAGAGCACAGCGATGCCTGCCTGCAAGCCACTCAGCATATCATCCGTGACTCTCGGGAGGCATACGATGTGGTCCGCTCAATCGGGTTGTCGCACTCAGTCTCCGGAAGAGTAGCGAAATTCTTGCTCGCAACGGCGACGGAGGGGCAGATCGCGAATGGAGTGGTCCGCGCAAGCCTCGCACTGACCCATGAGGACATTGCTCAGCTCATGGGTACCAGCAGGGAGACGATAACGCGCACACTGTCAGAGCTTAGAAAGAAAGACATAGTCGAAATAAAGGGTTCTACCTTGATCATCCACAACAAACCCGCGTTGGAGCGGCTTGTGGCAGCTTAAGCGGTAGGAGTACAGCGATGCGCGCCAGGTACAATGACCTCTTCTGTCTCACTTGGCTAGAAGAACGCGCCACGTCACATGATTGTGGACAGCGTTATGACATAATTGCGGCCGCTTCCAGTTGCCCCATGCCTGCCTGTAGCTCATTGGTCATTGAGTACCGGGCCGCAGGACCCGGTCACCCCGAAGATTGGGAGTTCACGTGCTCTCGGTGCGGAGCAGCCTTTACCGTTGCACAAGGTGAACTACTTTTTCAGTCTCTACCGGAACAATGGCTCCTGGCAAACACTCACCTCGTATAGGCCAAACGCTCGGAAAGGCATACCAACTGGTGCTCTTCCAGGTCGCTTTTGGCACGCTCCATATCGACATTTTTCCTGGCCGCAAGCTCCGTGCTGACTCGATAATATGCTGCGGCACGTGCCTCGCTATAAGCGCTGCGCCTGGATTCCAGGGTTCGTTCCAGATCCTTGCAGATCAAGCAATCCATGTTCATCCCTCCAACTCTCCTGCACAACCAGAAGGGACACTGAGTGCGGTCCCTTTACCCTTACCGCTTTTGTTTAGAGATCTCCTGTTCGGCGCGGAGCCAGTCCTGTACATCCTGGCCGGGTCCACGATCACGGCTTTCATAGAGCTCATACGCCCGCTGTCTTATTTTGTCTTGTAATGAGACAGTGCCTGCCATCATCGTTATCTTGGCGGCAGAGCTTTTCGGGCTGACGACAATTTGTGGATTGGGCTGCTTTTGGAGCTTGGAATCGTTCACAGGAACACCTTTCTGAATGCTGCGGACTAAGAAGAAAAGAACTTCAGATGGACTGACTTAGTTCAGAAAATCCGAAAGAGGAGAGGAACTGC
>DATGJZ010000008.1:0-11460 GCA_035294925.1 Candidatus Angelobacter sp. | reverse complement strand
AGGTTCGCTTGATTCTGCTGGAACACGTGCCCCGATGAAGAGGGGACTGAAACTTGCTTTTGGGCAGACGGCGGGCGCGGCCATGATTGTTGCTGGAACACGTGCCCCGATGAAGAGGGGACTGAAACTGCTGCCGAAGAGCCTTGGCCAGCTCACTGCGAATCGAGCTGGAACACGTGCCCCGATGAAGAGGGGACTGAAACACTCTGAACTGGAAATAGCTGCAGGCGTGCTCTTCAAGCTGGAACACGTGCCCCGATGAAGAGGGGACTGAAACAAATTAGACCTCAGTACTGCTCTGTGACTTCGTAGACCGCTGGAACACGTGCCCCGATGAAGAGGGGACTGAAACGCGCAATACTCGCTCCAGCTTGAGCGCCCGGTATCGCGCTGGAACACGTGCCCCGATGAAGAGGGGACTGAAACTTGCAAGCTGGAAAGTATGCGGAGATGATGCAAACGTGCTGGAACACGTGCCCCGATGAAGGTGTCCTTTCGGCAAGGCGGCGTGACTCAGGTAGGGCGAGCTTGGTAAGGTCGTTCTCTGGCCCGGTGGGCTGAGGAGGACGGATGAAGAGGGAGCAGCCTGATATTCCCCACGGCATGCGGAAGATTGTCGGGCGCTTCAAGCGGTGGCGGAACAAACATCCTGGGGTTCGCTTGCCGATTCCAACGCATCTCTGGATCGCGGCAGCGGAGGCTGCGCGGGAAAATGGAGTAGGACGTACGGCGCAGATTCTAGGATTGGAGTACGGCAAACTCAAGCGGCTGGCGGAGTCAAGCACCGCGGCTACAAAAGCCGGGACAGTACCGCCGACATTTGTAGAACTGATTGGCTCGCAGGCCGGCGGACTGTCGGAGTGCCTGATTGAGTTGGAAGGTCCGCACGGCAAAATGCGTATCCAGTGGAAAGGAACTACGGCGCCGGATCTGGCCGGATTAAGTCGGGCGTTGTGGGTGCGGACGTGATTCAGATTACGCCGCAGATGCGCATCCTGGTAGCCATCGAAGCCGTGGACGGAAGAAAGGGCATTGATTCCCTAGCGCGGTTGTGCCAAGAGAGACTGGCAGCCGATCCCTTTTCTGGTTGCCTATTTTTGTTCCGCAGTCGAGCGGGAACATCGATTCGTATCCTGGTGTATGACGGGCAAGGGTTCTGGCTGGCACAGAAGCGGTTGTCGAAAGGGCGTTT
Organism: Candidatus Angelobacter sp.; assembly: GCA_035294925.1. Taxonomy (GTDB): domain Bacteria; phylum Acidobacteriota; class Terriglobia; order Terriglobales; family Acidobacteriaceae; genus Angelobacter. The sequence goes on along the minus strand of DATGJZ010000008.1, from coordinate 10,268 downwards.
TGTGTGGTGGCCGAGCGGAAACGAGCCCACGCGGGTACTGCAGGCCCATCAGGCGCAGATGCTGCTGGCGGCCGGCAACCCGGATGCGAAAGCGGCGCCGGTATGGCGGCGTGTGAGCGCGTAGTAAAGAAGAATAAAAAAGAAGCACCACGTTTTTCCACTTGCGTTCCAACTTCAACTCTGCCACACTAGCGGCATGGCGACGCAGTGGAAGTATCGCGGGCGGGAGATTAGTACTGAAGATGTCGCGCTGATTCGGCGGTTAGTCAGCGAGCATCCGGGAGCCAGCCGGCGATCTCTGTCAGCGAAACTCTGCGCGGCCTGGCAGTGGAAACAAGCCAATGGCGCACCGCGCGATATGGTCTGCCGCGGTCTTTTATTAATGCTGCATCGGGCGGGCGAGATTGAGTTGCCGCCGGTGCGCTTCACTCCACCCAATCCGCTCGCGAAACGGGAGCGACCCGAGGCAAGGTTGATCGACAACACGCCTATCCGTGGTCCTTTGAGCCAACTTCAGCCGATCGAGTTCCAGCAGGTGCGGCGCACGGCGGACGAACCGTTGTTCAATAGCCTAATGGAACAACATCATTATCTGGGTTATGAGCAGCCGGTGGGCGAGCATCTCAAGTATGTGGTCTGGGCGCGGGGGCGGCCCATCGCCTGTCTGGCCTGGAGTTCGGCTCCGCGTCACTTGGGCAGCCGGGACCGCTTCATCGGCTGGAGTGCGGAAGCACGGCGGCGCAACGTTCGCTTTCTCGCCTATAACACGCGCTTTCTGATTCTGCCCTGGATCGAGGTACCACACTTGGCTTCGCACCTTCTCGGACGTATGGCCAAGCAGCTGTCTAAGGACTGGGAGTGGCTCTACCAACACCCCATCTATTTTCTAGAAACCTTTGTCGACCCGGAGCGGTTTCGTGGCACCTGTTACCGCGCCGCCAACTGGATTCTGTTGGGGCGGACCACGGGCCGGGGCAAAGACGATCAGACCAACCGTGCGAATCGATCTATCAAAGAAGTATTGGGGTACCCACTGAGCCGTCGCTTTCGCGAGTTACTCCAGGAGGCCTGATGCAACCGGCCGCCCCGCCACTGGATGTCAATGCCGCAGAGCTGGAAGCGTTGCTGGAAGGTGTGCGGGAAGCTCTGGGTGACGCCGGATATCAAAAACTGAAAGCCGCGATCCGCACCCTGAGCTACGTGACCGAGTTGCTGGAGAATCGTGAGGCGACTCTGCGGATGTTGCGAAGACTGTTGTGCCAAGCGCGTACGGAGAAGACTGAGACAGTGCTCCAGCAGGCGGGCATGCAAGGCAGCCGGACGAAGCAGAAACAGACAGCTGAAGGGACAGCCAAGAGTCCAGCCGCTGGGCACGGACGCAATGGAGCCGAGGCTTATTCGGGAGCGCACCGGGTCGAGGTGTCGCACGCATCGTTGCGCCAAGGGGAGCGATGTCCCGAGTGCCAGCGCGGCAAAGTGTACCCGCTACGCGATCCCGGCCTGTTAGTGAGATTGAAAGGCCAAGCACCGATCGAAGCCACCGTCTATGTGCTGGAGAAGCTGCGCTGCAATCTGTGCGGGGAGACATTCACGGCCAATGCTCCGGAGGGAGTGGGCAAAAACAAGTATGACGAGACAGCGGCGAGCATGATCGCGCTGCTCCGTTACGGAAGTGGATTTCCCTGGCATCGGTTGGCAGGTCTGGAAAAGAGCCTGGGTATCCCGCTACCGGCCGCGACCCAATGCGAGATCGTAACCGAAGTGGCCGACGCCATCCGACCCGCGATGGGGGAGTTGATTCGCCAAGCAGCGCAAGGCGAAGTGTTCCATAACGACGATACCTCCATGCCGGTGTTGACGTTGCGCCGGAACCTAACCCAGGATCAGGATGGAAACGAAGATGAAACCGATTTCGGCGAGCGCACAGGAGTGTTCACCAGCGGGATTGTATCGACCGCACAAGGGCAAAATGTCGCGTTGTTCTTTACTGGACGCCAGCACGCGGGAGAGAACCTGGCTGACGTGCTTAAGCGGCGGGCGGCGGAACTGGCTCCGCCCATGCAGATGTGCGATGCGCTGTCTCGCAACCTGCCCAAACTGCCGGAGAAACTGGAAATCATTGTAGGTCATTGTTTGGCACACGCTCGTCGCCGCTTTGTAGAGGTGGCGCCTAACTTTCCGGAGGAGTGCCGGCTGGTACTGGAACAACTGGGCGAGGTCTACCACAACGATGCACGGGCGAGGGAGCAGGGGCTGAGACCGGAAGAGCGGTTGCGCTTCCACCAGCTTTATAGTGGCGCGGTGATGGAGCAACTGCACGATTGGCTCGCTGCCCAGCTCACGGAAAAGAAAGTGGAACCGAACTCCGGTCTGGGCGTGGCCATTCGGTACCTGCTCAAGCATTGGAACCGGCTCACGCTATTTTTGCGGCAGGCGGGAGCACCGTTAGATAACAATGTGTGTGAAAGAGCCCTGAAGAAAGCCATTCTGCATCGCAAGAACTCTCTGTTTTACAAGACCCAAAATGGAGCCCGCGTCGGCGATCTGTTCATGAGCTTGATTCATACCTGCGAACTATGTGGTGCCAACCCCTTCGACTACCTGAACCAGTTACAGAAACATCCTGCGGAGCTCGCCCGCAATCCCTCGCAGTGGATGCCCTGGAACTACCGCGCCCAACTGGAGCCGTTCGGCATCGGTTTGGATTCGGGGTAGAGTAGAATGAGTCCCGCCTGGCCGGAAACTATAGTCTTCGGCCAGGCAGGAGTATCCTCCGAAAATGGCTGGAAAATCAGGCTCTGGCACGGCAAAATCGCATAGGGTTTTTGGCCAGGCACGAAAACCGGCCAGACCGGCCAAAATGGTTCGCGCCGGCCTGTATACCCGCGTGTCTACCCATGACCAGCAGACTCTCCCCCTGCAGAACCGCACCCTGCGAGAATATGCTGTTCGGCGAGGCTGGACCGTTACCTGGCAGATCAAAGAAGTTGGCTCGGGTGCTTCCCAGCGGGAGATGCGGGAGAAACTGCTGGCCGCAGCGCGCCGTCGGGAGATCGACGTGGTATTGGTGTGGCGCTTGGATCGCTGGGGCCGATCAGTGACGGACCTGCTGGCGACGTTGCAGGAGCTTAGCCATCTCGGCGTCGGGTTCGTATCGCTGACCGAAGCTTTGGATCTGACCACACCCATGGGGCGAGCCATGGCCGGACTGCTGGCCGTCTTTGCCGAGTTCGAGCGCGAGATTCTGCGCGAACGGGTTCGCGCCGGACTGGCTGAAGCGCGATTGAATGGCAAGCATCTGGGTCGGCCGCCAACGGCCGCACTCCAATCTGTCTCGATCCGGAAGCTATATCGTGTTGGCGTCAGCAAGGCTGAAATCGCTCGGCGGCTTCACATCGGACGCACTTCGGTACGCCGTATTCTGAGAAAGAGGTTCCCAACATGAACAGCTCCTCTGCGGAGTTCCACAAGATCTGGGTCGAACAGTGTGAGGCAACCGAAGACATCCGCCAGCAGTATGGGTTGAACAGTGCCTTGGACTATCTGATCGGTGAGAAGCTCTTCACTTTCGTAATGGCATCGGAGCAGGATGCCGAGTTTGCCGCAGAGTTGCCGGCGTTTGTCGCTGCTATCCAGCGGCTCTTCTCTGCTGCGGAGATCCGCGAATATCTCAAGCATCTGGAGCGCACGAAGTATCTTGCTCCGCCCGAACCTGACCTGGAAATCGACGCTCTGAGCGACGAACCCGAAGCAGAGCCCTGGCTAGACAACCCCGTTGTGGGTGCAGCCGAGCTGTTACGTTTTTCCCGAATCCATCAGCTCCTTCTGTCGTAGTTGTCTGTACTCTCTTCAAGCATGGCAAAACTCAAAAGAGATCCCATCCGAGAGGACCGAATCCACAACGAAGCCATCGTAGATGCGTATGGTTCGGAAGAGCAGGCGATGGGTTGGTATTACTATCTGGAAAGTAAACTGCGATTTCCTTTCCAGGCCAAGTGTGTCGCCTCCAAGGTGACGTCGCTGCTCAGGAAAGGGGAAACCGTCGAAGTACGGCGCATGGCACCCGAGGATGCATGCTCAACGGACATGCTCGTTCTGATTCGATGGCAGCCCAGCAGCCTGGCTGTTCCCTTGTCTCAACTCACCGCCATTGGCGGCGACGAATCGACCATCGAAGCCATTGGAGACTGGCATTACTGGGTAGCGCAAGGCTACCGCTTTTAAATCTGCTCCGCCCTGGCTTACGCAGGCTTCCCGAAAGCTCACCGATGAAGAGGGGACTGAAACCTACGCATCTAGGCGCTCTTCAACTCAAGAAAGAGAGCTGGAACACGTGCCCCGATGAAGAGGGGACTGAAACGGAATGTTGATCTGTAAATAGAGGTTCGCTTGATTCTGCTGGAACACGTGCCCCGATGAAGAGGGGACTGAAACTTGCTTTTGGGCAGACGGCGGGCGCGGCCATGATTGTTGCTGGAACACGTGCCCCGATGAAGAGGGGACTGAAACCCCGTATGTGAAGGAGTCCCAATTTCTTCTCGATGTCGCTGGAACACGTGCCCCGATGAAGAGGGGACTGAAACTCCGTTTTTCATATCAGTACAGAAAAGGCACTGCCCATGCTGGAACACGTGCCCCGATGAAGAGGGGACTGAAACTTGTGTCAGCTTTTGAAGTGTACCCATTGCCGTTTTCTGCTGGAACACGTGCCCCGATGAAGAGGGGACTGAAACTCTGTTCCTCTGCTTTTTCTGTGCGCTTAAAATCGCTGGAACACGTGCCCCGATGAAGAGAGGACTGAAACGGAAGAACTTGCCAGGCATCCCGATCTTGCCGATCCGGCTGGAACACGTGCCCCGATGAAGAGGGGACTGAAACAGCACAATCAGAAACACCCGGCTTAAGACCAAGGTTGCTGGAACACGTGCCCCGATGAAGAGGGGACTGAAACTCGGTATTGATGTCGTACCAGTCCTCAGCGCGGGCGCTGGAACACGTGCCCCGATGAAGAGTGGACTGAAACGGCGCTATTGCCAAACTCAACAGACACAGTAACCATCGCTGGAACACGTGCCCCGATGAAGAGGGGACTGAAACTAGCGGTCAATATCGTTGGCGTAGCAGGCACGCGCGATCGCATCCACACTCTGCGCCAGATCTATGGACGCGGGCCCCTGCCCCTGGATTTCACCGGTCTGGGTGAACGAGCAAGGCTCGTCACGCTGGTGCGCAGCGATGTCCAATGGCAAAACCCGGAGCGCCGCAGCGGCAGAACCGGCCAGACGCATTCCCTTGGCGGCTTTGTAGGATCAGCAGAATATGAAGGCGATCTGGCGGAATTCCTGCCTTACTTAAGAGCTGCTTCATGGACCGGCGTAGGACGCCAGACCACATGGGGCAAAGGCCACATCGAAGTCCGGGCCTTGCAGTGATGGCGGATTCCAGCCGCTTCGCAGTCTCTTGGTGCCGGTGGCTAAGCTCTGATACTGCGCCATTGTAGAAGCAAATACCGCGATTAGTTCAATTCAGTAAATTCATAACAATCTTATGCAAGGTCCGGGTCAGAGTGACCGCCTTCAATCAACCGCCACTCCGTCAAACCCAATCTCTCAAGCAGCATGTCCTCAAGCCACTTGCCTTCCGTTCTTGCTAACGCGACCATGTCCTTCTCGAGATTCTTGTAATAGACCAGCAAAGTCAGGAACATGCTCCTATCAACCTTCAATCCCAATCTGCTCCGCAACTGAAGAATGAGTTGCCACCAAACCTGCTTCGACCTTAACTCGGTGGCTTCATCAATTAATCCCACGATCGCTGTTTCCTCCGGATCGTACTTCAACCCCCTTTTCCTATCCTTGATCTTCAGCTTTTCAAAACGAAGCGTTTGAAGGAACAAGGTTGTATTCTTCGTCTCGCCGCACAAGTATCCCCAATTAACCAGAAACTGCTGCCGACGTTCTCTTCGCCCCAGTCGCCCCTCCATCGGTTCTTCTTCATCAATTTCCTTGTTGTAGTCCAAGACGAGATGCGCACGCACCGGAACCACCTTGTTGAGAATACAGCCCCAGACGAGTGGTGAAGGATACTGAACCTTCTTCAACAGAACCACTGCAAAAATAACAATGACAATCAGTATCGTAGGCAAGACTGCAAACAGATTCAACACCGACATTTGCCTTCCTCACAATCTCTCACCGGAATCTCGGTAACGCCGCAGCACTTTCCGAATCTCTTCGGGTCCCATTCCCAACTCCTCGAACCCAAATTGCCTCACCGGACGCGAGAAAACATAAATCCACCAAAATCCAGCTACAAAGTATCCCACAGAGGGAATGTATTTGGTCAAGAAAATGTACTTCGTTCCAAACAGAGAGAAACTACCCAAGTACAGTAGAAAGGCACCAGCGGCCGCCCCAAAGCCAGTCACAACGGCGTCCTCGCGGGTAATGCCCTCCCTCATCAGAAAGCTCAACACCACTGTCAATGCCGTAATCCCAAGAAAACCCCACCGGAACAGGAACTCAGTACCAAAAACGAATGAGTCCAACCTGCTGCTCTGAAGCGGCGGAGCATAGACCGCTTTCCACGCAGAATAAGCCACCACGGCAATAATGACGCTCCATACTGACCAGCGGAATCCCGGCTTACGCGTAAAGCCCTGAAAAATCCGCAGGAAACTCTCTCGGACCGCCGCCACCGTTAATCCGATCTCCACCGCCTCCATCCACCAAAATGCACCGTAGTACCATTGCCGGCGAACGAGCCACAGACCAAGCTGCGTTAATTGCGCGAAAAATTCCCAGGTCACGTAAAAGGCGAACCACGGCAACTGCTGCCTGATATCTTGCCGTGAGACAATGATCAGGAGCCAAGCGAAGACAATGAGGCCCGCTACCAGTAATGCAATTTCCATCAGAAAACTCGTACCGTAAGGGTACAAGATTTTCTCACATCGCTACTATCTGAAACACCCTGGACTGCTGGGAGGACACACAGGGCCGATCGTCTGTGGCACGACAATGGGCAACCGCGTCGGCTTTGATGGTCTCTTGCCAAATCTCGAGACTGGGCTCTGGTCATCAATTGAGATCCCCGTAGGCGCAGCAAAAGCGGTGAGACTGACGGCTAAAACCACTGCAACATAAACTTTCGATTTCATTCTTTTCCTCCTGAAATTAATTACGGCCCATTCGTGATTACCCAAATCCTCTTGACATCTATAAACCTACTGCCTAAAATCCATACAGAAGAAAAAGAGGACGGCTCAGGCTAAATTGCCTGCTTGGCAACCTGACCCCTTTTCCCCGAAAGCTCAAAATCAACTCCGGAAACAGGAGAAGGACAAGCCCGGGGCTCTGCGGTCTCGACAACTCTTGGCCGAGCTTGGGACCACAAAGCCCTGGGGACATGATCGAATGCCTCGACCTTATCCCGATGTTCCGGTTGTGCGACAGCTAAGTCTCTGGGCGTACATTTCACGAGCTCCGACCGACGGCCTTAGCTCCTTAAATAGGCACAATGTTAGCACCGACCGCAAAGGACACACCCGAAAACTCAGCGGATTTTACTTCCAAAAACCCTCCTTTTCTTTATTGACAGCTACTCGTAGCCGCATAGTAATATGCCCCATTGCACCTGCCCCGCTTGTGGCTGAATTTCCACGCCAGCTGGCGTATCAACCCGTCTGCGCATGTATTCCCTGACCCAAGACCTGCGTTTCACCCTCCGGCTGCTACGCAAGCGGCCGGGGATGACCATTCTCGTACTTGCCGCATTGGTCTTCGGCATGGGTTTGAATACGGCGATATTCAGCGTTGTCAACGCAGTTGTCCTGCGACCTCTGCCTCTGTTTGAACCGGACCGCGTTGTCTGGCTTCATTCCCGAGTCAATCCAACCGGGGGGAAACTCGGTACATCGTATGCTGATTTCCTGGACTGGAAGTCGCAGTCCCGCTCCGTTGAGAGCATGGCTGCAATGTATTTCTTTTCCGTGACCTTGAGCGGGCAAGGGCCTCCTGAACATCTTAAGGTAGTAGGAATCTCTGCCTCCGGATTTAACGTCTGGGGAGTACAGACGACCTTGGGCCGGAATTTCACAGCCGATGACGACCAGCCGGGCGCCAACCGCGTTGTGATACTTACGTATGCATTCTGGCAAAGCAAATTTGGCGGGAGCCCCAACATCTTGGGGCAGAGCCTGGTATTAGACGATCAGCAATACACGATCATTGGCGTGCTCCAACCCACGCCAATCAGCCACCTCAGTTACGCCGATGCCTATGTAACAAACGGCCCATTGCTCAACCAACCGCATATCATGGAGCGCGATACCCGATGGTTCTTTCCCCTCGCGCGTCTAAAGCCCGGTGTCAGCGTCGCACAAGCGCAAGCCGAGATGGACACAATCGCCACGCGCCTGACGGCCCAATATCCGAGTACAAACAAGGACATGGGAATCAGAATTGAGAGCATGACCGAAAACCTCACCTCCGGTAACCGCCAGCCGCTGCTGCTTCTCATTCTTGCTTCCAGCCTCATTTTTCTTCTCGCCGTCATAAATGTAATGACCGTTTTCCTGGCGGGTACGCTCGAACGCGCCCAGGAGTTGAGCGTTCGATTGGCCCTGGGTGCTCCCCGGTCAATTCTCTTGCGGCAACTGCTCGTGCAAGCCCTGATGTTCGCAACTGTAGGAGCCGTACTCGGATTACTGCTGGCCAAACTGGGGCTGCTCTATTTCCTCCATCACTTCGCCAATGCCGCCCAGAGATTCCAGGAGACCAACATCGATCTGCGAGTTATCGCCGTTACCTTGACAATGGCATTCGGCACCACCCTGGTTGCCAGTCTCGTACCTGCCATCTATGCCTTCCGACTCAAGGTTGGCAACGAACTCAGAGGCGAGCGTAGCTCGTTCGCCGCGAACAAGCATCGGCCTCTCGCCCGTGGCATCCTAATCTTGACCGAGGTTGCCTTTGCATCGGGCCTGTCGCTGGTTGCCGGACTACTCATCAAGAGTTTTTATGAAGTGGAAAAAGTTGACTTGGGGTTCAATCCTCATCATGTACTCTCTTTTCAAATCACGCCCCCTCTCAATCACTACAAAGAACCTGAAAGGCGGCTAGCCCTCTACAAAACAGCCTTTGAGAAACTTGCCAGCCTGCCGGCAATGCAATCGGTAAGCGGCATTTCGAGCCTGCCACTAACCAGCCAAGCCCTGGTGAACACCATGGATGTAGGCTCGGAATCACCGATGTTTGGGCAACAACTGCTCGTAGAACACGAATCCATTTTGCCCGGCTTCTTTCAGGTGATGCGGCTGCCTCTACTGCAAGGGCGAGATTTCTCTGACGCAGATCGCCAGGGCGCTCCTCCAGTCGTAATTGTGGATGATGTACTTGCAGCCAAACTTTGGCCCGGCCAAAGCCCTCTCGGGAAGCGCGTCCATTTATCACTCATGATAGGCGACTTGGTCCCCTGGCGCGAGGTCGTGGGTGTCGTGCGACAAATCAAACACTTTGGCCCGGAACGCCAAGTCAAGTGGATGCAAATTTACGTCCCCCAATACCAGGACCCCTCGCCGGTTCTGTCCTTTCTCGCCAATACAACCATCGCAGACGGTGCGGTTAAGAATGCCGGCGAGAAAGCGCTTCACGAGTTGGACAAAGACCTTCCAGTGGAGAACTTTGAGACTCTGGACAGCTACTTAAGCAAAAATTATCTCAGTGGACGGCAGGTCAGCCTGCTGCTCCTAACCACATTTGCCGGTATCGGCATTCTTTTAGGCCTCATTGGTATCTATGGAGTCGTCGCCAACTCCGTAAGACAAAGACGCCGCGAAATTGCCATTCGCATGGCGTTAGGAGCCACGCCTGTCCAGACTGCGTTTCTCATCACCAGGCTCGCCCTCTTCGCCACGTTGGGCGGCATTCTTATCGGATCAATCATCGTGATGAGCTTGACCCGAGTGCTATCATCTTTGCTTTACGGTGTCACCGCCCTGGATCCTGCGGTCTATGCCACCACCGCGATCCTTTTGATTGTCCTGGCACTCACGGCCAGCATTGTCCCGGCGATACGGCTGTTTCGGCTCAACATTCAGGAGATTCTGCGACAATAGCGCGATTAGCGTCTATACACGTATTTCATGATTTCAGGTCAGACCGAACAAAAAGCTCTTCCAAGTTTTCTTAAACTTCTCTAATATTATCTGGCTGTTGTGGAGACCTGAGGGATGACAACAAAGAAGCGAGATCAAACCAAGAGCATCC
>DATGJZ010000007.1:0-4134 GCA_035294925.1 Candidatus Angelobacter sp. | reverse complement strand
TTGCAGTCGACCAAGCCGTCACTGAAGAAGTTTTCACCGATGAGATCAACCCGGCTTCCTGAGCATCCATCGCTCATGTAGACGCTGCCCGGCGCTCAAACTTTAAGAATTTCGTCAATACGGCCCGATCCGGACGCTTACCTTGAGTCAGCAAAAGCGACAGTGAAGTCGATATCGCGCGGTATAGTCAAATCATCTCCTTGTGCTTCCATGCGACGAAGCGCATCTCCGTTAGAATCGTTGGGATAGATCATCAAACTATATCCTTCCTCAAAGGATCTTGATCTATTGACATGATGATTCCTATCACCACCAGTTCTTAACATGATTCTTCAACGATGGTGTCTTGATCAAAATAACGACATCGACCATGGTGATCCACGAAAATATCCGCCAGTTTGCTCCAGCCATTCTTTCGCACAAAATTGGCTTCAACTTTGGTGATCGGGACCATCCAGACGAACAGATTAGAAGGTGCAAAAACAGCTAAAGAGCATCGAGTAGTAGTCGAATGCAGTCAACATGAGGGCCGTCGTCCAACTGGCATGCACCTTGCGACGAGTAAATGAGCCCTGCCCGGTAACTTGGAAGACCACCCGGTCACGTTGCCGCCCCGCCAAGATAAGCTGCGATGCCAATCGACTCTCTAATCCCAATCGTGTCAGCAAAACAAGGCGTTGCTCCGCCCAAAACCACGTAAACATAATGCCCGCTCCGGGCGATATTTCCCCGAATGTGGTCCAGTCTTGCCGCTCGTTGAGTGTGGTTTACCACTTGTTTAACGGATGACCACCGGCCTGTTATCTAGCCCGCCAGAACTGTCTCTCGCAGATGTTGGATCGGCTTCCGCTTCTCCGCAAAACATGGCTCCAATTGGTCCACCAGTTCGAACTCATCGATCTTTTCCAGAAGCACCTCTTCCCCCAGGATGCTCTCCAGTGTTATTGCTGCTGCCTGCCACCGCTCGTCATCATCCAAAGACGTAAGGTTGTTACCTCTTAGCAGTAACTCCTGAGCTCCGTCTGGGTATCGCAAGAGAACAAACTCCCAGCCAGATGCGTCTAACGATATGAAGTTGCGTCCGTCAGACCTTTCCATCAGCAACTTATAATCCCAGTCCTTTGGCCTTCTGGCAGCGTAGAACTCCCATCCCCGAATTACTGGGGCATGCGAGATGATCTCCAGTGCCTTTGGCCGTAAATCACGATCCAAGTTGGGAGAGATTACAAGCTGCCAAGGCTCGCATGCTCCAGGGCCAATTTCCCAGGACAGCATCGAATCTAGCTCGTGCATTCGTGCGTCAATCTGTTGGAGCAGGGAGCGGTTTTCAACGTCGGCTGACAATGAGGTTTCGATGCTACGAAACCAATTCCAAAATTCCTCGATCTTCGCGCTCTTAGTCATCTACTCTTGCTTCTCGAGATTGCCAATCCTCTGTGAACAGACCGCCAATAGAGCATACTGCTCCTGCAATACCATTTCCCAAGCCTCTAAGCGCGTTCTGGCCTGGTCCAGCGCTGCTTAGCGCTGAGCATGGTTTGCCATGGGTTCAACAGACGACCACGGCGCCCCGTTAACTCACCAGAACTGTCTCTCGAAGATGCCTGATCGGCTTCCGCTTGGCAGCAGCTAGTTCTCAGGTTCCTTAACTTGAAGGCGAACCTGCGTTCCCTCCGGTAAATCCTTAACTTTTACAGCTAATTCGCCCTTGAACAGCATCCCTTTGACGGCGTCACCTGCCCAAAGATTCTCCAAGTCGTATTCTCCGCCATAGATGAAAGGGATCTTCGGTTGCAATCTTTGACCAAACGCCAATCGACCGTGTTTGGCTTGCCATTGATGAGCGAAAGGCCAGCCCGTCTCGAGTTCGTAGTTGGTCAAGATACGATCTGCCCAGCTCTCAATGGAGCCTGCGACTAGTTGGGTCTCAGCAGTCTCAGCGACAAAGCGCAGCACGCCGCGTACTTTGTCCGATAAACAGAACTGGTCACCAAAGGCATCTTCCGCAAAAAATGCTAGGTTATCGGCGAGGCCCTGGTAAGCATTGCGCCAAAGCGTGTCGGAATTCCATTCCTCAAACGTCACTACCCCCGTAATGTCAGACTGTGACGGAAACACATGCAGCGCGTGCTCAAAAGCATAAAAGCCGTTCTTCTGCTGGAGCATCTGAAGCAGCTCAGGTCCAAGGGCATACTGCTCAAGAAACTTGGGCATCTTCTTAAGCTGCGCCCCTAGCGCTTCAGATCCCACGGATAAGAGTTCTTCAATCCGGTTCATGGGTTGCACTTATTTTGTACTTCACTTTTGCTCTTTAACGCGAATTTCAACCTTGGTGCCATCAGGAAGATTTTTGATCGTGTTCCCCCAATCAGCACCAGCGCCTCTGTTATCCGATGAGTCAACAGAACGGACACTGGCACCATTTCCTCCTTCGGCTGTACTTGCAGGAGGATATTCATCCCGATCCTTGTTCTTCGCGGTGGGCACGCCTTTCGTAGCGGCGGCTCTGCGTCCTGCAGCGCCGGCCTTGGCGACGGTAACCACCTTTGGCTTTCCTGCAGCTTGCGCATCTTTTACGTGCCCTGCGGTTTCAGGGTGTTTGGCGGGATCGACTTCATGGACGGCAGGTTGCGACTGGGACTGTCCTTGAGTTCCTGTTCCGGATGAAGGTGGCGGAGGAGTGTTGCTGCTTCTGTGAAACAGTCCGCCCATAGAGCTTATCGCTCCTCCTATAGCATTTCCCAGGCCTCTAAGCGCGTTCTGGCCTGGTGGGCTGGCAAGGTAAGAGGAGACTAGATATGCTCCAAAGACTATGCCTTCGACAACACACGCATCCTCCAAACAATGGCCGTCCACATCCGCTTTGCTGGTGGGGATGTTGCGCACGTAGCTGTAGAGATTCAACGACTGCGGGTCGTGCAGGTCAGAGTACGGCACAGCCTCGGGCTTCTCAGCCCAATCCGGCGACATCCAACGTCCCAACCAATTCCCATAATACCTCGCTCCGAAGTAGTCGAGGCCTGTTTCGACGTCGCGCTCTTTGCCGGTGAACTTGTAGTGATTGGAATCATTGTTGGCGAACTGAAGTTCACCGCCCCAGGGATAATAGTCTTCGTCTTCCTTGATGTTCCCTGCCGAGTCCGTAATGACGGATGCTGTTTTAAGGTGATCGGAAAAATAGTAGGAAACAGTGTTGCCAGGTAAGTCCTTGCGCGCAACACGCTCACCAGCGAAGAAAACATACTCCGATTTCAGTGCTCCCGTAAGGTCACTCTCGCCGACGATCCCCGGTGACATGTACCAGTAGATTGTACCTGTGCTGCCGTTGGATTTTTCGACTCGATTTCCATCGGCGTCGTACGTGTAGGTGTAGCCGGCGGCGCCGGTGATGCGGTTTTCCTGGTCAAAGGAGTAACTCAGGTTCGTGGTGGCGTCGTGAGTCATGTTGCCGGCGGAGTCGTAAGAATAGCCCGACAACTGGTTATTGGCCAACGCCGTGACGCTCAGGTTCTCGGCGCTGCACTTGGTCACTGTCTTTTGCAGCAGGTTGCCCCAGGCGTCGTAGCTGTAGCTGTTGGCCCAGTATTCGGTCTTGCCGTTCACTGTGAATTTCGTGCAGTCCGTGCCGGCATTCTGCGCGGAGGTCAGGCGGTTCAGGGCATCGTAGGTGAAGGTCTGGATGCGGCTGAGGTCTTTGTTATTGACCAGGCGGAAGACGTTGCCGTTATTCCCACTCCCCAGGTGAAAGTCATAGCTCAGATCGATCACGTTGCCGATGTTTGTCCCGTCTGTGCAGGAGGCAGGCGGGGCTCCGGTGGTTGCGGAGAGGCGGCAGGGTTGCAGACGGGTGTTGTAACTGAAGGTGTTTGTGATCCCGGCAAAGCTGCTGCTGTTGCCGCTGACAAAGCCGGTCAGGGCACTGTCCGGCCCGTAGGTTGCGCCGGTGATGTAGTTGATGTTGTTGCCCGAGTCCACGGCCGAGGCAATTCTGCCTGCGGAATCCGGAGTGTAGGTCACCACCGCGCCACTGGGGTACGTTAGGGTGGCCACGGAATTATCCAGGTTGTAGGTGTACGCCAAGTTCTTCTGGATTCCCGCTATGGTCCGGCTCTCACTGCCGATCCGGCCCAAAGC
>DATGJZ010000006.1:0-156023 GCA_035294925.1 Candidatus Angelobacter sp. | reverse complement strand
AAGAAGTTCTCCAGCGGCGTGGTCGAGGGCCTCAACAACAAAGTCAAAGTCACTATGAGAAAATCTTACGGTTTTCGCACCTTCCGCATCACCGAACTCGCGCTCTATCACGTTCTTGGTAAACTGCCCGAACCGACACTCACCCACGATTTCTTCTGACGAATCTTAAAATCAAGCATACCCAGGCCTCGGAAAACACTAAGACGCAGCCGGGGGCGGCTGCGGTCCACTCTCATTTTTTTGTGCCGGCCTGGGCTAAGTACTTTCGCGCTTCTGGCGCTGAAGCAGCTGCTAGCCACTAGCTCCTAGCTTCCAGCAAACGCCAAACCTTTTCGCCGCGAATTTACGCGAATACACGCGAATTCGGAAAGAGCTGGGGAACAGCAGTTGGCAAACAGCAGGTGGCAGTTAGCAAATGGCAAATAGCAATTGGCCAACCAACACTAAGGGCGAATCTTTTAGCCGCGGGGCCTGCGCGTCTACAAAATGGGCTAGCTCGCGGTTGGTGACCCAGCGAGGGGAAGATCGACCCCGCATTGCCGCCCCCTTCAGGTGCATCCTTACGAACTGGAGCGTTAGAACGAAACGCAGTTCCTCTCCTGCTTCTTGTCCGGCTTCCTGCATCTCACCTTGTCTGTAGACTTTTTAGCGCCGCGTCTGCCAACCAGGTTGCTGGCCCGTTCAAGCCATGGGTCCGTGCCTATGGGCAGGCCCGGAGCGCCCTAAAATATAATCTGTCTTTCAGTTCAAAGGAGAGATCCAATGCCTCAGTCCAAATCCGATGGAAACGAAAACGAAATTTCCCGCGAGCGTCTTGCGGAGCTGCTGAACGAGGACCTGGCCCGCGAATACCAAGCGATCATCGCCTACGTGGTCTATTCCCAGGTGCTGACCGGCGCCCAGTATATGGACATCGCCGCCCAGCTCGAAATCCACGCCAAGCAGGAGCTCGATCATGCGCTGATTCTCTCGCGGCAGATCGACTATCTCGGCGAAATGCCAGCGGTCACTCCCAAGCCGGTACGCACATCAAAAAATCCGGAAGACATGCTCCGGTTCGATCTGGAGAATGAAAACGAAACCATTCGCAATTACCGCGATCGCATCCGGCAGTGTGAAGCCCTTGGAGAATACGCAATGGCGGAACAGATTCGCCAGATCCTGATGCAGGAGCAGGACCATCAGATTGATTTAGCCACGGCCCTGGGCGTAGAAGTTCCGGACGTGAGCGGTGGTCCCAAGGGGCGCGTCCTGCCCAAGCGACGCTAGCGCTGGAGCCCGAGAGAATGGATTCGCCACAGGAAACAACGCAGAAGGCCGACCTGCGCGACTATCTGGCAGCAGAGCGGACTTTTCTTGCATGGATTCGCACAGGGCTGGCGTTGATGGGGTTTGGATTCGTTGTAGCCCGCTTTGGGCTTTTCCTGCGCGAGCTCCAGGTTGCCCAACGCGTGCCGTCCGAGCAGTCTTATGGATTGTCATTGTGGTTTGGTACGGCGTTGATTGCGGTTGGAGTGATGGTGAGTGTTTTTGCCGGATGGCGTCACGCCCGGCTGGTCAAGGAATTGGATCGGGGTGAAACGGTCCACTCGCATGCTTTAGCCCAGATTGTAGCGATCGCCGTGTTTCTTGCATTGGTTGGGCTGGCCATGGCGGTCTATCTGGTTTCGGTACGAAGTTCCACTCGTGCGCAATCGGTAAATACTAAGGAGATATCTATGACGCCCAGTGCAGGCAACGGGATCATCAACCAACCCAGCAATCACCCGGTGGATGAAACGGTGGAGAAGCTCAAGGGAATTCTGCAGGCGAAGGGCGTTGTCGTGTTTGCGCTGATCGACCACAGCGGAGAAGCGGAAAAAGTGGGAATGAAAATGCCTCCCACCAAGCTGCTGATCTTCGGCAATCCGAAAGCCGGCACTCCGTTGATGCTGGCAGCCCCCAGCAGCGCCATCGACCTGCCGCTTAAGATTCTGATCTGGGAGGATGCTCAGGGAAAGGTTTGGACCAGCTACAACAGCCCGCAGTATTTGCAGGAGCGGCACGGCCTGCCACCGGAGTTGCTGCAAAATATCGCGGTGGTCGAGACCCTGGCCGCGAAGGCTGCAGAATGATTATTCGAAGATCGCGGATGAATTGACAGCAGTCGCCCTCCCTATCCATGATCTTTTGTAAACGGCCGCGTTGCTGTTGGGTGTAATTAAAAGTGAGAGCCAAGCCCTAATACCAATGTTGTCCCTGGTTTTGAGTAGCGACGGAACCGCAAGGTCCTTCCGATTTACCCCCGCTGACGCGTGGGTAAACCCTCAGGATGACGAACGAGTTTTTGGCTTTTCGCAGATAGTGATTCGCACTTTTAATTACACCCGTTGCTGTTCTCGCGCTTGCTTCCTTCACGGAGTTTGGGGTAAACAGGTTCTTACCTGAAAGGAGCCACCCGTTGCGCGAAATGAACCCGAAGCCCTTTACTCGCCGCAATTTCCTGCAGACTGCCGGACTGGCCACTACCGGACTGCTGATTCCCGCTGACAGCGCATTGGCTGCACAATCCGAGGCGCAGAGATTTGTTCCCGCACCCATTGCGCGGCTGAAATCGAGACGTTCTGAGGCCACGCCTATCACCACGGCGGAACGCGAAGAGCGAGTGGCACGAGCGCGGCATTTGATGGCGGACAACAAGCTGGATGCCATCCTGCTGATTGGGGGCACCTCGCTCGAGTATTTCACCAATATTCACTGGTGGCTCAGCGAACGGCTGTTTGCCTGGATCCTGCCGGCCAAGGGCAATGCCTTTTATGTGTGTCCGGCATTTGAGGAAGACCGCGCGCGGGAACAGATTGCCGGCGGTCCCGGAGGAACGAATCCGGAGATCCGGCTCTGGGAGGAGGATGAGAGCCCTTACCAGCGGATTGCCGAGGGGCTGAAAGACCGTGGCATCACTGGCGGGCGGCTGGGGATGGAAGAGACCGTTCGCTATGTCTATTCCGAAGGCGTAGGCAAGGCGTCGCCGGCACTGCACATTACCAGCGGCACCCCGGTTACCGCCGGCTGCCGCATGATTAAAAGCGCGCACGAGCTGCAGCTCATGACCCTGGCGAATCAAGTGACCCTGGCGGCGTATGAAGCGGCGTATCTCTCCGCCAAGGAGGGAATGACGCAGCACGATTTTGGCAACCTGGTGCAGTCCGCCCATACGCAGCAGGGATTCCAGGGCGGCGCCAGCGTTCAGGTAGGCGAGAATTCCGCTTTGCCGCATGGCTCGGCCAAACCGCAAGTGATACGCGAAGGAACCATCCTGCTGATGGATGGCGGATGCAAGGCGGAAGGCTATGAATCTGACATCAGCCGCACTGTCGTCCTAGGAAAACCCACAGACAAGATGCGCAAGAATTTTGAGATCGTGCACCGTGCGCAGCAGGCAGCGCTTGCGGCAGCCAAACCCGGAGCGCAATGCCAATCCGTGGATGCGGCTGCGCGCAAGGTAATCACCGATGCCGGCTATGGCCCCGATTACAAGTATTTCACGCACCGGCTGGGGCACGGCATCGGCCTGGATGGACACGAGTGGCCCTACCTGGTCCGGGGCAATACTCTGCCGCTTGCGCCAAATATGTGCTTCAGCGATGAGCCGGGAATCTATATTCGAGGAGAGTTCGGCGTTCGCCTGGAAGACGATATGCACATCACGGAGAACGGCGCAGAGCTGTTCACACCCCAGAGTCCATCGCTGGAGGAGCCGTTTGGGAAGGCTTGAAAGAATTTATGATTTTTGAGTTTTGATTTGGCAGTTGGCAAATAGAAGTTGGCAATTGGCCAACTGTCCCAAGAGCAAAATCTTATAACGACCGTCAGCTAGTTGGACGAAAGCAGCCTCACAATCGCCGCAGTGGTGGCCTGCACGACCAGAGTCACGGTACCGTCCTGGTTGAGACTCAGCGGGGTCCACTGCCCCTGCCAAGGCGCATTGTTGGTGATAAAAGCCCCACCCAGAGTGGCTGTCGTGAGCGAAGCATCACCTGGATGACCGTCCGTGAGCACCATGTAAGCCGCGCTGGCGGATGTAAATCCGTCAGGCACAATTGTGACGGCGGCATCGCTTCCGCCATTGGCACCGTGAGTCTTGTTGATAATAGTTACATATAGGTTCTCTGCGTTGCCGACTGCGTAAGCAGTCAGGTTAATTCCATCGGGGTTGCTAACGGCCACCGTTTCGCTGTTACCGTGGCCGCCTAAATCGAACGCCTTGATCGCATACCCTTTGGGACTGACCTGATAATTTGAGCACGGTGAAGGACTACATGCCCCGTTTTGGAGATTGCCGGGTACGATCGTGTCAGTAGGTATCCAGGGATTATTGTGGAAGTTGACACCGGCTGCCCCGTGCCCGGCCCACCAATGCATGTAATCGAGCGCCCACAGCGCGGCTGCAAATGCATCGCTTGCGCCCGCTACTCCATGCAGGTAGTCATTCGCTTCCGTGATCCGATAGCCTACTCCCATCGCCAGTGCAGGAGCAAGGTTGTGGTTATAGAGCCAGGGATAAGGAGTGAAAGTGGTATTCGCAGGCTGCGTACCTATCTCTGTGCCGTCAACCCATTGGCTTGACAACATGTTGTCGATGGCCTCCTGCGGCGTGGTGCTGCCGGGCGCCCCGCCGACATAGTGGTGCTGGGTCACGTCAGCCAATCTTCCCGAATCCCTCTCGTCGCGCGCAAATTGCTCCGTCCAGGACACCCCGGTGGATGGGTCCGGAGTATAGGTGTCGGTGTTGTAAGCACCAGTGTCCGGCCCGGCAAACATGGCGTTGGGTGACTGTCCCACAATAGCACTGGCAAAACTTCTCCAGTCAGCAAGGTACGACGGATATGCTGATCCCGGTACTCCAGATACCGTTTCGACGATTAATGGATCCACAGTATGATACGAATGAAAGTCCGGCTCATTACCGATGGCAAAGCTAGCCAGGTTCGCTGCATAGTTGTCCGAGATGTGACTGGCGAGGGCAGCATCTTGATCCTTCAGCTTCGAATCCGGGCAAGAGGAGACTCGGTTCAGCAGGCGGAGCGAATAGCTGATTTGTATGCCCGCGGCTTGAGCGAATTCAAAGAGGTTGTCTATATCCGTAGCATTTGGCTGAGGCCCGCAACCGTCCACAGTACCCCCGCCTACGCGTATATATTTCACTCCCGCATTGTGGACCAGGGTAACCACTTCAGCGTTCGCGGGAGTGAAAAAGTATCCAGACACGCCAAAGTGATCCGGTAGTACGCTTGCGGTTTCAAAACTCAGGCCGGCAAAATCGTCGGGAATCGCATGTCCCTGAGATATTGTGCTAACCGTTACGGTGACAGGCGCCTGCGCGTGTGCCAGGCCGATCATCACCCAGAATGCTAAGGCCCAAAGCGGAAATTTACGAGCTGCTTGCATTGCAATTGCACCTTGATTCATAGGAATCGCTCCGTTTTGTTTCCACCATTATGGTGAGGCGGGCTGGGCCGCTGGAAAAATGAAAAGGCATTCATCAAGATCACGGAAGAAGGCTGGCGGCGGGAAGGACCTTGAGTTGCACGGTCTTTCGCCCGCCTTCCTCGAGCTCCAGAGTCTGACCTTGCTTGTCCGCGACTTCCAGGGCTTCCGGGTCTGTGTAGTCAATGGAATCGAGCGCGTCCCAGGCAACGACCATGTATTCGGCTGGGCGTATTCCCGGCACGGCGAAGCGGCCATCCCGATCGGTAGTAACGGCGTAATATGCGGATTTCACGTTTCTGCGTTTCGGATCCGGGAACAGCACTACGGTTGCTCCGGCAAGGGCCTTATCTTCGGTCCCGAATACGCTCCCTTCCAGTCTTGCTCCATTGGGGCTGATGACAATGTCGACTCTATGGGAGCCGCCAAGCCCCAATTCGATTCCGGTATCGGAGATCTCCCGGCCCCCGGCGGTAATGGATTTAACGAAATATCCTGATGGCAGGTTTGAAACCATCACATCGGAAAGATCCGGACTCGTGGCCTTGAGGAAGAATTCGCCCTCAGCCGAAGGCTGTGCCGCACCATAGCCCATCGAGGCGAATGCTTCTCGTGGCTGCAATGAAATCTTCAGCGCGGGCGGGACAGGGCCGCCACCTTCGACCGTCACTCGAGCGGTGAGGTCGGGGTAACGGTTGAGAGTGATCTGGAGATCGTCAACATTTTTTGTTCCGATCGTAACCGCCATCCGAGCACCCACGCGAACACCGTTATCCATGCGGTCGCACACGAATGTATATGGGCCTGGCTGCAGGCCATGAATGATCCACCTGCCGGTTTTATCGTCAACTTCAACCGAATGGCGCTCACCTGGATCCCAGGAAGAATGGTTTCCCGGATAGGCCACGATCATAACGGCGTTCACGCGATAATCGCTGAGCAACTTTCCCGCAGCATGCACCGTCCGAACCCTGGATATTGCCAAGTTGGCCTCACTCTCCTGCCCACCGGTAACCTGGATTGGGACGGCAGCGAATGCGTGATTTGTACCCGGATAATATGTGGTCACGTAACTCGATTCGGGCATGTCCCGGGTCTTGCCTGGGTCATTGCCGGCAATTTCCTGGGCTCGCGCAGAAATGTAGTACCGGCCCGGTGAAAGGCCAAAGAGGCGATACCTGCCAAGATCGTCGGTGCGCGTGGCTGCAACTGCGCTGGCGCGAGTTCCCAGAGCAACACGGTGATAGCTGAATGCCTCCACTCTGGCATTGGCTACAGGCTCGTTGTCTTCGTCCACGACGGCACCCGCGATGACCGCTTGCGGTGTCATGAGGAATCGAAGTTCGGTAGGATGCATATCGCACGCCAAGTTCATGATCGAAGCCGCCTTGGCAGGTCCAGCCGCTCCGATCGTCTGTTTGGCGTATCCATTGCGAGTTACGGACATGGCATAGCGGCCAGCGGCGACTAAGGTTTGAAAGCGACCGTCAGAGTCCGTCGTGGCGCCGTCGGATTCTATAGCGTACGATGACGAGCTTTCCGGCAAGCGCCAAAACTTGACTGAAGCTTTGCTGATAGGCGTTCCCGTGACTGCGCTCACAACCGATCCCGCGACTGGGCATTGCTGCCCGGAATTGCCGGTTGCCGGGGAGCCAGTACCGGCTGGAGAGGACCCAATCTCAGTGATGAGGGACACCTGGCCGCGACTGCTTACCGAGAGTGCAAAAAACAGAGAAAACGCAATGAGCCGTTTGATATGTTTCATGGGATACCCACAACGAGAACCATCGGCAGAGACCCGCGCCCAAGCGATCCTGGCTTTGCAGAAAACAAAGACGGCATAACAGGGGCAGCCGGCCTCCACCGGTAAAGTTCCAGTGTTGTTAATCTGTATTGTTGCTGAGCCAAATGATGGTGTTGGAGTCACTGGCGGCGCCCGGATTCTGATCGTTCAAAATTACGGCACGCTCGCCGCGTTTTCCCCCGTTTACAGAAACGTCGCCTACGACGAGTATTTCGCCATCGTCGTTAAAGGGTTGATGAGTTCTGGGATCAATTCCAAAAGTGTTTGAAGCCCACAGTGGATCTGTCCTGCAGTCGCTCCCGGCATATATAACCAGGTTGCCGTCTGCTTGAAGACATAGGGATGAACCTTTGGCGCAAGCACCGGTGGAATCATGGGCGCACCACAGCAGGGCCCCTCCTCCGTCGGTATCGAAGAGCTGCAATTCGCCGTTGTTGTTGTCGTCCCAGCGCAAGCGCGCGCCTGAATTGGGATCGGTAATGCAGCTTCCCGAAATCACTTTGAGGGTAGGATTGCCTGGCGGAGGGGAAAAAAAAGGTCATATTCGTGCAAGAAGCATGCGCGGTACCTATCCCGGCCAACAGGCTCGAAGCGAGTAATAGAAATAGTTTCAGCCTCATTTTAGTGTCCTTTCATTTAGTCAGTGTTGTTACTAACCCAAATAATCTGTTCGGGAGGTTTATTGTGATCGTTCAAAATCGCAGCCCGCTCACCGCTTCCCACGACATCGATCACAGTGAGAAACTCGCCATCCTCGTTGTCGCCGGAACGGGTTGTATTTGAAGCCCACAGTGGATCTGTCTTGCAGTCACTCCCGGCATATATCACGAGGTTGCCATCGTCTTGCAAGCATAAGGATGAGCCTCTTGCGCAAGCGCCGGTGTTGTCATGGGCGCACCAGATCAGAGGAGTCCCAGCGTCGTCGCTATCGAAAAGTTGTAACTGGCCGCTGCCGGAGTCGTCCCACCGCAAGCGGGCTGCTTGACCTGGGGCAGCGAGGCACGTACCAGACTTTACTGCCAGCTTCACGCCAGATCCGGGGGCAGGAAAAAGAAGCCCGCCTTCCGGGCACGACGCCCGCGCGGCGCCGAACCCCATGAACAGAATGGAAACAAGTAACAGAAATGACTTAAGTTTCATCTGAGGTCCTTTCCTACAGTTGAGTTTCTTGGCAATGCGCGACCCAGAATTTATCGGAAACACTCCTGCCAATGTCATGGAGCAATCCATGAGCATCAGGGTCCAGCAGAGAGAGCAATTGGGTTATAAACTGGAAAGGAGCGCGGGAGCGTATCATTATCGGAACATTCGAGCTTGTTTCAAAAATGTTTCGACGCTGTTTGATGATGCAGAATAGAAACCCAGGGCTAAGCCCAAGGTGATGGAGGGTGCTGTTTTCGCGGGCTCTAAAGAACCCTCTCCCCGGACCCAAGTCCGGGGCTTCCACCGACGACTGGCCTAAACTATTTGTGCGGCAAGCTCTAGAGAAGATCGATACTGGAGCAAGCAGGAAAACTGGCGGGTCAAACGTTCCTATTGCTTCTGCACATAAAAGCTGAAATCGCCGACCCGCTTCGGACCTGGGGCGTTCATGGATTCCAGCGTGATGACATAACGGGTCTGGTCTTTCACCGCGGCAGGGGGCAATGCAAACACAACTATGAAACCCTTATCTTTGCGCGTGGGCGTCAATCGATCTTCTCTCAGCACTTCCGTTTTGCCGGAAAACACTCTTAGCGTTGCACGGTACATCGCATGCGCATCACTGCCGTAAACGGGAAGCTCCAACTGAGCTAAGATCGCCGCCCCGGAAAATGTGATGACAGGTGTTTCCATGTTCCCCAGGCCACGCACAGGGCGGGAGTCCGGCAATAGCCTATAGCTTATGGGCGATCGAGCTTCCAGCGGAGCGGAGTTGAGCTGGCGTCGCAAAGCTGCTGCGGCAGCCTCGGCGGAGGCGCGATCCTGTTCTGC
The DNA here is from genome assembly GCA_035294925.1 of Candidatus Angelobacter sp. Classification (GTDB taxonomy): domain Bacteria; phylum Acidobacteriota; class Terriglobia; order Terriglobales; family Acidobacteriaceae; genus Angelobacter. The sequence goes on along the minus strand of DATGJZ010000006.1, from coordinate 146,779 downwards.
TTTCGCAATGATGGATTGTTGCCTTACGATGATTTGCCGGTAGCTGTAGATAGACCACGCCCATCCCAACAAAATCAACATTCCTGCCAGGGCATAGCCTGGCAGGCGTGGATGCCAGACAAGGGATTGAAGCCGGTCCTTCCAGCTGGCCCAATGCGAAGCTGGACTGACTCGCAGCAGCATGGTAGCGCCGCCCGCCTGGTCACTCCCGGGATCGGCAGGCACCGTTTTCAAAACCAATTCTCTCCCGCTGCCCATTGCAATGGTGTGCTCTCCAGCGGCAATTCCGTCCGTATCGGTGTAGTCGACCCAGTGCATCGCCAACACCTGAGTTGTTCCTGTGTTCTCCGCGCAAAACTCAATCAGCCTGGTTCCTTCATCGATCTTCCATTGCTTGCGGGTTTCGTGGGACAGGTCCAATTGAGCGCACGGCACCCCATCCGCGGTGATGGTGAGTAACTGGGGAGATTTCTGCAAATGATGTGGCTGGCCGGTCTCCGAGGGCTGAGTCAGGACTGCCCGCTCTTCGCTGGTAAGCGGCGGGGCACTACCCGTCTCCCATGGCGATTCGTCTTCAAAGCGCCGGTCCTGGCTCATGGTGAATCGCGGCATAGCAAGCCTTGCCGGACGTGGGGCCAGTTTAAGTCTTCGAGTGAGTTCATCAAAGCAGGGTGGATGGATAAAGATATGACATTTTTTCATCTCTTCGACATCCACGCCGGGCTGCGCGCCCCGGCTGCTTGTGGCGCTCAGGGAGCCGTTCCGCAATGCCGTCGCGGAGGCGACCGGCGGCAAACAAGCATTCCTGGTGCTCCAGGGTGTAAACATCTCCAGGCAGGAGCTTGCCAGACCGGCCCAATCCTGTTGTTTCTCATCGACATCGAATCTCAGTTCCTGATTGTCCCATTGGCGGATGGTGATAAATCCGGAAAAACGGCGGGCCAACTTTTGCATCAATGCCCTTTTCACTCTGCGATACTTTTCGCCGCCGGCGAAGTCCTCTGTGAATAATTCATAGGCGGCTTGAATATCCGGCGTGGTGTAGTTATGCAATATCCTGTGCAGCCCGACGGCGACATAGAAGCATGAAATATTGCTCGTCATTTGCACGATAGACTTGATATACCTTACGCCCAGGGACCGCTTCGAGGGCCTGCCTTTCTGCTCCTCAAGCCTTTCGTATCTCTCCGATTCCAAATAGATGAGCCATTGCAAAGCGTCCTGCCCGTCGCGAGTGATTCTCCTGATTTTCTGCTTCAACCGTCTATGGCGCCAGTAGAGTCTTTTCTTCTCCCGGCTCTGTTCTGCCGTCAGCCTTTTCCTGGCCCGATCAACGACTTCGATCGCGACAGAACGGTCCTGCACAATGAAATAAGCAAGTTGAAACGCTCGCTCCAGCAGATCATCGCACCCAGGCTTCGGGAGCGACGGCGTGGTCAAAACCCTGCTATAAGCCAGCCTGAGCATTGCAGAGTTGTTACGATCCCTTTGCATCGGATCCGCGCCTTTTTGGTTGCCGATCGTGAGCTGTATGAATGGTCATGAACGGGTTAGCTGAGACCTACATGATGGCTCACGCGTATGAACCCGCGCTCGCGGCAAAACACGCAGTTCATATGATACTGAGCCAGCAAGAGGTCAAGCGTATCGTTATCGGAATTTGTTTTTTTCGAAAGCGGTAAGGCCAATAACACAAAAAGTGGGGCTTCCAAAGAATTCAGAAAGTGCAAGATAATGCCGGCTGTGCATTCTAAGAAGTGGGATCGTCTGTGTAAAAAAATGAAGCTGCGAAATCTGCCCTCCCCAATTGGCTGCATTTTAATTCTGATTTCCGTTTCCTGCGCTCAATTGAACCCGGACCATTCCGGCACTTCAGCACGGTCGACCTCAGGCATAGTGATCGAAACGGTGACAAAAAATTCTGAAGCGGAAAGAGCCGGAATACAAGCGGGCGATATTCTGTTGACCTGGACACGCAGCGACGCCAAGGGTGCACTGGAGTCTCCGTTTGATCTTTCTCTCGTCGAAATCGAGCAGGCGCCAAGAGGCAAGGTGACATTGCAAGGTTTGCGAGGAGAAGAGCAGCGAAGCTGGATGATCGGGCCGGATGCCTGGGGAATAGAGGCACGGCCAAATTTTCAGGGAAAAGTACTGAAGATCTATCAAGAGGGCCAGGAACTTGCCGGCGCAGGCAGGTTTAGCGAGGCAGCGGAGCGCTGGCGGGTGGCTGCGGCGGAGGGACAAATACCGCGGACCATGTGGGTGGGTCCATGGTTGCTTTTTCATACGGCTACAACCCTGGGAAAGGCGGGCCTATTCAAGGACGCCGACGATGCATATCAGCAGGCAGTTCAGACGACAGGAGAGGTGGAGGCAGAGATTGCGGCGCAGTTGTTTCGCGCGTGGGCGGATGCTTTTCAGAAGCGAAGCGATTGGGGCAATGCTGAGAAGTACTATCGCCAAGCCTTGGAGATCAGGGAGAAGCTGGCCCCAGGAAGCCTGGCGGTTGCCGCGAACTTCTACGATCTCGGCGTCATAGCGTGGAGCCGGCGCGATGTGGCTAAGGCAGAGGAATACTACCTCCAAGCCCTGCAGATCCGGCAGAGGCTGGCCCCTGGAAGCCTGGACTTTGCGGCCAGCATCGACAGCCTCGGGAGCCTGGCCTGGAGCCGAGACGATCTGGCAACAGCGGAGGAGTACTATCGCCAAGCCTTGGAGATCCGGCAGAGGCTGGCTCCTGGGAGCCTGGCCGTTGCTGCGAGTTTCTACGATCTCGGCGTCGCCGCTGGGAGCCGGGGCGATGTCCCTAAGGCAGAGGAGTACTACCGCCAAGCGTTGGAGATCCGGCAGAGGCTGGCTCCGGGAAGCCTGGACGTGGCCAGGACCTTCAACAATCTGGGCACTCTAGCCGGGAGCCGAGGCGACCTGACGAAGGCCGAAGAGTACATTCGCCAAAGCCTTGATATCAAGCAGAAGCTGGCTCCTGGAAGCCTGGACGTGGCGAGCAGCTTGAGCAACCTGGGATATTTATCCTGGAACCGGGGCGACTTGGCGAAGGCGGAGGAGTTCTACAGAGAAACCCTGGAAATTCAGCGAAGACTGGCTCCTGAAAGCCTTGTGACTTCTATTGTCCTTAACAATCTTGGTGAAGCAGCCTGGAGCCGCGGAGATCTAGCGAGAGCCGAAGATTACTACCGCCAAGCTTTGGAAATCCGGCAGAAGTTAGCTCCTGGAGGCCTTGAGGTGGCTGTGAGCCTAAACCATCTGGGGAGTGTGGCCCGGAGCCGCGGGGAACTCGGGAAGGCTGAAGATTGCTACCGCCAAGCCCTGGAAATCCGGCAGAAGCTGGCTCCCGGGAGCCTTGATGTGGCCGTGAGTCTCAACAATCTTGGCAACATTGCCAAGGACCGGCGAAATCTGGCGCAGGCAGAGGAATACTACAATCAGGGCCTCACGATCACAGAAAAGATTGCTCCTGATGGTCGCGAAACGGCTGATATCCTTCAAGGACTGGCTGACCTGTATCGAGAACGCCGTGATCTGGTAAAAGCAGAGCAGTACTATCGCAGAGCCACCGCAATCTGGGAAAAACTGGCTCCAGGAAGCAAGGATTACGCCGAGACGCTTGCAGCTCTGGCCTCAATTTTGCGTGACCAGCAGCAACCCTACGCTGCGGCTCCGCTTTACGAAGAAGCATTAAACGCGCTAGAAACTCAAACTGCGCATCTCGGGGGCTCCGACGATGCCCGTTGGGATTTCCGCGCCCAGCACGCCGTCTACTACAAAGACTACATTGATCTGCTCATCCGTCAGGAACGGCCCGAGCAGGCATTTTCAGTGCTGGAGCGATCCCGCGCCCGAGCTCTACTGGAAACACTGGCCACCGCTCACGTTGACATCCGCAAGGGGATTGAACCGGGCCTGCTATCGCGGGAGCGGTCTTTGCAAACAGACATTGCCGCAAAGTCGAATCGCCGGATCAGGCTGCTCGGCACCAAACATAGCGAGTCGCAGATTCTTGGCATTGAAAAAGAGATCTCCAATCTGCTTACTCAATATCAGGAAGTGGAGGAGAAGATCCGCTCCAGCAGCCCGATGTATGCGGCCCTGATGCAACCCAGGACGTTGAGCATCAAGGAGGTGCAGCAGTTATTGGACAGCAATACTTTGTTGCTGGAATACAGCCTGGGCGAGGAGTGCAGCTATGTCTTTGCTGCTACCGTGGACTCGTTAGCGGTATTTGCATTGCCCAAGCGAATTGAAATCGAGGCCGGGGCGCGCAACGTCTATGACCTTCTGACGGCGCGAAACAAGATGGCCGGAGGGGAGACGGATGTTCAAGCCGAACAGCGCTGGAAAGACGCGGATGCAAGATATCTAAAGGTGGCAGCCGATCTGAGCCAGATGCTACTGGGGCCCGTTGCAACCTTGCTGAAAAACAAACGGTTGTTAATTGTGAGCGATGGCGCCCTGCAATACATTCCTTTTGCCGCTCTACCGGAACCGGCGCGAGCGAATTCCCTGCGGACGCACCCAGCGGCCATCCCAGAGATGAGATCGGCACGCCGGACAGAAAGACCTCTGGTGGTGGAACACGAAATCGTAAATCTTCCATCAGCGTCGGTCATGGCTGAGTTACGACGCGAGGAGTTGAACCGTCAGGAGCCGTCCAAGGCCGTTGCGGTGCTGGCAGACCCGGTCTTCGATTCCAAAGACGAGCGGCTGAGGGGGGCAAGTGGGAAATACCACCATGGACCCAATAGGCCGGAAGTTGCCAGGGGATCGTTGCAGGAATCTTCCCTGGTGCTGGACCATCTGACGCGTTCCGCAACCGAGATGGGTTTCAGCGAGAATGGAAAACTCAACCTTAGCCGCCTTGAGTATACGCGTCAGGAGGCCAATTCGATTTTAGCGGTGACACCGCGGGGACAAGGTTTCGAAGCTCTGGATTTTCAAGCAAGCCGGCAAATGGCGATGAGTCCCGCCTTAGCCGAATATCGTGTGGTGCATTTTGCGACACACGGAATCTTGAACAGCAAACATCCGGAGTTGTCCGGCCTGGTGTTCTCGTTGGTTGACAAAAATGGAGGCCCGCAAGATGGATTTCTTGACTTACAGGATATCTATGACCTGAACCTGCCGGTGGATCTGGTGGTACTGAGCGGCTGTGAGACCGGACTCGGGAAGGAGATCAACGGCGAAGGCTTGATTGGGCTGACGCGCGGTTTCATGTATGCCGGGAGCAGCCGGGTGATGGCGAGCTTATGGAGCGTGAGTGACGAGGCGACGGCAGAGTTGATGGCAGAATTTTATAAGGCAATGGAACACGATAAAAAATCTCCTACGGCTGCGTTGAGGGCTGCGCAGATAAAAATGTGGAAGCAAGATGTATGGAGATCACCGTACTACTGGGCAGCATTCGCAATCCAAGGGGAATGGAGATAGATTTCAGCGTTGTCGCACCCAGAAGCCCATTCCTTATTTCTTGATCTTTTCCCACTCCGCGATCACGGACTGCAGTTGGCTCACCGTATCGTCGGCGGCTTTGGTGGCTTGGGTGGTGGGCGCGGCGTCTGCGCTGTCCACGGTTACTTCGAGCCTTTCCAGGGTTCCAACCAGACGGGAGAGTGTTGGGGTCTCGCCACGGCCTGGACGCTGCTGTCCGGCTTCGGGCGCTTGGGGCTCGATACGAGCTAGCGCCGCCAGCTTTTGCGATGCGGCAGGATTTTCTTTGTTGTGCGCGTAAAAATCGCGAATCTCCGCCAGAGCTTGATTGCCCTGCTCCAGCGCGTTATAGATTTTCATCTCCAGGGCAAACTGCTTTTGCAAATCACTGGCCGAGGCCCTGACCCGTGGGTCCATGGTGATGGAGACCTTCTGCGTCATGCTCTTGCCATCGACGGTGAGGCGGACCTGATAGCTTCCGGGCAAGACCTGGGGGCCTTCCGGTTCGGTGGGCGTGTTCTGTCCATAAGCGGTAGACATGCTGTATTCAGGGAAAGGCACGCTAGGATTGGGATAGCGGAAGTTCCAGACGAAGCGATGCAGTCCAGGATCTGTAGAGAGCGTTTGCGGCAGACGGAACCAGTACATGGGGAAGGCAACTGATTCGGGTTTGATTGCAGCAGGAGAATCGGCGCTGGAATAGCGGCGGATCAGCTTGCCACCTGCATCGAGAATTTCAAGTACAACCGCGCTTTGAGCAGAAGACGCCAGATAGTAGTAGAGGACAACTCCCGTCGGCGGATTTTCTCCGGCCGGCACTTCCGGGGGCAGCGGCGTATCGCTGTTCACGTTCGGGCGCATGCGGACGGCGGTGGCCGGGGTGAACAGGTAGGCGGTGGAGGTTGTGACTGAGCCGGTCAGTTCGCGGAGGGGAGAGATGTCATCGAGAATCCAGAAGGAGCGGCCGTGGGTGGCCACCACCAAGTCATTGCCTTTTACCACCAACTCGTGGACTGGAGTGACGGGCATGTTGAGCCGCAATGGCTGCCAGGAGTTGCCGTCATTCAACGATACATAAACGCCCAGCTCTGTGCCGGCAAAGAGCAGCCCTTTGCGTACCGAGTCTTCACGCACGGAGCGGACGTAGGCACCGTCCGGGATGCCCTGGGTGATCTTGCTCCAGGTTTTGCCGAAATCGTGGGTGCGGAGGATCTGCGGGGAGATGTCATCCAGGCGATGACGGTCGATGGCGGCGTAAGCGGTTCCCGGATCAAAATGGGAAGCATCGATTATGCTGATTTTGCTCCAGTCACTCAGACCGGGAGGAGTCACATTGATCCAAGTTTTGCCGCCATCGCGCGTGAGCTGGATCAATCCGGTATCCGTGCCAGCCCAGATCTGGACGGCGCTTAGAGACGAGGGCGCAATAGTATAGACGACTCCGTAGCCCTTGGGCCTGGCGTTTGCTATGGTGGTCGGCCCTTCTCCCGATGTGCCGGGCTGAGCGCCGGTAAGGTCGGGGCTGATGCGTTTCCAACTCATGCCCTGGTCGCTGCTGCGCAGCACATATTGCGATCCGTAGTAGAGCACGTGCGAATCCTGCGGCGAGAATACCAAGGGCGAGGTCCAGGTGAAACGCAGCTCCGCATGAGAGATGTCAGTCCCAAAATTGCCGGCAGCCAGGGGCGATATTACCTGCGATTGTCCGGTGCGATGATCAAAGCGGTGAAGAGCGCCGTAGGTGTCTCCGCCATAGACGATGTTGGGATCGTTGGGATCGGGGACGATGTAGCCGCTCTCACCCGCGCCGATGGTATACCAGTCGCGAAAGGTGATAGAACCCAAGTCACTCCGGCTGGCAGTGGAGACGGTGCCGCTATCCTGTTGTGCGCCGTAAACGCGGTAGGGAAACTGGTTATCAACCGCAACGTGGTAGAACTGCGCGGTAGGCTGGTTGTACCAGGAGCTCCAAGTCTGGCCACCGTCCACGCTGATGCCCGCGCCCTGATCGGAGCCGAAGATCATACGCTTGGGGTTGGCGGGATCAATCCAGAGCGCGTGGTAGTCGTCGCCACCGGGAGCGCCTTTGAAAGCTTCAAAGACTTTTCCACTATTGGTTGAACGATAGATGGAAACGTTCGGCAAATACACGGTGTTGGGGTCCCTGGGATCGACTGCCACTTCACCGAAATACCAGAGACGGCCCAGGACGCGGCGGTCATTTCCCGCCAGGGTCCAATTCTGGCCGCCATCGTCAGAGCGGAAGAGGCCGCCCTGTCTAGAGTCAATCAGGGCATAGACGCGCTGGCCATGAGTGCCGCGCGCGATGGCGAGACCCACACGTCCCCATTCGCCGTCGTTGTTTTGCGGCAGGCCATTGCCGTTTATCTGGTTCCAGGTTGCACCGCCATCGCTGGACTTGTAGATTGCACCAGCTCGACTGTTGGGAGGATAGGTGCTCCAGGGAACGCGACGCGCTTCCCAGAGCGCGGCAACGACGGTTTGTGAATTGTCGGGATCGAATTGGACGTCAATCGCGCCAGTGTTTTCATCTTTGTACAAGACCTTTTGCCATGTGGCGCCGCCGTCTGTTGAACGAAAGACGCCGCGCTCCGGGTTAGGCCCATAGGCGTGTCCCATGGCCGCGAGCAGCAAGATGTCCGGGTTGTGTGGGTCAACGACGATGCGGCTGATGTGCTGGGTGTCAGACAGGCCAATGTTGCTCCAGGTGTTGCCCGCGTCAGTAGATTTGTAAACGCCGTTGCCATAGGTGAGGTCGGAGCGGAAATCGGCCTCGCCTGCGCCTACATAAAGGATGTTGGGATTGGATGGAGCAACGGCCAGTGCGCCGATGGAGGCGATAGGCTGGCTATCGAAGATGGGCTTCCAGGTGATCCCGCCATTGCTGGTCTTCCATACACCACCGCCCACGCTGCCGAAATAATAGGTATTGGGGTCGCCTTCAACGCCGCTGACGGCGATGCTGCGTCCTCCACGAAAAGGGCCGATCATGCGCCAGCGCAGACCGCTCAAATCCGGCGCGGCTTGCTGCGCGATGGAGGAGCAGGGAAGAAGGAGAAGGAAGAGCCACAAGTGTTGGAGTTTTCTCGGCATAAGAAGGTAACAGGTTACCCGCCACGGCGGGCTTTCAGCAAGGGAAGAGGCCGGCCAGCCAGGGGTCAGGGTACAGGTCACAGGTGACAGGGGGAGGAGCAAATTCAAGACCTCACCACGGAGACACCGAGGCACGAGATTGCACGGAGAAAAGCCAACAGCCAATTCAAAAGCTCACCACCCGTTCGCTGCGCTCAGTGCCAGGCTACGGTCATCCTTCGGCTGACACCTCAAGGACAGGCTACGGAAAAACAGAGAACACGAAGGAATGCCGGGAGGATTTGGCAGTCCTGGATGGAGTGGCTGCCGCGGCGGGCGGCTTGCCCGCTGCTAAAATGCAATCGGCATGAATATCACTGAGAAGAGTGTTCCGGGTTATGAGCGGGTTTTGTTTGGGGAAGAGCCGGAGATTGGCTATCGCGGCATCATTGCCATTCACAGCACGGTGCGGGGGCCGGCTGCCGGAGGAACGCGCTTCTGGCATTATCGAACGCAGGAAGAAGCTCTTGAGGATGCTCTGCGCCTGGCTCGAGGCATGACCTACAAGAATGCCCTGGCCGAGCTGCCGCTGGGCGGCGGAAAGTCGGTCATCTTTGATCAGGGGGACGACAAGACTCAAGATCGGGAGAAAATTTTCCGCGCGCACGGGCGGTTCGTCCATTCACTGAAAGGCCGTTACACAACCGGGGAAGATGTAGGCACCAGCCCAGCCGACATGGAATATGTGCGGCAGGAAACTACCTATGTGGCCGGACTGCATGGGCGGTCGGGCGATCCTTCTCCGCGGACCGCTCGGGGTATCTTCCGCGCCATGCAGGCTTCGGCCAAACACCGCTGGGGCAGTGAAGCGCTAGCGGGCAAGACTGTTTCCATACAGGGTTGCGGACACGTTGGGTATTATCTGGCTGAAGAAGTACACAAGGCCGGAGCCAGGCTGGTGGTAACGGATGTTGATGGGGAAAGAGTTGAACGCGTGGTTTCCACGTTCGGCGCGGTTGCCGTTACTCCAGAAACCATTTACTCAGTTCAGGCGGATATCTTTGCGCCGTGCGCTTTGGGTGGCATCTTAAACGACCAAACCATTCCTCAAATCAAGGCCGAGATCGTGTGCGGCGGCGCCAACAACCAATTGCTGGAGCCGCGTCATGGTGAACTTCTGGAGAAGCGCGGCATTCTCTATGCGCCGGATTACGCTGTTAACGCCGGAGGAGTGATTGGCGGCGGCTGCATCGAGATACTAGGCTGGGAGCCGGCGGCCACATTGAAAAAGATTGATGCCATCTATGACACTATTCTCGGGATCTTGCTGGTGGCGGAGCGCGATGGAGTTCCCAGCTATCAGGCAGCGGACAGGCTGGCGGAGGAGAGGATAGTAGCTCTAAGCACATCTTAAGTACTGTAGGTGGCGCTAAATATTCTTTGCCTGGGTGCCGTAATTCGCTATAGTTCTAGCAATTCCATGCTCCGGCACAAATTCAAGAGTCCGTCTCATTTTCTTGCAGGTTTGCTGGGCGTGCTTTGCCTGACGCTCTCTGCGTCCATGGTGGCGCAGACAGAGGCGGCGCAGACGGAAGACGAGCCGGTTGAGCGCATTCGCTCCTTTGACTCTCACATCAGTTTGAATATCGACGGCACCATGCAGGTGCGGGAGTCCATTCAGGTGTTGGCTGCTGGAGACAAGATCCGGCACGGAATCTATCGCGATTTTCCCACGCGCTACAAAGACCGGCTGGGCAACCGCTATACCGTGATGTTTGAAGTTAGCGGCGTACTGAGGGACGGAAATCCCGAAGCCTATCACACGGAGTCCATTCCACGCGGCACCCGCGTTTATTTTGGCGACAAAGACACCGTGGTCTCTACTGGAATTCACAACTACGTTTTCACCTACACCACGAACCGGCAACTTGGTTTCTTCAAAGACCATGATGAGCTTTACTGGAATGTGACGGGCGTTGGATGGGAGTTTCCGATTGACGCAACTACGGCCACGTTGGTGCTGCCGCCGCAAATCCACAACTTCGTGAGTCGACTGGATGGGTACACAGGCGCTGAAGGCGAAAAGGAGAAACGGTTCACAGCATCGCGAGATGAGGAGGGTAATCCGCACTTCCGGGCAGAGAATCTGCTTCCGCACCAGGGGCTCTCCATTGTAGTGACGTGGCCTAAAGGGTTGATTGCTGCGCCTACCGCTGAGCAGAAATTCAAGTGGTTTCTCAGCGATAACCGCAATGCAGCGGTTGGGCTGGCCGGCCTGGTTGTGGTGTTGCTCTATTACCTGGCGGTATGGCTCAAGGTGGGACGGGATCCGGCGCACGGGACGATCGTCCCGCTATATGAGCCGCCGGATAATATGTCCCCGGCGGCGATGCGCTATCTGGAAAAAATGGGTTTTGACGATAAGGATTTTACCTGCGCGATTCTCGGACTCGCCGCGAAGGGACATCTGACGATTGCCCAAAACAACGCGAAGATCTATTCCCTGGTGCAGAAGACAGACTCGGGCAAAGCGGCCAGCCAGCTTTCTTCTGACGAGAGCCTGGTCAAGCAAAAGCTGTTTGAGGGCGGCAAGACGGTGCATCTTTCCGGCAGCAGTTCGGCCGTGGTCCGCGGGGCACAGAAAGCCCTGAGCACGGCGCTACATACGGGCATGGAGAAAACTTATTTCGTCACCAACGCGGGCTATCTCTGGCCGGGCATTGTATTAACAATCCTTTTCGCCGCAGGTACGCTGTTTGCGAGCGACACAAAAGCCGATAACGGATTGTTTCCGGTGGCGATTTTCATGACGATCTGGCTTAGCGGCTGGAGCGTTGGGGTGGGCGCTTTGCTGCATGCAGTGGTTCGCGCATGGAAGAGCGCGCGGGCGACCGGAGTTACGGGAGGGGCGGGCGCGATGGGTATAACGCTGTTTGCCATCCCTTTTGTGATTGGCGAACTTGTCGGCCTGGGAGTGCTGGCGTGGGCGATCTCAGTTGTGGCTTGCGTGGTGATTCTGCTGCTGATTGGGAGCAATGTGCTCTTTCATCATTTACTTAAAGCTCCCACAAGCGCAGGGCGGCAACTGCTGGACCGGGTTGAGGGCTTTAAGATGTTCCTGACGGCGGTGGATGGCCAGCGGCTGCAGACCATGGCGCCACCGGGCAAAACTCCAGAGCTTTTCGAGCGCTTCCTGCCATACGCCCTGGCGCTGGGAGTGGAGCAGACCTGGGCAGAACAGTTCTCGCAAGTTCTGGCAACCGTCGGCGCGCCGGGCCATGGAGGCGCAACCTATTCGCCTTCCTGGTACAGTGGCGGTTTTGTTGCTTCTTCACCCGTGGCGTTTGCTTCCTCTTTCGGGAGTTCGTTTTCCAGCGCCGTTTCCTCGTCGTCCTCTCCGCCGGGATCGTCCTCTGGCAGCAGCGGCGGCGGATTCTCGGGCGGATCTTCCGGTGGCGGAGGTGGCGGTGGAGGAGGCGGAGGATGGTGATGGGTACCCATTTTTGATTTTTGAATTTTGATTTGTGATTTGAAAGAAAACACACTGGTGGTTTCCCGGCATCTTGGTGGTGTGTGCAATCGGGTGATCGCCCTGATCTGATGACACTGCCCCATCACGCGCAAAAAGTGGCGTCCACTGTGCACTACCTTCTTAGCGCACGTTATCCAAATCTTGCAGCGCAACCGATCTGCTTACCTCCGGTGGCCATGCTGTAGAATTGCCTGCGGTTTTTGGGAATAAAAAAGGAGATTGAAATGAAACGCACACTCTGGCTGATTGCCGGCATGGCTATGCTGGTGGCATTCGCAGGCAGCAGCATTCCTTTTTCACCGGTCCCGTCTGTGGTCCAGGCGGCCACTCCAACGACGCCTGTTTATGTTATGCAATCAACTACGTATGGCGTGTTTGCCGTGAACGAATCGACGGGCGCCGTTACTTTTTGCGCTAACACCACCATGGTACCCGGAGCAAGCGGAGGCCAAGCGCCGATTGGGGCGTGCAAGTCCCTGGGGAAGGTTGCGCCTACTACGATGTCCAACAATAGCTTGTCGCTAACGGTGAGCGGAATCAGCGTATTTGTCTTCAACAATCAGACCGGAGTGATTTCACAATGTGGTGGCTCCGGCGTGGTGAGCGGGTCAACGGTGAACCCGGTCGCATCCTGTAAGGTTCTGCCGAACCTGAACTGATTTTGTCTGGGATAACCGAGGATGGTGAAGAATCGGGTGATCGCCGAGATCGGGTAATCACGCGTGATCGGAAAAACACGGGAGTCAATGGCCAAGAGCCGGGAGCTGTTTTACAATACGTGCCTATGTTCAAGCATATTGCCTGGAAAGACGTTGAAGTTGAACACGTAAATCCGCTTTTTGACCGGCAGATGATTACCGGCGAGAACCTGATGTTCGCGCGCATCCTGCTCAAGAAAGGCATGGTGGTGCCGGAGCACAGCCACCTTAACGAGCAGCTTACTTACATCGTAGAAGGCGCTTTGAAGTTCTGGATGGAGGGCAAAGAATTCGTGGTGCGCGCCGGCGAGGTGCTCTGCATTCCTCCGCATGTGCCGCACAAGGCGGAAGCTCTGGAAGACACCATTGACATGGACATCTTCTATCCTCCACGCCAGGATTGGTTGAGCGGGACAGACGCGTATTTGAGGAAAGAAAATACATAGGGGACAGGTTACAGGGCACAGCAAGTGCGATTGGCCGCGAATTGGCGCGAAGGAGACGCGAATAAAATCCAGTTCACGACGGAGAAGAGGGAAGAGCTAAAGTGCGGCCAAGTGCTGGGTAGTTAGTATTTAGCTAAAGCAAAGCCCAAGACTCTAAGCGCGGGCCGCGATTTGGCCGCTGGTCGACTCTGATTTATGCGACTCGCGTCAGCCGGACTTCTTGTATCCCACAAGCAAAATTTGGAGGAACAGATATGAGGTTGTTTACTGCCGTCCTGGCCGTGATGGTACTTGCCGCCAGCATCAGCTGCGTCGCGCAAGATGATCGCAAGCACATTGTGATGAAGCGCGCCAATGCTACTGCCAGCAACGCGCCATTCAGCGAGGCCGTGTTAGCCGGCAACACGCTGTACATTTCGGGGCACATCGGTCTTGATCCAGCCACGGGCAAGCCGGGCGCAACTCCAGAGGAGGAAGCGCGGCTGGTGATGGAATCCTTCAAACGTACGATTGAAGCGGCGGGCATGACCATGGATGACCTGGTGTCTGTTCAGGTCCACTGCTCGGATGTGGATTTTTACGGGGCATTTAACGGTGTCTACAAGACCTATTTTCACGGCAACTATCCGGCACGGGCCTTTTTGGGATCGGGCAAGCTGCTGTTCAATGCGAGGTATGAGGTGATGGGGATTGCGGTGAAGAAGAAGCCCGCTACCAGCCACTAGCTGCTAGCTTCTGGCTGCCAGGAAAAGCTATTCGTAAACCTTAGCCCTTGGCTCTTGGCCTTTGGCCCTTGGGAAATTCACAGGCAAAACCCTTTAAGCCGCGAATTTGACGCGAATCAGCGCGAATGAAATCTGAGAAATGTTTCCGACCGATTTGGTATAAATTGATTTCACAAATCAGGGCTTTAGGTGCCCAAAATAGATCGTGTGGAATCCTTGACTAGCTTTCGATATTTCGAGTACTTTACTCCGCGAGTCCATGGCCGGGCCACTTAACAGGGCCACATCCCCTTCAACCAACACGCCACATCGTCCGTCACCGCCCATTTTGAACTGGGCAGAAAAAGAGAGAATCTGACATGAAGAAAAAGATGCTTTTACTGGGAAGCTTTGGCGCGATGCTCTTGAGCGCCGCACTGCTGGTCATGCCCGCCGATGCCAGCGTTACGTCGCATTGCACGGGTTGTACGGCAATCGACAGCACCGGGGCAACGGTTACTTCAACCTGCCACGTAAGACCGATCGATAGTTGCTTCTGTCCATTGACCGGGACCATTATTTCCAACAACTGTTCGCGCCTACCGTAGAAAAAGGCAGCTTCCTATGCGCATCTTTCTTCTTGTCGCAGTGCTGGGTCTCATGCTCGTGGAAGGGTTCTTGCTTCCCCGCACGGTCAGGGACTCCAGGATCATGCGAAAGATGCGCACAGAAACAGCTCCAAGCGAAGGCCGGCCCGTGGCGATTGGCCCCTTTGCCGGGTACGACGCAGCGGGCCGGCCTTTGACGCTGGTCACAGACGATACCAGGTGGATTGTGCCGGTTATTATTCATTCCACACAGATGGCGTCTGATTTCGACTATGTGAGCCGGTTGAGAAAGGCGATTCCCAGCCGGACCATTGTGGTAGTGGGGGTGTGTGACACAAGCCGGTGTGGCGATCGGTGGCGCCCTGACCAAGTGGTTGCCGATTTCCCGATCCTGGCTTACGGCTCATACGCTCCGCTGCAGGACATTGCGCGCTTTGACAACCAAAACCAGGTCTTGCTCACGAACCAGTTTTGGGGCGTGAAAGAATCGTTGCGGCGCACCGCTTCCGTGGAAGAGTTGGCCGCAGAAGTGCTAAAGGCGACGGGGCCATGAAGCAGCTCAAGAGTGTGGAGTTCTGGTGCTTTCTTCTCCTGCTTATCAATATAGTTACAGTAGGAGTTGATTTCTACTTCCGGCGGTCGGCTGCGGCGCTCGTGCCATTTCCACCGGGGCAGATAATCTTCGGTACGGGCATCACCGGGGGCGGCAACCCTCCGGCAGCCGGCGCACCCTACCACCTGGTGCGATATGCCAGCATCTATTGCGGATTTTGTGCGCCGAAGTATTCCCAGGCATGGAACGAGCTGGAAAAGACGCTTACCAGCAAAGGTGGCGATGCGATTATTGTCAGCCCGTTCGCAGGGGACCTTCCGCCGGGAGATGGAGCGACACCAGAGCAGAAACTTGCCGGTGTCTCGCTACAATTTGTACAGAGCACACATTTCAACTCCACTCCTATTACGCTGCTGGTGGACCGTGAGTGGAGAGTTTTGTGGTCGCATGTGGGCGTGCTGGAGAGCGGAGATGCGCGGGATGCTTTGCGTTCGGCGGGACTTTAAGGCCAACACCTGCCACGGAGGCACGGAGACACTGAGATTGCACGGAGAATATGAAGAGCGAATTCAAAATCTCACCACGAAGGAAATTGTTCCATGCTGGTGTTGTGTTAAGATTTCCCACCTTGGCACGATTTGAAGTTACCGCCAATGGGAGGGAAATATGATTCGAGCTTATACAAAAGCTATTTTGCGCTTGAGTATTCTTGGCTTTCTCGCTGTTGCATCTCTTGGGTTGTCCCAGTCCCCAAATCCATCCGGCAAAGTAGAGCAGGGATGCCTTATTTGCAACGGGAAGATCATCTGCGCCGCGCCCGGGCAGTGTGTCTCATGTGTTGAGACGTCCCCCTTGTGCCCGACTTGTAAACCAGTGGTTATTACGACGTGTAACAACAATAATCCTCAGCGCCAGCCTTAGCGCTGCGAATTACTGCAGGCTCTTGAGGTAAGCCACGAGTTGCCATCGTTGCGGTTCGGGAAGGCGCGACCAAGATGGCATGCCGTTCTTGAGGCTGCCGTTGGTAAGCAGCCATTCGAGTTCGCCGGGAGTGGCGTTGCGAATGCGACCGGAATGCAGATCGGGTTTTTTGTCACGCCCGGTTGCTTCATTGCCATGGCAGGCAGCGCAGTTTTGGTGGAAGAGCTTTGCGCCGGCGGCTATAGCCTGGGGATCAGAGTCAAAAGGGCTTTGTCTCTCCCGGTCCCGGGCGGGAACCTTTTGTTTCCAGTCACCCTCGCCCACCCCAGCCAACAGCAAGGGAACTGAAATAAGTGCGATAGCCGCAATCATCAAAAAGACGAGTGGTTTTCGTGATATGGTCATTTTCCCCGCGTCATTTTCCCTGCAACCTGGACATGATCTGGTCAATTTCATAGGAGACGCCAAAACGCAGCAGCACGCCGTGGCTATTGGAGTTGAGGCCGATTCCCGGAGAGATCTTGAATACCGGTCCCTGGGGCATTCGCAGCGTGGCAACGGGAGCAAAGTAGTGCGAGGTATCGTGAAGACCGAAGCTGTAGCGGTCGCCAAGGCCGCCATAGAGTTCAGCACCGAGCATGAAATTTTCGCGGCATAAGGTACACGGATTCGGACTGGCCACCAACGAAAGAGGCCGTCCTATACCGATGGCATAGCCGAACTCCCAGGGCGCGGCGGTCAGGTTCTTTTCCGCAATTATATTTTCCGAGACGTTCCATCCTTTGAAATTGCTGGAAAGAATTAATTTCAATTCCGCTTCCCGCTGCTTTTCGCTGCGATTGTTTCTCGGCAGAAAGTCGGCGCGGACGTCGTGTCCTACAACTTCCAGCAGGCTCTTGTCTGCAACGTTGATATCTTCAAACTCGCAATAGAGCACCGGGTTGATCCAATGCTCGCGGAGCAGGGGACGGAAGCGGTTCTCAATGCGGAAGCCGGTAAAGAGCGTGCTTTCACCGGAGGTTGACTGCCCGTCGAGGTACATTTCGGAGGTCCACCAGGCTTTCACGCCGTATTCAAATTCCATGGCGCTGCCCAGGAAGGGGTTGCCGCCTTGAGGAAATCCGTTGACCGTTCTGAGGGCAATCTCCAGGTTGCCGGGTTCTTCCATCTGGTGGGAATAGGTAATGAAGTAGTTTTCCTGGCCATGGGAGGCGCGTGGAAAGCAGGCAAGCAGAGCGCCGAGAAGCAGCGCCGCACAAATACGTATTGAAATAAGCCGCATAGGGATATACCCATGGGAGGTATGTTGATTTTGAAAATGAAATTGAATTTCAATTTCAAAATCAAAGTTTACCTATGAGTCGCTGGCTGGTCAAGTGAATTAACAATGCACATTCCCGGGCTGGGATGGGAACAGTGCCAGTGCGGTGATGCAACGGTTTTCTGCTAACTATTGTGCGGCTGGGCTTACAGCCTTCAGTGCGAACGCTGATCAAAGCCGGAAAGAAATTGGCTTGCCGATGCGCACTTTATGAAAATCAGAATGCCTGGGATTGAGCAGGAAATTGCTCTCGGCCGAGCGCTCCTTGTCAGATGTCTCTCCCCTCTACCGAATCAGCTTCCTGAGTTATGGACGAGAGTTCGAGTCCTGGTTTTGACTTTAGGCCAACTACTAAGTACTAATTACTGTTCGCTGAATTTGAGGAGCAAGGGACATGAACAACAGAGAAGCGGTAATCGTTGATGCGGTTCGTACGCCAATGGGCAAGCGGGATGGGATGCTGCGCAACTGGCATCCGGTGGATCTGCTGGCCCACACCCTGAGCGGGCTGGTGCAGCGCAACCGGCTCAATCCGGAGCTGGTCGAGGACGTGATTGCCGGATGCGTCATGCAGGCGGGCGAGCATGCGCTCAATATCGGGCGCAATGCGGTGCTGGCCGCGGGATTTCCGGAATCGGTTCCGGGCACCACTGTGGACCGCCAGTGTGGTTCCAGCCAGCAAGCAATTCACTTTGCCGCCCAGGGAGTGATGGCCGGGAGTTACGACGTGGTCATCGCCTGTGGAGTTGAGAGCATGACTCGTGTGCCCATGGGATCGTCGGTCAAGAACGGGCCGGGAAAACCCTTTGGTCCGGCGGTGATGCGGCGTTATAACGACGTTCAGTTTAATCAAGGCATCAGCGCCGAGATGCTGGCGCAACGCTGGAAGCTGGAGCGCAGCCAGTTGGATGAATTCAGTCTGGAGAGCCACAAGCGGGCTGCCCGGGCCACAGAAAAGGGCTGGTTTTGCCGCGAGATTCTGCCGACCGCCGTGGAAACGGAGCAGGGAACAGTCCACGCGGCGCGTGATGAAGGCATTCGCGCCAACACCACGATGGAGAAAATGGCAACCCTGAAACCTGCGTTCAAAGAAGATGGATGCGTGACGGCTGCCAACTCCTCACAGATTACTGATGGGGCCGCGGCCGTGCTGATCATGGAGCGCTCGACGGCGGAGCGGATGGGATTGAAGCCGTTGGCGCGCTTTGTTGCCTTTGCGCTGGCCGGAGACGATCCGGTGATGATGCTTAGCGCGCCGATTCCGGCGACGCGGCGTATTCTTGAGCGGGCAGGAATGAAGCTGGAGGAGATAGACCGGATTGAGATCAATGAAGCGTTTGCCAGCGTGGTGCTGGCTTGGCAGGCAGAGACCAAGGCTGATCTTGCGAAGGTGAACGTAAACGGCGGCGCGATTGCGCTTGGACATCCGCTGGGGGCGAGCGGCGCCCGTCTTATGACCACCCTTGTGCACGAACTGGAGCGCAGCGGCGGGCGCTACGGATTGCAAACTATGTGCGAGGGCGGCGGAATGGCCAATGCGACAATCATTGAAAGATTGACGTAATCGAAACACCTTACCGGTGATGACACGGATACAGGGATTTGCACAGATAAATCTGAAGACAAGGAGGTCTGGTGAAAATTCAAGGTAAGAGCGCGCTGGTTAGTGGTGGTGCTTCAGGGTTGGGTGCGGCTACCGTCCGCCTGTTGGTGCGGTGTGGAGCGCGGGTCATGATTGCCGACCTGAATGAACAAGGAGGCAAGGCCCTGGCCCAGGAGTTGGGCGAGGCGGCCGGTTTTGTCAAGATGGACGTGACCAACGAAAAAGATGTGCAGAATGCGGTTGATGAGACGGTGAAGCGCAATGGCGGGCTGCACTTTGCTGTGAGCACGGCCGGAATCGGAATCGCAGAAAAACTGATCGGCAAGAACGGCCTGCATGACCTGGAGAGATTCGTTCGTGTATTGCGCGTGAACCTGATCGGTACATTCGATGTAATGCGTCGCGCGGCCCAGGCGATGAGCGCGAATCAACCGGATGAGGATGGCCATCGAGGGGTGATCGTTACCACTGCCTCGATCGCGGCTTTTGATGGCCAGATTGGCCAGGTAGCGTATTGCGCGTCAAAGGGTGGAGTGGTAGCCATGACGTTGCCGCTGGCGCGCGAACTGGCGCGCCAGGGTATTCGCGTGGTGACTATCGCGCCCGGAGTTTTCGAAACGCCTTTGCTTGCAGGGTTATCGGAAGCGGCCTTGCAGTCCCTGGGCCAGCAGGCCCCATTTCCACCCCGGCTGGGCAAGCCCGATGAATATGCTGCTTTGGTGCAGCACATTATTGAAAACAACATGCTCAATGGCGAGACCATACGAATCGATGCCGCGATGCGCATGGCGGCCAGGTGAAGACATTACCCATAATTGCCAAAATTTAAAAACCCTACCGGTGATGACGCTGATACATGGATTTTCACAGATACGCCAGAGGCAATTTGGCAACTATGGCAATGCTTCTGCTAAGGTTCTACTCGAGGGCTGAGTGAATGTTTCGCAAGCAGACACTTTTCGACTTGCCCGCTTGCTGGCCGCCGTTGCCACTGGAAGCGTGGAAAGATACATGCGCCACGCTTCATATGTGGATGCAGATTGTCGGGAAGGTCAGGCTGGCGCTCACGCCCAAAGTGAATCATTGGTGGAACGTCCCGCTTTATGTAAGCTCCCGCGGACTTACAACCTCTCTCATTCCTTATGGCGAACGCGTATTCGAGATGGAATTTGACTTTATCGACCATCAGCTTTGCCTGCGGCTTAGTAACGGGATCACCAAGGAACTTCTGCTTGCGCCTCGTTCGGTAGCTGATTTTTACCGCGAATTCATGGACATGCTGCGCGCCGCGGGCATCCAGGTGGAGATCTGGAAGATGCCGGTTGAGATTCCGGATCCCATTGCCTTCGACCAGGACCACATTCATGCTTCGTACGATCGCGAATTTGCGCAGCGGTTTTGGCGGGTTTTGGTTTCCGCCGATGAAGTTCTAAAGGAGTTTCGGTCACGCTTTATCGGCAAGGTGAGCCCTGTCCATTTCTTCTGGGGAAGCTTTGATCTGGCGGTGACGCGTTTTTCCGGACGCCGGGCGCCGGAACGCGAGGGCGCCGACTCAATCACCCGAGAAGCTTATTCTCATGAGGTGATCAGCGCCGGATTCTGGCCGGGTGGCGGGGAAGTAAAGGACGCGGCGTTCTATTGCTATGCTGCTCCGGAGCCGTCCGGATTTGCCCAGCGTCCCGTCCGTCCGCAGGCGGCTTTTTATCACCCTAACCTGAAGGAATTTCTGCTAATGTATGACGCGGTCCGGGGTGCTGCTTCGCCCAGCAACACTTTGCTTGAATTTCTCGAGAGCACGTATGAAGCGGGCGCTGATCTTGGCAAGTGGGACCGACAAGCGCTGGAGAGACCGCTGGAACCTGCCGAGACATAACCTGAGAGGCCTTATGACAAAAAAGTGCAAGCACACCGACCAGATCAAGATTACCAACACGGACAAGCATGTCTGCGAGGAATGCATCAAGATGGGCGATACATGGGTCCACCTGCGTCTGTGCCTGATCTGCGGGCATGTAGGCTGCTGCGACTCCTCCAAGAACAAACACGCAACGAAACATTTTCACACTCAGGGCCATCCGCTAGTTCGCTCCATTGAGCCGGGAGAAGATTGGATCTGGTGTTATATTGACCAGCTTTATCCGGGCGAGTTATAGTAGGAGTGAAATCGGGTCAAATCCATCTGCGTTTTTATTCAAGCACTCAATATAGGATGATGATCCGCATTGCTATGATATTCAATATCATCCCCTCGCGAGCGTGTTCCAAAGCAGACCCTGTTAAATATTAAAACTTCAACGCCGATCCGCCGTAGCCTATATCAATGCAGTATTCAGGCAATCATCGTAGCCAAATATTTTATAAAATCGTAGCAATATATGCTATAAAAGGAATCGGGCGCCTTTCCCAGTACGAAAACCGCGTGCTGGGTGGAAGGGCCTCCGGTTGTGGGTTTGTGCTGTGAAGAAGGGGCCAGCCGGCGGGTTGAGACGGCTGGCCCTTTACAGGGCTTGACTCTTCAACCTACCCCGGCTGGTCCTAAATGGGCCACTACGGATTTCATTTGCAGAGAGGAGAACGTTGGAAGGTCGAATAAGGCGGTCGATTTTGAAAGTGATCTTCCATTACGAAGCAGCGCCTATGGACATACTGAACGAGCTACGAAGACAACGTGACAGCATTGATGCGGCCATTGAAGCCCTTACGGGCCGAGGATGGAACAAGCGGGGACGCGTGCGTGGGAGCGTTGCTCGCACGCGCAGAGGAAGGCGGCGGCTTTCTGCGGAGGCAAGACAGAGGATTTCAGACATTGCCAAGGCACGGTGGGCACAAGTCAAGAGAGCCGGCAAGAATTCCCTGTAAAGACGTCGGAAAACATTAAGCTGCGGCAGGGGCGGGAACGCGTGCCGTTTGCGCGCTTATTTGGGAAATCCCACAATGGAATGTACTCCAGGCAATTCAATCTTTCGCCATTTTTTCGTTGCCCTGAGGATGACATTGAGCTATAAGATTCATGCGAGACGCGCCAGTGAGGCAACACCGGCGCGCCTCTAACCAAAATCACCTATAAGAGAGGCGAAAATGGCTGAATCCAATCTTAACAGCGGGGAGAGAGACCAGGTCTATCAAGCACTGTTCCTGCTGAATCGCTCATTTCACTTGATTGTCCAACGGCTGGAAGAGCTGGACAAAACCGGCATCTTCGATTCGCAACACCTCAAACAATTGCGTGGACTGACCCAGGAGCTACAGGCTGACGTCAACAATCACCTGCTGGAAAAGCTTCATTTTGTCGAGCGGGAGGATTGCTATCACTTCAGCAAGGTCCGGATTGCGCGTGACCACAGGCTTAACCCCGAAAGGCCGGCACTCAGAAAATCCAGCAAGTAACCGCACGCTCAGGCGGTTCCGGGAGAACGGGGGTCGCCCTTTTTATTGGTGTGGGATCGCCTTGCCTGGTCGCGCGCTTATTCAAGACGCCTCGTTGGGTTGGAACCAAATGGTGCGTGATTTTGTCACGTAGCAACCGACCGCTGAGCGCTGCCGGGTGCCGATGCATGGAAGGTGGCGGCCAGGGCCTCTTCGCAGGTGTGGTGGATGACCTTTTTATAGTCCTCGCCGAGGAAGACGCGCAGCCGCGCGGTTTCCATGACGTAAGAGCCCACCAGATAGGGAAAGGCTTCCGGGGGTACATCCGAAATTCCCAGTTTCCAGAGCAGGCGCAGGGCCAGGCGGCAGAGGGCGCGTCCGGGCAAGCGCTTGATCTGGGCGTTGGCGATTTTGGCGCAGGTGTGCAGCGCCATGGGATCGCCGCGTCCGGCTACGTTCATGATGCTGAGCTGCGGGTCGGTTTTCCGCCGGCGAAGAATGTATGCGATCAGCCGGGCGATATCGTCCAGGTGTACAAACTGAAATTTGTGTTCCAGGTAGTTACCGCGCGAAGGGATCAACAGCGGCAATTTTTTGTTGCGGCGGCGCAGCCGACCTGCCAGAGCGCCGTTCCCGCCGGGCACACCGCGCAGCACCCCAACCAGATAGTTCTGGACTGTAGGCCCAACAAAGATCGCGGGACGCAGAATGTAAGTCTTGCATTTCATGCTGTAGGCGCGGGCTTGCACGGTGAGATCGGTCTCGCGCTTTTGCAGAGCATAGGGCAGGGTGTGAGCCTGCAAGGGAGCATCCTCCGCCACGGGTTTTGGCAAATCAGGGCCATAGACGGAGATGCTGCTGGGAAAGATAAATTTATGCAGGCCGCCCAACATACGGTTATGCTCGGCAACAGCTTCTATCACGCGACCTGTTCCGGCGACGTTGATGTGCCACATCTGCCTCTCGTCTACAACGCCGGCACGCAGGGGATCAAAGACAAAAGCCAGGTGCACAATGGCATCCGGACGGTGGCGGCGCATCAAGTCCAGGAGTTGATTGCAGGAGCGCTCTTCCGCAAGATCGATTTTTTCAAAGTGCGCGAGCCCGGTGGTCGCTTTGGGCGGGCGGATGTCCACACCGATGACGTTGAAATCCGGCAGCAGCTCAAGTAGACGGAGTCCCAGATTTCCTGAGACTCCAGTGACGAGAACGGCCGGCTTCTGTGCTCCATCACGCGCACCACTGGCGTGTCCCGGAGATTCCGCGATATCTGCCATGGTTCATTCAGGCGGCGCCTGGCCCTGCGAAGGAGGCGGAGGCGTAGAGCCAGGCGGCACAGTTGAATTTGGAGGTGGTCCAGGTTGTCTGGGAGCAGGAGGTCTGGGAGTCTGCATTCCGCCCGGCATAGCACCCGGGTGCACGCCGGCGGGTCCACCCGTGGGCGCCGGCGGAGTTGGCGGTCCGAAATACTGGTCATTGAAATCCGCATGCACGGCGGCGGTGATTGACTTTAGCTGACTATCCATTTTCTGCCGGAACAGCTCGCGCGAAATTTCATCCTTCACTTTGTCCACAGGCAAGGTTTCTTTGCTTTCGACCTTGTAAATGATGTAGCCGGCAGGCTCCTGTTCAACCTTGGAGACATCACCCGCTTTAAGGGCGAAGAGTTCCTGCTCTTCCTGGGGGGCCAGCATGCCTCTGCGGCGGTTTCCGGTGGAGGTGCTGGGCGGGGTGATCGTCAGGGCCAATGTGGTGTAAGCCTCTTTCTGGAGTTTTTCGAAGTCTTCGCCTTTGGCGGCACGATCATGAATGTCATTCGACAGTTGAGCCGCTTTCTTTTCCCAATCGTCTTTATTCGGGGAAGAAGGATTCTTAGCAGGGATGAAGATGCGGCTCAGCTTGATTTCTTCATACTTAGAGATGTTCTGTTTGTAATAGGCCTGGACTTCCGATGCGGGGGGCGTGCGGTATTTTTCTTCCAGCTCCCGGCGATAAAAGTCCTGGAGGGTCCGCATGCGCACCAGCCGCATGACCTCTGCGAATTTGGGGTCCTTGTCAATGCCGGCCTTTTGGGCCGCCTGATTGAAGGTAAGCAGCTCCACATAAGCCTGAGCCAGATTGCGGCGCATGGCCGGCGCGATGGCCTGATTGGCAGGGTTTAGAGCATTGAGCAGTTTCTCAAAATCCGCTTTTGTCACCACGGTTTTGCACGGCCCGCCGGCGGCAGGCTTTGCGGTTGCGGCAGTGCCCGTCTTTCTAGCGGGTGTACTGGCACAGACACCCTGAACTGTAATGACGGACTGGGTAGACGCAACAGCGGCCGAGGCATCGGCAGCAGGCGGCGGTGTGGGCGGTTTGGGCGTGGCCGGAGGAGCGGTTGGGACTGGCAGTTGCTGTGCGGGTTGCTGCTGGGCAGCATCGGCTCCGCCATGCGTAGAATCAGGGCGCTGGGGCGATCCCGTAGCCTGGCCCCCACAGGCTGCGGCCGCAACAAGAGCGAAACTTATTAAACCTCGGATCATGCAGAAGTACCTTTCGTCTGTAACGATAATGGCTTTTGGGAGAGCCAGCCATCGTAACATAGAATAAATGAACCTATTCCCCGGGCAACGCCAGTTTTGTTGGTTGGGATTATTCATCTTGGATGCAATCGGGTCACCGAGTCATCGGTGCATCGGGTCATCGGAAGAAACAGCCTAACTGCCACTCACGAACGGCCCGATCAGAAGTTAATCATTTTTCAGACTGTCCCTGCCTACCCCAATCGCTGACTGCCGGTGGCTATTTGCTAATTGCTAAAATGAGTTGTGTCCGCTTCCGAAGTGAATCCGGTGCTGGAGAGCATGCGTTCGGAGAAACGCACGGTTGCGCTTCACTCGCTGCTTTCCGCAATCGCGATTACTTTTCTGAAGCTGGTGGTAGGGCTTTCCACTCGCAGTCTGGGCATCCTTTCTGAGGCGGCGCATTCGGGGCTGGACCTGGTGGCTGCATTCATTACGCTCCTCTCAGTTCGCGTATCGGATAAACCTGCGGACGCCGAACACCAGTATGGTCACGGGAAGGTGGAGAACTTTTCCGCCTTCCTGGAAACCGGCCTGTTGCTGCTGACGTGTATCTGGATCGTGTGGGAGGCGGCGCGCCGGCTGGGCGGACATCACGCAGTGCACATCGAGCCCAGTCTCACGGCATTTGGAGTGCTTTTTGCCTCCATGGCTGTGGACTGGTGGCGTTCCGGCGCGCTCAGGCGCATCGCCAGGAAATACGATAGCCAAGCGCTGGAGGCCGATGCTCTACACTTCAGTACGGATGTATTCTCAAGCGGAGTGGTGGCGTTGGGGCTGTTTCTGGTGCTGATGGGAGACGCCTGGCAGCGGCCATGGCTGGCAAAAGCGGATTCAATCGCGGCGCTCATCGTTTCTGTAGTGATTGTCTATGTGAGCTGGAGACTGGCGCGGCAGACGATTGATGCTTTGCTGGATGCCGCTCCGGCCGGGTATCGTGGACGCATCATGGATGCGGCGCTCAAGGTCAATGGAGTCATTGAAGTGGAGCGGGTACGCGTCCGGCGCGCGGGCAACCGTTATTTTGCCGACCTGACGGTGGGACTTGCGCGGAACGTTACTTTCCAGCGCTCAGACCAGGTGGTGGCGGAAATTTCGGCGTCCGTGCATGGCATTCTGCCGGATTCAGATGTTGTGATTCACTCTGTGCCGCGCGAGACGGGCCATGAGAACATTTTTGACCGCATACGGGCGGTGGCAGCGCGGAATAATTTCAACGTGCACGATGTGAGCGTCCAGGACCTGAGCGGACGATTGCACGTGGAGCAACACCTGGAGCTGGACGAAAAACTGAGTCTGAAGCAGGCCCATGATCTGGCCACGGGTGTGGAAGCGGAGATGCGGAAGGAAGTGCCGGAAATATCGACCATTCTCACTCATATCGAGAGCGAGCCTGCAACCATCGAATCGGGCGAGAAGATTGCGCGGGACGCGGCACTGGAGAGAAGGCTTAAGCCGATTGTCCGGGAGTTTCCGGAGGTGCTGGACATGCACGATGTGGAGATCAAGCGGGTCAGGGAGAAAGTTTACATGTCGTGCCACTGCACCATGCCGGACGACCTGCCACTCTCGCGGGTGCACGATGTTTCCACGGCGCTGGAGATCCGCTTCAAGCAGGTTGCGCCAGAACTGTTCAAGGTCTTGATTCATCCAGAACCGCAGACGGATAACAGAAGATGACTGAGGCAAAACTGAATTGGATTGATGGTGAGCGCTTCGTAGTGAGCGCCAGCAGCGGCCATGCGATCATTGTGGATGCCGACCGGCAACGAAACACCGCGGCAGGGCCCATGGAGATGGTGCTGATGGGCCTGTGCGCCTGTACAGCGACGGATGTGGTGAGCATCCTGCGCAAGAAGCGAGAGCCGTTTACTGCGCTGGAGGTGCGGGCAGAAGCTGAACGCGCCTCCGAACCGCCGACAGTTTACACGCGGATCAAACTCATTTATACAATTTCCGGGCAAGTTTCACGCAAAGCCGCGGAAGACGCCGTCCGGCTCTCTGAAGAGAAGTACTGTTCGGTTTCCGCGATGCTCAAGAGCACGGCGAAGATTACAACGGAGATAGTATTTAGTACTTAAATACTAAATACTGGTTTTCACAAGGAGCCACAGATGTCACAAAAGAAAGTTGTCGTTTTCAGCCAGCCGGGGTGACCGCCGTGTGATACGGCGAAAGCCTTCCTCTCGGCGAGAGGCATTGATTTCGAAGTCAAGGATGTCACCGTGGACCAGCAGGCAGTATTTGAACTCGTGCGCACCTATAACAGCCGTTCCACTCCCACTATTATTGTGGGCGATCAGGTCATGATCGGTTTTAATCCCGAGCAACTGGAACAATGGCTTGGCGAGTGAAGTTCCAGCCCTGACCGTCGCGGCGGTGAAACAGCATGTATGGCGTGGGTATTTTCTGATTTCTGCGGCAACTCTGTGTTGGGGCGCCGCAGCGACTTTCGGGAAAGCGATCTTCAACGGCCGGTTGTTCGCCGGACAAGCGTTGATCTCTCCTCTGGTGCTGACGCAGACGCGAACCACCTTTGCCGCGGTGATACTCACGATATTCCTGCTGGTGTATAAGGGCGCAGGAATGTTCAAGGTAAGCAGGCAAGACCTTGGTCTTAGCGCCTTGATCGGGACCCTGGGGCTGGCGGGTTCCAATTTCTTTTACTACTGGGCCATACAGAAGACCACCGTGGCAACAGCCATCACCGTGCAATATACGGCGCCGGTCTGGGTGTTGCTGTTTATGGTGGCGCGCGGACGCCAGCAAGCAACTCTGCAGCGCGTGGTTGCAGTCATGCTGGCATTGGCGGGAGTGGCTTTAGTCATTGGGTTTTTTTCTTCAGACGTGCGCTTCAATCCGGCTGGAATTGCGGCCGCAATGCTGGCCGCGTTTTCGTTTTCCTTTTACAACATAACCGGACAGGAATTGGTGACTCGAAACGATCCGCTGAAGGTGATGAGCTACGCATTGCTCAGTTCAGCGATGCTGTGGCTGGTGGTGGACCCTCCGTGGCGTCTGCTGGCGCAACACTATACCGCCGGCCAATGGGGATTTCTGTTTCTGTTTGCGTGCCTCTCC
Source organism: Candidatus Angelobacter sp. (assembly GCA_035294925.1). Taxonomy (GTDB): domain Bacteria; phylum Acidobacteriota; class Terriglobia; order Terriglobales; family Acidobacteriaceae; genus Angelobacter. The sequence continues at coordinate 118,847 of DATGJZ010000006.1, read as the reverse complement.
ATGCTGCTGCCATATATCTTTTATTTCAATGGCCTGAAGTATCTGGATCCCACCCGCGCGGTGATCACCAGTTGTCTTGAGCCGGTCTTCGCAGTTGCGTTTGCGGCACTCTTTGTCAACGAAGCGCTGCGCCTGCCGCAACTGGCGGGAATCGCCGCGGTGATGACCGCTACCACCATGGTGCAGAAGCGGCAGTAGGGGCTTCGAAAGTAAAAAGGGCGGCCGTCGAAGGCCGCCCTGAATTGTTCGTTCCTTAGCCGTTTCGACTTAGTTGTACGAGCTCTGATTCACCCACTGAGTGCGCGAGACTGACGGGACAGGGAACGTGACACCGGACCCTGCCTTGTTGGTGACCGTGGTTGAGGGGAACCAGGGCGGAGAGAAGCCCTGAGAATAACGGCGATCGAAGAAGACGTTTCGCGTCGTGGTATTGATGTTCTGAATGGTGTTTTGAATACGCCCGCCGACGATGGTAAGCGTATTGATTGCATTCCCAGTGTTCGTCAGGCCGCCACTGCCGCCTTGCGAAATCGAGGCCAGGGATGCGTCTATCTCCAGATTTCCATTGGCTTGGCCATTCTGGAGATTGATGTTGCCGGTGGCGGTGAAGATTCCCAGGGACTGCCCGTTGTTGTTGCCTTGTATCAGACTATCGGCGGGAACTGTTTGACCCTGTGCATTGGTGGTCTGGGTCAGGGTGACCGGTTCAGTTTTATAGAGGATGTCACCGGTGATGTTGACATTTCCTGACGCGGTGACGGTGAGGGCGGTGCCATCGTTAATGGCAGGCACACCCTGCCCGGGTCCCTTGAGCGAAGTAATGTTGCCATTCACGTAGAGCATGGTGGCGTCGCCCAAAACATTTCCGGTGGCCGGGTCCTTCATGATCGGAACACCACTGATGTTGACGGTGGTGCCACCGGTGGTGAACACGGTAGTATTGGTCGAGTTGTTGATGGTGACGGTGCTGGTGGTTCCATTCTGGGTAATGGTGTAAACCTGCGCGGCGCCACTGGTGGAAAGTTGGACACTGGCATCACCCTGCACGTAGATGCCACCACCCGTGAATGTGGCATTGCCCTGCGCATTCACCGAGTAGGGTAAGTACACACCGTTCGCTCCATTCATGGGATAAGGAGTCTTGCTGGCATTCCGCACATTGTTATTCAGGTCCTGCTTGCTGACCGCCGTGTTGCTGGCGCCCTCACTATCCAGTACAGCGCGCGCCTGGTTGAAGTCGTTGGGTGGCAGCGGAACTGCCGGCTGTTTCAGGTTGAATCCCTGTTGAAAGTTGGGGGCAATGGTCGTGTTGCCCTTCTTGTCGGATGGACCGGCAACCTGGTCACAGCCATTGCTGAACTGATAGCCTGCGTCCGCACCGGCGCTGCCGACGGAGTCAGTGAAAATATACTTGCCGCCTGTCCCGAAGTTCCAGGAGCCATTGGTAAAGACCGGCCCTGAAATGGTGCCCGGAACCAGAGAGGAGCCGTCGCAGATGTTGTAGCTATTGATGAACATGCCCCAGGCGGCGAAACTGGTGCTGTAAGAGCCGGGGGTACCAAGCGCGGTAACAAAGATGCTGCCGGCATCAGTGAGAGTGGTGGCTTGGCTGCTTTGAAACGCTCCCACTGCAGTGGAAGCCTGTCCAACTGCAGTCAATGCATAGTTGTACTGATAATTGTATCCGGTCACCGTGGCGGGAGTCGTTGGCGCCGAGCAGGTTCCGGTTGAGCCGATCGGGGTACACTGGGCGAAGGTGAAGGTGGCGGAAGTAATCTTAAACTGTCCTGGCCACGAGTTGGCAGCGTTTCCCTTATTGATAGAAGTGTATCCAGCGCCGTAAGCGGTATTGATCAGGGATGTGATGGCGCTATCTTCAGAAGTCGAAAGTGGCGGCGTGGTGGAGGGGTTATAGCCGGCGCCCAAAGTGCCTTCATCCGCGATGATCTGGTTGACCATGGCCCGGCGGGCGATGTTCAAGCCGGAATCGGCGGCATAGAAAGAGCCGCGGAATTCCCGGTAATAGCCGTTGATCATAAGGTCAGACCGGACGGAGATCACCATGGCCACACCCAATCCGGTGAGCAGCATGAGCAGCAGCAAAGCGGTAAGCAGAGCTACGCCGCGCTCATCTTCCTTGCACCCTCGCCGCGTGCCTCTTAGAAAATAAAACCTGGTACGTTGCATATTGGACTCCTCACTGGTCATTCATACTGAGATTCCGCGGATTGATTACCACGGAGACTGACTCAACTTTGTACGGCCCGCCATCGAAAGTATTGTGAAAGCCACCCGCCGGGTTGGAGGGAGTGCGTCCGATCACTGAAACCAGCACCGACCGCACTAAGGAAAAGTCATTGTTGTAACCGCAATTTGACGGGCATCCGCCGCTTGGCGTCGGAGCAGGAGCATTGAAAAGGTAGGTGGTCTGGTCTTCACTTGTATTCCAGGTCATTGCGCCCACCTTGAAGCCGATGATCTGGTCGGCGATTACCACCGGATTGACGCCATTCACCGAGCGGACAAGTTGCGGGTCCGCAGGGTTGGAAGCGTTGACGGAATAAGTTATGCCGTCAATCTTGAGAATCCAATCCGTGGTGCAGAACTGTGTACCGAGCTTGTTATTGCCGGCGTCCGCGGTGTTGGCAATTCCAAACGGATCGGCGGTGTTGCTGCCATCTGCGCCGGTGGGGTTATGCTGGAGTTGCACCTTGTTGCCAGCGACTTGTCCATCCTTGGTCAGGGTAGTCGTGGTCATCTGCGATCCGTCGCTCTTGAGCAGCAGGAGTTCGTCCCCGTTGTGGAACGCCGCAGCGAGCTGGGCTGCCGTGGTCGAGCCGCTGGGATTCGCGAAGAGAACAGAACTGGTGGTACTGACGCAATTGGCCCCACTGTCACTGGGATGAGACGGAGGCACGCTGGGGTTCGATTCGATGACGTTCAGCGTGTCGAAACATGTTGCACCATAGGAAAAGGTAGACGCGTTATAGCAATCGGCGTTACCGGTCATTGAGTTGCAACCGTTGGTTGCATCTCCACAGTTGAAGATGGTGACGCCAATGGGAAAGGCCGGTATATTCGCGCCGGGGTAATAACCAGTGCCGGCATTGACGACATCCACCTGCATCTGGGCGATGGCGTTGCGCATCATCATGTTCAGGCCTGCCTGGTTCTGCTGAGAGCTGACAAGTGGAACGTGCTGCTTGACCAACTGGATCGCGGCCCCGCCGATCACGAGAAAGACCGCCATGGCAACCATTAATTCAATCAGTGAAAAGCCGGATACTCTTCTTCGGGCCGAAACCCGAAAATCTACAATCGAATTTTGCATTTTTTTCACGGGCGCACCATGCTTGTTTGAAATTGACCCGCTGCCGCTCCGGCCGACGGAGTCTGCAGGGTAACGAGGACGGTAATGCGGCGAACGCCATTTACAGGCTGGTTTGCTTCAATGGTCCAACGCCGTTTAAAGACCAACATGTCCGACGTCGGATTGGGAACAGTACCCACTATAAATTGGGATGAGGCCTGCCCGTTTGGAGTGTGGGTAACATTCCAGTAGCCGGTCTGACCACCACTGTTCTTTCCCGTAGTGAATTCGACGGATGCGCCCTCGGCGGTTGAAATTTGAACCTGATCAAAGTAGTCCACCTGCTCATTTGGCGCTGAGCAGGGCGCAGTGGGCGAATTGGTGGTTGAGATATCAGCCGTCAGGCTACCACCCCCGACCATCCATGGGTCGCAAGAGGGATATCGGTTCAAGTCTTCAAGTTTTTCGGAAGCCAGCAAGGCTTCGTCACTCATGTAACGAGACTGGCTGGTATTGACGTTCATCTTGGTCATGAGTCCGGCCAAGGCAAGCAACCCGAAGGCGAGGATGAACGTTGCCCCCAACACTTCAAGCAGAGTAAAGCCGCGTGAACCACCCATCCTACGGCGAAACAGTGACATTTCCATAGTTTGATACCGTGATGCTTTCAACGGCCCCCTTATAAGTGAGAGAAAAATTCAATGCGCCAGTTGAGGCGACCACAGCTCCACTGGGAGAAAAATCCAGCGACGTATCTGCACTGAGAACTGCGCTTACCCCGCTACCCGATAACGGGACTACGCCGCCGACTTTGGCCCAACAGGGTGCGGCGGATCCGCAAGTGCTGTTCCAGATCTGATAAGTGGAGCCGGCTGCGGTCAAAGCAAGCCGGAAAGGATACCCCCTGGAGATCGCCTGGTAACGCGCAGACTGAATCGCTCCGGTGACGGAGACGACCGCACTCCGCATTTGATATGACCGGCTGGCGTTTTGCACCAGAGGAAGCGCTATCGCCGTGGTGATGAGTATCACCGCCACCGTTACGACCAGCTCGAGCAGGCTATAGCCGCGAGCTGAGGCCGACGCTGGGGGGATCACAAACCCATCTTGCAGAACCTGGTCTCGCTGGATGGCGGTTTTCTGCATTAATCTCCTTATCAAGATAGTCTTCGGGACTCTCATAGGTGTACCTTAGCGGTAAACGCCGGTACAACGTCACTAAAGTAACGGCGTCCAACTGGCTGATCGGCTACAGGGAGGGCATGCGGGGGTAGAGCAGGGTATTGGACTGCGGTTACTTGTAAGCGGCAGTGGCGCGCCTGGCCGGGACATAAGAGCAATTTGTGCCATCATCGTGTTTCTCTAGACAATTCAAGCATAGGCGCAAGACATGGACACGGCAAAAAAGCACTGCGGGCTCCTGGTTGCAGGATGAGCATAACCGGTCTGTTTTCTTGACTTTAGAAACAGATGGCTGATATTGGGACTGCAATCGGCGAGCCTGCAGATAGAGGCCAGCAGCAATTATGAGGACGCCCAGGGCAAAACAAGCCGAGCCGATGGCGCGGATGGTTTCTGATTGGCTCTGGCCAAAGAGAGCCAGGAAGCAAACGGCCCCAATGGCCGCCAGGATGGAACCGATGACTATTATAAGTTTGGGCATGGCCGGTCGTCGTGCGTCCTGTATATCACAAATTGTCACTGGGCAACCACCCACTACCAATGATTTCAGGCAAGGTGAGAGGGGTTTCGTTGCCGAGGCCTTGCTCTTGACCGGGTGTGAACTCCTTGTCAGAGAGGATTTGCGAGTAAAATACAAAACATGACCCTCTTGAGAAGGCTCGCCATCCTCGTGCTGGTGATGTCCCTGGCTGCAGTGGCTGAGCAGAAGTCCGCGTCGCTGCAGTTTATGGTGGTGAAAGATGCCAACGGCAAGCCGGTGCGCAACGCGGAGATTGTGCTGCACCCGGTGGACAAGAATGGCCATCAAAAGGATGAAGGCCTGGAACTGAAGACCCACGAAGACGGCAAGGCGGCGGTGAACGGCATTCCGTACGGAAAGTTGCGAGTGCAGGTGATTGCGCCGGGCTTCAAGACTTACGGCGAGGACTACGAAATCAACCAGCCGAATCACGAGATTACCATCAAGCTGCAAAAACCGTCAGAACAGTATTCAATTTACAAATAGTGCCGGCTGCTGTTTTCTACAGGGCCGCGGGCAATACAGGTAGTGTCCGGTTTCCGGAACCGGCGGAGGGCGCCGCAACGGGCAGGCGGTCTATGATGGTTGCAGTCAGCCGCTTGACAGAACGGGCCGGGGAGTGTCATTTGTAGTACTTTTGCGTTTACCGCTGAATCGCGGAGAAAAGGGCAGAGTGAAAGTCAGGATTTTTTATCACTACAAATGTTTTGACGGAACAGCATCCGCGGCCCTGTTCTCCCGTTTCTATCAGGAGCGCATCCACAACCATGCCGAGTTCCAGTTCAGCGGGCTGGTGCACCGGGCCGGGGCGCTATTCAACGAAGCCGATTTTGACGGCGACGAGAACGCAATTGTTGATTTCAAGTACTCGCCCTCGCCCAGAATAAGCTGGTGGTTTGACCATCATGAAAGCGCATTTCTGACGGCGGAGGATGCCGAGCACTACCGGAACAGCGACAAATCGCAAAAATTTTACGATCCCGACTACAAGTCCTGCACCAAGTTCCTGGCGCATGTGGCCCAGAAGACATTTGGATTTGATCCGGCCCCGGTTGCGGAATTGATCCAATGGGCAGATATCATCGACGGCGCACAGTTCCCCAGTCCCAGGATGGCGGTTGAAATGGCGGAGCCGGCATTGAAGCTGACCATGGTGATCGAATCCAGCAGCGACCCTTCGTTTCCCGCGCGGCTGATACCGCTGCTGGTGCGTGAACCGCTGCAAAAAGTCATTGAAGAGCCGTTTGTCGCGGCATTGATTCCGCCCTTGATGGAGCGGCACAGCAAGTCGATCGAGATCCTGAAGCAGCGGTCGGAGTGCAGATACAAGACGATTTATTTCGACATTACCGATTACGACCTGGAAGGTTACAACAAATTCATTCCTTATTATTTGCATCCTGAGTCAATTTACAGCGTGGGATTGAGCAGCAGCAGTTTTAGAGTCAAAGTGGCTGTAGGCTCGAACCCATGGGCCGAGAAGAACGACATGGTGAATCTTGCCAGGATCTGCGAGCACTACGGCGGGGGTGGGCACGCGCGAGTGGGGGCCATCTCCTTTCCGCCCGACAAAGCCGATGAAGCGCGCAGGGCGGCGGCAGAAATTGTGAAACAACTGCGGGCCGCCGAAGGTGGGTAGAGCGTTTTCTTTCTAGCCGCACCGGAGTGTGGCACGTGCGATGCTTTGAAGAACCGCGCACTACGCTAATTCACTTAATCATCACAAAAAAGTTCGTCTACGCTGTTGATTCAGAGTAGATGCGTCTGTAAGCTCACAAGTTCATGGCAATCCTGCCTTCAACGGCCCTCTACCAAGGAAGTGGCGCGAGGGAAGTGGGTGAGAGGGGACGATGGCGAGGAGTTTGAAGCCGGGCAAATGGTAGCCTGGAAGCTCGGCTGGAGTGAATCGAAGAGTGCACCATAATAACAGAAGACTGATACCGATTGCCGGAGTCCTGCTGGGTCTTTCTTTGTGCGCGGCTGGCCAGGGAGCCAACACCCGCGCGGCGAAGCCGATCAAAAAGGCCGACAAAGCTGCTCCCCGAAAATTAACGCCGGAGCAGAAATTTGTGATGGACACCGTCAACATGGCGGTCGCCTTGCCACAGGCTGATCCGCAGGACCGCCTTAGGGTGCTATCGACCGCCGCGAGCGTGATTTCACCCATTGATCGGACGATCGCAAAGAACTTATGGCGAGAAGGGGCGCGCATTGAATCTGAACTGATCCAAGTGGGACGGACGCCCGCGGTTTCGGTGATGGCCAGCGGACAGGCAGACTGCGCGTCCGCGCAGAGCTTTGTGGAAAACGTCTCGGAAAATTCTGTCATGGCAGCCGAGCAATCGCTGATTGGAGCCGTGACCTCCTGCCAGAAGCAGACCCTGGACACGGTTGCCAGAAAGCTGGATGCTGCGCTGCAGAAGGGAATCGTGGCGCCGCGCGCCCTGATGGCCACTATGGAAGCCGAGGGGCCCAGGTCGCAATGGTCGCAGGTCCATTTTGAAAAGATGTTCCGTTCATTGCCGGACGCTAAGGACATTGCGGCCGAGGCGGAAAACTTTGCCGCCATGTATGCCCGGATGAGCGGCGAGGTGGAAAGAGATAGCGCCACGAAAGCAGGATTGGAGTTGCTGGCATGGCTGGGGAAGCAGGACGACAGCGGAGTGCGCACGCTGGCCATCAACATTACCAGCGGAGCGATGAAGCAGGCACTGGGTGAGCAGGGATTTCAGGATGCTTTGAGCAGTGATGTAGTGGCAGGCTCGGCGGTACGCAATGCGCAGAACGGGGCAGGGGGAAAGATCGATAGGCCGCCCATCGAGAGCGTTTCCGTGCTGGACGCGATGAGAAACAACGGCGCCGACCAGACGGCCCGCCTACGTGACATGCCGGCCAGCGAGCGCGCGCGTGAAGCCGCAGCCCACGGTTTTGCCGCCGGTACCTCCGGAGACAAACAACAGGCAAGCAAGTATTTTGATATGGCGTTCTCGGCCGTGGACGAAGTGTGGGAGGGGCGCACGCCGAAGCAAAACACCGCAGCCGTGGTAGAGGAAGTGAGCGAAGCTGCGGCGCAGGTTGATTCAGTGAACGCCCTCACTCGGGCAGAGAACTTACGTGATCCTTCAGCGCAGGCCATCGCCATGCTCGCCGTGGCACGCGTGGTTGGCGGAACGGGTTTGGCCCGTTAAGAGTCTTTTGAGATTGTAGGTACAGACGCGACTTGGTACTCTTAGGAGGACCAAATTCTTAAAATCAGGATTGATCCATTGGTGCAAATGGTGCAAATTGTAAAAGTCCAATGTCCGCGATGCCAGCGAGAGTTCCGTACAGTGCCTTCGGTGGTCGACCATAGCGGCACGGTTTATTGTCCACAATGCGGCGCACGGATGAATGTTTCCGAGCCGCAGCCTCTCTCCACGCTTTCCCGGTCACGCGGCGCCAGTGCCGCCTGAAGAGGTCTTGCGCCGGCGGCTGAGCGAATGCCCGAACGAGCCGAGCTGACCCATCCAAGGAAAACCAGGGGACAGACGGTTACGCCGGTCCCCACTGACATCTCTCAAGTTGAAGCGCAAACTTACTTTTGGGCTTGCCTTGCGTTTTCCGTCTGAAGATCATTTTGGACGGAGAAGACTCCTGGCACTCCGTTGGCGCGAATTCCGGCCACATCTTTGTCTCCCTGATCGCGAACCACACCTTCCAGATCAACATGCCCGTTTCTTACGATAATGTGAATCGGCGGCACGGGCTGGATCGCATACTCGAACAGGCGAGGCTGGTTGAAGATGGCCCGCGCCACCTGGCGGCGAATGCGATCGTCGTTGAAAGATACCGGCAGAACCTCGATCTCATTGCTAACCTGCCGCACTCCTTCAATGTGCTTCACCGCGGCCTGGGCCTCAGATTTAATGACCGGATTGCGGACCTCCCCAAGCAAAGTTACGGTACCGCCATCCACCTTGTAGGACAAGTCATCAAAGATGCTGAGCTGCGGGATCATGACCAGCTCGTGACGGACCTGGCGATCAATGCGACTCTGTGAAGCCTGATCAGCTTCTGAATCGTGCGCAATCGAAAGCCGCGGTGACTCGCCGGCAGACTGTCCGACGGCGAATACACATCCCAGGGCAAATGCGGCAATCACTACAAAATGCAGAGACTTCCTCATGAACTTTCTCCTCGAATCTCTATTTTTATTTGTTGCCTACTGCATTAGACACGGCACGCAGGGACCAAGTCGCAGGGGATCACATTTCTTAATAACAATTTACGGTCGTCTTGCAGGCAAGGGGGAAACCGGCGGAAATTTTTCCCAGGATGTCTTTATATGCCTTGACACGTATATGCTCTGTAGAGTATATAAAGGGAGTGGAATCTGTTTTCGAAATCATTGCGGAGCCGAACCGCCGCGCGATCCTGGGCCTCCTGGTGTCTTCACAACAGTCGGTGGGAGAGATCGAGCGTCAACTTCGAATGCCGCAGCCGACCGTGTCAAAGCACCTGCGAGTGCTGCGAGAGGCCGGCTTCGTGGAATCCACGGTGGACGCACAGCGCCGTCTCTACCGGCTGAGACCTGAACCATTTCAGCAGGTGGATGCGTGGCTGGCTCCGTTCCGCCGGTTCTGGTCCGCTCACCTGGATGCTCTGGAACGCCACCTCGACCGCATGGGGCATTATTCATCAACACCGGATCCATCAACGCCAAATCCATTAACACCAACGAAAAAGAAGACAAAGAAGACAAGGAAAAGACGACGCGGCCCAAACCGCGAACGTGACAAAGGAGAAACGAAATGAAAATCAAAATGACCAGTGTATACGTGGACGACCAAGACAAGGCCCTGCGCTTCTACACAGAGGTACTGGGCTTTACCAGGAAGGCCGATTTCAGTCAGGGGCCATTTCGCTGGCTCACCGTGGCCTCGCCCGAGGAGCCGGATAGCACCGAACTGCAACTGGCGCTGAACAACAACCCCGCAGCCAAAGCGTATCAGCAGGCGATCTTTCAGCAGGGCCAACCCGCAGCCATGTTCTTCACTGACGACGTCAAGGGCGACTACGAACGGATCAAGGCGCGCGGCGCTGAGTTCACCATGCCGCCCACCGATGTGACCGCTTCGACCATTGCCATGCTGAAGGACACCTGCGGCAACCTCATTCAGCTCACCCAGTTGGCGCGCTATTCACGCTAAGGAGATTGAAGATGAGCGTTCGCGAGCACTACACACCGGGTCCGGCCAGCGGGGCGCAGATACGGAAGGACCGGGGACAAAACGGGGAAGAGAAGTGGACGCTCATTCTTGTCCGTGAACTGCGCCACGCGCCGGAAAAAGTCTGGCAGGCGCTTACCGACCCGGCGCATCTGCGCGAGTGGGCGCCCTTTGATGCCGATGGGAGCCTGGGCGCGGCTGGAAGCACAGTGAGGCTAACCACGGTGGGAGCACCCACGCCGCGCGTTACCGAAACCACAGTGACGCGGGCCGACCCTCCCAAGGCGCTTGAGTACAACTGGGGGGGCTTCGATATGCGGTGGAAACTCGAAGCCCTTGGTGGCGGCACGCGCCTGACTCTGTGGACCAACATCGGTACCCGCTTCATCTCCATGGGCGCCGCCGGCTGGCACATTTGTTTCGATGTTCTGGATCGGCTTCTCGCCGGTCAGCCCATTGGACGCATCGTCGGCCCCGACGCCATGAAGTTCGGCGGCTGGCAGCGGCTGAATGCTGAGTACGCAAAGCAGTTTGATATTCCACCCCAACAACACTAACACCGTGTGTTGCCGGGGGCACGGGCGGAAACGGCTAACTGGCCGCAGTGAATAGAGGCTGCGTGCTCCTCGGCTAGTGCGGTTTCAGACATGACCGTGGCCCCAAGACGATACAGGATGTGTATCAGGGCACGATCTTTTAGTCGTGCCGAGCGGACTTCAGTCCAATGTCACTTATCCCCTTCCATAGTATGATGGTGACATCATGATGTCACGAACACAGATTACGCTGGAGAACGAAATGCAACGGCGTGCACGCCAGCGCGCCAGTGAACTTGGCGTATCTCTCGCAGAGTACGTCCGGCGGCTTGTGGCGCGTGATCTTGCCCGCCCTGAAGGGAACATTCACGTAGAGCGCATTTTCGATCTTGGCAATTCGGGCGGTTCCGACATCGCAAGGCACAAGGATGCCACAATCGCCGAGGCCTTTGGTTCGCGCAGAAAACACCGTCGCTAATTCTCACAACCAAATGAGTTTATTTGTTGATACCTCAATCTGGTACGCCGCTGCGGATTCTTCCGATCGCAGCAACTCTCGAGCGAAAGCGATTCTCAAATCTGGTGAACCGTTGGTTACCTCTGACCACGTCCTTGTCGAGACATGGACTTTGCTTCACCACAGGCTGCACCGGGATGCTGCCGAACGATTTTGGGATGGACTACGAGGCGGGGTCGCAATCATTGAAGCCATTGGTCCAGCGGACCTGGAGGCAGCCTGGGACATTGGGTTATTCTGGCGTGACCAGGATTTTTCGATTGTCGATCGCACCAGTTTTGCTGTGATGCGCCGCCTGGGCATCGATCGTGTCGCTTCCCTGGACGAGCACTTTGCTATATTTCGCTTCGGCCCAAAGCGTCGCCAGTCTTTTACTGTAATTCGATAGGCCAAAGCGAGGAGGGACTTGTGTCACGCAGCGAGGGAAGTGCAACAGGACGAAGTGTAACCCTGCACATGGTTTCCAGCCTGGATGGTTTCATCGCGAAGAAGGACAACAGTGTCTCCTGGCTGGATAGTCCTGGAAGCGTCTACCAAGCCGGGGTTTCCATTTCCGAGGAAGAGGCTGCGGCCTTCGTAAAAGCGATCGATTGTTATGTGCTCGGTTCCCGCACGTATGAACATGCGCTTGAACTGGGCTGGCCCTATGGCGATACTCCGGCCGTAGTGGTGACCGGCAGAGAGTGGCCGCCGGCGAGGAAGAGCGTCGAGTTCTATTCGGGCGATCTCAAGGCATTAGTGGACGTGAAACTCGCGGCTCGATATCGAAACATCTGGCTCGTAGGCGGAGCCATGTTGTGCCAGCGTTTTCTCCAACTCGGCCTGGTGGATGAAATCAATTTGATGATAGCCCCTGTCCTATTGGGTGAAGGACTCCGGTTGTTCGGTGATTCCCTGGCTGAGGAAAGGTGGAATTTGAAGAACGTGGTCGCTTATAAGAACGGCTTTGTTGAGCTCTCGTACTCCACTTCTAAATGAAAAACATGTCAAACGTGACCCTTTCAAAAAAACAACATGAAGAAATGCTCAGAGTATTGAAAGCCCGCTTTGAGAAAAACGTGAACCGCCATAAAGATCTTGAATGGCCTGAAGTACAAGCAAAGCTCGAAGCTAATGCTGAGAAACTGTGGTCACTCAGTGAAATGGAAAGAACTGGCGGCGAACCGGACGTAGTTGGCCATGATAAAAAGACGGGCGAATACATTTTCTATGATTGTTCAGCGGAAAGCCCCAAGGGCCGCAGAAGTCTTTGTTATGACCGTGCAGCGCTGGATGCGAGGAAAGAACATAAGCCAAAAGATAGCGCCATTGATATGGCGGCTGCCATGGGCATTGAGCTTTTAACGGAAGAGCAGTATCGAGGGTTGCAGAAACTTGGGAGTTTCGATACGAAAACGTCGAGCTGGGTGAAAACACCTTCCGACATCAGAAAACTCGGCGGCGCCGTTTTTTGTGATCGTCGCTACGACACTGTTTTCCTGTATCACAACGGCGCAGAGTCTTACTATGCCGCCCGGGGGTTCCGTGGCTTGCTAAGGGTCTAGCGAGAACAAGTATTGCAAGTGGGCGGCATATCGTCTCTAGAGCCATTAAAAGAGGCTGTGCAAAACTAATAGCATGAAAACGAATCAAGAATTCGAGGCATAAAGATCCAATGAATCCATCGGAACGTATTGACCAGCTGATCGCAAAACTGACAGACTGGCGTGGCAAAACGCTCGCCAGCATCCGCAAGAGCATCCTTGCGGCCGACCGGGAGATAATCGAGGAATGGAAGTGGATGGGAAGCCCAGTGTGGTCTTGCGACGGAATAATCGCGGTCGGCAACGCCCATAAAGATAAGGTCAAGCTTACCTTTGCCCACGGGGCGAGCCTTCCGGATCCTGACAGGCTCTTCAACGCGGGCCTCGGAGGCAGGATGTGGCGAGCGATCGATCTTTTCGAGGGCGATAAGATTCATGAGCGCGCACTAAAAAATCTCGTCCGCGCCGCTGTTGAGTACAATCAGATCAAATTGAAGAAAAGGAAAGCACCGGCGGGGACTCGAGCCAAAAGTACATAAAAGTAAAAAGTGATCGAGAACGTAATATCCCGGAGTGCCGTTCGGAGTCATCCGGAATCGCGTTCCCCTTGCCCCGAATTCCGCACTACTGGGCCGCGGGCGTTCCTTTTCCGACCGCGTGCGGCGACTCAAGACCATCCAGATTGCAATTGGGGGGCGCATTGACCGGGTTGCACCGGGAGATGAGTCCGTTGGGAAAAGTCACTGAGTATCCGCTGGGAGCTTTTTCATCGAAGGCAAAATCGCTGCTCAGCATTTGAGCGCCGCTGGCCAGGGCGGCTTCACGGGTGCTGGTGTCATTGGCGCGCGCCTGGCGCAGGTCGGCGTCTGTCCGAGTGCGCACGATATAGCCTTTCTTGATCAGGCCCGGGATCATATCGGGGTCCGGTTGGGGATCGTTCACCTCCACGAAGGCGGCATCCGGCTCACCAGGCCGGGCGTTGGTGAAGATGATGCGGTTCCGCAACGCAGGATGGCCCTGAAGATAGATGGAACCAACCTTGCGCTGGTCCATGAGAAACACCACTTTGCCCCGCGCCTCCCGCAGGCATGGCCATCCATCGTTCAACACAGCTTCTTCCAGCGTGGAGTGGGCGCCGCGAACCTGGTCGGGCGTGATCATTTCATTTTCCGCAAAGACGCTGCGGAGTTCTGCGTCCAGGGCATCGAAGACTTGCGAGGTAAAGGGCTCCGGCTGGGTCATAAATTCAGGACGCTCGCGGTTCTCTTTGGTTTCAATGAGGATAAAAATTGGGAGATGGCCGGGATGAGCCTTTGACCAGCGCCTGACAACCTGCAGACACTCGACGAAAGGCTGGCAGTTGCTGCGGTAATCCAGATCCTGAACGTGCATCACCTTGAAGCCGGGCTTGTCGAACAGGTGTTGAGGATCGAAGTCCGGGTCTTGCTGCACTCCGGCATTCGCCATCATCCTTGGCCAGGCGGGATGAGAGTAGAGGCCGCCCTTGGCGTCAGCATAGATATCAAGCTCGATCTGGCGGATGCCTTCGTCCAATTGAACATCGAGGGGCGGGTGAGCGTAGTCCAGGGCGTCAGCGCTCTTTGAATTTCGAGTGCGCAGGAATTTCATTTCATTCGGCCCCATGCCGGCGTGGTAGCTGTTGTGACTGCCAATCACCTGAATCTGATTGAGCCGCAGGTTGCCGTCGCAAGCGGTGCGTGACTTGCGAGCCCCCGCAGGCAGAAGCGTGCTGACCGCCACCAGGCAGCAGATCGGCCATACCAGACGCAATATCGGGGGCGGTGCAGACACAGTCATTTTTTCTCTCTCCTTGCGATGCGGTCGTTTGAGTGCCCGGACAGTTGGTTCTAATCCGCTGCGCGGCGTTTCGGCATCCGGGCCGGGAAGTTGAGCACACAGAAAAAGTGACGCGACAATACTGAAGAGGTCTCGCGTTCTGCTACCATTTTCTTAGACCTCTAATTGCAAGTTATGATTTAATCACAAAAGGGGGCCGTAGCTCAGATGGATAGAGCAAGAGTTTCCTAAACTCTAGGTCGGCGGTTCGAATCCGCCCGGCCCCTCCAGCGTTGCTTACCCTCTTCCGGGTTGAATCGTGTGCGTGCAACGAAGCATCCTTTCGCTAAAGATCTGAATACCGTCAGAAAAGCAAACTGGAGAAAGAAAGACAAGTCAGGCCGTTCATTGGGTATGTTTGAATTGCTGCGAGACATCGCGCTTTCCTTCTGTTCAGCCCGGACACGGAGTCTCCACCGTCCACAGTCGCCGCTGACGGTGCTTCGGGCCTCGATTCTTACCGGCATTCTGCAAACACTCGCTTGCTCGTGGTGGCTGGTTTCGGGGTACAAAGCATTCCTGTTGCAGCGCATGGAACAATATGGGCATATTCTCAACCGCGCCAATGAGACGACCCAGGCCTGGTTCGGCGGCCTCTTTTTTGTCGAATACGTTCTTTTTCACCCGCTTGCTCTGCTTTCTCTCTATTTGGCGATGGAAGGCTGCATCCGCTTTGCCGGCGGCTTGTGCGTCTCGGAGGTAATCCCCAGCTTGCCCGTAGTCCTGGTCTTCGCCATCAAGGACCGCATTGGCAAGAGGCAAGAACAACGTGAACTTGAGCGGCTGGCATCGATTCCCGATGCGGTTGACGTCCTGGCGGGCGGAGATCGCTTCCGAATTGCGACTGCTGTGGCCAAGCCTCATTGGAATCCGAGCCTAACCATTGAGATTCAGGGCGAATGGTATGAGGTTGAGCGGGAAGAGAGAGGCACAGTACCGCGAGCCCATGTTTACCTTCTTCGCCGTGCCCCGGCCGGCAAAATCCTGAGAGCGTATGAAAAATATGACATTAACAACCCGATGAAACTACCGCGCAAGCATGGGGAACCAGTCTGAGTTTGCTGATCCACAGCAGGGTTTCCTCCTCTTCGGTAAGCTCAGGGTTAGGGATAAGCTTCCGTTGCTACCTCACCACATTTGGATAAAGCGCCGCAGTTACCAGGACTAGAGCTACAAAG
This sequence comes from Candidatus Angelobacter sp., assembly GCA_035294925.1. Classification (GTDB taxonomy): domain Bacteria; phylum Acidobacteriota; class Terriglobia; order Terriglobales; family Acidobacteriaceae; genus Angelobacter. The sequence goes on along the minus strand of DATGJZ010000006.1, from coordinate 103,017 downwards.
ATCAGCAGCAATACTGCTGTGTCCACTCCGATACCAAAGATGGAGCTGCCACCCTGCACCATCAGGGACCGCAGTGCATCCACCTGATAGCTGAGCGGGTTGGCTTTTGCGATGGCGCTCACCCAGGGGGGCATGTTGGCGATGGGATAGATGGCGTTACTGGCGAAAAAAAGTGGCATGGTGAGTACCTGGCCAATACCCATGAAGCGTTCGCGCGTCTTTACCATGCATGCGACTGCGAGCGAAAAGGTGGAAAACAATGCTGAGCCCAGAATGATGAAGCCGGCCACCCCGAGGACGTGCAGTATCCTGAAATCCAGGCGTATGCGGAGCATAAGCGCCAGCGAATAGATAATGACTCCTTGCGCCAGACCACGCACTCCCGCAGAAAGAGCCTTGCCCAGGACCAGGGCGGTGCGCGGCGCGGGGCTTACCAGTAATTTCTGCAGTATGCCCAGATCCCTTTCCCAGATCACGCTGATGCCATAGAAAATCGCGATGAATAGCACACTCTGGGCCAGAATGCCGGGGGTCATGAAGGTGAGATAGTCGAGACCTCCGGTTGGAATGGCTTTGGTCCGGGAGAATACCTGCCCGAACACCAGCAGCCATAATGCCGGCTGGATGGCGCGGGTAAGCAACTCGGTGGGATCGCGCCGTAGCTTGCGTAACTCGACATCCGCCAGCGCCCAGGTGTCGCGGAGGAAACCGGCGGCCACGGACGCGCTATCCCAGACGGCGGGCTGTCCTTCGAGTTCGGGAGCTTTCCTGATAGCCTCCGACATCTTCGACTGATCCTCCTACAAAATGTACAAATACATCGTCCATATCCGCTGCAGGACCTACCTGCTTCTTCAGAGACTCGGGTGAACCCATGGCTACCGCCTGGCCACGGTGCATGATCACGATGTATTCACAAAGACGGTCAGCTTCTTCCATGTCATGCGTCGTCATAAGAATGGTTGTGCCAAAGCGGCCGCGCAATTCCCGCAGATGGTCCCATACGGCGTGCCGCGCCACCGGATCGAGGCCAAGGGTCGGTTCGTCCAGGAAAAGGACTGCCGGGCGATGCATCATCGACTGCGCAATTTCCAGGCGGCGGATCATGCCGCCGGAGTAATTGCGAACCAGGACGTTGGCGGCCACCGTCAATCCCATAAACTCCAGGGCATCAAGGATTCGCATCCTGCGCTCCCGGTAGGGAATACCGTAAATGCGTGCGAACAGCAGCAGGTTCTCATAGCCGGTGAGGGCGCCATCCGCAGAGAGCATTTGCGAGACATATCCGATGGCCTTGCGCACCTTTCGCGGTTGCAGGACTACGTCTAAACCGGCCACATGGGCGCTGCCTTCACTGGGCGGAAGCATGGTGGTGAGCATGCGGATGGTGGTAGTCTTCCCCGCTCCGTTGGGACCAAGCAAAGCAAAGATTGCTCCGGAGGGGACAGAAAGATCCAGGTGATTTACCGCAGTAAGGGAGCGGAAACGGCGAGTCAGACCCTGAGTCTCAACTGCCGGCGGTGCGAGAACCGCATTGGATGTGGTATCGGCGGACATGTGCGCTGTGCGTCAATTGTAGCAACCGGCGTAAACGCGGTTCGTTGCAGGTTCGCACTGTGCCAGGTCCGGGCATAAGCGGTTGCCGCGAAGTCCAGTCATTGGCGGGACTACTTCGCCACTGGGGTTGATGAACTTAGCTCGATGCGGTTGCGGCCAGATTTTTTGGCGCAGTAGAGCGCTGAATCAGCCGCGCCGATCAGAGCTTCCAGCGAAATGTTACTGGTCCGGGTAGAGACACCCAGGCTGATCGTGACGGTCTTCAGAGTCGAGCCCATCTGAATGGGTGTCTGGCAGACTGTCTGGCGGATTTTTTCGGCCACTTGAAAAGCTTGTGACGGGTCGCATCCTGGAACCACGACGAGAAACTCTTCTCCGCCATAGCGTCCCACAGAATCGTACGAACGCATGCAGGCTGTGATTCTGGTGGCTACTTCCAGTAACACGTCATCGCCGGTAAGGTGGCCGAAAGTGTCGTTGACCAGCTTGAAATGATCAATGTCCACCAGGATGACAGAAAACATCTCTCCTGTCCTCCGGCTCCGGCCCATCTCCTGCTCCAATATGTCCATGATGCCGCCCCGATTGAATAATTGGGTCAGATAATCATGTCTTGCCTGGCAACGCAGTACTTCGCGGGCGGCGAACAGTTCCTCCTGAGAGCGAATGATTCGTTGAGCAACCACCAGCCGCGCCTGCAACTCTTCCGGGTCGACCGGCTTGGTCATATAGTCGTCGGCCCCCGCTTGCAGACCTTCAATAACCTCCTTTCTCTCTGTTTTGCTGGTCAGCAGCATGGCATAGGAGTAATGCTGGCGGGAGAGCTGCCTGATGTTGCGGCAGATCTCAATGCCTTCCATTCCGGGCATCATCCAATCCAGGATGGCGATGGTGGGGACATCCTCCGCCTGCAACAGCTCCCAGGCTGCAATTCCATCGGAAGCGGTTTGAGGTTCAAAACCCAGCTTGCGGAGAAGACGCTTCATTAGCGCGAGAGAAACAGGAGAATCATCTGCGATGATCATTCGCAACGGCGGACCACGGCGCAACGATGGGACCGGTACGTGAGCAACGGTACCAGTCAGTGGCCCCGGAGGAACGTTGGTGACTAATTCAGGTCTCATACTCGTTTCGATAGATTTATGCGCATCGGTTTGTTCATCAGGTTCGAGACGACTTGATGGATCCTTCCGTTGCAGATTCAATCTCGCTGGGTGTCCAGCTCAAGGTTGCGTTGGGCAGAAGTAGAGATGGTTTCTTGGCGGCTTGCAGGAGAACACGTTCAATCAGGTGAAGGAGAGGTTCAGAGCTATCCAGCAACCGTTCTTTCTCCAGAAAGGCGTCCGCGCCCTCCATGCGAAGCTTTTCTTCATTTTTTCGCGAGAGCGCGGTGACCACAATCACCGGAATGTGCGCCGTAGCCGGATTTTGCTTCAGGGAGCGAAGCACTTCCTGACCACTCAGCTTGGGCAGCATCATATCCAGCAGAATTACGTCGGGAGAGGTTCGGCTGGCGACATTCAGGGCTTCTTCACCGTCAGCTGCTGTGACCACCTCATATCCTGCCCGGCTGAGCAGACGTTCGTTGACCATCCTCTGCAGTCTGTTGTCTTCGATTAGAAGTATGGTTTGCATTGACATTCCCCTGTTTGACATCCGACACGGCGCGACCACAACTCGCGCTCGTATTCTTTCATCGGCAGAAAACTCCGGTACTTTAGTCCGGTAAGGGGCGAATCGTTGCCGATTCGCGTGACTTCCGGAGCAAGGCTTTTGGAGCAGTGCAGCCTGATCGGTTTAAGAGCATTTTCATGCTTGCTGTGGTCTCTTTATATTTATTGACGGCCTTTTGCCCTGCCGACGCGATGTTTGCTCTAGAGGCCAGGCGCGAGAAGTTGCGCACACCCGTTGGGACGGTGCAGGAAAGCGTTTATGATCGGCCCCTGAGGAATAGGATTGCTGGAAACGCAGCACTGGCCGGCCCCGATTTTGCAGGTCAGCCAGCTCCAACCGGAAAGGCAGCTGCGGTCGCAGGGAGGAGAGTCTGGAGGTATGGGAGGTATGGGAGCACCGCCGTCGGCGACGGACGGCAAGGCGCAAGCCAGGCCGAACACTAAGGCAAGACAAAAGAAAACTACGAATGAGGCTTTCATGGGTAATCTTCCTGAGAAAGGGATTGCCAGAGAATCGAGCTTGAGAGCAGACCACGGCAGCGCGATCACTGCGCCCACGCTCCAGGGGAAGCATACGCTTTAACCCAGCAAAAAGCTCTGTCCGATTGTTCTATTGTGAAACAAATAAATTAAATATAGATTCAAATTCATCCTTGACTCTGCAGCCCTGCCGTGTTCCTATGCTCTGATCTAACTCCCACCGAGATCAAGGAGGACCTAGTACATGCGCACTGCATGCAATTCCGGTACTTTTTACCGTGGTGTTTCTCACACTCACCCAACAGCCCTTAACGCAGCCCTGCGGAGATGGCGCGCGCCAGGATTATTGCTGGCAGCCCTGCTGGTGGGCGGCTGCTTTCAATCTTTGGCCCGCGCGCAGGAACCACAAAAGCAAGAAGAGAAGAAGCCGTTCATCGAGCCGGCGGAGATGGCGCATGAGAAGGCCGCCGTGCGAGCATTCATAGAAGCGTCGCCTCATCTGAACGGTAAATGGGAGACGCTTCCATTCATGATGCCCATCAATCCGGTGCATGTGGCCCTGATGCACAGCGGAAAAGTGCTGGTAATTTCGGGTTCGGGCAACGAGCCCAGCAACAAGATCCTTGAAGCAGGCGTATGGAATCCCGGAGCAGATACCGTGCGGACATTTCGCATCGACTGGGACATGTTCTGCAACGGGATGGTGATTTTGCCGGACGGACGGCCGTTTGTCCTGGGAGGAACCCTGCAGTATGACCCATTTTTCGGTGAGCCAAAAACGGCCGCCTTTGACGTGGCGACCGAGAAATTTGTGAGCATGCCGCACATGAGTGGCGGGCGCTGGTATCCAACCGGCACCGTGCTGGGAGATGGATCTGTGTTAGTGGAGGCCGGGCTCACCAACACGAGCAGCGTTATGAATAAGACGGTGCAGATTTTCAAAGCTGGAAGTTGGACGGCTGCGGGAACGATTTTCAACGGCGTACCACTTTATCCGCGCCAGCATGTATTGCCCGATGGGAAGGTATTTGAGGATGGAGCGAATCCGGACTCCCAGATGTTCGATCCCGTAGCTCATACCTGGACTTTTGTCGCCAACACGATATTCGGGCAGAGCCGGGACTACGGTACATCCGTCTTGCTGCCGTTGACGCCGGCCAATGGCCACAAACCGAAAGTTATGATCATGGGCGGCGGGAGCCCGAACGCAACCAACACCACGGAACTCATTGATTTGTCCGTTCCCCACCCCAAGTGGGTGAGCGGCCCGAACATGTCGAATGCGAGAATTCAGGTGAATGCCACCATCCTGCCCAACGGCAAGGTCCTTGTCTCCGGCGGTTCGGCTGTGGATGAGGATGTGACTACGGCTTCTCTGCCGGCGCAGCTATACGATCCGGCTACTGATAAATTCAGTTCCGCCAGCACCATGGAGTTTCCGCGTGTGTATCATTCAAACACTCTGCTCCTGCCGGACGCGACGGTACTCGCAGTTGGCGGCAATCCGGCACGTGGAACCTACGAACCGCACATAGAGATTTACTCACCGCCGTATTTGTTCACCGCAACCGGCGCCGCGGCGCCGCGGCCCTCGATAACCAATGCCCCGCCGACCATACGCTACGGCGCAGTATTCCAGGTACAAACTCCTGAGGCGGCCAAGATCAAGTCCATCGCGCTGATGCGCGCCGGCTCAGTCACACATTCCTTTGATATGGACCAGCGGATGGTCGGCCTGACCTTCACCACGGCTGCGGGGGTTCTCCACGTGACAGCGCCTTCCAAAGGAGATATCGCGCCGCCCGGCTACTACATGCTTTTTATTCTTAATTCTGAGGGAGTGCCCTCGGTGGCGCGGTTTGTGCACGTAGGGCTGTAGCTGGCAGTTGCTACGTCGCTTGTTTGGCGCTTTGGCTGATTCGCCCCGGCTAGCCACAGCACCAGAAAGCACCCTCTCGCCGGATCACGCAAGAGTGTATCCGTTCAAGGTCCCAATTTAATTGCAGGTCAGCGTTGATCATTGTTACAGACTTGACTTTCGCAAATCTCCGCCGGTCATCAAAGTCGCCGGGGTTAGCGCCCCGTCTATGGAGTCAGGAGAACATTGAGCAGCTCCGGGCCTTGCTGCCCAGGATCAGGAACGGCAGGAAGACTCGATATCAAAAGAAGCAGTTGGCAACCGGCAGCAAACAATTAGCCAAGGCCAAACCAAAGACCAAGAAAAAGCCACCGCCGGGCGCGGCCGTGCCACACAGGAAAAAGAAGTAACGGGCAGCGCCCGGTGCTGACAACACCGAACGCGCCCTGACCGAAAGCCACCTGGCTGGAGGTGACAATGGCTGGTAAACTTTAGTGCACCTAAAGTTGCACCGCACATTGCCATTCGCTATTCTGCCCCTCATGGTGCGAAAGTTGCATCACAAATCCCCACCGGCTATGCCGCACGAGGGGGCAAATGCCCGCTATCCCGGAGCCTTACTTCGTCGCGCACAAAGTTGCCGCATATGCCGCGTCTGGCTCCCAGCCTTGTCGCGTGGAACAAGACGGGTCATCGGCAAGACTTCAGACGGCAGACAGCCGGTTCAGAGGTGAATATCCCATGATTCCAAACACAGCCCCACTGAAGAACTCAATTGCGAATAGCTGCTTCTTCGCAAGGAATGACGCGGTTTGTAACGCTGTTCCGGATGGTCGCACAAGTTTCTATTCGCTGCCACTGTCCCTATACTTTCAGACGGCAGACAGCCCACCCAGTGCGAAACCACCTGCCCTAAGTCAGTTGCAGGGAACCTATGTTTGGGGGATAGGCAGCGATCATAAATCGCCAATAAAGACGCGGGTTGTAGCGGAGTTTCACTTGCTTGTGCACGGTCCGTCACCGGCAACGAAGGGTTGGTTTGGCTAAATTGCCAACTATTAATTGCCCATGGCTCGAATTAGAAATCGCCAATAAAGACACGGGTTGTAGCGGAGTTTCACTGCAATTTCCTCCCCTTCCGGAAATTCAAATCCGGGAGGGAGAGAAGTATCAGAAACGGTTCAGCTAAAGTCTAAGAGCCAATGGCTTATGGCTGGTTTCCTTTAACCTATAACCACAATGAGACTGAAACTACTGTTGTTCACACTCCTCGGCATTTCCACCGCCCTGGCGGCTGCGCCGGAAGGCATTCCGCGCGACCTGGCGCGGCAGCGCGCCAGCCGGATTTCCGAGGTTCGTTATCACTTGCAGTTCACGCTCACGCCGCATACGCCTTCCGTTTTCGGACATGAGGAGCTTCAGTTTCGGCTGAAAGGGCAGGCCCCGGTACTGGTGGATTTTCGTGAAGGCACGGTAAATCATCTGCTTGTGAACGGCAAGGAGACGCCGGCAAAGATAGAGAATGGCCATATTGAGTTTCCAGAGAGTCTTCTTCATGCCGGCGAGAATACCGTGAACATGGATTTCACGGCGCCTGTTGCTCCGGCAGGAAAGGCAATAACACGTTTCGAGGACAAGGACGATAACACCGAGTATCTCTACACCCTGTTTGTTCCCATGGATGCCAGCATGGCATTTCCATGCTTTGATCAGCCGGACTTGAAAGGCCGCTTCCGCCTGGAACTTACCGCGCCGGAAGGCTGGACAGTGATTTCGAATACCGCCGTGGACAGCGCACCACCGGCGGAGAACGGCCAGCGCCATACGAATTTTGCGGAGACCCGCCCTATCAGCACTTATCTTTTTGCGTTTGCCGCAGGGCCGTTTCGCAAGGTGCATGAATCCGCGGGAATGCCTGGGCTCTACGTCCGCCAATCGAAATTCAAACGGGCGGAAGAGGAGGCGGCCGAGGTACAGGAGATTACCGCCAGCGGTATCAAGTATCTTTCCGGCTTCTTTGCCCAGCCATATCCGTTTCCCAAGTACGACCTGGTGATGATTCCCGGGTTTGCCTATGGTGGCATGGAGCACGCGGGCGCGACATTTTTGCGTGAAGAATCCATTCTCTTTCGTACCGCACCCACGCACAGCGACCACCTCAATCGGGACATCCTGCTGCTGCATGAGCTCAGCCACCAATGGTTTGGCGATCTGGTGACCATGCGCTGGTTTGATGACCTGTGGCTGAAAGAGGGCTTTGCGCAGTACATGGCATACCAGACGCTGGACGATCTCAAGCCGAAGGAGAACGTGTGGAAGCGGTTTTACCAGGCGATTAAGCCCGCGGCCTATGCGATTGATTCCACCAAAGGCACAACCCCGATTTACCAGGACATAGGAAATCTTAAAGATGCCAAATCAGCTTATGGCGCAATCGTCTACTCCAAGGCTCCGGGAATCCTGAAACAACTGGCGTTCGTGTTGGGCGAGGACAAATTCCGCGAGGGGTTGAGGTTGTACCTGAGAGAGCATGCTTACGCCAATGCTGAATGGAACGATCTGATGCAGGCTTTTGAGCATGTCTCAAAGAAGCCTTTACAGGATTGGGCCGGCGCCTGGATCCGGCATCGAGGCATGCCGCAGGTGGATGTGGAGAAGTTGACCTGTGGCCGCCCAGACCGCATTGAGAGCCTGGTGATCAAACAGCATGATGTGTTGGGAGAGGGTGGGGTGTGGCCGATCTCCACCCAGATTCTGCTGGGTTATCCAGATGGTACTCAGGTACGGGTACGCGCGCAGTTGAATGCGGAAAGAGCGGAGGTGCGAGAGGCTTGGGGAAAGCGTTGCCCGGACTACATATTCGCCAACGATCAGGATTACGCTTACGGGCGTTTTCTGCTCGATTCTGCAAGCCGCAAGGCGGTGATGGAGCAACTGGGCGGCATCGCAGACATCTTCGAGCGCACTCTACTGTGGGGCTCGCTGTGGGATGCAGTGCGCGAAGCCGAGTTGGCTCCTCGCGATTACCTGGATCTGTCCTTGCGTCTGCTGCCTTCAGAGGCTGATGAATCTCTGGCTCAGAGCTTAATTGGACGTCTGGTTACCGGGCTGCATCGTTATGTGGGCCGGGAAGCACGCAAACAGATTGTTCCCAAGGCAGAAGCGCTGGCTTCAGATCTGATGCTGCATTCTCCCGAGCAGGACTTGCGCATTATCTGGTTCCGCGCACTGCGCAGCATGGCAGAAACCGATCAGGGAAGGGCGGCGTTGAAGGACATCCTCAATGGAAAATTGGTGGTGCCGGGTGTGACTTTGCGTCCGCTGGATCGATGGACCATGGTGACGGCCTTGATTGCCATGAATGACCCGGAAGCCGGCACAATCTATTCTGTGGAGCAGAAGCGGGATAATACCGGCGACGGCCTGAAGTATGCCTACGTGGCCGCAGCCGCGCGGCCGGATGGCAAAACCAAGCAGGATTATTTCAATGGCTATCTGCATGATCCGGCACGGCCGGAAGATTGGGTGGAGCAGAGCCTGGGCGCATTTAACTATTGGAACCAATCGGAGCTGACTTTGCCGTACCTGAAACTGGCGCTTGACGCGCTGCCGCAGATCAAGCGTGAACGCAAGATTTTCTTCGTCCTGGGCTGGCTGAACGCGTTCATTGGAGGACAGCAGTCCGCTGCTGCACAGGCACAGGTGCAGGAGTTCCTGAGCAGCACCCCGCTGGAAAAGGACCTCCAGCTCAAGATCCTTGAAGTAAAGGATGAACTGGACCGGACAGTAAAGATCAGAGGGAAGTACCAGTAGATCGTGCGGCCGGGTAATCGGAAGGCCAGCGTTTTCAGTCACCGAGTTCGCGGATTTCCACAGACTAGGCCAAACTTAGACAAAGCCTGTTACAAGGGTGCAGAGACTCCATTCAGAGGCATATTCCTTGGGTCGGAACCCGGCAAGCCGTTGTATAATTTTCAAGCATGCCGAAGTATTCCATCGTCGTCCCCCTGCACAACGAGCAGGAAAGCATTACCGCGCTTTACGACCGGTTGAAGGCGGTGATGGAAGGTACGGGCGAGAGTTTTGAGCTGGTATTTGTGGATGACGGCAGCGTGGATCGCACCTATAAGCTGCTGCGGGAAATGGTGAGCATTGACAGCAGAGTTGTTGTGGTGAAGCTGCGCCGGAACTTCGGACAGACTTCCGCGCTTGCCGCCGGCTTTGCCAATGCCCAGGGTGAGTACATCATCGCCATGGATGGCGACTTGCAGCACGATCCGGATGATATTCCCAAATTCCTGGAAAAGCTGGAGCAAGGCTACGACCTTGTGAGTGGCTGGCGCAAGGAGCGTGTAGACAACTTTGTGCTGAGGCGCTTTCCTTCCCGGGTGGCGAACTGGTTGATGTCCAAACTGAGCGGGGTGGACATTCACGACTTCGGTACAACCTTCAAAGCCTACCGGCGGGAGATTATCCAGCAACTGCCTCTTTACGGTGAATTGCATCGTTTTATTCCGGCGCTGGCTTCCTGGTATGGCGCTTCGATCTGCGAAATCCCCATCAAGAACATCGTTCGTCCTAAGGGCACCTCTCACTACGGAATCTCACGGACTTTTCGAGTGTTCTTTGACCTCATGACGATCCGGTTCCTGCTCAAATATATGTACCGCCCCCTGCACCTCTTCGGGACGATCGGAGCGTTGTGCATGCTGGCTGGTTTTGGCATCTCATCATGGTTGATGGTTTCCAAGTTTTTTTGGCATCAGGCAATCTGGGGAGAGCACGGCCCGCTGCTGATCTTTGCCTCCGTTCTGACAGTCTGCGGAGTGCAACTGCTCGCGCTCGGCCTCTTAGGCGACCTGCAAGTGCGCAATTTTCAGGAGCCGGCGCGACGCGTGCCTTACACCGTCGCCCAAGTACTGCGCTCACACAGCCAGGAGCAGGCGGTCAACGAGTAAATGACGACAACCCAGGGAATTACCACACCAACTGAATTGCGGCTGGCCAAAAGAATGGCCCGGCTGGGCGTTGAAACCGCATTCGAAGTATTAGCCAAGGCACGCGCCCTCGAAGCCCAGGGTCGGAACATTGTTCATCTGGAGATCGGCGAACCCGACTTCGACACCCCAGCCAATGTTACTGAAGCTGGCGTGAAAGCCATGAAAGGCGGGTGGACGCACTATTCGCCTTCCGCCGGCCTGCCAGAGCTACGCGAAGCCATAGCCAAGGACGTGAGCCGCCGCCGCGGAGTTCATTGCTCCAGCGATGAAGTGGTCGTGGTCCCCGGTGGGAAACCTACTGTTTTCTATACCTTCATGGCCCTTGTTGAAGAAGGGGATGAGGTCATCTACCCGAATCCCGGTTTTCCAGTCTATGAATCGCTCATCAACTTTCTGGGGGCCAGGCCGGTTCCAATCCATTTGCAGGAGGAAAAAAACTTCCGCCTGGATCCCAATGAACTGACTGATCTGGTAACGGACCGCACGCGTCTGGTGGTCTTGAACTCGCCGCATAATCCTACCGGAGGAGTTCTAAGCGAGCAGGACATTCGCGACATTGCGACGGCGATTGGCGACCGCGACACCATGGTGCTTTCCGATGAAATTTACAGCCGGCTGGTCTTTGACGGAGAACATTTCTCCATTATGGCGCTGGATGGCTGGAAGGACCGCACCATCATGCTGGATGGGTTTTCCAAGAGCTATGCCATGACCGGCTGGCGTTTGGGGTATGGTGTGATGCGCGCGGATCTCGCCAGGCACTTCTCCAAGCTGATGACCAACTCCAACTCCTGCAACGCGGCCTTTACCCAGATAGCGGGCCTGGAGGCCCTGGAGGGTGATCAGGAATCCGTGGAAAACATGTGCGCCGAGTTTAAGCGACGGCGTGATCGCTTTGTCCAGCGCCTTAACAAAATTCCCGGCTTTAGTTGTCGCATTCCTGCGGGCGCGTTCTATGCCTTTCCCAATATCCGGCAGACCGGGTTGAGTTCGAAAATACTTGCGGATGCTTTGCTGGAGCAGGCGGGTGTGGCTTGTCTGGCGGGTACGGCGTTTGGACAGTTTGGAGAAGGCTACTTGCGCTTCAGCGTCGCTAATTCCATGGAGAACCTGGATAAAGCTCTGGACCGCATCGAGAATTGGGCCCGCAAGAATCTCTAAATTGGCTATAAAGGCATCGAGAATCCGGTGATCTGCTAACCGGGTGATCTCAAAGACCTCAAGCTGAAATCTCGGCACGAACTCGCGCATGGCCAACAAGAAGTTCAGAATATTTGCCACCTGTGACATCGGCAGCCCTGCGTTTGACCGGCTGCGCGAAAAGGGATATGAGCTGGAAGTTTTTCCCGGGCCGGAGGCGCCGCCGAAAAGCCTGATTCTTGAAAAGGTGCGCAGCGGCGTTGATGGGCTGATTACCACCCTGCGAGACCCGATTGATGCAGAGGTCTTTGAGGCGGGGAAGAATACGCTCAAGGTTGTTTCCCAAATAGCCGTGGGTTTCGACAACATCAACCGCGCCGATGCCAACCGCTATAGGATTCCATTCACCAACACTGCTGACGTGCTCACGGATGCCACTGCGGAGTTTGCCTTCTTCATGTTGGCTGCTGTGGCCCGCAAGTTGTGGGATGGCGAAAAGCTGCTGCGGGAAAACAAGTGGGGGTCGTGGCATCCGTTTTTGCCGTTCCTGGGCGACGAGATTACCGGCAAGACGATCGCCGTAATCGGTACGGGCCGGATCGGACAGGCGGTCATTAAGAAGTGCACAGGATTCGACATGAATATCCTGTGCTATGACCCGGTTTATCAGAACCACCAGTTCGTTGCCGCTATCCAGGAGTTAATGGATTTGCGCCACGGTAAAGGCATGCAGCCTGAAACTTGGATCAAGTATACGGGCTTAGAAGAGGCGTTGCGCCAGGCAGATTATGTGACGCTGCACGTGCCTCTTATCAGGGAAGGCGAGTCGGGCAATCCCACCTACCATCTGATCAATGAAAAAACGCTCAAGCTGATGCGCAAAGAAGCGTACCTGGTGAACAGCTCACGCGGGCCGGTGGTGGACGAGAAAGCTCTCTACAAGGCCCTGAAGGAAAAATGGATTGCCGGGTCCGCGCTCGATGTGTTTGAAAAAGAGCCTTTGCCTTCGGATTCGCCTTTGCGCGATCCGGCCATAGAAGACCGTTGCCGCTTGTATCCTCACTTTGCCAGCGGTGCCCGTATAACCCGCCTCTCGGCCGATCCAGACAAAGGGATGGCAGGACGCTGCGTCCAGGCGCTGATGGACGTCCTGGAAGGGAACTATGGCGGCGATTTGCAGAAGATGCCGTATGTGGTGAACAAGGAGATTGGGTTATCCACAGCAAGCGGGGACACGTCGGGTCATCGGTGAATCGGATCATTGGAACACGCTGAAAGAGCCTCCTGGGGTCATAGCAAGTTCGCACCTTCCTGCCTCTTAATCACTTTTCTCACAATATCTTTGTTTTTGGTTCGTCTACAAACGTAGATGAGGGAGACGTTGATCCTGGAGCGCACTCAGGGCGGGCAAGACCAGCGGATCACGGAAACGCTCGAGCGCGAACAGGCGCGGCTGCGGAACTTTATTCGCAGGCGGGTGGCGGACCGGGGCGATGCCGAGGATATCCTGCAGGAGGTGTTCTTCGAGTTTGTGGAGGCATACCGGCTGCTGAAGCCGATCGAGCAGGCGGGCGCATGGCTGTTCCGTGTGGCCCGCAATCGGATCATAGATCTCTTCCGCAAGAGAAGGCCGGGATCATTGAGCGATCCGGTGGCAGTTGATGAGGACGGAGAAGCGCTTCTTCTAGAAGACCTGCTGCCGTCGCCGGAAGGCGGGCCCGAAGCCATTTATGCACGCAAGGTCTTGTTGGAGGAACTGGACAATGCCCTGGACGAACTTCCGGAAGATCAGCGCCAGATATTCATCGCCCATGAAATCGAGGGCCGGAGCTTCAAAGAGTTGGCGGCTGAGACCGGGCTGAGTGTGAATACGCTGCTCTCGCGCAAGCACTACGCGGTGTTGCATCTGCGGCGGCGGCTCCAGGCCATCCACCAAGAGTTTACGAAACAGTGAGGGCAATAAAAATGAGAAGCCGTTGGATCGTGCGCGCATCGAAGATGGTGCTGATGATGGCCGCCGGATTCGCGCTCTTCAGTTTTTTGGTCATGCGACTGTGGAACTGGCTGGCCCCGGAGGTTTTTGGCTGGCATCGAATCAGTTTCTTGCAAGCGCTGGGAATATTCATCCTGAGCAAGATACTTTTCGGTGGCTTTCGTGGCGGATGGGGCCAGGGCGGGCACTGGAGGCGACGCATGGCGGAGCGCTGGGAACAGATGACTCCCGAGGAGCGTGAACGGTTCCGCAAGGGCCTGCAAGGCTGCTGGAGCCAGCGTGACGCCCCCTCCGATGTTGTCGGCGGCGGCAATCCACGCGCCGGGAGTTGAATGGTGCTGGAGAATGCGCGTGATGGAGAAAGAGTAAGAAGTTAAGGAGTAGGGAACTATGATGCGTCTGTTTGCTTTTCTTCTTGTAGTTGTTTCTGTTACTGCCCGAGCCCAGGAAGTTCCCTTGGAAAATTGCCGCCAGCTCCCTATAGTGAAGGCCACGGTGGGTCAACGCCAATATCAATTTCTGCTGGATACGGGGGCGGACGCTACCCTCTTGAACCAGAAATCGTTTTCCTCACTGGAGTCAAAAGAGATCATGATGGAATCCTGGAGCGGCCGCGCCGCCACCAATGCGCGCGAGGTTGTTCTGCCCGATCTCACGATCGGAGAACACTCCCTGGCCTACTTGAAACTTCTGGCCATCGATCTTACTCCTCTCGAACGTTCCTGCCAGAAACGCGTCGATGGAGTGCTGGGCGCCGACCTGATAGCAAAACTCGGCTTGACCATTGATTTGAAGAACCACGTAGCCACGCTCGACGCGAATGCAAGAACGCCGGAAGCTCGATTCAATCAGCTCGAGCAGCAGCAATCAGCCTGTGAACAGGCCTTTAACCGCTCGGATGAAAAGATGTTTGAAGGATGCCTTGATCCGGACATGGTGCTCCTCACGTCCAAGGGTGACTTCCACGGACGCAAGGCGGTCATGAAATATTTCAAGGACAACTATTTTGGTCAGAATCCGCCAGTGCTGGTGTCGCTTACTCCTCGCGGACGCCATGCGATAGGCACTGTGATCTGGATTGAATACGATATGTCCGTCACGGTGCACGGCCAGGTGATGAAATCGCGGGGCACCGCGCTCTACCAGAAAGCTGGGGAAAGGTGGCTCATGTCAAACATGAGCTACTCCGTTGCCGAGCAACCGAGTCAGTTGCAAAAGTAACTAACGGCTGGAGGAAACCAGGGCCGTGGCCATGCTGGAAAAGATCTTCGCGCCATCGGCCGAGCCTAGTAAGGCTTCGCTGCTGCGATCCGGATGAGGCATCATGCCCAACACGTTCCGGCCCTCATTGCATATTCCGGCAATGTTCTCCAATGACCCATTGGGATTGGCCTCACGGGTGATCTCGCCATCGGGCATGCAATAACGAAAGACGATCCGGTCCTGCTGTTTCAAAGCGTTGAGCGTTTGCGGATCGCAGTAATAATTGCCTTCCATGTGTCCAATGGGAATCTGGAGCACCTCGCCTTTGCTGCAGGCACGGGTGAAAGGCGTATCGGCATTCTCCACGCGCAGGTAGACCTGCTTGCAAATGTACTTTAACCCGGCGTTGCGCATCAGCGCGCCGGGAAGCATTCCGGCTTCGCAAAGGATCTGGAAACCATTGCAGAGGCCGATCACCAGGCCCCCGGAAGCGGCAAACCTGGCCAGTTCCTGCATGATGGGCGCGAAGCGGGCAATAGCGCCGGTGCGCAAGTAATCGCCATAGGCAAACCCACCGGGAACGATGATGGCATCGCAATTCTCGAGATCGTGCGATTCGTGCCACAGGAATGCGGCTTGCTGTCCGGTTGCGGTGACAGCCGCATGGTAGCTATCCTGATCACAGTTGGAGCCGGGGAAGATGATCACACCGAATTTCATGACTTCATTTTAACCACAGAGGCCATAGAGGGACGTGATTTGTGATTCGCTACCGCTTGATCCTGCGGGGCGGGAAATCGCCAATCAAGAATCGCCAATCACAAATCCAACTGTAAAATGCATCCAATCTAACCTGATGGCTTGGCTTGACCATGTTCGCACCACGGGCACGGCGCTGAAACACTGGTTTGTGGCCATGTGTTATGACGCGGCTTGTGTAGCTGGAATCTGGTGGATTGGCCTGCTGATGATCGGGGTTCCTTTTGCGCTGTTGTGGGCGGTTCTGGGCGGGCTGCTGCAATTCATCCCTAACTTTGGCCCGGTGCTCGCTGTCATCGGCCCCGCCCTATGCGGCGCATTCAGCTCTGATCACATGCGTTTTTTCTACGTCCTGATTCTGTTCGCGGTGGTTATGGTGGTGGACGGGCTCCTTCTGCAGCCGTATTTGATGAAACGTACCGCCAAGGTGCCCTTCTGGGCGTCTTTGATCACACCGCTTATCCTGGGGATCATCATTCCGTTCTGGGGAGTGTTGATTGCGCCGCCATTATTGGCCGTGTTTTATGCCTTCAAGCAGCGCAGCCTGCCAGTGGTGAGACCTCCCGGCAAGTGAGAACGGCGTGCTATAATTCACTTTGTTTTCATGCGTTTGCTAGCGACCGCCGGAGTTCCGTCTGGCGCCAGCCAAAGATCACAACAGAGGTTGAAACCATGTCCGGCCATTCTAAGTGGGCCACAATCAAGCACAAAAAGGGCGCGCTGGATGCTAAGCGCGGCAAGATTTTTACTCGTCTAATAAAGGAAATCACCATGGCCGCCAAAGGCGGTGGTGGTGATCCGGACGCCAACCCACGCCTGCGCGGGGCCGTTGCCGCCGCCAAAGCCGAGAACATGCCGGCCGATAACATTAAACGCGCCATCCAGCGCGGGACCGGCGAACTGCCGGGCGCCACCTATGAAGAAATCACCTTTGAAGGCTATGGTCCTGGTGGAGTAGCGTTGCTGGTGGACGTGACCACGGACAACCGTAACCGGACGGTGAGCGAGATCCGTCACACTTTCACCAAGGGCGGCGGGAACCTGGGTGAAGCAGGATCGGTCGCCTGGATGTTCCACAAAAAAGGCGAGATTGTTGTTCCCAAGAGCTCGGCAAAAGAAGACGATCTGATGAGCATTGTCCTGGAAAACGGAGGGGAAGACCTGAAAGATGACCAGGAAAGCTGGGAGATTACTACCGACCCTGCTGCTTACGAAGCCGTGCTGAACGCCATTAAGAAGGCCAACATCGAAGTGGCCCATTCGCAGATTGGCATGGTCCCGCAGAACTACATCAAGGTGGAAGGCCCGGCTGCCAGTCAGATGATTCGCCTGCTTGAGGCCATTGAAGACCAGGACGACGTGCAGAACGTCTACTCCAACTTTGACGTAGACCAGAAGCAGCTGGAGGAAGTGGCAAGCTAGGTAATTGCCATAATCGACGTAAGTGCCATAACTGGAGCTCGCCTTTAGCTTTTGGCCGTTCGCTAAAAACAACATCAAAGCCATTCGCCAAGCGAACACGCGAAGCAATGCCAAATGTTGTAAATCGTGAGCTCTTCAATTTTGGCAATTACGGCGATTTTGGCGATTTTGGCAATCTCTTCTGCTATCCTCTTGAACGTCGTCTTTCCCTGAAAATTCATTGATCTGGAGGCCCCGTGCGGCTGACCTGCGTGTTTTTGTTGATGTGTGGACTGGCTGGAGCGCAGTCTACCACCTTGGATGACAAACCGTGGGACATTGGTGTGTGGTTTGGCGGAGGATTCAGCGTGCCGGGTGGCACCGCGGACACACAGGCCGTGAATGCAGGGCTGCGCCTGGGAAAGATTCTCACCGGCAATCACGGAAGTGGATTTGTGCGCGGGAATTTCGAGTGGTCGGCGGATTTCATGCCCCTGTATTTCGTTGTGCAGCCCGCCAAAAATGCTTATGGCGCTGGATTTAATCCGGTAAACCTCAAGTGGAACTTTACCTCGGCGAGCCGCGCTGTCCCCTATGTTGAACTCGGCGGCGGTGTGTTATTCACCAATACGGAGGTGCCGGCATCGACCTCTACGACGAATTTTCTTACTCATGCCGCTTTTGGCTTGCACATCCTTACCCAGGAAAAACGGGCCCTGACTTTCAGCGTCCGTTACGAGCACATCTCCAATGCCGGATTGACTACACCCAATCCCGGAGTGAACACGGTGCAGTTTACGATTGGGTTGAACTGGTTTAAGTGAGGACATTGCCAAAATTGCCATAATCGCCGAAATAGCCAAGACTGCGGTTCCTGGCTCGTGGCGAGTGCCAAATACTTGTGGCCACCGCTCTTCAATTTTGGCAATAACGGCGGCGATGGCAATTCTGGCAATGCTTCGGTTCTGCTATCCTTTTTCCTGATGCCCTCTTCTCTCGTTGAGTCTGTTCCCAATTTTTCTGAAGGCCGCGACAAAGCGGTCGTCGACGCCATTGTTGATGCTATGAAGCTGCCGGGGGTGTATCTGCTTGACCGGGAAATGGATTCTGACCATAACCGTTCAGTCATCACGCTTCTGGGCGGTGCTGAAACCATTGCTGAAGCGGTGATTCGCGGGGTAGGGAAGGCGGCGGAATTGATCGACTTGAACCACCATCAGGGCGCGCACCCGCGCATGGGCGCCACGGATGTTGTGCCGTTCATCCCGATAGAGGGCGTTACGATTGAGGATTGTGTGGCAATCGCCCGGCGCGTTGGCGAAGAGATCTGGAAGCGATATCAAATCCCGGTTTACCTCTATGAATCCGCCGCTGCCACGCCGGAACGGCAGAACCTGGAAGACATCCGGCGCGGACAATTTGAGGGACTGCGCGAGGAGGTTGTCACGAATCCGGCGCGCAAGCCGGATTTTGGTGAGCCGCGCCTGCATCCCAGCGCAGGCGCAACCGTGGTGGGCGCTCGCAAAGCGTTGATTGCGTACAACGTGTTCTTGAACACCAGCGAAGTTGCGGTGGCGAAAAAGATCGCCAAGGCCATCCGCTTTTCTTCCGGCGGCCTGCGTTACGTGAAAGCTGCCGGTTTTACCGTGCGAGGGCTGGCCCAGGTTTCTATGAACCTTACGGACTTTGAGCAGACTCCAGTGGCCCGCGCTTTTGAGTTCGTGAAGCGTGAGGCGGCCCGGTACGGCGTGCTGCCGCTCAGCAGCGAGATTGTCGGTCTGATTCCCAAGAAAGCGCTGGAACAAGCGGCGGAATGGTTCTTGCAGGTTGAAAACTTCGATTCATCCATGATTCTGGAAAACCGTCTGGCCGCCGTGATGGGTGGCAAGATGGCAGTCGGAGGGTTGCGTGCCGGAGCGGAGCCGTTCATCGAGCAACTGGCTGCGCCGACTCCAACTCCTGGGGGCGGAAGCGCTGCGGCAGCCGCCGGCGCAATGGCGGCGGCGCTCGGCAGCATGGTCGCGGGGCTATCGCGCGGCAAGAAGGCTTATCTCCAGCACGAACGCCAGTTAAGCCAGGTCATTTCCAGGCTGGCGCAGCTTCGCGAAGAGTTGAAATCCGGAATTGACGCCGACGCCGAGAGCTACAACCAGGTCATCGCGGCGCATAGACAGGCCAAAGCCTCTTCCGATGGCGAGGGGCTGGTGGATGCAGCAACCCGAGCCGCTACCCAGGTTCCCCTGGAGACAGCGCAAAAGGCCAGGGAAGTGGCGCAGTTGATCGGATCTTTGCGGCCCATTACCAATCCAATCATGGCCTCAGATCTAACTGTAGCAGTGGCCCTGGCAGAGGCTGCCGTTACCGGCGCGCTGGCGAACGTAGAAATCAATTTAGAATCACTAAAGGATGCAGGGTTTGTGGCCGATGTGCGTTCTAAGGTTGTGGAGCTACAGAGGCAAATACCTTAGTAACGAATTAGCATCCCAAGCTCCCGCTGAAAGCATCTCAAAATACATAAAACCGGATTAGAATAGAGCTAATGAAACGCTTAATTGTATTCGTTGTTGCCTTATTGTCGATTCCTGTAACGCCCAGCTTTGCTTCTTCCCTGGGCACGGCTACGCGCTCTGTGATTCCTTCCGAGGTCCAACAGATCATCAATGTGGACTATCGTCGGATGAAGAACTCAGATACTGCCATGGCCATGAAGACCAAGCTGATGCCTCCGAACATGAAGCAGTTCGAAGACGCGCTTAAGGGCATCGGTGTGGACCCTGACAAGGACCTGGAGCAGATCACCATTGCCTCGTTCCGTACCAAGGAGCACGGCTTGGAAATGGTTGGCATTGCCCAGGGGCAGTTTCCACTCAAAAAGATCAAGGGCAAATTAGTCAAAGGAAAAATCAAAGGCAAGAAAATGAACGGCAGTTTGGTCTATCCTATGGCTGGCGACATGAGCATGGTTTTCCTGGATGACTGGACCATGCTGTTCGGTACTGAAAAAGCCGTACAGGCGGCGCTGGATGCCCGCGACGACAGTTCTCAGAGCCTGAATTCCAATGGCGAAGTGACTGACATGATTGCTTCGGTGGAGCGCGGCACCATCTGGAGCGTTCTCGACGCCAATGGCACCCAGACCATGCTGAAGTCGATTCTGGGCAACGCCTCCAATCTATCTGAATTCAACACCGTAAAGAAACAGCTTCTGGGTTCCCGCTACACCATGGATTTTGATCGTGGCGTCGATTTCAATCTCAGCGTGGTTACGGCAGATGATATGACGGCGGCCACCTTATCAACAGTCCTTAAGGCAGGAATACTGTTTAAGAAAATGAGCGCTTCGCCCACAGAGAAGCTGGCGCTGGAAGATACCAAGGTGGATTCTGATAGCGGCCGGCTGATTGTTCATTTTAAAGCTGATGACAAGAGCTTCCAGGAGTTGCTGGATTCGCCCATGTTTGCTGCGGTAACGCACTGAGGAAGCACTCAGCAATTTCAAGTCCCATGGCTCACCGCATGCGCCAGCTCCTTCAGTGATTTCTCATTTCGCCGGTACCAGATCCAGAGCCCATGTTTCTCAGCGTATATCAGGTCGGCTTTTTTCAGGATGGCCATGTGATGAGAGATGGTCGGTTGTGAGAGTTGCACCTGCTCCTCAATGTCACAGGCGCACATGCCGACTGCCTTTCCGATGGAGCAGCAGCCTTTCTGCTTCAGCAATTGCAGGATCTTCAGGCGCGTGGGATCAGCAACCGCCTTCAGGGCATCAATCAATTCTCGTTCGTTAAGCGGCATATCGAAGCGTATCTATAACCCGCGAGATCGATGGATGTCAATACAGCAGCTTCCATGGTTCTATAACGCCGATGGCCGACGACCGGCCTTTCTCCTGTTGACTGATTTAAAATCGATTCATGTTCGGTTCCGGGCTGTTCAGTGGTGACGGGCGCCGCCGCAAAGAAAAAGAGATGCTGCGTGAAGGACGATTACCGCCGGGACAGTCACTTACCCTGAAGTGGCCCGTGCTGCATTATGGATCTGTACCTCATTTTGATCCGGCCAGATGGGATTTCCGCATCTGGGGTCTGGTGGAGCAGCCTGCCCGCCTGACGTGGGAGCAGTTCAACCGCCTTCCTCGGGCGCACAGCAGGAGCGATTTCCACTGCGTCACCCGCTGGAGTCGTTTTGACAATGAGTGGGATGGAGTGGCTTTCCGCGAGATCATGCGCCTGGCGAAACCCAAAGCCGAAACCGGGTATGTGCTGGTCCACGCAGAACAGGGATTTACCGCCAACGTTCCGTTTGCTGATCTGGATCGTGACGACGTGTTGCTGGCAACCCATCATGATGGCCAGCCACTTATACCAGACCATGGATATCCGCTGCGACTGATCGTTCCTCATCTCTATGCCTGGAAGAGCGTGAAATGGATGCGCGGGCTGGAATTTCTGGAGCAGGATGTTCCCGGATTCTGGGAACAGAATGGATATCACATGTATGGTGATCCGTTCAGGGAGCAGAGGTTTGATACGGATTAGCCAGCAATCGGCAAGTGCCAACTAGCGAAATACCGCGGGACTTATTTCTTTGCCAATTGCTCTTTGCCGACTGCTACTTCTTCACAATCGCATTGTACCCATCGCCTGCCAGGCGGCTGCGCATGGCTTCAGCCTCTTTAGAGTCGGAGAATGGTCCTACCTGCACGTGGAAGAAGGAATCGCCCGGCACATTGGCAACTACATACACCGGATACTGTTTCTTGCGCAGAGCATTTACCAGGATGTCTGCATCTTCCTGCCTGGAGACGGCAGCTACCTGGACTGCATAAGATCCGTTGGCTGCATCTTTAAGCTCGGGAGCTGAGTTCGAATTTGCCTCGGGCGCCTTGGAGGGAGCAGACGCCGCCGGTGATTGGCCGGCAGCAGGGTCGTTACTGGTAACGGTCGAGTAAAAGCTTGAGCCTGGGCCGTTGCCTGTGGAAGGGCAATTACTCGAACCTGCAGGACAGTTCTGAGCGTCTGCCGCTTTGCTGCCTCCAGCGGAAGGCTTGCTGGCAGTATTGCCGTTGGGGACGGCGTTCACGATGGTGGTTGAAGGTGAGGTCGGAGCCGAACCTCGACCTAAAAGATATCCCATGGTGAAGAAGACGGCACAGATCACAACTACCAAGAAGAAGATGCCCAGCAGCTTGCCTGTTCCTAGAGTGATTTCCGTATCCTGAGTTGCTTCCATTGTCCAATGTTCCTGTGGCTTCGCTCCGAACCGCTCAAGCGTCTTTGCTCATTCAAACTGCACTCATTCAAAACTGCCCCGGCTCCTGTAGCAACAGACCTTGACGCTTCAAGTCAGCCGAGCCCGTAAATCCGGAGCCGAACCTTCGATGTGGGGCAACGTATACACTCAGTTTAGACGCATATCGTCCAGTTCCTATGCTGCTGAATCCTTCTGGTTAACCCTCTTTCGGTGCCTTGCCGCCGGCTTTCTCCAGCGCAGACGTGAGAGCAGAGAGGAGGTCCACCGGCAGCGGAAATACAATCGTCGTGTTCTTTTCCACGCCAATCTCAGTCAAAGTCTGCAAGTACCGCAACTGGATGGTAAGAGGCTCAGCGGAGAGCGTCTTAGCGGCATCTGTGAGCCGTTGGGCCGCAGAGAATTCACCTTCCGCATGGATGATTTTGGCACGCTTTTCGCGTTCCGCCTCGGCCTGCTTGGCCATGGCGCGCTGCATCGAGTCAGGCAAGTCTACCTGCTTGATCTCCACGTCAGAAACCTTTACGCCATACGGCGAGGTGTGTCCATCAAGAATGGTCTGAATTCGCAAGTTCAGCTTGTCACGGTGGGCCAGCAGCTCGTCCAAATCTACCTCGCCCAGTACCGAGCGCAGAGTGGTTTGGGCAAACTGTTGCGTCTGCCAATAATAGTTCTGCACCTGGACGACCGCCTGATTGGCGCTCACCACACGCCAGTAAACTACGGCATTCACTTTGAGCGTGACGTTGTCACGGGTGATGATGTCCTGTGGCGGGACTTCCAGGGCTTGCTGCCGCAGATCGACTCGCACGATCCGGTCCACAGGTCCAAAAACGAAAATGATGCCTGGCCCCTTGGCGTTGGCCAGCAAGCGGCCCAGGCGAAAGATCACGCCGCGTTCATATTCGCTAAGAATCTTGATGGAACTGAGGAGATACAAAACAACGATCACTGCCGCAACCAGCACAAAAATTTCCACAATGCCTCCGTGCGCACAACTGCTTTGAGAGTTGATCGGATTCTAGTCGAAAACCGGCGGATTTCAAATTTGAATTTCCCATCATTCCGCTACCCGGTCGCTGGACGGTGCCGGTTCTACCGTCAAGGTCAAGTCGTGCACCTTGCGCACGACTACGTTTCTCCCTACCTCAATGGTGGAAGGCGCGGTGGCGTCCCATAGTTCGCCATGCACAAAAACTTTTCCCGAGGGCGTTAGAGGCGCATGCACAATGCCAATCTCGCCGATCATCCCTTGTTCTCCGGTAGTGATCTTGTTTTGCCGGGCCTTGAGGGCAATGGTCATGAGAAAGACGGTGATCAGTCCCAGGGGAATACTGACAGAGAGAGCAGTGACCCACCTGACCCGCATCTCCGGGATAGGCCCATCCACTAACAGAAGCGCCCCGAGCACCATGATGGCGATTCCACCGATCGTCAGGACGCCGTGAGTCTGAAACTTCGCCTCCAGGGCAAACAGGACGAAAGCCCCGATGATCAACACCAACGCGGCATACCGCGTGGGCAGTATATGAAATGCAAACAGCGCCAGCAGAACAAAGACAAAACCTATGACTCCGGGGACCACCGCGCCCGGATGGTTAAACTCCGCGTACAGAGCCATCATGCCGATGGCGAAGAGCAAGAAGGTGAAATTGGGGTCCATCAACCAGGAGAGCACTTTCTCTCTTACGGTCAAGTCAAACATGCGCACCGGCTTGCCGGCGACGTGGAGCACCTGCTTGGAGTCATCAAAACGGGTAATGGTCTTGCCATCAACCTGCTTGAACAGATCGTTCTCATCTTTTGCGAGGTAGTCGATCAGATGATTGGAGAGGGCCTCATCGGCCGAAAATGATTTGGATTGACGGACCGCGCTCTCCGCTATTTCCACGTTGCGTCCGCGCTTGCCGCTATAAGAGCGCAGCAGGGCGGCGGAATCGTTTTCCAGTTTTTCCTTCATCACCGGGTCCATGGTAACGCCGTCGCCCCGGACGGGATGCGCGGCCCCGGTGTTCGTGCCGGGCGACATGGCAGCAACGTCGGCGGATTCCAGGATGTAGAAACCCGCTGAGGCGGCGTAACTGCCGGCCGGAGTCACGTAGATGATCACGGGAACCTTGGCGGCAAGGATTTCCCGGACAATGTCACGCGTGGAATCGACCAGCCCACCAGGAGTATTGATTTCAATCAGCAGGGCATCGGCGTGGGTGCGCTCCGCTTCCTGGATGCCGCGTCCAATGTACTCGGCGCTGATGGGGTGAATCGTATCGTCCACCACGATCTTCACAATCTCGGCGGAGCACGATAAAGAAGCGACACAAAACGCTATGACAAGTGAAAGTGTTATCAGACTGCGGCGATACATAACGGTTTCCTCATGGGTGCAACTGCGACTTCGATGTTGCAATGGCAATATCGTGTTTCAACGATGAAGCTGCGGCGTTGGCTGGATCGATGGCCAGTGCGTGGTCCACCTCCTGCTCGGCCGCTCCAGCATTATTTTCCGCCAAATCCAAGCGGGCGAGAATCAAATATGCGCTTGCTGTCGGCTTCAGGCGAAGGGAGACGCGGGCCTCATTTCTAGCGCCTGCGTCATCCTGGCTGGATTCCAGCACCCGCGCCAGGCCAGAGTGGGCGTCCGCATTCGCCGGGTCCAGGATCACTGCTTCCCGGAACTCCCTTTCCGCCTCGCCCGCCAATCCCTGGTCGAGCAATTGCTGCCCGCGTTGCACATGGAAGGCGGCATGGGTTGCGGGATCGCTCTTTTGCATTTTGGCCTCATTCATATTTTCAATTTCCACGGCCAATTGGCGGAAAGAGGATTCATCATAGTTGTGCTTGATGCGCTCCAGGGGGAGATGGTCTTTGGGACCGGCGCCAGAGCTTAAAGCATCCAGAAAAGACTTGGCCTCCGCATCTGTGTGGAGGGCCAGTGCTTCGTGCAGCTCGCGTGCTGCGCCCGTGGAATCATTTTCGCGGTAGAGTTCGACGGCCAGGTTGAAATGATAGTCGGGGTCGTTGGGGTCTGTTTGAATGCTTCTTTCAAAATAGGCGCGGGCGTGCTTATCTCCCCGCCGCCCGGATACGACCCCCAGGTTGTTGAAAATCTCGCTCAATGGAAGCCGGCCGCTAAGAAAGTGGAAAGCGGCTTCCGCTTTGTCCATCTGATTGGAATAGAAGGCAGACATGCCCAGATAGAATTGGGCCTCGTTGGCGTTGCGGTCGTCCAGCGGAATTTTGGAAAGCCAATTTACGGTCTGGTCATACTCGCGAGCGTTGTAATAGGTCTTGCCCAGCTGCAGCACGGCTAAGGTGTGCTTTGGCTCCAGGCGAATAGCTTCCTTGAAACGCTTGATGCGCTCCTGTGTGTTTGCTGCTACAACTCCGCGGATGTAGTTTTCCAGTGCATCCAGACGAATGGGTGGAAACCTGGATTGAAATTCGTTTTTGGAAAGGCTCTCCACCATGTGCAGCGTGTTTAGAACGTCCCAGGTCAGCGCCGTCTGTACTTTGATCAAATCAGTCAGCGGCCCAGACTCGGTTAATTCGGGGCTGAGCCGGAGTTTTTGCACATCTATCACGTGTGCCTGGGCGGTGAAAGTGTTGCCATCAAAATTGTAGCGGCCTACCACAACGTAATCCGCATCAATCTGCTGCGCCATATCGTAGATCGTTGCCCGCGAAGGCTTGGCGCTTGGCGGAATGCCAAGGCGGTCAAAAGCGTAGAGCCGGTCATCGCGGCTGATGATAAAGAGCGGGGCAGACGTCATCCGGTTCCCCACCACCTCCGGAAATGATTCCCCAATCCAGTCAATCCCCGGCGCCGCGGAGGCATTCTCAAACGGCAGAATCAGCAGGATTTGAATCGACCGGAGCGGTTGGGGCTGCTGGGCTGAGGCAGGCGAAATGGCGTCCAACGCCGCACAAAGCGTGAAAACAGCAGCAATAAGGGCTGATTTCCTCACTATTAAGGAGATTATAAGCTACTTAGCTGCCAACTTCTGGCTTCTGGCGAAGCAGAGCAGTCCTTCCCCTACTCTCTCCTGTTGTCATTCCTCTGAGTTGAAGGTCTTTGGTTCCTGTCTCTCGTCGGGCCGGGCGGTAGATATTGGGTTTTGTAGCCTCCATCTTCGTCACATGGCGCTTGGCTTACTCACCTGAAAGATCTGCGCGAAAGCAAGTTCGGCCCTGTTTCTTTTTGCTTTTTCTAACTGCTAAGTACTAAATTCTAAGTACTGAAATTGAATGGCAAGCGCAGCCACAATTCGTCCCCGCGAGGTTGCCCTTCTGGTCGAGACCGGCGGCCAGCGACATAAGATTGCCGTGAGCAGCTCACCGTTTACTATCGGACGCTCGCAGGATTGCGACGCTGTGATTCCCGATTTCCGGGTTTCGCGGGTCCATGCCAGATTGCTCTCCGAAGAGGGCGAATACTCGATTGTTGACGCCGGAAGCCGTCATGGCACTTTCGTGAATGGCCAGCGTTGCGAGCGCACACGGCTGAAGAATAAGGATGAGATTACACTGGGCGTCCCGGGGCTGAAGTTGGTGTTCGTTGAAGGCGAGACCGTCCACAACGCTACCCGGATTCTGAATCGGATTGTGAGCGAATCCGATGCGTCTGAATTGGAGAAGCTGCGGTTGTTCCTGGAAGCGGCACGCAACCTGGGCAGCGGGTTGGTCATTGCAGAGGTACTGCGTAACATGCTCGATTACGCTCTGCGGCTGACCAAGGCGGAAAGAGGGTTCATTTATCTAAAGCGGGCTGGAGGCGGCACGGTCTTGACCTGTGGGCTCGACCGGCAGGGGAATGAACTGCGCGACGATGCCAATGTCTCTCATTCTGTGGTGCAGGAAGCAATGGCGTCCGCTGCTGAGTTCATTGCCGCGGACACCACCTTGCAGAACGCGTTGGCGGCACGCCAGAGTATTGTGCTCAATGAACTCAAGACGGTGATTGCCATCCCCCTTCGCGCCAGGCGCGCGGCCGATCCGGAGCAAAAAGTCACAAGCGCCGAGGGCGTTCTCTACTTGGACAGTCGTTCTGTCTCGCGCAATCTCACCGGGGTCAGCCACGATGTTCTGCGCGCGCTGGCCGCGGAGTGTGCCGCTTTGCTGGAGAGCGCCCGGCTGGTGGAGGCCGAGCGGGCCGCCCAACAATACCAGCAGGAAATGGAGATTGCCGCGTCTATTCAGCGCAGCCTCATATCGGAATCCGATGTCGAATCCGATTTTGCGCGTGTGAGTGGCCGGAGCATTCCTTGCAAAGAAGTGGGTGGCGACTTCTTTGACGTTCATGTTTCCCCGGATGCGGTGACTGTGATTGTGGCTGATGTTTCCGGTAAAGGCATCTCCGCGGCGTTGCTTGCGTCTGTGATTCATGGCATGTTCTACGCCCAGCTTTCCAGCGGTACAGACCTGGTGGAAGTAGTCGCGTCAGTAAACAAGTTTCTCTGTTCGCGCGTTGCTGGACGCAAGTATGCCACTCTCCTGGTCGCGCAACTCGCGCGAAGCGGTACGCTGAAAATGGTGAATTGCGGTCACGTCCCGGCGCTGGTGATGATCGATGGCCGCGTGGGCCAGATCGATGACGGTGATCTTCCCGTCGGACTGATTCCGGAAGCGAGCTTTCATGCCATTGAGCGGCAATTTACCGTTGGCTCCCGTTTGTGCCTGCTAACAGACGGTATTAGCGAGTCAGACAACGCGGACGGAGTCGAGTTTGGCCTGGCTCCGGTGAGAGAATGTTTGGGCGCAAAGGAACCGATTGATTCCGTCCTTGCAGCTATGGGCGCGTTTTGTGGAGATCGCGAGGCGCAGGACGACCGCACTATAGTGGTGATGGAAAGGACAGCCTGAAGCTCTGCGGAGCAAAGAACAGCTTGGGAAATTCATGCTCCTGCCATTTTTGCTGACTCTACAGGGACGTGCTCGTATGAATACGGCACATCAGTTGACGGAAGGAGGCGGCGCGGAAGTCACGAGCCTCGTCAGACGATTATCGCAGCTTGGGAAGCGGGTTATTGCTGCCTCTAAAAACAGGAATTGGAACGAGAGCTTGTCTAATGTCGTCAAGCGTTTGTTCGACTCGAAACCAATTTCGGTGTCGGAATTTCTCTGCTTGAGCGCGTGAATTGTAGGCCTGAGTTAGTGCAGTGGTCCCGATTTCATAAAGTTCCCGCAAACAAGCCTTGGTAGTATTTTCGGTAGCATCCAACCAGGACGGCTTGCTCAGCCGACCGATATCGGAGTCTAAGTCAGGGGTCGCTTTCGCGTAGGCAAGCCTCAGTAACTCAGCGACGACAAAGTACACCATCCACCGGCGCTCAAGAGCCGGATGCAGGGTCGTTTGCTTTTCTCGATGTGATGCTCGATCCGCTTCCCACTTATCACGTATATATTCACAGACGAAGTAAGTTCCCGCCAGCAGCGCAAAATTGGCGTCTGTAAGGTGCGATACAGGATCACCAAAGACTTTCTCGTACCCTCCCTTTGGGGAGATGTCGAACAAATATCGGGTACCGCCCCACATGTCATCCGCGCCAAACCGAAAAGCGTGGATGGTTTTGGCAAACTCTTCTAGATTGATCGGAATACGATTCTCATTGCTTTCGCGGCTTCTCTTATTCTTGTACCAATATTTCTTGCCCGCTCTGACAACGTCTTCAAATTTTCTGGCTAAGTCC
This sequence comes from Candidatus Angelobacter sp., assembly GCA_035294925.1. Classification (GTDB taxonomy): domain Bacteria; phylum Acidobacteriota; class Terriglobia; order Terriglobales; family Acidobacteriaceae; genus Angelobacter. Next base: position 74,017 of record DATGJZ010000006.1, on the reverse strand, counting down.
TTCTGCACGGGGTCGTTACTGCGGAAATCCGAAATCTTAATAGCATTTTGAGTGTTGTTGTACTTGGTTACGTCAGCCAAGAAATCGTGCTCTTTGAGTAACGAAAAATCGAGGATACGCAGAACGACTCTCACCTTACTGAGCGCGCCGGCCTTATCTTGATGTTGTGCCTTTCGCAACGAGCGTACTGTTTGAGCGCCGTTGATAATGGAGAACCGTTTACAGCGGAGCGCATTGTCGTCCTCATCGCCGATGACTTGCGTGGCCACGGCTGAGATGCCGTTATTGAAGAACACAAATTCTTCCGGTCTATTAAGTGCGCTCTCAATAATTGCTTTGTTCGTAGAGGTCTCCCCAACATAGTCCCGAATGTTCATTGAAAAGAGACGGTACTTGAACGTGCGGTACAAATCTGCAAGCTCCGATCCGCTTACCTGTCCGATAAACATATTGCGTCCTGTTGCTGACTGATAGTGAGTCCAAGGAATGCCATCTGGATTCGGCCGAAACCGCACTGTGATTTCTTGGTCTAGTACCTCACTCGCGGAAAGAGCTTCTCTGAGTTTCTCGTTGAGATCGCCCTCATCGGACAGTTGCAGTTCAAGCCGTTCCTCAAGATCGGGGAGATCATCAGAATCTTGGATGCCCTGTTCGAAGCGTGAGCGAATGGCGGGCCCGACCTTACCCAGTGTCAGGAATTGAAGATAAAAGTAGTCCGTTTCCCAATCGATGTCGCTGATAATGTCGTCAAGTCGTTCCTTGATCTTCAGTTTCTTGGAAGAAGCAGCGTGCAAACGACTGAGTACTTCACAAAAATGTGTGAAATCCTCAACATTCTCCATCTTATCGGAACCACGGTACTTAGATTGGACAATGACGACTCTTCCATCGTTGCGATATATGAAGTCGACACCCGCATCGTTCGGACCGTCAACTATCGAATCCAGTATTTCCTGTTCATCATCGGGAACGAGTCCGGGCATGATTTTTGCCAGCACATTCTGTACATAAAAGAGCGTCATTTCTCGGGATTGAATCTGTGGCAGTAGGCTACTGAACGTGCTGCCGAGGCGCTTTTCCGAGTCGTGTCGAAGGTAATCCCGAAACCACGGTTTTTTCCCAGTCTTATCCGTAAATTGGTTGGATCCACATCGCAGGGTGAGAGGGGAATTATAGCAGTGCCCAACCCGCTTCTTACACCCGCGGACGCTGCCTGCGCCGTCATTTTGTTCGAGTATTCAATCAATGCAGCATGGAGAAGTCCCGATTGCTGCGCCGCGTTTTTGCGCCGAACGACTTGAGGCGCAAGCACAGCTCAGAATCCAGCTTGAAGGTCTGAATGATTGGTCTCTCCTCGGTCCTTGCTTTGGCTCATTGCGCCACCATACGGCTACAATGGTGGTGGACAATCCCTCTGAGCCGCCATCTGTCCCGCGGCTAGGCCGGAGTTCCGTAGTTCTCGCGCTCTGTCCGGGTCTACAATCACACCGTTTGTTCTTGATGTGGCCTTGTGGCTTTGCTCGCTGTAGCGCCGCGACCGTCTGCTTGCTCATGCGCACACGTTTCTGTTTTGCGATCATGGTGAGAATGGAAATCATAGCGTCTTTGAATAGGCCGCAGAAATCGAGATATTGCTCTGTGAACGACAGGTAGCCACGCCGTAGGCCGTGAAACCTCTGCAAGTATTGCAGGGTCTCATAAACGCCTTCACGCGAGAATCTGTCCAACGACCAGAACCACACGGTATCGAATGTTCTGCGAGAGGCAGCGTCAAACATTGTCAGAGACTGCTCGCGGCGCCACGTTTGCTGGAAGCATTCCCACTCGAAAAGAAGCACAGCAGCATCCCCGACTGTTTGTCTGATTAGTTTAAGAGCACGGTTAAACGTAAGTCATTGAAGAATTGGAGCGGGAGACCGGGATCGAACCGGCGACATTCAGCTTGGGAAGCTGACGTTCTACCACTGAACTACTCCCGCATATCACTGATACTACAGCATTTCCCTCACTACCGTCCATTGGGTTGGTGAACACTTGGTGAACAATTACCTCTGCGCGATGTCAAGCACGCGGAGAAGCCTTTGCAGTGTAGCATCGTTTTCCACATCTGCAATGGCTGACTCTATTTCATCGAGAGCCGTCTTCCGCTCGCGACGAATCCGGTATAGGCGTTCAAGAAGAGCAGGCATTTGGCAGCCTTTCTCTGCCAGAATTCCCGAAGTTCTCGCACCTCCTGGTGCCGGTGTCCTGGTTCCTAGTTGTCCTTCGTCCAGTTGATTCACTTCCTCTCTGGCGCTGGCTGCGCGTTCTGAAATTCCGATCATGTCTTCAAAAGAAACTGTGATCTTCAATGGGTCTGGAATCAAAAGAAATTGGTCCCATAGGCTCACCCAACTCCTATCCCATCGGAAAGTTGTCCAGCTCATCTAGTTCGCCCTCACTTTCTTCAGCCCGGCGCCAATGGTGGCGGCGGCTTGCTGGCGCTGGCTGCGGATGCTGATTACCTTTGCAGCTTTGCCGGCGCGGCGGTCCTGTTTGCTTTGCTTGATGTAGTGATCCTCGGTGGTGCTGGAATCGGAGTGGCGCAGGAGCAGGGCGGCGGTCTGCGCGCCTGCGCCGTCCATGCCATGCTTGGAAGCGAGATAGGTGGCGTTACCGCGGCGGAAGGCGTGCCAGCCCTTCCACGGGATACCAGCTTTACGAAGGATCGGGTTGATCTGCCAGCGGAGCAGGGAATCGAGATTGATAGGCCTGGTGGGGCTGTAACAGAACATGAGACCCTGGTTCACGCCACCAAGCAATGCCCGGTACGCTTCCACGTAGCTGCAGATCTCGGAGTCGATCGCGGTATCGTCTGCGCTGGAGGCATTTTTGGGAGTCTGCAATTTCCCTCGCCAGCATGAACGGCGGATGTGAAGGATTGCGCCGGCAGGGGTTGGTTCGTAGTCATTCCAAGCGAGTGCGGCCAGCTCTCCCTTACGGCATCCGCTACCGAAAGCCAGAGCGATGAGGGCCTGGACCTGGGGCCTGGCGGTGAAGAGCGAGAGCATGCGCGCCACTTCCTCGACAGAGTAGGCGTAGGTTTCTTTCTTGCCGGGAAGATTTGGTGGAAGTGAGGCGCTGGCTGGATTCTCACCCACGTATAGCCCCTGGTCTTTGGCCAGCTCGTAGATGCCGCGCACGCTGAAGCGAATGTGGCGAAAAGTCTGGCTGGCGAGATGCGGAAAATCCTTATGCAGTTCTTTCCAGAGGAGCGCGGCATCCTGGCGGCGAAAGTCGCGTAGGACCAGATGGCCGATGCGGGCCTTCAGATAGCGGTTCCAGCGATGCAGGATGTTCTCATAGCTGCCGGGCTTGAGATGCTGTTCTTTTTCCGGCAGGTAAACCGAGTCCATGAACTGATTGATGGTTAGCACCGGAGAGTCAGAGGCGTTGACCACGCCAAGGATTTCATCGGCGGCGGTCTGGATCTCGGGCGGGATGCGTAGCTTGCTGGTAGCGCGGTCCTTGTTCCGTTTGTGCTCGGGAAGGACAGGACCGAGAAGGCGAAAGCGCATCTTACGCTTTAGCCCAGATGGAGTGCGAACGGTTTCACGCCAGCGCAGTGCCCAGGCGTTTCCGTTTTTGACGAAGATACAACCGGTTTGAGGTTTCATGGGCGCTTCTCCTGGGAAAGATGCCGATAGGGTACATGGGATTCCGAAAAGGAGGCAACCTCAAAGCGTTGTGGCCGGCCATTGTATCTACCGAGATGCACCCATCCCAGTATGAGGCCTTGCTTTTTGAATCGTCCTGGGCGGGAGTAGGTATCGCCAAACGCTTCCTTCCAGCAATAAAAATTCTGCTGAATTGGCAGCAGGCCACAAGGGAACATCTTCATGAGTTCCACAGTGATGGGGTCTTCCCAGTGCAGCCACCAATCCCGTTTTAGCGCCCAGATGTAGAGATGCCAGCCCGCATAAGCCACCCCACCGAGGCCACGTGTGTAGAAGGTCCATACATAGGCTGCGATCCGCAACTGGCCAGCGCATTCACGTACCAACTGCAAGCGTTTTACCTGGCGCTCCCGGCGTTCCTGAAGCAACTGGTCGTAAGTCACCCATGTGAGGGGCCGCCATGAGTACTCACGAACCGCATAGGCCACGTTCTCGGGCCAGTGGAAGCCCATGCGGTCGGCGAACGATCTGTACATTATGGAAGGCATTGCTTTATTACTTGCGCTGCGGTTGCCGAATCAGTTTCCAAATTTCAGAAGCAGGACACCATTCGTTCGTTGAAGTGCTCGTCTGGAAATGGGTATATCCGGTATCCACAGATTTCGGAGGGGTTCCAGCCCGGCAATCTGGGCAAATTGCGCACGCTGCCTCTGCAAGGACCGATAATCTCTGTCGGTCGCCGTTGAACTCGGCTTTGCCTGCTATCTCGCATGCTGCGTAAACCTTGCTATACCGATTGGTGTACTTGTCTAACGCTGGACGACGCGCAAGGGCTTCATCAATGAGTTCCAGCTCTATTTGCAGTGTTCGCATTGCTGACTCTTCTGGTGGCTCGGCGCTGCGTGGCGGCATGATCCGTTCTGGTGCGAGAATATCCCGGCCTTCTTTCTGGCGTTGGCCGAATACGGCACAAAGAGCGCGCTTCTCCTGGGCGGCATAGTGCCGCAGCTTACGCCGAATTACGCGCCTGAAGCTCTCGGCGTGGCGTTCCACCTCGGCTTTATCTTTCTTCGCGGGAAATTCATAGCCGCAGAGTACTACCTGCCAGCTCGTTTCAGGCTGGGTGTCATTGAGACGGAGCCCCTTGATCTGAACCATTCCCTCGGCCCACTGGTCGGCATCACGGTACGGCATTTGGCCCAGGACGGCGCGCTTCTCGCGTCGGCGTGCCTGTTTCAAGTGCTTGCGGGAGAGGCGTGGTCTGCCATCCTTGGGAAGTCTGATCGCATTGAAGATCGCGGTGGCGTGGTTACCTGTTGCTCCCATGTATCCGCCGTATACTGCAGGTACGTTGATGTCCCAAGTCTTGATTGCCTCCCAGATCACGTTCCAAAGTGGGTCATTTAGCATCCATGGTGTCGGATCGGGCCAGTCTACGGCGGGGACAGTTGGCACTGATGTTACTTGGCCAGAGACGTCGCGCTTGTGCCATGGCTGGAACCCTTTCAACTCTTCCACGGTGGGCCACCTTCCGGAGAAGGTGATAACACGGTCATCTATGCCGACGAAGGCTGGGGGCTTCTCTTTAGGAAACTTGATATTTTCATCTACCCATTCGACGGCTTTGTGTTTTGGCATAAGGCCAGTCCACCAGGGGGAGAAGACGATCAACTCTTCGATGATCCACTGACGCATCGCGTCGATACCGCCATCTTGGTTACTGCGGCTCGAAAATATATTGACCTCGAAATGCTGGGAGTATTGATAGATAGCTTCGAGCATTCCTGGTACTGGTGGATCAGGGATTACGCGAGCCCCTTTCCACCCACTGGTGTAGCTGTGACAGACGCCATCAAAATCTAGGCAGATAATGGGTGTGCGGTTGGCTAAATCGGTCATGCTTCCTCTCCTTGTGTGATTTTGCAGGGAATTCTTATGGAGCGCGGATCGTCTGGGCGGCCTGCCGTGGTTACCACTACTGACGTCCTGCAGAGCGAGCACGTGACGAGAAAATACCCACACCGTCGAGCCGGGTATGGAAGCGGAGTGCTGCATGCTGGAGACTGTGGTCCGGCAACGTCCAAATCAATGCCGCTCGGATATTGAGGATTAGGCTTACACTGCGGCTCACGGCCACGATCAATCCATTCAACCTTGAGATTAGAATCCTTTACGGCGATGGTCTTTGTCATATTTTCTTCTTGGCTGCTTTGCCACCGGCGAACAAGAACGCCATGCTGTGTTTGGTCCAGCGGCTGGGCCGGTGGCTCTGGTTGGGTTTGCGCTGCTGCTTATACTCTCTGAGGCATTGGCAGCAGCGTGGGCTAGGTCTTTTGCGCTCGGATTCAGGGAAGAGGATGTTTAGCTTATTCCCCTTACAGAGTGAGCACTTGAGTTTAGGTATAAGGGCGAGTGGGTCGCTCATGTTTCCTTGATCTCGATTCCGTAGAGTGCGAGCATTAACAGCTTTTTCAACTTGTAGGCCGGCGTGCGGGCTCCTTTGGAGTCCTCAACTACGAGCTGGCCCGGCACGACGTTCCCGAGGCCGCCTTTGTGATTGGCGGCAATCCGGTAGCGGAAGTCAGCCTCATAGGTGGCGATCAGGACGCCGTTCACCACCAGGTCATAGCGCAGCTTTCTTTTATCCGCCTCCAACTCACTGATGGCGCCGGCGCGCTGCAGGAGATACAGTTCCTGAAATCTATTGGCTTCTTTTCGGCTGCCGAAGCCATGGTCGAAGCCGTCCTTGTTCGTGCGCTCGGCGTGGTACTTCTGGGACGTATCTGGAAGGTGGATCGGGATGCGGGTCATTTGCGAATCCAGAGAACGAAGGCGCGCAAGGCCGCCCATGCGACAACCGCGTAGATAAAAGCCCACGAAGAGCCAGAAAAGGACCGCCAAAGCCCGCTCACGCTTACGGTCTCGGGACTGCTTTTCCTTATGGCGATAGGCGAGTTCGGCTGCTACCTCGCGCCGTTCCTGATTCAGTGCGTGCAGGGTCTCACGGATAATCTGTTCGCGCTCCCGGTTGCGGAGAGCGGTCCGCGTCTGTTGCTCCTGGCTAATCTGCTCTTTGAGAAACTCCTGCATCTGTTTTTCGTAGGCAAGGAGGGATGGAGGAACCTGGTTCATTTGCGTTCTCCAAGTTCCACCTGTCCCAGTTGGTCCAGGGCCAACCGCACCTGGTGTTCAAACCGGGCGAGATCCCCTGCCGCGTCCTCGGCTCTCCCCTCCATGGCGTGCTGGGCGTACCACGCGGCCCAGTCGCTGGCATCGGAAAGCAGCTCTTCGGCCCGAGCGACGAGTTTAGAATTCCGCTCCATCCGTGCGGTCGCGCTCATCGCTCGGTCTCCTCAAAGCAGATTTCATACTCGGTTGCCGCAGTGATAACACCCGCAGTACCGCCCAATTTCTTGCGCAGCTTCTTCCACTGTTGGATACGCTTCCTCCACTGTTGACGAAGCTTCTTCTCGCACGGTGTATCGTTACGCGAGTTGTGCAGTAGATTGCTGTCCTCGATTGTGATGACTTGCTCAATAGCTTCAGAGAGTGCGCTACGCAGCAGGAGATTCTCGGAGTTGGACAATTCAAACTGGCTCATAGGAACCTCAGCGCCAGATAGTTGATGGTTAAGTGAAGGGTGTTATCCGCGAAGATCAGGAGCCATGTGGCCAGCCAGATCGGAACACCTTCTGCGTAGCCTGTCTTGTCGCAGTAGCAAAACGGTGGGGTTGCGTGTCTTGCGTATCGTTCTCGGTGGAGCAGCTGCCTGTAGGCCCACCACGGTTCAAACATCCGATTTTTCGCCCAGACCACATACCGGGCCAGCCGATATCGGTCAATCAGGAAGTGGGTGCCGAAGATTACGACCAGTGCCAATGGATGGAAGCTGCTTGCCCAAGTCGTGGAAAAATTCCAAGCGGGAACAGATGCCCATGCCCCATGCTGCCAAACTTTAATAGCTTCATAGCCGTGGTATGTATCGGGGTGCCAGCACAATGGGACAAAGCATAGCGAGTAAATCAAAGCATGGACGAACGCAGGCCAGTGCCGCTTGGTCTTGTTCTCGGCCATCCACTGCGATTGCAGGATGTAGTCACCCCAAAGGTGACAGAGAATCTGAAGCATAGGTGTCTCCTTTAGCCGTGCTTGGAGCGCTTCTGCACGATGATGCCAATACCGCGCGGCGGATCAGTGTAGATGGTGTGCTGGCCATCGGAGGTGTCGGTTATCGCGGGCCAAGTCTGGTTCATTGCTTGCCTCTCTTTTTCACTTTGAAACCGTTGGCTATCCACTCATGAATCTCGCTCTCCACAAAGCGGACGTAGCGTCCACCAGGAAGGCGGCGGTAGGGGATGCGTTGGTCTTCTGGACAGCGGTCGCGGGTGCGTTCCCACACCCACGATTCTTTGACTCGCAGCATAGCCGCAACTTCACCGGCCGTAAGCAGCTTGACGGGAGAAGACACCGCGCGCGGACCCGTTGTTACGGATCCATGCGCGGTGGTTGCCTGGGGAGTAGCCATGATTAGGATTTCGCCGCAGCAGGAGGCGGCAGTTCATTCGAGGCCGTTGTACCCGTTGCTACCGGAACTGTCGTGGGCTCCGGGGCAGTAAGCGGTGCCAGGTTGTTTTGCTGGCGCCACAGGTTGATGCGGTTCATCGTGTCATCGGAGTCGGCAAGTGCGCTCTGATCTTCCGTGTTGATGTTGGTTGCCTCATCAGGCCCTAGTTCGCGCAGCTTTTGGAACTTGAGAGCCTCATTGATGGCGATGGCCCCGAGGATCACCACTAGGGTGCCGTCCTGGGTAATGGCGAGAGTTTGGTTCAAAAGGAATCTCCTTACTTCAACACGCCGGTTGTCTGCAAGAGCTGATAGAGATTGCCGGCAGTTGCGCTGAGGCTGCTGATTGCCTGGGTGAGTGGGGCCGCTGCCTGGGGATTCTTTACCCCAGCGTTACCAGAGGAGATCAATTTGGCAGCGGATTGGGAAATGCCGTTGATGAGCTGCTTCACGCGAGCAGAGTTGGCGGTGGCGGTGGCCTGGTCCTTCAACAGAGGAGTGAGTTCCTTCTGCCAGGCCGCCACGTTGAAGTTGAGTTGCGTGACCTGGGCGGTGTACTCAGTTTCCAGCGCGCCCGCCTGGTTAGCAGCGATGAGTCCCTGGGCCACTGAGTTGTTTACCGAAGCAATCTCGGCGTTGGTGACGTGGATGTTTTCCCACGGGGTGATGGGAGTAGTTGAGCCGACGCGATGAGCGCAGGCGATAAGCAGCAGCGCGACCGATAGCAGCAGGACCGCAGCAAGCGTGCGCGTGCGTGGTTTCATGTTGAGCATTCCTGAGTTCCTTTCTTTGTGCGTAACCACTGGGTCTTTCTTCCTTGGGCTGTTGACTGGTAGCAGACTATACAGTTTGGATACAGTCACGTCAATAGGGAATTTTCGCTGTGATTTCAGAGACTTGCATAATTCTTGAGATTTTCCTCAATTTTTTGCTTGACATGAGGAAACGATGGGGGTAATGTGCCAATTGGACTAGATAGTTAACTGGTAGTTATGCAGATGGCAATGACAATGGCGAAACGGAAAAGGCGATATGCAGCGGCCACACCCGCGCCAGCAAAGGCGCTCCTCACGATTGGAGAGCAACTGCTGCTGCTGGCGATCACAGAGCTGCAAGAGAAGGGTCAAACCTGCCCTCGTAATAAGGATCTTGCGGAGAGGCTAGGCATTGATCCGGCTGAGGTGACACGTCGGCTGCGGAAGCTGGTGGAGAAGGGTCACATCGAAATGGAGCATCGGCTGGAGATTGTGAAATGAAAAAAACAAGTGGAACTTTAACGCTGGCGGATGTGGTGAGTAGGCCAATCACTGATTGGTCCTTGCCAGCGGGCGAAAGAGCAGAGGTAAGGATTCACTCGAACCCGCTCTCTATTTACCCGGCCTCTGAAGAGGGAGAGCCAGCGCGCACACCTGAAAGCCGGAAATTTTACCGTCCAGCGAGATTCCGCACGGGAGGCCGCTGATGTACGACGGCTTATTGATTGAGGACCTGCTGGCGCAGGTGGTAAAGGCTGAGGCGCGCAGTACCGAGTTGGAGCGCGTGGCGGGGCGGCTGGCAGATGGCTGTGCAGAATGCGGGATACGACTGGCGCATCACGATTGCGCGAAGTGCGGGAAAAGGATTTGCAACCCATGCTCGATTGTCTCTGCGGCAGTGCGGGGCTACTTCTGTTCTACCGAGTGCCGGCAGGGCAAGGAGTTTGAGGCCGTGGCGGGGCAGGGGGCGGCATGAAGCGGATGAAGAGATTGGCTGCGTGGCTGGTATTCATCCTGGCACTGAGTGTCTACGTGTGGAGCGTGATTTTGATTGTGCAGTATCCGGACACCGGGATACCGCGGCCAGAGGAAAAGTTTTAAGAAGTTTTCAATTTGAGGAGGAGCCTGTATGGCGACACAAGCACAAATCGTTAGACCTTCAATGGTCCCACCACCACCACCTATTGAGACTACGCTGGATCTGCCAGCGCAGTTCTTTGCTCCCGCTCCCAAGCGGCTACCGCCCGAGATCGAGGCTCAACTACTCGCGCCGTTACCAGAGAAAGCCCTAAGCGACCATCCGACTATGGAAGGCTTCACTGCCATAGAGGTTGCTTTTGTAGTTGAGCGGCTCAATCAGGTTTTCGGCATCGGCGGCTGGAGGGAAGCTTACCGCAAGAGTGCGGATAGCTACCAAAAGACTGTCATCTACCACAAAGGCACACCGGAGCAGCGCGAAGAAGAGATTTGGACATCAGCCATCCATGGAGCCTTCTACATTCCAGAGTTTGGAATCTATGGGGAAGCATTCGGCGGATCGGACAACAAAGACTTGGGAGACGCCGAAAAAGGCGGCTGCAGCGATGCTCTGAAGCGCTGGGCTAGCCATCTAGGAATTGGCCTTTATGTTTACTTGAGCGGGCGTAAATCTCTCATGTGTCCAGATTGCGGCAAGAAGCTGCGGAAGGACAAAGAAGGCGGGTACTACTGCTGGAGGAAGAAAGACGGCTGCGGCGCCACGTTTACGGCTGAGGGATTAAAGGCTGCGCAGGAACGCAAGGCCAACCCTGTCCAGCCTGACATCATGAAGAAATCTCCTCAAGGTGTGGCTGCGAAAGAAGCTGGGCCTCAGCCTGGGCCGGCAGCGGTCCCACCACAGAAGCCTGTAGCCAGTTCCCAGAATGGCACAAACGGCAAAACTCAGCAGCCTGTCCCTACGCAGGATCCCAGTAAGACGACTCAGGCGGGTACCGCCACGGAATGCAAGATTGACAAGGATGCATTCTGGCTGAAGCTGGTGCAATCCGGTGGGGAGCTTATCTGTGTGACCAAGAACCCGGACATCATTGATCGGTTGAACACTGTCGAGGGTAAGAAAGTTGAGTTGCTGGTCTCTCCTCTCAGTGGGCAATCGAGGACCGTCTACATGATCCACAAGGTGTGTGCCGTGTATGCGAAAGGGGTGAAGTGATGACAACCCATGATTACGCACAGAAGTTACGGACCATGGCTGCCTTTATCGAATCAAGACCATGCGTCGACATCAAAGATGCTCCGGCGATGAAAGTTTGGTGGAACTTCTACGAGAAGGAAAGGTTCCTTGCCGCCGCTAAGGCCATGGGTTCCGGCACCAAGCGGATCGATACCGTGGGGGTTAAAGAGTTCGTCTTCACACCCAATACTCCGGAAGGAATCAAGCTGGAGTTGTGCATCGCCAGGGATCGGGTCTGCGAGAAGGTGCAGGAAGAGAAGTGGGAGTGCAAGGCGCTGCTTTCGGAAGCGGAAGTGGCAGAGATAGGAGGCCAGTGATGGCAACGGTTGAAGTGATGCGAGAAGTTAAGGAACCCAAGCCGGCTAAGCCGGAAAAGAAGGGGTTCAGGTTGTACCACATCCCGAGTGAGGTGGAGCGGTTCGAGCGCAAGCTGGAAATGGGCTACGGCGAACTGACTCCCGAACTGGAACTAGAGTTTTCAACCTTCGTCCGCAAGAGCAAAGCGAAGCTGCAGGGGGCCGTGTTTGCGCTCAAGCGGATGAAGAGCAACGAGAAGGAGATCAAGGAGGAGATCGACCGGCTGGCCAAGCGGAAAGCCTCCTTGGAAAACAATCGCGAACGACTGAGCGGCCTGGCGCTGTATGCGCTGAGGTCGTTTGGCGGGGCTGTAAAAACTGCGCTGATGAGCATTTACATCGGCAGGACCGGAAAGCAGATCGAGATTGAGGCCAAGGAAGGCACGGACCTGGCGGAGCTGGCTAAGACGCATCCGGACTTCGTGCGCGTGACTTACTCGCTCAATCTGATGGCCATCAAGGCAGGGGTTCAGGCGCGGGTGTGTGACTGCTCTTGCCACGATGACCGGAGCACGGCTGTGTGTGACATCTGCAAGGAGCGCGGGCACGGTCACGAGATCAACCCCAGTGAGGCTGCGTTGCCTGAGAGCTTGATCGTTCGACACAAGCCGGGCACGGAGTCTTTGCAGTACCGATAAGGAGAGGCGTTATGTGGACCGAGATTCAGGGCAGTGATGCGGTGGCGGCAGTGGATTACCAGGCCGGGGTTCTTACGATCAGAACCAACAACGGCAAAGAGTATCCCTACGTAGGAGTACTCGAGGATGCGTACAAGAGCTTCATGGCGGCGTCGAGCAAGGGGCGTGCCTGGGCGCAGATTCGGGCGAATTACAAGCAGGGATGAAAGTTTCTCTGCTGCCGGCAAAGACCGGCGCCCGGATCCAGCTCTGGGCGTCGGTTTCCGGGGAGCGAGCCGAACCTGGTTTTGCGGCCGGATAGGCGAAGCGACAATCCGCAGGGCAACAGGGATGTTGTGAATCGAAATTGGTCTCGTCATTTCGCGTATGCGGTTTAGCGAGACCGGTTCTCGATGCTAGCCCTTTGTACCTTGGCAGGTTTGAGGGCTGGCATGGGGGACGCATGGGCGACAAGTCAAGCATTGAATGGCTACAGGGCGGAGCAACGTGGAATCCGATCAGGGCGCGCCTCAAAGAGGATATGGTCATTTTTCCGCACGATGGGAAGCCTAAGAAGACAATCATGCGCGGGAAGAAGGGATGGGCCTGCGTTCGTATTTCTCCGGGTTGCGTCCGTTGCTATGCAGCTCGGCAAAATGAACAGTGCGGCACGAATCCGACACGCGCCGGCACTGGATTGGATTACATAGTTTCTTCGCTGTCGGTTGTGGAAGTTTACCTTGACGAAAAAACTCTGCTCCAGCCTTTGCGCTGGAAGCGTGGGCGGCTCATATTCCCCTGCTCAATGACAGACTGGCAGGCGGATTTCGTGCCGGATGAATTCAGGGACAGGATGCTTGCGGTGATGGCAGCCACACCGCAACACACCTATCTTTCGCTAACGAAACGAGCGGACAGACAAAGGCAGTACCTCATCGATCCTAAGTTGTGGGGCCGTGTCATCGCTTGGACCCGAACAGCGAATCTGTACCGCGCTCAAGTCGTGGCTGAATCTGCTCATCAACAAATGCTCGAGAGAGTTCCCCTAAAAAATCTCTGGCTCGGAGTCTCAGCCGAAAACCAGCAGTACTGGGATGAACGAGTTGAGTACCTGCGCGCCACGCCAGCGGCACTCAGGTGGGTTTCCGCAGAGCCGTTGCTTGGTCCAATTAAGGCCCCAACCCAACTGCGAACTGTTTGGCGGACGCCGCCTTGCGTGAAGCACGCTCGCTATGAGCTTGAGTGCTTGGATTGCAAAGGAATGCAGCGGATCCAAATTCCGGGCGTTGACTGGTTAGTTGTTGGCGGGGAATCTGGACCCAAGGCTCGCCCTATGCATCCCGAGTGGGCGCGTTCTCTAAGAGATCGTTGCCAAGGCGCAAGGATACCGTTTTTCTTTAAGCAGTGGGGCGGCGTCGACAAGAAAGCCGCAGGTCGTCTCCTGGATGGCAGGGAGTGGAGCGAGTATCCCGAAACAACAGGGGGATTGTAATGGCTGAGACCGCCGAGATCACGCCGATCCAGCGAACGATTGAAGCGCTGCACCAGCGGCAGTGTGTGTGCGGTAACAAGAAGAGTTTGAATGAGCCGTTTTGCGGGAAGTGCTACCACCGGCTTACTGAGCCGATGCGGCGGGCGGTTAACGCGGCCCTGAGAAAAAGTAACCTGACTGCACTGGCGGCAGCTTTTATTGAAGGTGTCGCGTGGTTGGAGGCGCGTCGGAGTGCCGACAAAAAAGAAAAGCCAAAAGTCTGAAGAGCCTGTGGGTCCGCCGATTTACGTGCGAACTGTGTGCACTGGAATAGGTCGTTTTGGGGATTTGGAGGATGTTTGTCCGCCATTTCCCCACGTGCACAAGCAGATGATGTGGGCTGATGAGAAGGATCGGCGGCGGGAATTAGGACTCAAAGAGGGACCAGAGCCAAGGCAGCTCAAGATTGGCGAAGAGAGCGATTGGGATCCAGCGGACTACGAACGATTCATGGAGAGGGACAAACACTGATGGCGCAAGTGACGCGGCCGGTGATGCGGTACCACGGTGGCAAGTATCGCCTTGCGCCAATGATCGTTGATCTCTTTCCGCAGCATCGGGTCTACACGGAAGCCTTTGGGGGGGCGCTAGCGTGCTGATGCGAAAGCCGCGCTCCTATTCCGAAATTTACAACGACCTGGACGGGGAAGTGGTGAACGTGTTCCGGGTTCTGCAGGATCGGAAGAAAGCGAGCCGCCTGGAAGCGCTCCTCCGGCTAACTCCGTTCTCGCGTGATGAATTCAACCTGAGCTACAAGCCAACCCGGAGCGACGTTGAAAGGGCCCGGCGTACCCTCGTGCGAAGTTTCATGGGATTTGGGTCTGATTCGATTTCACGGCTGAAGGCGAGTAGTGCAGGCTTCAATACCCGGCTTAGCTCTGTGATGAGAACTGGCTTCCGATGGAACGCCAATCGATCAGGTACAGCGCCAGCTTCGGACTGGGCGCACTATCCGGACGCCATCAATGGATTCTGTGAGCGGTTGCAGGGAGTCACGATTGAGCGGCGAGACGCGATTGTGATTCTGGAGAAGATGGACCGGCCCGATACGCTCCACTATGTCGATCCTCCCTACCCGATGAGCGTGCGTTCACGGCGTGGTGGTTCAGGCGGGGTGGAGCATCGTTATCGCCATGAGATGGACGAGGAAGGGCACGAGCGCCTAGCTGCAACGCTGAAGCGTTTACGAGGCATGGTTCTTATTTCCAGCTATCCATCAAAACTCTACGCACGGCTGTTTGAGGGCTGGCACAAGATCGAGTGGACCGGGGGCCAGTTCTGTAGCTCCAATTCCAATTCCCAGACGCGGACGGAGTGCGTGTGGCTGAACCAGGCGGCGTGGGAGCAGGTGCCGCAGAGGAGACTGTTGTGATTGAAGAGCGAGAGGTTTTGCACCTACACGGTTTCTGCGGTCTCGGGGGCGGAGCGGAAGGCTTCAACCTGGGAAGCGCCAGGGTCGGAAACATGCGCGCCAAATTTCGCTGCCTTGGCGGTTTCGACGTGGACCCGGCAGCCATCCGCGATTTTGATCGGGCTACGGGAGTCAAGGGCACGGTCTTGGACCTGTTTAGCAGGGAACAATACACGGCGTTTCATGGACACGAGCCTCCGCCAGGATGGCGTGAAGCGACTCCAGATGACATCCGCCGAAGTGCTGGCTACGAGAAGCCGCACATTTTCTTTTGTAGCGCTCCCTGCAAGGGTTTCAGTGGACTGCTTTCTGAAACCAGAAGCCAAGGCGCAAAGTACCAGGCACTCAACCAGCTCGCCTTGCGGGCGCTGTGGCTGCTGCTCGAAGCCTACCAGGACGATCCGATAGAACTGATCCTGTTTGAGAATGTTCCGCGCATTGTTACCCGTGGCGCAGGCCTTTTAGAGCAAGCCAAGGAACTGATGTCCGGTTTCGGCTATGCCGTTTCTCCTGTCGATGAGCGCAGCTATCACGACTGTGGCGAACTTGGAGCGCTCGCGCAAAGCAGGAAGCGATTTCTGATGATTGGCCGGCACGCCGCCAAAGTTCCAGCATTCCTGTATGAGCCGCCGCGCTTTCCTCTACGCGCCGTGGGCGAGATCCTTGGAAAGATGCCGTTGCCGGGGGACCCCGCGGGCGGTCCGATGCACGCCATACCACGCTTGCAATGGAAGACATGGGTAAGGCTGGCCTTTGTCGAGGCTGGGTCTGACTGGCGCAGTCTGAACAAGTTGAACGTCAAGGATGGCTATCTTGCCGATTACCTAATTGTTCCGGACGGGCGCAACGGTGATCTAGGGGTGGTCGATTGGAGTGAGTCAGCCAAAACCATCATCGGGAATGCCAAATCGAATAACGGGCCATTCTCCGTGGCCGATCCGCGCCAGGAAGCGTTCGAGCATGGATATGGCGTGGCGCCATGGGACAAGGCAGCCCGTACCGTTCAAGGGCAATCACTGCCGAGTAACGGACCATTTTCAGTAGCCGACCCGCGCTTTCAAGGGGAGAGCTATCGACAGTATGGTGTCATCGACTGGCAGGAACACGCGGCTACTGTAACAGGTCAGCGCTCACCCGGGCAGGGTCCATTCTCTGTATCCGACCCACGCATGCCCGAAAGCCCCATGCGACAGAATGGTCTCTATCGCGTGGTGCGCTGGAACGGGCAAGCGGGCTCTGTAACCGGAGCGAGTCATGTCGCCGGCGCAGCTATGTCAATCGCCGATCCACGTCCCACGATGGAGAGGCCATTCGGAAAGTATGGCGTTACGCCATGGGACGGGAACACGGGCACGGTGATTGGCGGCCATCGTTCAGAGGAGGGCGCTTATGCCGTGGCCGATCCCAGACAGCCGCGCAAGTTCACAGACAAGAAATATCGGGTTACGCATTTCGAAGAGTCGGCAGGTTCTGTCATTGGAGCCAGCACTACGGGGCAGGGGGCTTTCGCTGTAGCGGATCCGCGCATCGAGTTGCAGCGTGAGAAGAGCGGCCATTACGGGGTGATTCCGTGGGAGTCTCCATCCGGCGCTGTGACGGGATCAGCCGGCCACGACAACGGCACCTTCAGCGTAGCCGATCCCCGCATGCCAACAGCGAAAGATAAGCTGGTCTGCGTAATCCGTTCGCTCGATAACACGTGGCACCGGCCGTTCACGACATTAGAGCTGGCTGCGCTGCAATCGCTGGTGGATCCCGATGAGGTATTCGGTTTTGATCTGGATGGCAAAAGTGACTCCGCCAAACGCGAACGCATTGGCAACGCGGTTCCACCGGACGCGGCCAAGGCCATTGCCAGCGTGATGGGAGAAACGCTCCTACTTGTGTGGAGTGGCAGCACTTTCCAACTTTCGGCGCAGTCTATCTGGGTGAAACCGTTCGCGGTGGCTTTGAGTGTAAAGACTCCCGAGGTGGTCTGAGTGGCGGAGACGACGCAGGAAACAGAGCAAACGATAGGGCAGCAGCTCGCGCTGCTAAAGGCCGTGGTCAAGCGGCCCCTGGTGGTATTCCCCATCTACATTGACATCGCCGGTGGCATTCTGCCAGGCCTCCTGCTTTCCCAGTTGATCTATTGGACCACGAAGAACGAAGAGAAGGAGGGAGAGGATTTTGGCCAGATGGCGTGGAGCGAAAAGAGTGGCTGGTTTTTTGTGCGGCTGCCGAAGCTTCAGGAGAGTCTCCGGATGGGTAAGCACGAGATGGAATCTGCTCGAAAGAGGCTGCAGGAGCGTGGGTTTGTCGAGTGCGTGGTGAAGGGTGTCCCGCCGACCCTTTGGGTGCGGGTGGACATGATCAAAGTGCTGCAGGCGGTGAAGGTTCAATTATCCGGAAACCGGGAAATCAATTATCCGGAAACCGGGAAATCAATTGACCGAAAACCGGATGGTCAATTACCCGAAAACCGGGAAATCGATTTGCCGGAAAGCGGGGAATCAACTATCGGAAAACCGGAAAATCATCATCCGGAAACCGGAAAATCCTATAAGGAAGAAGAGACTTATTCTTCTCAGACTAAGAGACAAGAGAAGAAGCGCTCTGCTTCGGTCAACGGCAAACCGTTGAGCACGGTTGATGGGATCCACTACAGCAAATGGCGGCAGGAGTACAACCTGCTGGAGAAGGACTGGGTGCGGCGGAATGTTGGGATCCAGCAGATTCCGGACGCTGACTGGATCGAGATGGCGGAGATCGCGGCAGAACGGGCGGGCGCTCCCAAGGAAGTGATCAGGAGGATTTTGAAGCACGAGCTGCCTGGGAATCGGAATGTGGACCAGATCGGACGGCAGCAGGAGCTGGCGCTGTGAGCGCGTACCAGTTGAGCCCGGAAGAACGGGAGCTGCTGCGCGCGCGGATGAAGCAAGTCAGGTTGGAGAGAGGCATTCCGGAAGATGGGCATGCGGTGGGGCCTGCGGGGGTGGCGGAGCGGCAATCGGTTAGGCCGTTAGCAGAGGATCTGAAGGCGTGGATGGGCACTGAGTTGGAGAGATGGAAGGCGAAGATGGATGAGCCTGGGCCTGGGGATGCCGTTGTTTATCGGTGCAGTAGGTGTAAGGACGATCCGGCTGGCTGGATTGACGTGGTGGTTGACGGAAGGCACCGGGTAGAGCGTTGTGAGTGTTGGCATAGGAGGAGGGCGAAGCGGCTGTTGGAATGTGCAGGGCTTCCAGAGGAGTTTGACGGCAGGACACTGGAGAACTACGAGTGTGGCAATAGTGCATTGGAGATGGCGCGGCTTGCAGCTAGGCGGTTTGTGGATGGTTGGCCGGGGCTGAAGGAAAAGCCTGGTCTGGTGATGTGGGGACATGGGGGCGGTGGCAAGACGCATCTAGCGGTGGCAATTGCGCGGCTGGTGATTGAGTTGAAGGGTGCCCGGTGCCTGTTTCGCTCATATTCAGCGCTGTTGCAGCAATTGCAGGGCACGTTCAACACGGGCCAGGTAGAGGACGAGTATGGCAACGTCGCTACGGCTTACGAACTGGTGAGGGATATCTGCGAGTGTGACGTGCTGATTGTCGATGACATTGGCCCAGAGAAGTTGAGCGAGTGGAACCGTTCGATGCTGTATCACGTTGTGAATGAGCGGTACAACCATCGGCGCGCTACGGTAGTGACCACAAACTTGCCGTGGGACTCGCTGGCCGTGGCGGGGAACGGCGCCCAGCGGGCAATGCGGGTTGAGAGTCTGCGGGATCGCGTGGGTGAACGGGTGCATTCCCGGCTGGCTGCGATGTGCCGAGTGGTGGAAGTGCGTGGCGAGAAGGACTGGAGACGGGGTTAAGTCGCGGTTGAGTTGAAGGGAGGAATTTATGTCCGGAGAGAGACGGCGTGATGAGATTTGGGAAGCCATCCGCAAGTACAAAGCTGAGCACGACGGCAACTCGCCTTCTGAGCGCGAGCTGGCCGAGATTGTGGGTGTGAGCCGTGGCTCGATTCAGTACCACCTGGGCAAGCTGATCAAGGCCGGCAGGCTTGAGCGCGGCTACGCAGATCGGCGGGCCTTCAGGATTACAGGTTCGTAAGTAAAGTCGGAGAGAAAAAAAGGAGAGCTAGATGTCTGAGGAAAAGAGAGTTGACAACGCGAAAACGGTGTACGCCAGCGGGTGCAAGGCCCTGACTTCGCTGGAGGCACCAAACGCGAAAACGGTGGACGCCAGATGGTGCGAGGCCCTGACTTCGCTGGAGGCACCAAACGCGGAAACGGTGGACGCCAGCGGGTGCGAGGCCCTGACTTCGCTGGAGGCACCAAACGCGGAAACGGTGGACGCCAGATGGTGCGAGGCCCTGACTTCGCTGGAGGCACCAAACGCGGAAACGGTGGACGCCAGCGGGTGCAAGGCCCTGACTTCGCTGGAGGCACCAAACGCGGAAACGGTGTACGCCAGCGGGTGCAAGGCCCTGACTTCGCTGGAGGCACCAAACGCGAAAACGGTGGACGCCAGCGGGTGCAAGGCCCTGACTTCGCTGGAGGCACCAAACGCGAAAACGGTGTACGCCAGATGGTGCGAGGCCCTGAGTCTGGACAAGATCAAGAGCCCGGTGGCAAGGAAGGCCGAAGCATTCATAGCAACGGAACTCGATTCGCTGCTACACGCGGGCGGCCGGTACGAGGAAACGATTAAGCCAGAGCATTGGAATTGCCACGACTGGAACAACTGCCCGATGGCTGCATGCTTCGGTGTTACCAAACTAGAAGATATCCCGAGCGAATGGCAGGAAAAGGCTCAGATGTTCGTTCGGCTGTTCGATTGTGGTTTTATCCCGATGCCAACCACGGAATCCGCAAATTCCGCCACGTCCTAAGCTACTGTGGCGGGTCGCCAGCTGGGGCGATCCGCTTTCCCCTTTCCACCCTTAGTACCCAAGATGTTGTGTATTCCAAACGGTCTATTGCATAACTACCGTAGTCAACTGTACAGTCTGCTCAACCTTCTCCTTATACCTGGGCAAAATGTGTGGCGCGGCGGTCAAACAACCATCGCGCCACAGACATAAGGGAAGGCAGCCTAAAGGCGGTGGGGGCCAAACCGCTGCACCGATGTAGCCCAATGGCACATCTCTCTTCAGCCGAGCTCACGCCGGCAAAACTCAAACAACTGAAGCAAATCGAGATCGGAACCGAGATCTACACGGTTTCTGTCTATCCCTCTAGCGCCTCGGGGAAAATCTCGCAAGCGAAGCCAGAGCGGGATGACACAGTCGGTGTCTATTACCCGAACAGCAACACACCTGAGCCCTGGCGCATGGATGCGGAGTCGGCGCGGGACCTGGTCCGGCACGGTCACGCGATCGTGATCAACAGCAAACGCAAGCGCTTCGACATTCGCCTACGGGTGCGTCCCGCATTCCAGCGGACAGCGCCGACGATCAAGATGAGCGAGATGGAAGCGGCTGCCGGCGCGCAGGCGTTTCCAGATAGCGGATCGCGCACGCTGTGGCTTACTGAGGCCCGTAAGCGCGAGCTGCTTCATAAGAAAAAGATTCGCAAGGCTGAAGACTTTGTTGAGCGCTCCCTGGCCAAAGTCAAACTCTGGCCACTGATAGGCGACAACAAGGCCGTTCGAGTTGGACCTGCCGCGACACAGGATGCCTATGCGTTTGCAGGCTGGCTACAGCGTGAGCATAACAGGGATTCCCATGGCGAGATGGGTGGGGATGTCAGTGAGAAGAGCCCGATGGAGGCTAACTGGCTATGAGGTTCTGCAGCGATTGCGGCCATCCGCTGGGGCGTGACCACAAAGGGAACTGTCCCGCGCAGAAGGAAGCCAAAGTGCGCGGTATCAAGTTGGAGCGGCCGGCGATGCATCGTCGCGTAAACGCGCTGCCGCCGACAGCTCCGACAAACGTTCAAACAAGTCCAAGACGAGGATAGGAACGATGAAAATTAGAGTCATGCTTGCAGGGTGGCGCTCCCCCCTTCAGCTAACCACCATAGGTGCCGCCCTACGCGTGCTGACAAGTGTTGTTAAATCGAATACGGTGAGGAAAGGAGGTCGCGGAGAATCGCCAGAGCCATTTGCCGGGGCAAGGCGAGCTGGGCAGGCCACTCACACGAGTTTTGCCAGAATGTTCGCCTTCGCCCTGGCGATGATTGCCACCTCGGCCAACGCCGGCACGGTGACAGGACAGATTCAGACTCCTGCACTGGGTGGACTGCCAAACGCTACCATCACCTTCGCACTGACTCAGGCTGCAACGGTAAGCGGCGTGGCTCTGGTAGCGCCGAATGAAGTCCAGTGCTACACCGATGGCCCGCCATCCGCTAATTCCGGATTTGTGGTTGGCCAGCCCAATCCAGCACTGGCGCCGGCGCTCAGCACAAACACAGCCAGCGGCACACTGCCAAGCGCCACCTACTTTACAAAGCTCACGATCAAAGATGCTTCGGGCCGGACACTAGCATCACCAGAATCAACGGTACTCCTGACGGCCACCGGCACGGTAAATGTCGCGGCTCCAATACTCCAGCCTCCTACGGCGACCGGCTACGAAGTCTGGATGTCTACCACATCAGGGAGCGAGACCCTGCAGGGCTCAGTTACCGGAACGCCGGGATCGTGGGGCAATTACTCGCAGAGCGCAGCGCTCGTCGCTGGGGCCTCGCTGCCAACGTCAAACTCTACGGTCTGTACGCTGCGGTTCAACGACGAACTGCAGCCCTCGTTTACTTGCTACGTGACCAGCATCAGCAATCAAGCTCATCGCGCAGTTCCTGGCTACCCGCAGTATTGGTATCTGAGCGGCGGCTCTGGTGGAACGGTAAATCTCGGAAACGGACTGCCTGCCGCAACCGTCTGCCAGGGTGGTGGCATGTTTTTTCCAATTCCACTGTTCTCGCAACCGGCAGGAAATGCTATGCAGTCACTTAACGGGCCGCTGAACATGAATGGGTTTCCACTAATCGGCGCGACATTGTCTTGGATCCGCGATTGCACAGCTGATGGAGTTGTAGCTGGAACGAACAGCGATAACGGTCCAGCCATTAGCCTTTGCCTGACGAACGCATTCAACCTGGGACAAGGCGCAATCCAGCTGCCGCCTGGCGTCATACTTGTTAGCACGTCTGTAAATGACACCAACAAGCCTGCGTTGAACATCTATGGTGTTGGCAGCCAGCGTTGCCGATTCGCAGGGAGTTGTGGCGCGAACTATGCGCTGCTTCCCAATACCACCGTTCTGAAGTGCAACACTGGAAGCACGCCCTGCTGGGATGCCACCGGGAGCGGCTCGCAGATGTTTCGTAATCTTACCTTCGACACATTCTTCAGCGCGCCTTCAAGCCCTTCCACCGTCGCCATCATGTTTGGGCGCGACAATGCCGGTGGGTCCAATCCCAATCAATTTTCGTTCTCGCAATGGGATCTCCTAGAGAATGTTCAAATTCAGCTGGGACACAGCGCGACCGCGAATTCTAACTTTGGGAACATTGGCATCTACAACACGGCGGCTGAGCAGTTTACCCTGCTGAATTCTTCAATCTTTGCTGATACCGGGCTATTTCTTTCCGGTAGCGACAACCTCGGTCTGGCCAGTCCGTACCAGACGCTCATCGGCGGGTCGATGTCAGATATCAGTTTGATCTCGACGTCGATTTGGTTCACATCCTCGACGGGGGCAGGGATCGTTGCAGCGGACGGCGTAAATGGTCTCTATGTGGACGCTGGCTCGAACATCCACAGCAAGTTGGATGGCACAGTGACCGGGCCGTCTATACTCGCCACCGGAAACAATACCGATGCCTATTGGAAGATTTTTGGCACACACGAGGACCTATCGAGTACAGGCACAAACGGCGCGTTCATCAATATGGCTCACTCGATTGATCGCCTGGATGTAGATGTGATGATGAACGACATTCGCGGTTCAGGCTCTCCAGCCGGCTACATTCAGTGGGGCGGACAAACGGGGCTTACACTATCGAATTCGAGGATTCGAATCAAGCTGAACACCGGCAGCGGAAGTGTGTATCCGCTCATCCAGAACACCGCCAACACGATCACGCACAGCACCCTAGATCTTGCCGGAACGCTCAACCCGGCATCTCTCAGAGCTCTCACGTTGACGGATGTGGACATCTTCGCGAGCGGATTTACGGACGCGAATATAACCCTACCGGCCGGGACAACCGGAACACTCCGCGACAACACAGGCATCAGTGTCCGTGGTGCGGCTCTTACGGTGCCTAGTAGCGGGAACAATACTACGCTCCTGAATATCCAGCAAAACAACGGGGTTGGCGCAATAACAGGGAATGCCGCAGACCAAAACCTTTGCTCAGGCTACACAATCAAGGGAAATACGATTGGCCCCGGCAAGGGACTAATCTTCACGGTGTACTCGAGCCACAGCGCAGGTGCGGCGGCTGTCTCGTACAAGGTGAAATTTGGGGGCACGACGTTTGATACCGGTTCTGATGCAAGCGCAGGCGTTCAGAGGCGATACTTCGAAATCTGGAACAACCCGGGCGTCCAGAATGCGCAGACCTATGGCCGGTTCTCGCTTTTTCAGCCTGGAAGCAGCCCTACGGTGAACCAGGCCACGGGGACGATTGATTTCACGCAGGACCAGACGTTCGCTTTCACCTTTAACGTGGCTAATACCGACACTGTGACGCCCGGACCCTGCAAGCTGGAACTCGTGCAGTGAACACTCAGTACATGTCGTACAGCTCGTAGACCTCTCGCCAAGATAATGGCTCGAGGTTGAGTGCTTGAATGCTTGGGTGCTTCACGAATTGCTCAAAGGAGAGCGAGCTGGGCAGTGACCCCAGAGCTTCGAGCAGATTTGTTTCCGCTGTGCGGTTCATAGGTAAAGAATTCTACACCGAAACGTCGGGGTCAATACATGCCAACCGGTGACTTTATTACTGGGTTAAAAAACAAGCTACCAAAGGGAGCAAGCCTAGGCGCGCTCCTCGCTTCACTCCTGCTTACATGCCTTAACGGCGTGATGAACTTCGCGGCAACACGCACCCACTTTGCCGACGTGCAGCAAGAGCAAGAGCGTCGGCTTACCGCGGTGGAAGCCACAGTGAAGAACGACTTTGTGACTCGCAATCAGCTCACTGACTTCAAAGCTGATGCCACAAAGAGGCTAGATCGGATCGAGGAAAAGCTCGATCAAGAACTTGAGTCACACCGGATCACGCACTAAAACACTTTCCAAATAAGGAGATTCAGACAATGAAGCGAATCCTATTCGCAGTCGCAATCGTGTGCCTACTGGCTATCGGCCTCTCAGCACAGCAGCCCATCGGCCAGAGCGGACCAGTCAACGATGGATTGACGTCGTACAAGGTGAACAGCCAACTCGTTGCCGCAGAGTTCGCGCAGTGGTCGCTGCCATCAACAGGATCGCCCATTCCGACGAGCTTCAGTTTTGCCCAGAGCTCGTGCTACATCCCTCTCGGGGTGAACCAGTACATCCTTGGCACTAAGAACAGCCTCTCCGGCGCTATTCCATCGGTGAAGATCCTGGATGCGAACACGGCTCTCAATGAGACTCTGACGCCAAGCGCTGTGCTTATCAACGGCGGCACTTGTACGTTGAGCCTTTCGCCGGCCAACACGCACACCAGCTACACCATCGTGAGTGGCACCTGCGGCCTGGGTGAGGCACTGGCATACGCTGGAACCACAGCTATCCCAGTGATCGTCACAAATGACTTTTACCAAAAAGGGTGCACGAAGACGACCATCCAAAACGCGTCGACGCTGGCATTCCAGCCGATCTACGACGCGGTGAACGGCACCTGGTACAAGGCTGGGGCAAGCGTGACAACGAACATCTCGGCTGCCGCAGCTCCTACCACCGGCACGGTGGCAGGCGGCACGTTCACCAACGGCAACGTTATTGCTTGCGTGAGCTACGTGGACATCCTCGGCGGGGAGTCGCTGTGCAACACAAACGAGACCACGCAGGCCACCGGTGGCACCACAAACGGCATCACCGTGGCCGCACCGGCCGCATCGACCGGCGCTGTGGGTTATCGCGTATACCTAACGGCAGTGGGTGGGTCCTCGGGTACAGAGGTGGATCACACCACCGCAGCAAACTGCGGTGGAACACTCACCACTTTGGAGACCATAATTCCTGCTTGCCCGATGGGCGTAAACTTCACCGCGCTTGCTCCAATCACGTCAACCTCAAAGGTCCCAACTGTGGCCACCGCGCACACCACGTTTCTAAATCAGCCGGTACCCGGCCTGCCTCCAGTTGGCGACGCAAGCCAAGGGACAGCGCAGCTTGCAGCCTTCAACTTCACCGCCCAGGGCACGGTAAACAACAGCGCAGAAGACATTGGGGAACTGCTGATACCGGCAAACTACTTCAACTTTCAGGGACGAAGCTGGTGGGCTTGCGCGAAGATCGCCACGGCAACCCAGGTGGCATCGAGCGTTATCGCGGTGAAGATCAACCTGGCAGCCGCTCGAGGTCAGTCGCCAGTGAGTGTTACCACGATCACCTTTGCCACGCAGACCCAAGGTGCTGCCGGCACGATCCAAGGTTGTTCGCTCTTCACAACATCTGCCACTGGCGCCAGCGGAACGATGTGGGCTTCGAGTCCTTTTGGTCCATGGACGAATACCCTCAACTCGACGCCATCACAGACGGTGAGCGGCTCCGTTGACGTGAGTACTGCTGTATCGAGCACTCTAAACTTAACCAAACAGCTATTTGCCACGGTCAACTTTGGCGAGACTGCCTCACACAACGTGACTGCACCCCAGTTACTCCAGGTTGTAATCTTCCCGGCTCTGTAATGGCTGCACAGCGCTTCGTGCGTCCAGCTAAGACGGCAGATCAAATCAAAGCGGCCCGCGGGCGAGTGGGATTCCCTGAAGGCTTCTTTGATACCTGGACGGAACTGCAACGGGAACAATGGTTCGAGCGTTTTCTTAACGACGCCTGGCGCAACAGGCCGCGAACCATCAGGAAGGAAACAGAGCATGAAAAACTTCTTCGCTAACCTCTGGGCGGAATTGCCGAAGTCAGTACAGAGTGCATTGGTAGTAGCTGAGGGCGGGGCCATTGGCGCGCTCAGCGGAGTATTCACCGGAGTCGCTCCCCTGTGCCTGTCACGCGCATGCCTCAAGACATACGCGGTATTGGCGCTTGGTGGGGCTGTGACCGCCGTGAGACTCTGGTTACGTCAGAGCCCAAACGCGGCCAAGTTTGCGTTCTACAACAATAGTCGCCCGATTGATCCCGGCGCTTAGCCATCGACGTTTGTTGCCATGCCTCTGACCCGAGGGCTACGGCGGCGGGCAGGAACCTTACCTGCCCGCTTTTATTTTATTGGGTACTTCGCTTCAAGGAGATAGAGCAAATGCCGCCACCGATCATACTTGTCCCGGTCCTGCTGGCAGGAATGGCCTACGTGGGAGTGAATAAAGTCATCCACAAAGGCAAGGCCGTCATCGTTGCCATCCACCACCACACTTCCAAACCTGTCGCTCATGCCGTCGCCCATCCCAAGGCAACTGCAAAAGCTGTCGTCAAACACCAGACGGCGAAGTAAGGCACGCAATGCACATGAACCTGATTCTTGGCGGAGATCCGCGAGCAGAATTCCCAGTCCCTGGTACGGAAGTATTCGACACGGAAGGTGATTGGGTGCTGGCTGAAAAGGCGGCGAAGATTGGCGAAGCGCTGATTGAAAGCCAGGAATGCTTTCAGTCCCTGCAGCGTGCGGCCATCCGCTATCTGTGGAAGCGCAGGGGAGCGACTCAGCCGAAGCTGCATCTGGGTAAGTGCCAGCGCCCAAGCGGGCTGCTCCGCTACTTTAGCAACTGCGACTTCATCGTGTGGTTCTCGGCCAACAATGTCCGCGACTGCAAGCTTACCTATTGGCAGATGGAAGCGCTCGTCTTCCACGAACTTAAGCACGCGAGCCTGGAAGAAAAAGATGGCGTACTTATCCCGGTTAGCGTGCCGCACGATTGGGAAGGGTTTGTGGACGAGATCAAGCGCTACGGAATCTGGAAGCGCGACATCAGGCCAATCGCTGAGGCTTCAGCTTACGCTCTAACGCTGCCCTTCGGAGAGAAATAGTGCTTACCGCTGCTGGATCCCAGGCATTGCAGCGGGAGCGGGTCAATGGAGGACGGATGCCTTACGACGAAGTAATGAAGAAGTTCAAGCAACGCCGCTTGCACTCTGGCTCAAAGACGGGACCTGTTGTCACTAATCCTCAGCAGGCGGTGGCCATTGAGGAGAGTGAAAAGCGTGCGGCCGGGCGGGGCAACGAAGAGTACCAGCCCGCGAAGAAAAAGACCCTCAGCCGACGAATGATGGAGGCCATGCATGGTCGCGACTAGCCACGGCAACTGCACAAACGGAACCTGCCAGGCCTGCAAGGATGAGCAGCTGGCGCTGCACCACCAGGCGTTTCCAGCATGCACGACATTGACGCTTCATCCGGCCCGTCACCGCTTGGGAGCCTTCCACAACATGTACGACTCAGAAGAGTTGCGCGTGGAGCTTGGGCCGCAACGCTTTGACGCCCTCCTTAAGACGGTAAAGGCGCTGTACTCGGTTGGTCATGTAGATCACCAGGGAGAGAAGCGGGTTTATCCGGTCACGCATCCGGACCCCAATTGGCACGGCAGCGAAGTACTTTGCATCAGCGCCCAGGACCTAAACCAGTTTCTTCAGGGTGGAGGCTAAATGCCAGCCGAACGATTGATTGCTTTGAACGCAGCAGGCGGCGCGCAGGTGGCCGTACTCTCGACCATACCGGCCCGCTACGCCGATTTCATGGAAGACGAGTCCGTAGCACCCCAAGGGCTAATTTACCAAAGTCCAGAGGACGGCTTTGCCGGAACCTACCAAGTCGGCCCAGCAACGGAGCCGCTGGTGCTAGCAAACGACGTTGCAAGAGGCCGTGGACACAGCCCACTTTTAGGAGCTGGCCAGCAGAGCAGTTCAGGGGCTTTCAATTTCCGAGCTGCGGACACACTGCTGAAGGCCACCTCATCTACCCAAGTCACAACGAAGATCCGTGTGAGGGAGCGGGAATGAAACTACATCACTATCTTGCATGCCTAATTCTCCTGGTCGGTTCTTCATTCGGTCAGGGTGCAGGCGGCCGCATTGCCGCTGGCGCGCCATCTGCCGGCTTGCAGCTTTCTCCGCTGGCTGTGTGGACATCATCCACGCCTCTGAACGCGGTGGCCCTTGTTATCAACAATAGTTTCTCGTTTGGGTCATGCAGCGTGTCACTGGTCCAGACAACCACAATAACCGGAGGAGCCGCGTCCTGGGAGACCACTATTGACGGCGTGAACTGGTTTACGATCGGGGCAATCGATGCGATAGCGGGAGCCACTGTCCCGAATAACATTGTCACGTTTCAGGCCAGTACGAACAGATTGATCCAGTCAGACGTGACCGGCTACAGCTTCTTTCGCATCCGGTTATCGACGGTTATAACAGGGACAGGATCGGTCACAATTTCCTCAGCCTGCCAATCTGGAGGTTCCCCGAGTCTCACAACCGTCTATCAGTCTCCAGCGCCATGGATCACCCAAGAAACAAACATCGCTGGAACAACCGACCCGTGCCAAAACGCTCAGGTTCTCAAGAGCCACTTCTTTGCAAACATAACCACCGCCACGACAACGGCTCTAGTTACTCCGTCTGGCGCCCTTAACTTCTATGTGTGCGGAATCGACGTTCAGCTCGATAGCACGACGACCGGGGACACCATAAAGTTTGTAAGTGGCACAGGCACAGCATGCGCCACACCTGCCGGATGCAACGCTGGAACCTGCACCGCAACTTACAGCAACGCTGCCAGTACTACCGTAACGACTTCTCTAAATTTAAAACTTGGATTCGGTGGACAAACATACTTTGCCGTTGGATCTGGAAACGGACTGTGCGCCACAACGACGGTTGGATCAACCCCAACCATTGCCGTCGACGTGACTGGCGTTCAGCAATAGAAAGAATTTAATGGCAAGCTCTGGAACAAAAGCTACCGGCTTCTGCGTGGACCTCGGTCCCTATGCGTGCAGCAACTGCCAGAAGATGCAGGGTTCGCTATGCATGGAACCTGAAGTCCTAGCGGATCCAGAAGTAGAGCAGGAACGAAAGCAGCAAGGCGGCGTAGATGTATCCGACGCTCCTGATGACATTTGCTGCAACGAATTCCTCTCAAAGAAGGATCAGCAACAAGGTGGCTCGAAAGCAGGGATGCGCTCGCAGCCCGTTGGACAAAGCGGACAGCCGGCGCAGAGCACCGGCTTTGGACGCCGCATGTTGAGCACGCTGAAGGGACAGCAACAATGAGACTCGCGCTACCGTGGGTATCAAGAAAAAGGGCGGATCGGCTCATTGCAGACAAGGAGCGTGAGTGCTGCGCTCTGATCGACCAGATGAATATCCAGCGCGATCTGGCCGAGCAGGCTCAGAGCAGCTTACGCACGCAAGTAGCAGCCGAACAGCAGCGAGTCCAGGACCTGCGGGATCGCCACAGAGAAACGCTGGAGAGGATCAAAGTCCTCAATGGAATGATCACCGGGCTCCTAGAAGCCCAGATCGAAGACCTACGCCAAATGCTCAACGATGCGCGCACCGACGAACGTCGCTACATCGACTACCTGGCGGAGCACGGCTTTGGCAGTCCCGTTCATCGCGTGGAACCTCCGGAAGGAGAGGACACGGCGCCCGGTCCCCAGGTAATGGCAACTGCACGCCAGATCGGCAGGATGTTGCCGTCCCGGGTAATGCAGCAGCAAAGCGTGAAAGCAATGCGGAGACACACAGAGTCTCAGCGCCTTATCCGCAAAACGCAAATTCACGATGAACTTGAGCAGGTCGTCAGGGGTGATGCCGCTGCGGCGGAAGTCCCGGACGCTCTCGCGGATGCACCAGTGAGGACCGCTAACTAGTGACGTCACCAAACCCGGTTATGGCATGGTCTCTCAAGACTATGCCTGCCTCTTACGATCAGCAGCATGGGCAGGAAACCAACAGGTATGATCCGTTCAACGCCAAGGACCCCGACGTCGTAGAGCTCACAGAGGAAGAACAGCAACAGCTCATCCAGTTGGTTCGCAAATACCGGCAGAGCTGGTATCTGCGCCGGAGAATGATCCTGAAGAGGGTCCTAAAGGCGCACGAGTTCTTCAAAGGCAATCAGTTCATCAGCTTCGACCCGGACAGCTTCCAGTGGTTTGACGCCTTAGAAGCGGCCTTTGGAAATATGGAGGATTCGAGTAGCGAAGATTTGCAGATGTACCAATTCGCTACGAACTTCTATCAGATGCTGGCTTTCGCGTTCGTAGCAGCGCTCAGCCAGCAGACGCCAAAATCGCGGTTCCTCCCGGATAACGCCGAGAGAGAAAAAGACATCGCTACCGCGAAAGCAGCCAGCACCGTTCAGGAGATCATCGAGCGCAAGAACGAAATTAAGAGCCTCTTGCGTCAACTGTTGTTTGAATTGTGGATGAGCGGATGTTACTTCCGGCACACGCGCTACGTTCTGGATGAATACAAGGCGGGCACGAGCAAAAAGCCAGTGCTCAGCATCAGCAGCCAGATCATCATGCCGGCACGCTACGTATGCGCGGCTTGCGGCACGGCTACGCCAGTTAAGAGCGCGAAGCACAAGAGCCAGTTCATTCCGTCTCCCGATGGTCAGGTAGACACGTGTAAGTGCGGCGGTCCCCTGGGTGGCAAGGATTATTACCCAGAAGAGCGGGCCACAATGCCGGTGGCGACCCAGTACAAAGATGTTCCCAACGGAATGGTAATGGAGGACATCTATGGGCCGTTACACGTGGACGCCAACCCAAAGGCGCAGAGCCTCGCACAGACGCCGATCCTGAGCCTCGATATGGAAGTCAACGTGGCCGCGCTGCGGGAGATGTATCCGAAGAAATGGGATGCCCTACGCGGGGCAACAGGCGGCGGTGTCTCGCCCGAGAATCAGGAAGAAAAGCTTGGCCGCAACATGCTGTATTCGGAAAGCGGATCACGCGGCCAGTTCGAGATGGAAGAGGAGCCAACCTATTCGCGCACGTGGATCCAGCCGTGGGCCTTCAATGGTCTGGACAAAAAAGAGGACGCTGACAAGTTCAAAGAGAAGTTTCCCAAGGGCTGCCTACTCTGCAACGTTGGTGAAACCTTCCTGCAGGCGCGCAAGGCGGAGTTGCTGAAGGAGTGGACCTGGGCAGGCACAGTTAAGGGAAAGTTTGGATTGTTTCCACCAGCCGTGGGTGATGCCGCGATTCCGGTTCAGGAGAGGATCAACGATACCTGCAACATCACTCACGAGCACATGGATCGCGTGGGCGCCGGGATGATCTTCTACAACCAATCGGCATTCGACGGCGCGGCAATGAATGGCAAACCGCTGATGCCTGGAGTCTTAAACGGCCTGGTGATGAAGCGGGCCAGCGCGAATATCCCGCTTCGAGATCAGTTAGTGCAGATTCGCGCTGAGCTTGACGCGAACATGTACAGCTACACCGACAAGCTCGTGTTCTGGGCGCAACTCCTGGTGGGCACTCCGCCGCAGATTTTCGGTGGCGCCGGCGACCCGCATGTGGAGACCAAGGGCGGGCAAGAGCAGCAGCTCTCGACGGCCATGGGCAAGCTTGGATTGTTCTGGGATCACGTTCGGGAAGAAGGCGCGAAAGCCGCGGAGCTGGGCGTGAATTGCGCTGCCGACAACATGAGCGATGACTGGTTCGACGTGGTGGAAGACCCCATCAGCCGGCAGCAGCGAAACAAGTATGTGCGTCTGGATCAGATGCAGGGCTCAATCCATGCCTACCCTGAGACTGACCAGGGATTCCCAATGACGCACGACGAGATCAAGGCGTTTTGGGAGCAGCTCATTCAGTGGGCATCATCAGGGAAGAATCCCTACGCGAATGCGATGCTCGAGGAGCCCACGAATCAGGAGCAGATTGCAACCTGGACCGGCGTACCAGGCCTTGTGGTGCCGGGCCGGGCGATGCGCGCGAAAGTCTTGCAGATCATCGACCGGCTTCAACAGGAAGAGCCGAACGTTGTAATGCAGGCGGTTCCCAATCCACCTGACGCGCCTCCTGGAACGCCAGTCAGGCAAGTCCAGGTAATCACACCCTCGATCGAGCCGGACATTTACGAAGACGATCTGGATGTGGCCGTGCAGACGACTCGCCAGTGGATGCAGGAGCACTGGGAGATGGCAGACACCGATCCCATGCACTGGCAAAACCTCAAAGCGTACTTGAAAGCGTGTGTGGCTATGGGCGTTAAGCAAAAGGCCATGCAGGCGCAGGAGGCGGCCATGGTGCAGGGCGCTGCTGGACCGCAAGGGCCGCAAGGGCCGCAAGGGAAACCGCAGCAGTCTGGATCTGCTGCCTAACATTTTCTTTCAATGAGGAGGAGTGACGATGTTCGATGAACTGTTTACGCAGGTAGTCACCTATGTCGAGGGTGAGAACACTTGTGATGCATTGGTGATGCATGTCCGCACGGACTTGGTCGCGCACATGGGAGCCAAGGGCGAACCGGTATTGACCGTGGTAACCATCAACCCCAAACTGAAACACTTTGGAGGCAAGGGAAGCCACGAAGAGATGTTTGCCATCCGGCATGACGTGGTGCATGTCTCGCACGCTTTCACAGAGGACCAGGCCAAACAGAATGAGCCGATCCGTGGCGGCCGGTGGCGAACTCGCGATGAGCAGATGGTGGTCTTGCGCGGGCTCTATCTCGGTGCAAGCAGCGAGTTGGAGCAGTCACTGCTTGAGATCAAGCGGCTAAACAATCTGCTGGCCGAAGTGGAGAAACAACTGACGAAGGAACCAAGCGCAACAGCCCTTCCCTCGTTAGAGCAGCAGGTTCCCGTTGCCGATCATCACGCTTGGTGCGCGTTCCTCAACAGCGGGCAAGACTGTGACTGCAAAACGCAGTTGCCGATCATCGGCGTGATCTACGAGGAATACCAGCCTGAAACTTATGCCGGGGTAGAGGTGCGGATGGTTGGCCAGCCTGCGGTTGTGATCAACCAGCGCGGGTTCGATGACGACTTGGTAGCAGCTGAAAAGTACCTGCAGGGCCTGGGCTGCGAGAAGTGGTTCAATACTTCCTCGCTTGAGCATTTCCGTGCAGACAGAAGCATGGATCCAGCCGAACGGAAAAGGCACTTGGACGAAATTGCCGCTTACAAGCAACGCCAGTCTGAAATGCAGGCACTTGCCCAGAAGCGGGCAGCTGAGGCCGAGGCTCCGGTCAAGGCCGAAGCCGAACCGGTGGCGAGTTCGACCGAGATGCCGGCTGCACCGGGCGCTGCAAAGGGAGTACTGGCGCAGATGGAGCATGATCTGAAGAACGCCCCAGCTCCAACGCCGGACCAGCCGCAGGGAGAGAACGGACCAGCACAGCAGTAGATTCACGACAAATCGCAGTGACAGCAAGGCGCGGACACACTCCGCGCCTTTTGCCTTTTAAGGAGCGAATATGCCCGATACAGCAGTCGCTACGCCGCCAGCGGCCGCAGCAGCACCAGCAGCCGCGAGTACAACATCATCCACGTCATCTTCTTCAAGTAGCGCGGGCGCCGGGGCTGCCGCTGGAACTGGAACCGGCACTGGAACCGCTGCCACTACCACGCAGCAGACCACTGTGCAGCAGCCTGGGGAGTTGAGTGAGTCCTCCTTTGCAGCTGGAGGCGAGTTTGACCAAACAACTTTCGAGGACGTTTTAGACAAAACGTTTTCCAAGGCAGCGCAGGCCCGCGGTGAGGAGCAAACTGCGGTCGAGGACAAAACCCCGCCTGTCGCCGCTGCGGGTCAGGGCACTGAAACTGAAGAGCAGCGCCTGGCTCGAGAGCAGGCCGGCAAGCAGGGAACTGAGCAGACCGATGCGGAAAAGGAAGCGGCAGCTAAAGCCGCCCAGCAAACCACCGGCACAGAGATAGATCTAAACGCCGGAACCTATGACAACAAGTGGCTTGACGGTCTTCTCACGGATAAAAAGATCACCGTTGCCGATGATGCCACCAAAAACCTGCTGCACAAACTGGTGAGGGAGCGCGGCGAGTACGGTCAAATCGCGACGCTGTTTGGCAATGATGCTGAGTTGGCGCAGGCTGCCAAGGTCGATGCCACTCACTACATGCGATTTGATGATCTCTACTCGGCGGCACAGACACCGCAGGGAACTTACGG
Source organism: Candidatus Angelobacter sp. (assembly GCA_035294925.1). Lineage (GTDB taxonomy): Bacteria > Acidobacteriota > Terriglobia > Terriglobales > Acidobacteriaceae > Angelobacter. Next base: position 39,687 of record DATGJZ010000006.1, on the reverse strand, counting down.
GTTCTTAAAAGCCCTCGAAGACATGGAAGCCCAGCAGCCGATTTTGCCTAACGGTGAAAAGTTGGTGGACCGTCTGGTGCTGAACATCCGCGATGCCAATCTGCGGATGCTGGAAAAGAAATTCAAGGAGGCCGGTGACGACGATGCGCTTGACGCTCTGAACACGCTCAAGGCGCGTATATCGCCGGAAAGCGCCCCGGCGCAGGAGCAACTGTCAGAAGCGGAAAAGCGACGTAAGGCCGACTTGGACGCGCGAGAGGCGGACCTCAATAAGAAGACCGCGACTCAGCGGCAGCAGGAAGTACAGCAGTTTGAAGAGACAGTAGAGAAAGACATGGAGACCGCGATGATGCCCACGATCCAAAAGGCCGTGGAAAAATCCGCGTTTGCTCCGGGAGTGGCTCAAGCCTGCATGGACAGGATCTTCAACGAGATTGCAACAGCACTCGAGAAGGACCAGTTTCATCGGGCAAAGTGGATGCGCATATATAGCTCCGGGCCGGGAGAAGAAACCCGGAAGAAGTTAGTAGCGCATAACCTGAAGTTCTTTCACGCGCAAGCGCCGGATATCATCCGCCGCGCGATAGCGGACTTTCAGCAACCCGTGATTCGCGCCCAGGAAGACACCGACACCAAGCTTGCGCAGCAGCAAGGGCGGAGCAGTACCGAGCCTCGAGGCGCTGGTGGCGCTCCACAGGCTGCAGCCGCAACACCTACCAGTCCAGAAGCACAACTCTCAGCATGGATCAACGAATATCGCACCGCTAACAACGGCGCGAACCCATCTGTCGAGTGGCTGCTGGAAAAGAAGCAGGCCCTGGCGCAGAAGATGCGAACCCAAGGGAACGCTACGCGGTAGGCCACTAACCCCACATTTGAAGAAAGGAAGTCTTTCTCTATGCCTCCATTAACGGCACAGAGCGCCATTCAATTGCAGCTCGAAGATGTGAACGAGGTCATTCCCTTTTTGGTGGAAATCACCAACAAGCTGGACTCGCGCATCAAGGACAATGGGCGCTCTACACAAGTCTCTCTGAAATCCTTCCGCGTGCGCATTCAGACTGCGGACGTGGGCGACGTGGCCAAGTTCCAGCCGGACGGTGGAACCATGCCTCTGGGCGGATCGAGCGAGTGGGATCAGTTCCTGGTAACTCCCATCGCGTTCGTGGTGCCTATCCAATACACCCGGTTGGCCGATGAAGTTGGCGAGCCGAAAACTGTTTCCACGACGAATCCGGTATCGAAAACCATTGCCGACGCAGTGCGCGTGGTTCAGGTACGGCGGGACATGTTCCTGCAGACCAACGGAGACGGCAAGATCGCGACCATTGATCCGACGTATGTGGCCGGGAACAACCCGATCATCCTCGCCTCCAGCCCTTGGGGAGCACGACTCTGCCGGCGCGGCCAGCAGGTACAGGTGATGAAGAGCGACTTCACCGTCGTTCGAGGAACCTGCACCATTCAGGACAAGGTGAGCACTGTTGGTCTCACGCAGACCATTCGTGTGGATCAGGTCCCGAACCAGAATGGTGGAGCGCAGCCCGGTGACATCATCGTGGTAAACGGCATTGCTCCGGGGGGTGCGGACCCGTTTGTAAACGGCATTCCGGTGTTTCACAACACCAACCCCAACGGCAATTTGCTCGGCGTCTCACGGCAAAACAACTACGTGGTCGCCAACGGCGTGAATGCCAATAACGCCCAAGTCACCCTGCCTCTGCTGCGTCTGGCGATGAACCAGGTAGAAGTGGAGTTGGGTGAGGATGCCTTGGGAACGCAGATCTACCACACCCACCCAAGCCAGCTCGCGGCCTATGAAGAGTTGGGCTTCAAGCTGGAGACCGTTTTCTCTGAGTCAGGCAAGTTTAATGACAAAGGATTCGACGGCCTGTTCAACAAAAAGAAGCTCACGATCGACGGTTACGAAATTGTGAGCAACCTTCACGCCGACAACACGCGCTGGGACTTCACCAACGTGAAGAGCTGGGGCAAGGTGCGCTGGGGCGGTGGAACTCGGTGGTTTAAGAACCGCGCGGGTACAACCGTGTTCCAGCAGTACGACTTCACCACCGGCACCATCAAGGCGATTGAGAACAGCTACCTTGTGGATTACATCCAGTACTACGTGGACAATCCCAAGCTGCTGAGTTCGTTGACCAGTTGCCGTCTGCCGGCGCTCAACTAACCTTCCGCTACGCTCCTGTACGCTCCTTTTTTGCGACAGACTAGCGGAGACAGGGCCACTGGGGGTGGCCCTGTATTTCATTTTGGGAGGAAGCATGAGGAAGGCCATGTTACGCGTTGCGTTCTTGATTCTCTTCTCCATCGCTCTCCTCTTCTTCATTTTCCAATATTACGCTCTGCACTCCGGAGCGCCTGTAACAAGGTAAGCCATGAACAGAGACGATATTCACGGCGTCGAGAGATGCCCTTCGGACCTGGCGGCGTTCATTCTGCGCCGTTATGGAACCAATCCTTTCAATGAGCCAATGTGGCGTGTGGAGCTGGCGCAGAACGTGTACTGCCGGCGCGCTGGCCTGCGCAAGATTTGGCTGCCAAACATTCCGGTAAGCGAGCGCGGCGGAATCATCATGTCTGGGGCACAGAGGGGCCAGACGCACCAGCACCGGCCCTGGACTGAGGTTGGCGGCGTATGGCAGCGGCCAAAGTATCCCAAGGCCCAAGGATGGATTCTGCAGCGCTGGTATCCAGCGGAGATGTACGACCAGAAGACCTGGATGGCGCCACAGAACATGACGGTGTGGGGGCCGAAGCTTGGGCCTTTCCCGGTGCATGGGGATTATGAACTTGCACTGGGACCGTTTCAGGAGCTGCCGACGTCCAGCATGTTGGATGAGGCCATCGGAGAATTCTTTGCGATGCTTTACAACCTGCCGGAAAACATTGAGGTCCGGCAACGGATGCGCGTCGACCAGGCAGAGCAGGCGGAGCAGGATGAAGCCAAGCATATCTCCGCCTTCCTTGATGACTACATGAAAGACAAATGTTCTTACATCTGGAGTTCGAGCCTAGAGGCAGGGCGGATTCGTGAGGAAGTGGCAAAACGCTGTGGCATCCGGGAGCACGTAGGGAACTAATCAGCAGTACAAACCAAATTCAGTAGTTAAGGAGATTTAGGTATGGCAGATGAGCAGAAGTATCTTCAGGAGTCAACGCACAGGACGGTTCCTCAAGTGGCTGTCGATGCCGCATTTAACAAACGCGGGATCAGTGAGGCTGCTTTACGGCGTGTTCTTAATCCCACAGGCGACGATTTGGAGCGCGAGGCCCAGAGGCAGATTGAAGCCACTACGGTTCGCGATGAACGCGGTGACGTGGTGATACCGGGACGGCCGGTTGATCAAATCCTTACATCCAAGAACGTCGCGGCAAGTACGCGGCGGCTGCTTGCCAGCCAGAACGACCGGCTGCGCGAGGTCAATGATGCAGGCTGGGAGCCGTACATGGTTATCAATCTGCTTCCGTTTCCTCTGAAGCTGAATAGCGTGATCCACTCTCGCTACAACCTGGTAGTTCCTCCTGCGCCAGTACAGCGAAAGAACAAGAATATTGTTTCCTATGGCTATCTCTGCATTGAGCATCTGTGCTGGGATCACGAAGACAACGGCACAGACATGACGGGCGTGGACAACTACAAGGCCATTCCGTACCTGCCGAAGACCATGGCCAGAGGCTTTGTGACGGAGTTTTGCGAGATCCAGGGCATTGGCGGTGTTTTCATGTACGCGGGCACGCGGGTTCCAGAAGCGATGGGGCCACCGATCCGGCATCTGCTCGAAGAGGAACGGCAGCGACGTTTCATGTGGTGCCAGGCCCGTGCACAGGAAGCCGACATGCTTTGGTCCAGCGAAAAGACACGCATGCAGGTGGATAACATTCACCGCGATGCGTGGAGAATTCTGCTGGAAGAAGGTGGTGTGAAGCTGGAGGATAAGCCGGTATGGCTCACCGCGGCCAGGCCGTCCTCCATGATTTCTGCGGAGAGTTGCCCCGTGTGCACTGCGACACGGATAGGCCCGATGTGCGGCAAGTGTCCCTACGTGTTTGATCCCCTCAAAGCATACGAGGAGTCGATGATCGAGTGGGGACATCCTTCGTTCAAGAAAATGACCCCGGAGCAATGGCAAAAGGCTCGGCAGATCAAAGCGGACTTCGAGCGGATGCTGAACGAAGGAACTGAACCGTTGGCGCCACAAAGCAACGCACCGGTACCAACGCCGGCAGCTACCGCCGATGGCGGTGGTACTGCAACTGCGCTCGTCGTGAAAAGCGACCCTCAGCCTCCCGCGACTGATGCCACAACCGAGTTCAAGATCACACTGAAGGCCACAGGGCAGCAGAGGGGCAAGGTAGCTAAGGCTATCTCTGAACTACAAGGCATCAGTGTGAACGCCGCCAAGGACCTGATGGAGCGGTTGCCGCAGGTAATCCACGTGACTCGTGATGAGAAGGACGCGGAGCGCGTGATGAACCTCCTGAACGAAGCGGGAGCCACCCTGGACGTTTAGTCCACACCCAGCACAATTGGACGGATACAGAACATGGTCTATGACGACCTGAAGGCCGAGGTACGCGACCTGGTGGACGATCCGCGCGGGCGGTATGCCACGGATGCGTACCTCGTGAACAAGGTCAACATCAAATACCGCGATTTGTACACGAAGCTTCGGCTCTCCGGTGCGGAGTTCGATAAGGCCAACGTCGAGGTTCTAAACGTCAAGCCTGGAACTGGCAACCTACAGGACTCTTTTGTGAGCGGCCAGGCCCTTGCGCTACTGCTCACTCCAACCATCTTCGAGTGGAAGATTGCCGGGACGGATCCCAGCACCTATGTGCCCGCCAATCTAACCGGGCGTCTATTAAACGTGATGCCATCGGCGCGGATCGGGTCCTGGGAGTGGCGCGCCGGCAACATCTTTTTTGATCCTGCAGCGATTGCCGTTGACATTCGCATCTGGGGAGAATTCTTGGCTTCTCCGCTCGCTAACTCGGACGATGTGATTGTCCTGGGGAACCTGATTGGGTCAGTACTCACTTTCTGGACCGCGTCACTCGTCGCTACTGTGCGCGGTAATGCGGCATGGGAGAAGACTTACAAGCTAAACGGTGACGATGCCTGTGACGACATTATGACCCTGCTGCAAAACGAGGAGCTGCCAAAAGTAAAGCGGCTGGGACGAATGAGCAGGCGTCCGACACGGCGGCAGTTTATGGGACCAGTTTCGAACTAAAGTCACAATCTTTTGGAGGAGCAATGAGCGTTAATCGGCAGATTTCACTTGCGCCTAACCAGGGCGGAATCATCACGATCACCTACAACCTCTACTTCCTGGGCGTGTATCAGGACAAGGGCAAGGGCTTTAACAATTTTGGGGACCTGTTTGACCTCACGGCAGCCGTTAACCCTGGCGATCAGAGCCTCATCAACGCCATTTTTGAAGCCGATGTCTTTCCTTCGCGCCTGCCTGTGGGATGGGGCGAGAACGGCGGGGACATGGGCGGCCCGTACATTGAGATAGTACGCGGAAGCCTTCTAACGAACTGGGGCATTCGCTTCTATCTGGCTGGCGGTGCGGAGCTCGGCAACGGGGTGGCTTATCCGAATCTCGGCGTCCTCGGCGGCACGCCGAATGCTGCGGCTGCATCCAGCGTGCAGGTCTTCTTCGAGTGGCCGCAGGGGCAGTTCTAAGCGGTTGCTGAAATCACGGCACGGTGATGCAAGCATCGTTGCATGGGCGGCTCGAAACTCTTGGAATTACTTTAGGTCGATAAACGGCATGCTCGAATGTGGAAATGATTGCAGCAGTCGATAGGGTCACGTTAAGCAAATGGGGAACCAGTTCGAGTCGGTGGTGACCGAGATGATGGGACAACCAAGACAGGCCAACTCCGCCAGCAGTCAGGCCAGTACTCCAGGCAACGATTGTGCTGCAACCTTGCCCTGGCAAGCCAACTTCTCGCCAGCCGCGGGCATAGTGATAACAACTCTGCGCGGCGTCAAGGTGTCTGGCGGTGGTGGCGGCAATCAACGTCCACTTGTTCCAGCCAGAGAAAAAGGCGTGTGCTTTTGGCTGCGTAATATCTGGGTTTTCCGATTGTGCTCTTGCAATTGCTGAAGCAGCAAGGAGCGCAGAAAGAAGAATGGTTTTTAGCTTGAAGATGTGTTTGTTACGATGGGAACCAGCCATGATGGCCTCCTAAGAAGGTTATTGTGGTTAGCGTTGTAGCGGCGCTTCCGACGCTGCTACAACGCGCTTTAGAGTTTCCCACCAACCGCTTTTCTTCGTCAAGAAGATTTTTCACACACAATGGCCAATTTTGACGGGTACACTCCTCATCCAATCGAGAGGTTTACTTCTCTCTTTGAGCAGGACGATCCTACCAACGCGCCTTTAGGCGTGGCGGCAGTCTCGCGGAATGCCCGCTATCACCTGACAGGAGTGCGCTCGCGCGACGGCCTAAATGTAAGCCTGGGCAACTGCTCGGTGGGAATGGACTCGAAGCTCGGTTCCCCTATAACCGGGCTGTACTCCTTTAAGTTTGAGGGCAACGGCGTCCTGCCTGATAAGCAGGTGCCGATGATCTTTGATCAAAATGGCAATCTTTTGGTGGAGAGTCCAGCGGGATCTGGCGTGATGCGGTCAGTGACGAGCACACAGGTAACTCCGCCACAGAATGCCTACCTGCAGGCGACACAGACCCTCAATCGCGCACATCTGTGCTTCACGAACATTGCCGCTCCATCGGCTGCTGGTTCGACCCTTGGCGTCTACGATCTCAATACTGGCATCCTCGATCCGTTGAGCATGCGGCCGGTGGGGCAGACCTGGCAGGCAGGCACGACGTATGCAGTGGGAGAAGTGGTAACAGCAACGCCGACTAAGAATCTCATTTCGATTACGTTCCGCTGTACGACAGCTGGAACAAGCGGGGCGAACGAACCGGTATGGAATGCGCTCGATGGAGCTACGACTAACGATGGAACGGCGCAATGGACGCAAACCACATTACGATTCACCACTGCCGTACCACGCCCAGACACGTTTACTTTTCACGACAGTGCAACTGATGCGGCACTGAGCAACAGCATTCCGCAATCTGGCTTTTCGTTGAACACGTTTCGCGTCGCCGCAGTGGGTGGTTATGCGGCCAACCGTGATGTGTATATCGCTGTCACCCTGGTCAATGGGAACGGCGAGACAGATCCACTCTTTCAAAATGCATCAACTTTGCTCGGAACGGGTGTGATTACTAATACGGCTGCAAATGATCAGCTTAAAGTGAAGGTGTCGAGTGCTGGTGTAGCGACTTGGCTTTCTGGCCTGCCGGCAGGTGCGCCAACAGGCTGGAATCTCTACGTTGCCGATGTTGCAACCGGAGCGGCAGCGCCAGCGCCAGCGGCCTACCAGAAGGTTGCAGGAGGCCCGTTTGCGCTCGCTTTCAATACTCAGGTTCTGGTGAACAGTACCCCGGCGACGACCTCACCCCCCACGGTGAATACAGCGAACATTATCGCGGCTGCCGGGAATGTGGATGCTGGCCAACGATGGGCGGTTGTGCTCTTCGTGAATCGCAATGGCTATATCTGCGGCTTCAGCGGACCCTCGGCGGTCACGAACAATTTTGACCCTATTGGGCAAGTCTTCTGCATGAACATAGCCATAGGGCCGCCACAGACGGTACAGAGAATTGTTGCCTTTAGCCAAGCGGGAGGCACTTCAGCGGGGCCATTCGCTTATATCCCGTTCAACGATTCCTTCAACGGTCTCACGATGACAACCACAGTCATCAATGACAACGTAACCACCACGGCCACATTTAACTTTGTGGATCTCTACCTGGAAGACCTGATGGCCACAACGTCAAACGTGACCAACTTTGACGACAAGATCCAGGTACCGCCATGCAGAAGCGTTACCTATCTTGAATCACTGGATCGGATGGCCTACCTAGCCTACGAACTGCCATCGGGGGCATTCATTAGTGACAAGGGTGATCCGGAGACTGTGTTTGGTTCGACTGGCGATATCGAGGTTGCCGAGACCGATGGGCAGAATCTGATGGGCCTGATTGACTACAAGGGCATCATCTATGCGCTGAAGGAAAAATCAGGTCACGAGGTAAATCCTTCCGCCGATGATCCTTCCGCATGGACGTATATCAAGCGCTGGGACGGCATGGGGCCTTGCGGGCTGAGGGCGTTTGATTCAGGGACACACTTCTTCGTGTTCGTGCACAGGAGCGGCGTGTATGCGAGCTGGGGCGATGTGCCGCAGCGGTTGATCAAGGAAATCCCGATCACCTGGTCACGCGTGAATTTTCAGGCGGCGGCTACCATCTGGGTGAAGATAGACGAGGATACACACGAGTTCAAAATTGGCGTCCCGCTCGATGGCAGCCTGGTTCCCAGCCACATCCTCACCTGCAACTATGAAGAGGACATCACTCTGAACCCGCCGATTCACAGCACTATCTACTCGAAGGGCAAGTTTATTTCTTCAGCCGCGGCCCGCAAGTGGAGCGTAGATGACATTGCAGCCAACAGCTGCACCCGTGCGCTCCGCAACTTACAGAACGTGCCGGCGCAACTCGATTCCGCCATGCAGGTGAGCCAGCTGCTCTTTGCTTCCACCCTGGATGGAACGGTGATGGCTCAGACGCCGCGAATTTACATCGACAGCGGAGCAGATGGAGTGGCGCGGCTGATTCCGTTTGTATACGAGACGGTTTGTCCGGGGGATGCGCTGAAGGTCTCGCAGCTGGGCGGCATTCAGGCGCTTCTCAACGGCCAGGGCTCGATCGGGATTACCGTGCTGGCCAGCTCCACGCGGTCCACGCAAGAGGGCGGCGTTAACCAGTACGACGATGAGATCGTAATGCCGGACGCGACGTGCAGGCCCGGCATGATGACTGCCTATTCAGAGATGGCTTCCGGGATGAATGAGCGGTATCGAGTGCGGACTTCGACAATCGGCAAGAATCCGGGAACGTGGGTGGATATAAAGAGCATCACGATATTTACTAAGCCCATCTTCCAGGCGAGACCCGGGTAACCACTATGGGAAAAAGCTCCTTTCACGGCGTTGCAGAGAAGATCCTTAGCAGCGGAAGTGATTTGGCTCAGCTTAAAAACGAACTGGCCAAGGGCTTCCGCAAGCTAGCCAACCTGCATGATCAGATCGCAACCGCGTTTCCGGGGCTGGCGCAGGGGTTTGTAGATAATCCCCAGGGCGCAGGGGTGGCGGCGGTGTCCACTCCGCAGCCTGCGACATTCGTCGTTAAAGCTGCTGCCGGCATCTCGGTGCTTCAGGTGACCAATCCGCAAAACAGGGTACCTCTTACGCAGCAGACGGCAATCCTTCAGAGGCAGGCAAACCCGAACCCGATCCTTGGGCCGATCTATCACCAGTTTCGATCAGCTTCCAATCAGGCCATCACGGCCAACGTGCAGACTTATCAGCCAAGCACGCAAACACTGCATCCCTTCGTGGACGGCAATACCTGGTGGCAGGTGAGGAGCTCCTTTGACGGGAAAAACTTTAATGATTGGAGCACTCCACATCAGTGAGCAAACCAATGAGCAAACGCAGGCAGGCGGTCTACTCACTGAGAGAGGCTGAGGAGAGTGATATGCCGCGCATCCGGCAGCTGCACGCGCAGATTGAGAAGCGCATGGGAGCGACCATGGACCTGCCAGATGTGAAGAACCCGGCAATTCTCGGGTACTGGGTAGTGCAAAGAAATGATCGTGTGGTGCAGTTCTTCTACATCGAGCGCTGTCTTGAGATCTGCTTTGGTGGTGCAGATCCGCAGGCGATGGAACTTGTCAGGCGTTTTCAGCACGAGGCAGTACAGATTATGTTGGCCAGTAAAGCGCGGGTGCTGCACTGTCATGTGCCACCTCAGTTCACCGCACCGCAGCAACACCTGAAGGAAACACACTTTGACGCTACTGGCTACCAGCACTGGATGCTGGGCCTGGTTCCAACGGAGGCTCGATGAGTCGCGGACAATCTAACGCCGTGTTCAATGCCGGCATGCAGAACAACAGTACCCTGATGGGGAATGCGGGAACTGCATTCGGCAACGTGCAAAGCGGCTTGGGCAAATTCCAGAGCAATCTGGATAGCTTTATGGCTGCTGATCCGTATAAAGCGGGGGGTGAGTTCGCACAGGATCAGAGCAACATCAACGCGGCCCGCGCCAATTCCGATGCAGCCGGCATTCGCAACGAACTGCAACGCGGTGGAGCGCGAAGCGGTGAGAACACGGCCAACTATGGAAACATCGTTTCTTCGGCCACACGGCAGGCAACGCTGGATGAGGGCGATGCTCAGGCCAAGGCCGATGCACAGCGGATCAACGATGAGACCGGGTACCAGGAGAAGGGCCTTCAGCTTTCTGAATTTCCTGTCACTGCCAACGAGGGGTTATACGGTAGCAGTGTTGGCGGGGCTACGGGCAACTTGAATGCAGCTGGTGGAGCGGCGAAAACACCGGGCCTGTTGGATCAGTTATTCGGTGATGCGATTCAGGGTGCGTCCACCGGAGCGGCAATCGCCGGGTAAGGGAGACTATGCCAGACGATTTCAGCGGGTTGCTTGACCAAGGGACTGACCAGGACACTGATTCTGGCGGCGAAGAGCTAACTACAGAAATCTCGCCCCAGGCTCGCATGTTCCTGCGCAGGATGGCCAATCCTGATGCGATGGCTGCACCTCTGCCCGGAGTGGGTCGGCGGATGATGGACGCTTCGCGGGTCACTCCTGATGCGAGCGCCCAGACCGCAAATCAGGGAACGCAGGCCGGGCCGCCTGCAGCGGCTGCCGCACCATCTCAAAGTGGCGCTACGCCGGGCCTGACACGAACCAATGCAGCCCAACAGTTGACGAAGATGATGTCCAGCGGGATGGGCAGCGTGGGACAGGACAGGCCCCCAAGCCATCTTTCCACGGTTCCAGCATCGGCGCCGGCGCCACAGATGGCGAGCGGCTATAAAGAAGCGCAGGAGGACCTGCGGAACAAGAGCGCAGTCACACCGAAAATCGATCCTGATACGGGAAAGACAGCCGACCAGTACAAGATTGGCGTGGGTGGCCGCATTGGGCGGGCGTTTCTTGATGCGCTGAAGGGAGTGGCTTCTGGCGGGATTCGCGGAGCTGCAACAAGGGCTATCGGCAGCGTAGTGGGTGGGGCATTTGGCGACAAGAATTCTCCTGGCTACTACGGCAAGGGTGCGGTTAATTCCCAGTACTACAGGGACGAAAACGAACGCCAAAGGGAGGTCGCTGGAGATCAGGCCAAGGTTGCCTCTGCGGAAGACCAGTACAAACAGGAGCAGACGGCGTGGAAGGATCAGGAAGAGTCACGCAAAGATGATATCCGCGCGGCGGCCGGTCAGGACGTGAATGAAGCGCGGCAGCAGACCAACGAGGCGCGGGGCGAGACGAACAGCATTCGGCAGCAAGCGCAGGACCTGAAAGAGCAGTTGGCAGGGGCTCCCAGCTTCGATCAGAAGAGCGGCAAGTTTATGCGCGGCGACATGGCGGTTACGCCGAAGAGCAACGATGAGGGCTTCACGTGGGAGATTGCCAACGGGATCACGAAGTACGATCCGAAGGGCAAGCTGATTCAGGCAGGGCCTTACACGCGTGCAGCGATGGCGGAGCGGAAAAACCAACCGATCAACATACATACCGGCAGCGGTCCAAAGCTCACCGGTGCGCAAAGGTTGAAGCTGGATGCCTATAAGAAGGCGAACAAGATCGCCAATGATGAAGACCTGACCCCAGAGCAGATAAACGCAGCCCTGGCGACACATTCAACGGACGCTTCCGATCCGAACCTTACTACCAACGAGCTGGCCAACCTGCGTCAGAGCAATCCGAAGTGGGCGGCGGCAGAGAACGAGCTGAAGAAGCTCAATGAGGACCGCGCCACGTATCAGGCTGGAACCGGTAGCTCAAACCCTGCACTTAAGAAAACTGCTACAGAAGGACTGGCTGGGCTGGACCAGCGGATCCAGCAGCTGCAGGGCGCTATGGATGCAATGCGGCAGCAGGTGATCCAGCAAAGAAGCAGAAACCAGGGAACGGGGAACCAGGGGACAGCGTCCGGTGGACAGGGAGCCGGAACTTCCACTCAGACAGCCCCGGCTAAATCACAAATTGATCGTAGCAAGCCAAGCTTGCCATCGATCACGGCTGGCGACGGAACTGTGTACAAGCTCGGCCAGCAGCTACAGACAGGACCGAACAAGGGGAAGTGGATCAGCTACATTGATCAAAATAGGAAAATCGAACTCTCCAGCCAACCACCCAAGCGCCCGGCCACTGGCGCCCGATAAATAAGTACGGCGACAGAGTTGCCCGCTCCGCCGCCGTTTGTTGCATCTGCGGTTTATTCTGGCAGCATCTTACCATAACTATCCAGACGACAATATAGTTGACTATGGCAGAGACTGGTGTAAACGACGACCAGCAAGGCGCGAGTGTTGTTTCAGTGGATGATTTGCAGGACACGCAAGTGGTGTCTGCGGATGATCTTGGAGGGCAATCTAAAGCGGCTGCAAACCCTCCTGCACAGCTCACACCGGAGCAGCAGGAGGACATTCACCGCAAGCAAGCCGTTGCCTTGAAGAACATCGCGGCCTATCCAGAAAACCAGACCACGGGAGACACGCGCACATTTCGGCATGGAGTTCCGGTTGAGAAAACTCCCGGAATTTGGCCCAGTGATCAGGCTGTTAAGACCATTCTGGACCGCGAGCGTGAACCTGAGCCTACCGGCCTTCCGGCATCTTCACCGCAGCCCACGGCAGATCAAACCACGGCAGCGGGGCGCGAGCAGTTTACAGCCTCGCTCACTCCGCGCAATCGTGCTGTCTTGCAGCGGCGTTACGAACAGAATGTACGTGCCGGACTTGAGCCGCCGATGAAACCGGAAGCTACCGCCACGGCGGAAGAAGCTGCCGGCCACACACTTGCGCCTCCAGGCAGCGCCAGCACAGAGCTTGATCCTTATGCGTTCCAGGAGGAACGTATCAACGCCAAGACAGGACAGGTATATCGGGACAAAGCCGTTCCCGAGGCATCCTCGTTTTTGGAAGACCCGCTGATGTGGATCGCCAGTGGCGCAGAGCCTGTGGCTACTGGACTTTCGCGCATCCACGATAACGACCAGCCTGTGTACGGAGTTAATCCCAAGGATCCGTTTGGGCCACCTGTCCGCATGATGTCTGAGGAGGATGAGAAGAAGCAATCACGCCAAAAGATGCTGGGTGCGGCAGAAGTGCTGGAGGGTACAGGACGCCTGGGAACGGTAGCCTTGCCAGCGTCCCTCATCGGCAAGCCGATCGCCACGGCAGGCGCGATCGCGTTTGGCATGGCGCTGAGCGAAGGCGGTGGCGACGCTTTGCATGGGCATGTGTCGCCGGAAGCGGAAGAACTTGGAAGGCAGCTCTTCTTTTTCGTCCCTTCAGCATTTGGAGTGCTCTCTGGATTGCGAACATCAACGCTTGAGACGCCGCAAGGGAGGTTCGGTGTTGCCAGTATGTTTGGTGGCCGGGTGCGGGCTGGCGTGGCAGAAACGCCTGACGTCTACACCGGGCGAGTACGCGTAGGCGGCACACAGTTCGAGGTAAATATTCCCCGCGGCGGTGGGGCTGCTGCCGGCAAAAAGCCGCCTGAATTGATTCCGCCTGAAGCTGCCCCGGCCCCACAGGAAGGCGCGCAAGCTCTGATTGAGTTAGAGCAAGCGGCGGGAAACAAGCAGTACCAGCCTCCGCCTCCTGTACCGGGATCGCAGGGGCCGGAGAATCATCTTTCACCGGAAGTGGTCCAGGGCATTACCACGACTGTGTTGCAGCTTCCGCCAGAGGCACGCACAAAGGCAATGCTGGAAGCGCACGCCAATCTGACCAAGTGGATCATGACCCGGGGAACGTTCGTCGGACCAGATGGGAAGGTCCACACGGTTGCCAACCCAGGCCAGGCCAAGAACCTTGCTTCTAAGTTCATCAACGATCAGGTCGAAGCTGAGGACCGGGCGCGAGAAGACTCCCAGAAGGCGGCGGAAAAGGAGACAAAGGAAAGGCAAAAGCAGCAGCCAGCCTTGGCGCGTGCTCAGCGCTCCTCCGGTGGGCCGCAGGTTGTAGATGTGGATCAACTGGGAGCGACTAGCACGCAGGACAAGACGGCGCAAGTAACTACTCCGGTTCAAACTACTGAAACTACACCAATTGTTCCACGTGGAACAATTCCAGTTGAGGGGGTAGTTGACGGTAAAAATGGCCCACAGACGGGGGCTGCTGGGCCGGAAGGTACTCAAACCCCATCCGTAGCGCAAACGCCTCAGCAGCAGCCAGCAGCGGGCGCTGATGACACGTATAAGCAGGCCGTCAAACTGGTTGTAGATTTCGGCAAAGCTTCTACTTCCTTACTTCAGCGACGACTGAGAATTGGTTATGGAGTCGCCGCGAATTTGATTGATCGAATGGCCGCCGAGGGAATTGTTTCCAAGGCAGAGCAAAGTAAACCGCGTGAAGTCCTGGCCAGGCCTGAATGGTTACGGGAAGACGCTCCGGGCGAAAGAGTTTTGCCAACTACTGCTCCGGTTTCCGGCACAGAGGGCGACAAGCAGCCTATGGGCCGGGAGATGACCCAGGACTCTCCCGCAGTGGAGAAGGTTGCGCAGGAAGCGCAGCTCGTGCCAGGGCAAGAGCCTCTGGTGATGGTGAAGAAAGAGACACCGGAAAACGAAGCGGCCTTAGCTCAGCCGCCGAAGCCGGTCAGTGACGCGGCGGTGCAAAGGATCGGGGATGAAGACAAGGAATCTGGCCGGACTATAGTTCAGCCAAGTAACGACGAGATGCAAAACGAGCGTCTTGCCGGGGAAGCCGCTCCCGTTTTGGCAACGCAGCTTTCGCAATTGAGCGCCTCAGTTCCGGGAATCACCTTCGACCGGATGCGTCCACAGAAGAATATGAAGCGCGTGGACGAGAAGGTGGAACAAGACGATAAGCCACCAAAAACCATCGCTGACTATCTTGCCGCGCAGATCGCTGCCGACTCACCGCAGGCGAAAGACCAGTTGATTGCGGAGATGAAGAAGCACATGGACGTGGTGTCGGTGGAAGACAAGTTTTTGGAGGGCAGGCCGGACTTAGCCGGGTATCCGTCCGCGAATGTGCAAGTGAAGATGCCGAATGGTTCAACCGCAGAGGTTCAGATTGTTCCACGTGAGGTTCAGGAAGTCACAGACGAGAGCCATCGGCACTATACGGATGGACGGAAGGCGGAGCTGGCGGGAGACCTGGCGGCCAGAGACAAGGCCCATGCCGAAGCGAAGAAGATCAACACAGAGGCGCTGGACAGGTTCAAAGAGCGCAATGGCATAGGGACTAAAGCAGCAAAAGAAGAGGAAGGGGCATTTCCTCGCGGCAAACAATTGCCGGGTATATCCGGCGCAAAGACCAATGTGAAGTTGGATAACGGCTCCCTGCCCGCTACTTATCAGTTGGTCGAAGCCGACAAGCCTATTACCTCTCACCACGCTCTGACGTTCGCCAAAAACATGGATTATCCGTCTGGGGTACAGGAGCGCGCATACCACAGTGACAAGGAAGCTCAAGCGCGGGTTGAAAATCAGACCAATGATTTCCAGTTCGACTATCTGGTAAACACCAATCCGGATGCTGTGAACGGGCCTCCCGTTTTGGAACCAGGGGCCGTTGTTCTCGGTGGCAACTCGCGGATGATGACAATTCAGCGGATGTATGCCCAGCACAAAGGCGAGAGGCAGACACCTTACCAGCAGGCGCTGAAGGAACACGCGCATCAATTTGGTTACGAACCTGAAGATGTTGACGGCTTTAAGAAGCCTGCTCTGGTGCGAGTGTTGGACAAGCCACCCGCAACGATCGAGGAAGCCAACCGCATTGCTTCCGAGTTAAACCGCAGCAAAACTGGCGCGCTGACTGCCAGTCAGAAGGCCGTGAGCGCGGCCAAAAAAGTTAGCGAGTCCACGCTTAAGGCAATTCAGGACATGGCGGAAAAGATTGGCCCAGATGCAACGTTGAGGGAAGTATTGCGGGATCGCGGCAACGAGGTGATTCAGCGGCTGGTGGAAGACGGGGCCATAAGTGAACGAGAGCGGCCGCAGTACTTGGATGCCCACGGCGCTATCACAGACGACGGAAAGAATCTGGTTGTCAAGATACTGCGCGGGACGTACATCACGGATCCAGATCTTCTGGATCGCATTCCTGCCGGCACGCTTGCGAAGCTGGATTCCAGTCTGATGGACATTGCTTATCTGGCTACGCGTGATGATGGTTACAACATTCTTCCAATGCTGGAGGAGGCGCTGGCGGCACACGCGGACATGGCGGAGAAGCACCTGAGCGTGAGCGATTTTCTCAGGCAAGGAGCACTCTTTGGCGGCGGTCGGACGCCGGACGTGGACGCGCTCATCAAGACGCTTGGTGAGCCGGCGCAGGTGGTACGCAAGGCCATCCACCAGTTCACCCAGGACGCGAAAGCGGACAAGCCGGGACAGGCGACTCTCGCCCTGGGACCGGAGCCGAGCCCACTTGATTCTTTTGGCGCGGCATTCCATGTGGATCCCAAGGAACTGAAAGGTAGAGCTCCAAAAGAGGCCGCCAAGCCCAAAGAACAGCCCACAGAGGTTGTTCATGTGGATGAACTGGAAAAGGAACCAGCGGAGCGGCGGCAGAATTCCGACTTGCGCAAGCGCGTCGACCAAATGACTCCAGAGGAGAAGACGCGGGCGCTCCTCACAAACGAAAAAACTGGACTCCCGAATTATCGGGCGTTTCAGGAGGATCGGGAAGAGTTGGCGCAGACTCACCAGCATGTGGGCTACGCCGATCTGGACGATTTCAAACAGTTCAACACTGCCTTGGGCCACTATGGAGTTGACACAGTAGTGCTGCCGGCAGTGGGTGATTTAATTCGCGATGCGATTGCGCGTGAGCCAGGCGGCAGCATCCGTCCGTACCATAGAAGCGGCGATGAATTTCTGTTTCTTTCGACCGAACCTGAGCGGGTAGGGCGTGTGGCCAAGCGCATCAATGACCGTTTGGCCGAAGCAGTTTTTACGATAAAGCTCCCCAATGGAAAGACCGGGGAGAAGAAAGGTACAGGACTCTCTTATGGAGTTGGAAAAGACGAAGCCAGCGCAGAGAGCGCTGCCGACCGAGACAAGCAGTCGAGAAAAGAAGCCGGACTCCGGACCGGAGAGCGGGACAAAACCGGAGATGCTGGACTCGATACCGCAGGGAAGCACGCTCCTGAGCCTGAGCCTGCCGGGGCGGCACGTGTACAAGAACAAAGACCCGTTTCGGGACCAGAACAGGGATTAGTGGAAACGAAACTTTTTAGGATCATTCCGCAAGGTGCCAACAAGAGCAGCTTTGGAGTGCAAGAGAAAGCCACCGGCCGCATGTTGAGCATGGGGCATAAGAGTGCGGGAGAGGCTTTAGAAAAAGCCAAGCGGATGCAGGAAGCACAAGACGAGCATCTTTTTGCGGCAGAGAAGGAAAGCGCCGATGATCTCACTTCTTCCAGAACAGGTGCAGAGAGACTAGCCAATTCTGTTTATGAAGCTCTGAAACAGCATCGGCCTATCGGGAATGTAACCGATCTAAATCGGATGGCAGAGGAGGCTTTTGGATCCTCGCGTGTCTCCGGAGAGTGGACACCCAAGGACGCATTTGACGCTATGGAGGGCGGTGTTAACAAGTTCTTGTTGGAGCGCGGCAAGGAGCTGATGGAGATGGACGTACCCGGCGCCCTGGCGACTCTCCGCAACATCATGGAGCGGTTGCCATCGCAGAGCGTCCGCACGGATGAGCAGGTTAAGAACCAACAGTTTTCTACTCCTCCGACTGAGGCGTATGTGGTAGCGAGAGTGGCCGGGTTGACGCCGCAAGATCTGGTACTTGAGCCATCGGCAGGCAACGGGGGCCTGGCGATATGGGCCAAAGCGATTGGCGCTGAGACATACGTGAATGAAATCTCTCCGCGCCGGCAGGCGATGTTGAAGATGATCGGCTTTGATCATGTGACCTCGCACGATGGCGAGTTGATCAATGCACTCCTGGGCGGAGATGTGAAGCCAACAGTGATCGTGATGAATCCGCCGTTTTCGGCCAGCACGATGAAAGCTCACGACGCGCCGAATCGGAACCTTTACGGATTCAACCACGTGGAATCTGCTCTCCAACGTTTGGCCGATGGTGGGCGGCTGGTGACGATTCTCGGCGGTGGCCGCAACGGTTTTCCCAATGAGGGAGCGACCTTCCAAAACCCTGCGGCAGCGAGATGGTTTGCGAAGCTGGGCCAGAAATACAACATCCGCGCGAACGTGCGTATTGCGGGGAAGGAATACCAGAAGTACGGCACCAACTTTGCGACGCGAATCATCGTAATCGACAAGGACGGTCCAACACCGTCACAGACGACGGCGGGGCAGGAGAGGACCTGGGCGACAGTAAAGCAGGGTGAGTATGACACCCTGGAGGAGGCGTATAATGCGCTCAGCAATGTCGCAGAAACGAGACCACAACTTGCTGGACGCCGGGGCGGAATCAGCCTTGGGCAAAGTGAGTCCGCAGCTGGCCTGGGAGCAAATCAAGGCGTTGGTGGAGCAGGCGATCGAGGTTTATCCAAACGAGAGCCAGAAACTGGTGGAGAAGTACAGCCTGCCGGTGGACCTGAGCGACCTGGAAGAGAACTTGGAAGAGATCAGTCCAATCCGAGCAGTGAACGAGTTCCACTACAGCAATCCGGATTTCAATTTGAAGGACGTCCTGAAGGCGGAGCCACTCCAGGCACTGGAGGCCCTAATCAAGATGGACGTACAGAACGACAGATTCAATTCGGCCAACCTGCGGCAGAGGCCCAGAGCGAATTAGCTCTCGAACGGCGTGAGTCTGAATCCCACCGTGAAGAAGAAGACACCTCAGCTTATGTAGCTTACAAACCCTCGCTAAAGGGGCCTGACCATCCTGGAGCTATTGTCGAGACCAAGACAATGGCGACAGTTCCCCTGCCGGAAATCAGCTACCGGCCAGCGCTACCCGATTCAGTGATCAAAGAGGGAAAGCTCTCTGCGGTGCAACTGGAAGCAGTGAGTATTGCTGGCCAGCAGAATGAAATCATTCTCCCGGGTGGCTTTCGCGGGAGCGCGCTAATTGGCGATGGAACGGGAGTGGGCAAGGGCCGCGAAGCGGCTGCAATCTTGTGGGACAACTGGCGCAAAGGGCGCCGGCGCTTGGTGTGGGTAAGCGTGAACTGGGACCTGATGCAGGATGCCATGCGCGACCTGAATGGCATCGGGGCGGTGGAGCTGGCGCGCAATATCAAGCCGTTAGGCAAGTTGGCGGCAACTGCACCTATTGAGCATCAGGGAGTGCTGTTTACGAGCTATCCGCTCATGCGCTCAGAAGACAAAAGAGGCAACACGCGCATTGCGCAGCTTAAGCGCTGGCTGGTGGGCAACGATGAGGGTGAGGGGGGATATGTTGTCTTTGACGAATCCCACATGTTGAAGAACGCGGTGGCCGGAGCTGGCGGAGAGCCTTCTCAGATCGGGCAGATCGTGAAGGCGTTTATGCAGGAGGTACCAAAGCTGCGGTCTGTGTCGCTGTCTGCTACGGCGGCGACAGACGTAGTTAATCTGGGATACCTGGACCGGCTGGGGCTGTGGGGGCCTGGGACAGCATTCCCGAATGGGTTTAATGACTTTGCCGCGCAAATTGGTGCAGGCGGCATGAGCGCCATGGAGATGGTGGCGAGAGAGTTGAAGGCCCAGGGCAAGTATGTGTCACGGACGCTCAGCTACAAGGGCGTCGAGTACAGCGAGATCCAGCACGAAATCACTCCGGAGCAGAAGGAACTTTATCGCTCGGCGGTGAAGGCGTGGCGGCTGGTCTCTCAGCGCGTGGAAGATTCGATCATGAACACGACGAACGGCGGGGCCAGAGCTAAGAGCCGTTTTATGTCACTGTTCTATGCCTCCCAGCAGCGTTTCTTTAACGTGCTTCTCACCACACTCAAGATTCCCACCGCGGTGGAGCAGTCCAATCAGGCATTGGCCAATGGCAAGAGCGTGGTTATCTCGCTGGTGAATACGAACGAGGCCGCGCAGAACCGGGAAAAGAACAAGTACCGCGATGCCGATGACTCCGACGAAATTCCGGATTACGACTTTGGACCGGGAGAGATGTTGGTGGACCTGGTCCGCGAGCACTATCCGACGCAACAGTGGAAGGACGATGTAGACAGCGCCGGCAATTCGATTAAGGTTCCAGCGTTCATAACGGACGAAGAGGGAAGAGAGATCCCGCTGATTAATCCGACTGCGGTGAAGGAGCGCGATGCACTGGTGAAGGAGCTGCAACAGAACTTGAAGATGCCAGCGAATCCGCTGGACATTCTGATTGAGCAGTTAGGAGGACCGAACAAGGTAGCAGAGATCACCGGCCGCAAAGAGCGTTACGACGAGGCCAGCGGTAAATTTGTTTCACGCGGCGGCGCGGGAGTGAAGCGAGACGATATTAACAAGAGTGAGGAGCGGGCCTTCCAGGGCGGTAAGAAACGGGTAGCAATCCTCTCCTCGGCTGGTGGTACAGGTATCTCTCTGCACGCGGGCCACGATGTGGACAATCAACAGCGGCGTTTCCATATCACGCTGCAGGTGGGATGGAGCGCAGACCGAAGCATGCAGATGCTGGGCCGAACGAACCGCTCTAACCAAAAAGTACCTCCCGAGTACGCGCTGATGAAATCAAACCTTGGGGGAGAAAATCGCTTCGTTTCCACAATCGCGCGGCGGCTGGGATCGCTCGAAGCTCTGGGCAAGGGGCAGACCAAGACGAACGCCGGCACGGAAATGATGGACAAGGTCAACTTCGAGACGGACCAGGGACGGCAAGCGGCCAACTCTTTCTATACACAGCTGTTGAAAAATGGTCCGGTGCCAGGAACGAAGCTGAAAGGCATGCAAGTGCTCACGGATCTGGGTGTGTTGAAGCCATCAGATACGGGCGGCATGACAGTGCCTCCGAAGGACCGTACCAACGTCACGCGGCTGCTGAATCGACTCCTCGCGCTGGATCCTGATGTTCAGAATGCCGTGTATGACTACTACTACGACATTTTTGAGGCAACGGTTAAGCAGGCCGTTGAGGATGGGAAGCTCGATACCGGCGTGAAGACGATGCCGGGCGATCGGTTCAAGGTCAATGAGCAACGGGTGATCGGGACGGATCCACAAACCAAGGCGCAGACGTTTTACTACCCAATCGAGGCGCACGAAAAGACGGATCGAGTCTCGCCAAAGGAATTGGAAAAATCTCTGATTGAATACGCTCCACGAAATGCGCGTGTTGTTCGAGGCAAGGATGGAAAGCTGGCGCTTTTGATGGACGCCAAGGACATCGTTCATGCCGATGGCAGGAGCGAGAAGGCTTCTTATGTGGTGACTCCCGCTGATGGCAAGCCGAAGAAATTCCCAAATGCCAAGCTGTACGGGTATCAGGAGATCAGCGAATGGGCCAAGGCGCAGAAGGAAGAACTTGAGATCGCCGTCCATGCTGCAGAGCGCGATTTGAAGTATGCACAGCAGGCGGTAGCGAAGTATTCCAGCGACCGATGGGCACAGGAGCGGGTTGGATCCGCAGAGAGGGAACTGGCCGAGAAACAAAAGGCGCTGGCTGATGCACATAGCGCACTTAAGGAGCCGCTGGCGGCAGCGCGGCAGCAGTGGCAGGAGCAGTATGACCAGGCCCCAGACCATAGGACAGTCGAACATCATCTCATCGGCGGTGCGGTGCTGCGGTGGTGGAATCCGATCCGGGAAGCTACCGGGCAATTCCTGAACATTTATACGGCTGTGGATTCAGACAGCGGCCGGCGCGTGGTGGGAGTAGAAGTTCCGGGCAATGAGATCGAAAAGCTCCTCTCGCGCATCAGTGGCAACCAAAGCACGGTCAATGCTCGCCAGCTCATGACGGACGTGTTACACAACGGAACGCGCTACGAACTGGAGGGTGGAATCCAGGTGAGGCGCGGGCGAGTGTCGCGCAATCAGGTGGTACAGCTTATCCCGCCAAACGCGAATGTTGGCACGCGCCTGAAGGACCTGGGCGTTATCTACGAGCGGGGCATGCAGCCGGTGTACTACTTGCCGGAAGGTGACAAAGGACATGTGGCGATTAGGAGGGTGCTGAAGGAGTTCCCGGCCAAGGTGGAAGCACCCGAACCTCAGAAAACAGGGGAACCGTCACAACCTGAGCCACAAAAGACACGTAGGACCACAGACGCAATTACAGAGCATGAGCGCGCTGTTTTGCAGAGAACGCCTGCAGGCCGAGGGACGGATGGAATTACTCTTCTAACTCATCTTGTCGAGAATGGATTGCATGAGGACGAGGCCAATAGCACCATAGCCCGTTTAGTGAAGCGCGGGTGGTTGAATCGGATTGAGGATCCAGAGGCAGACGGTGGACGGTTTGCCAGGACGCCAGAGGGAACGGAAGCTCTGAAGATGGGAGCTGCGGTCAGGCCCAGCGTCGATATTGCCGACACGCTCAAGCAGAGTTTGGAGAAGCAACGGCTGGTACTCCAACGGAAACTCAAAGCTCCTCCCACGGACAAGGAGATTGCGCAGTACTACAAGCCCGGCATGTTTGTGCCGAGTTACGGTGGTGGCCGCGACCAGGTGGTAGAGTTTCATCCTGCGACCAGCGCGGTCTATCCTAACAACCGGTGGAGTGTGGATGTGATCGCCGTCGACAAGAATGGAAAGCCGATTCCGGGAGAGAGGGTACGGAATCATACGACGCCGCCACAGCTCCGGGAACTGAACCAGAGTTTCAATTTCCGCCAGGACATCAAGGAGAAGATCGGACAGATAGATCAGCAGTTGAAACAAGGGACAACAACGGCGAGTCCGTCACCACCTGGGAGCCCGCCACAAAATCTTGCTCCTACAAGCCGCCCAGAATCGGGCGGCTTTTCTGCGTCTGAGGCCAAACCGGATGAAGACACCATTGAGGCGCGGATGGCAGCAGAGCCATCGCGCACGCCTGGAGAGACCATTGGTTCGTACAGTCAACGATTACAGGAGCACTACGACAAGTTAAATACCGGAACAAAGAAGGAGCCTCCTGACACCACCGGATTTGAGCCCGGCACCTTGCGGATGGCGTTGCCGATTCCGATCAAGAGCATCCAGAACTTCTACACGCAGGACGTGGCGCCGGTGGCAAAGGAGGTTGCTGGAGGCCTGCGCGAGATCGCTCTAAAGGGTGCGGCCATCCTGGCGCCCAGAACTTTGGTGAGGTCGCAGGACCTGGACGCGGCCATGCGGATGAAAGGCAAGCGGGAAGAAGAGGCATTCCGCTGGGAGCGAGCTGTACGTGGCTTGCAGAAGATGTTTGACCGCATGCCGGATGCAGACAAGATTGATTTCATGGACCGCGCTCGTACAGGGCAACTGCAACGCACGGTGAAGCTGGATGACGCCCTGGACTTCTTGCGCAAGAGTTTGGAGCCGCTACGGACATTGGAGCGGCAGTATCGCCCCACACTAAGCGACAAGGAGAATTATTTCCCAACGCGCTGGGAGGTAGTGCCGGGCAGTGGCAAGGTAAAGACGCAAGCAAAATCAGGACTGCGCGGGCGTCCGCTGGAAGGGCCTAAGTCCTTCATGAAACAGCAGACGCTTAAAGATGTGAGCGAAGGTCTGCAGGCGGGCGGAAAGCTCATCAGCACGAACCCTGTGGATCATTTCAGGGCGCGCATTGTGGAGGGCCTGCGCTTTGTGACAGCGCGGCAGATGTTTGATGAATGGCTGAATGAGCCTTACACGATTGGCGCTAAGGGGAAGATCTACCACACCGCGCAGTATTTCAAGGAAGGGGATTGGGCGACGGCGCGGACCATGGGCTATCAGCAGATGGACGATCCGATGTTTCGCGTGTTGTTCCCGGCCCAGTCCGGAGAGGGCCTGGTCAAAGTCGGTGAGTATTGGGTGGAAGAGAACGCACATCGCATCCTCACCAACTTCCTGAGTTACGACTGGTTCAAGCAGTCGAAGGTGGGACGCGGCATTATGTGGGTGAAGAACCAGCACACGGCCTGGCGGCTGGGCTTCTCACCATTCCACCTGATTACGGAGAGCATCCTGGCGGCGGGATCGGAAGCCGGCAGAGGGTTTGAACACGGTTGGAACCAGGGAGTACGGCATGTGCTGGACCGCTGGATAACTCCGAAGGGGAAAGCGGCCAGCGCCTCGGATATTGGTAAAGCCATCATTGATGGCGCTATCACTGCCAGCAAGAGCGGGGCAGCACCTTTCACCCTATCACGCGAAGGTGGCAGCATCGTTCGCTACATTGATGATCCAATCAGCTTCCTGCGTACCACCCGCGGACGGGATTTTATTAAGCAATATCCAGAAGCGCAGGAGATGATTCACGATCTGTTCACTGGCGGCGGCCGTCTGACGATGGACGAGGGCTACCGCACGCACGCGGTTGAGAGTCTGATGCAGGCGGCGGCGAATCACAACTACATTGGGGCGCTGTTGCGGACACCGTTCGCGGCAAACCAGCTTCTGCAATACCCGTTGTTCGAGATGTACATTCCACGGCTTAAGGCTGGCCTGTTCTTCCGGGAACTCGGGGAGAGGTTTGCCGATCGCTTTGAGGAGATGGCCAGCGGCAAGCTCACGCGAGAGAACTTGGCACGGCAGGTGTGGACGCAAATAGACAATCGCTTTGGAGAGATTAACTGGTCAAACCGCTTTTGGAATTCGACTTTCAAAACGTCCCTGCAGCTGATCTTCCGTGCCCTGGCCTGGACTGAGGGCAACATGCGGTTCACCGGATCGGCCATTGGGGGACAGGCGCGTGAGTTCATGGAGAGCGCCAAATTCCTGAAAGACGCGGCCACGGGCAGCGATACAGCGAAGCCTGGTACGACGGCAATTCCACGGCTGGATCCAATGATGGCGCGTATTCTTGGCATGGCGTTGATTGGGGCGGTTCTGCATACCCTCCTGCAGCTCTACTTTACTCATGAATTTCCGAAGGACTGGAAGGATGTGATTGCGCCCCGGGATGGGACCGACGACTCGCACGGCCGTTCGAACCGGTGGGTGCTGCCGCTGGTGCCATTCAAGGATCTATTCCAGTTGCGCGAGAGCCCGATCAACTATGCGTACAGCAAGTTGGCTGATCCGTGGACGGCGATTGGCGAGACGATTCATAACCGGGACTTTCAGGGGCATTTGATATCCCATCCGGGTGACCCGTATTGGGAGCAGATGTTCGATAAGGCTGTGCATGGAGTAGGTACGCCAATCGGCGTTGGTAAATTTCTTGAGGCGCGAAAACAAGGTGAGCCAGCAGGCCGTGCGGCCTTGGGCGAACTGGGGCTCTCACGCGTGGGTAAACAAGCGGCTATGTCGGCAGCAGAGCGAAAGATGTTGGAGATCCAGCGCTCGCACTATGGCCAGCCGATTGACGAAGAGCAGGAGAGGATTGAGCAGCGGCAGGCGCGGCAGGCCTCCGGAGATTATTCGCCGCAGGAGATGGGCCGGATGATCCGCGAGTCAATGAAGGATGAGTTTGAAGCCGGCATGGAGCGGTTCAGCCTGGAGGAAGTCCAGGCAGTGCTGGATGCTGCGGACACAGAGGAAGAGCAGATGATGATCAGCAGGATCTTGCTCAAGAAACAGTTTGGATCTCGAAGGACGAGTTACTGATGCGGGAGATTCTTAGGGAGCGCAACGGCCGGCGCGGGCGATTTCTCGCAACCTTTGGGCGCTTTGGCGAGAAGAAGGGCTTTAAGGGCTATCCGATTAGGACCGCTCTCTTTCAGAACATACGCGACGAGGTTGGGACTGTGGTGGCAGACCACCTGTGGTTTCGCGTAGGGAAGCGGTTGGATGAGCTGAAGCTGGAACCGGGCGATGAAATTGAGTTCTTCGCAAGGGTGGCGCCCTACAAGAAAGGCTATCGCGGGCGGCGAGACGATTTCGATCTACCTCCGCCGAGCATTGATTATGGGCTGCGTTTTCCTACTCACGTGCGGAAGGTGAAACCACCACGGGAGTTTGTGGATGACGTGGAGCGCGAGCCTATTCCGCCGATGGACCAGGCAGAGCAGATGGGGTTGTTTTGAGCAGTGAGCGTTGACGGGAGAGCCACCAGAGAGCGGCGGCGGCAAATGCACCAGCTTTTATGAGTGGCACCGCCAGCTGCATCAGCACATAGAGACAGGCAGCGCCGGCGCCAGGAGTATTGATGGCGTGGAGTAGTAGCGCTGTGTGTTGATCAGCCACCGTCGAGAATGCGCGGGCGAGGTAGAGACCAAGGGTAATCAGGACTGCCGCCTGAGCTATGAAGATCAGCTGCAGGCGAGTTGCTGTGTTGGTGATGGTCATTGGTTTCACCCATATTACACGGTAGTTCAGCAGTTCGTAGTGCGCAGTGGCTGGCGATAAGGCAGTATGGCAAAGCGAAAAGATGGTAAGGGGAAAGGTCCGTCACGGAAGAGGGTTAAGAAGGACACACCACAGCCATCTGCCGGCAGGAAGAAGCAGGAAGCTGCAGGTGCAGCAACTGCGCCCAAGGCAGAGATCATGCTGCCTAGTGATCTGGGTGACAGCGAGCTTCTTACCGAGATGCAGTTAAAGTTTGTTGAGTGTTGGCGTGGGAACGCCACGGACGCCGCCCGGCGCGCCAATTACGCTCACCCTGAGCAGGCTGCTTCAAAACTCCTTGCCAATCCAGTTGTAGCCAAAGCTATCCAGGCAAAACAAGCCTACATTCTCGCCCAGAGCGCGGAGCGCCTGGGCGATGCCGTCCAGGACATACCAGACGAAGAGATTGTTTCCGGACTGCGGCAGCTCGCGCGGCTGCCGGCGATGGTGACGAAAGGCAACATCAACGGCCAGGTTAAGGCATGGGAAGCTCTCGCACGAATCAAGGGATTATTGGTGGACCAGACGCTAGATCTGAACGAACTGCTGCGCGGCACGACGAAAGAGCAGCAGGAATTTGCAATTATCTATGGCCACATTCCGACTGAAGAGGAACTTGTCACGTACCGAGCGAGTCGCTCTCGCGGTTCTGCGTGACCAGCACTCTAAAGACGAGATAAAGGTACAACTCCAGCGGGCCAAGGTGAAAAGCCGGATTGAGGTCCCTCTCATCTGGCTACAGAAGTACACCAAGACCAAGGATCCCCACTGGAAGGCGGACGGAGAGACAAGCGAGCACCGTCCGTTCCCCGATAAACCATATTTCCCTTATGCGCTGAAGGAGATCCAGCGAGAGCCGGTCATCTTCATTGAGAAGTCACGCGACCTGATGATGAGCTGGCTGTGCGTGGGCTATCTCATGCACGCGTGCATGACGACGCCCGGTATCGAGGTCCTGTTTCAATCGCAGACTGAGGATAAAGCGGCGGAGCTGGTTGACTACGCCAAGACGCTCTATGACCAGCAGGACGCGGATATCAAGGCAGCATATCCGCTGGTTAAGCCGAGTTCGCAGCAGGGATGGCTGGAACTCAATTTCGCCAATGGCAGCCGGATCATCGGCATCCCGCACGGTGAAGACAAGGTCCGGTCTTATCACCCCTGGGCGATTCTGCTGGATGAGGCAGCATTTGTTGAAGACGCCGGTGGGTCCTACGCGGCCGCAATTTCTGCTTGCAAAAAGATCATCGTTCTCAGCTCTGCCGGTCCTGGGTGGTTTGCCGACGTGGTGCAGTCCGCAGAGGACGATCATAAGCAGCTCTGCCGTGGCGTGGACACGCGGCGGATGGCTGATGGCACGTTGGTGCTGAGGATCTACTACTGGGCCGATCCGGACAGGGATCCGGCGATTGGCAAGCTGTTTGTGGATCCAAGGGACGGGAAGCTCAAGACGTGGAAGGTGATCGAGAGGGCGAAATACAAGAGCCAGCAGGAGTGGGACCGGGAGCAGGAGATCATTCACGAAGCTGGCGGCGGTGAGCGCCTATTTGCCGAGGTTCTCACCAAGTATGGGGACAAGATCATCGTAGAGGCGGAGAGCGGGTTCGAGGTTCCTCCGACATGGCGGAAGGTTGGCGGTTACGATCATGGCAGCACAAACCCGTCAGGAGGCTTGGTTGGCGCTGTGGACCATGAAGGAGGGTTGTGGTTAACGGGAGAGTATTACATGCCTGGCTTAAGTGCGCGGCAACATGCTCTGAACCTGAAGCTGTTGGAAGGATTTGAGCAGGCGGATGTGATGGCGGATCCGAGCATGTTCTATAAAACGCAGCAGCAAGAAGACGGTTCATTTAGGGCGCTGGCAGAGTTGTACGCTGAAGCTGGAATTACGAACCTGCAGTCCGCTCCTGACAATACGGAAATCACGGGCATGGAGCGCATCCTAGCGCACTGGTTTGACCTGGATAACTTCGAGCCGATGATCAGGATCGTTTGCCCGCGGGCGCTCAAAGATATAGTGCGGCCGGTGTATGGGCTGCATAACAATGGCTGCCCGAATCTTCTCTGGGAGCTGCGCAGGGCCCGGCGCGCGGAATTGAGTGAGAAGCAGTTACTTACGAAGAATCCAACAGAAAAGATCGTTGACAAAGACAATCACCTGCGCGACCCGCTGAAATACATCGTGCTTTCATTGCCAGAGCCGACGATGAAGACGAGAGAACAGCGGGTGCAGGAGATGTTGGCGCACATTCCGAAAGAGGACGCTACCAGCCGCATGATTTGGATCGGGGAGAAGATGGCGGAGCTCGAGGAGAAAGAAAAGCCGCTGGTGATGGGGAGAAGGGGAGCCATTCTGCGGCGGCGGGGAAAGGTGTAGCGTTGCTAGTGCCTTGCTAAATTCAGGAATTGGCCTTCCTTCTGTTGCGTATCGGTCGGCAAGTTATATGCGATCATATCGCCCGGCTGTATGCCTTGTGGCGGTTCATCCACGCGGATTATGCATTCGCCTTCTTGCGTTTCGGTTACCTCCATGATGGTACAACTTCCACGAACTTCGCGGCTTTTCGTGAAAACGTACACTCGTTGACCAACCAGGGGTTTCTTCTTCACTTCTTCTCTCCCGGGGACTTATCCTCTTTTTTCCACTCTGCTTTGCCGATAAGGTCGCCGAAGCGCATTAGCTTTGGTGGCTTTGCTTTGACGTGTTTCCACTTTTTTGACTTCTCCTTCTCGCTGAGCAGGTGGTAGTCCAGCGATTTCTTAATCTGCTGTCGCTGGTCCCAGAGGCCGGCATTGACCCCTCGCGAAATCATATTTTGGATTATGGTCTCATCCGACTGTGGGGACCCTTGCTCCTCCAAAAAGTCCAGCACAAAATCAATAATGGGGGCCTTCGGGCTGAGATGTCGGGTGCTGCTGGAGTTTATGGGGCGGTTATCCAAACGGCGCAGGTCGTCAAGGTAGCGGCGTGATATTTGGAGGAAGCTTTCAGCGCGACGTATCTGGATCTCAACAGACTCCTCGGTTTCCCGGATTACGCTAGCGATGCCTTGGGCTTGGGCTTGCTTTGCACTCATATCTGGGCAATTTCACTTTCACTAGAGATTACCACCAATGCAGGTAGATTTATAGATTAGAATTCTCTTAACTGTCCAGTCCGCTAGGTGCCTCTTATGCCGTCACCAGTACCAGTTCAACAGTCGGGGCCAGGGACGGTTCGGTAAGAAGGCAGATGGAACTGAGATTTGAGCCCAGTTCAGAATATCCCATGCGGATGTCTCCAAGGCGTTTAGCCAGCGCGATGGGGTTTTTGACCCTAATGGTCTGCCGGCAGAGCAGACGAAGCTCTATAGCCCGTTTACGGGCCTCAGCGATGGCGCTATAAAGCTCGTTGCTTTCTTTGAACAGTGGAATTTGAGTATCCGTAAATTGGATGATGAGCTGGCATTTCGCGGATACGGCCGTGAGCGCCGGCTTCCAAGCATCGGCCTTGTCCTTGGGCCCGGGGAAACGGAGTTGAATGGCGGCTAATTTCGACAGCAGCTGGGGTAGAGTGGCACGATCCTGTGTCATGAGTGTGGCTCCCTGAGAGAAATCCATGCGCTGGCAGATTCTGCCGAGCGGTCAAGCTCCCCGTCGATCTGGCGTAGCATTTCCGGGGTAGCGGCTTCAGATTCAACTCTCTGTGTGGACACTCCCCACATCCAGAGAGCCAAGGTTACGAGGTAGGAAAAGCTTGAAATTTGGCGGAGGACCGGCACCGCCTCGGCAGAGACGAAGTATCGAGAGTAAGCGGCAGCCAATTCCGTTGCCGTTGAAAACAGCAGGCCTGCGGTGAGAATCAGAGTGTCCCGGCGCCAGGAAATGCCAAGCCGCACCGAATAGAAAATTAAAACGATGCACACCGCAGCCATAATCCCCAGCAGAGAACGCGTGAGGAAGGCCATGGCCGCAAGCGCCGATCCGAGCCACGGTGCCGGCAGCAGGACGCCTGTAACGAGGACTGCTGCATAGAGGCCGCTGGTATAGACGAAGAATCGATATGGCACCCAGGCGGGCAGGAACATTCGAGGCCCGAAGGTGGTTAGGTAAACCTCTCTCCAGAGGAAACATCCGTAGAGGGCATCGACAATGATGGTGCTGCCGAAGTTAGCGAAGGCGTATGTGAGCAGTGAAGCTTTTTGCGCCAGGAGGTAGCAGACGATGTTGCTTGCCAGGCAGAAATAGATCTGCGTAGCAAAGAACGGCAGGCGGCGATGGACGCCGCGTACTGTGATAACGACACCAAGGGTGGCGTGTAAGAGTGCTGCGCTGAACCATATTGCATATTCGAGTGTGGAGAGATGAAGTTTCATGGGCTGCCTCCGTGCGATCGAGATTGGCGCGCGAGAAGCAGCCCAAGGTAAGAGATTGCTATTTTGGGACGTTGCAAAGAGGGGGACACGGCGGGTTTCCGCAGCAACCCTGAGCAACTACTGGCGCGCCCACCCCTATGGCCGAACCGAGTACGACACACAGAACCAAAAGGAAATGCAAACGTTTCATACGTTCCTCCACGGGGCCAGTTTACGTGATTCACTTGTGGAAGTGGCATATTCCTTTTGGACTGGGGCCTGTTGGACTCGACTAGGGGTAGGAGCAAAACTATACACCAAGAACACTGGGACAGTAAATGGGATAGTCGCTCTCTCAGTCGCCGTCTATAACCGTCCATAAATGAGGCAGATAATTTAGACGATGGCACAGGGATAGTCAACTGGAGAGTTATTTTGGGTTTCATTTCAGGCACCAGTTGAAATGTGAGGTAGCGAACGGTGCTGGCTGATTCTTGCGGTGTGTATATTCGGTCAGAGGTACGTATTTCCAGAGGAAGCGGTTGAAGTACCGTGCGAAGTCGATGAGCGACTGCCTGGTCCAGTCGTACTTGATAGTGATGTCATCCTTGGCCAACACGTTCAGCCGCATGATTGGTTGGCAGAATGGCTCGCCGCCCCATTCCAGGACTTTGATTGCACGCTCGTAGCAGCTCTCCATGGGCTCGTTGCCGATGAGGACGTAGACGCGCTTTTTCTTTCTCGGTTCGTCCTTGAGGATCTCCATCATGCGGCGGACCGCGCCGATTTCTGGTAGATAGTCAAAGGCAAAGCGCCAGGGGCCGCGTAGCACGTACTTCCAAACACAATAAGTTTGCCAGTCGAAAGTGGCTGGCTCGAAGCCGGAATTTGCGTCCAGAAGGCGAACGGCTCCGCGTTCCGAGTATCGCCGGACGATGTGACATTGGAATCCCATCGGCAGGGCGGAGAGGTTGTTATCGCAGAGAATGGGTGCTGGCTGGAAGTTCCAGTTGAGGCTGAATGTTCTGCCTTCCAATTGGGGAACGATGCAGAAGTAGCAGCCGACCGGACAGCCGCGACTGGCAAAGGCCATCCGATAGTTTCCCGGTTGATGGTCGAAGCGTGGATCTATTCCGGGAGAGCACTCGAAGCCAGCTCGCTCCTTCCACCAGCTCCGGAGAGCGAACAGGCCAGGCCCTCCAGCCCAGACCTCTGCGCGATGCTTCCAGAGCAAAGCGACATCGAGAGCGGCCGGTGCGTCCCAGGAAAAGATCACGGAGAGGCAGATCAGATCGAAGTCAGCCAGGAAGAGGCCGGGGTTGCCCTCGAATTCTTCAACGGTGTGGCCTTGGGATCGCAGCCAGTTGGCGAGTTTGTGCGCACCAAGGTTGTAGTGCGGCGGGCTCATATTGAGGACGGCGGCTTTCATTTAGCAGGTGGCCAGTTCACCAATTCCAGAAGTTGCTGAGTTGTGGTTATGACTACTGGATCTTGTGAGCAGTTTTCGAATTGCTGTGGTTCGTCGGGCTTACTCATGTACCACATTAGAACGTGGGTCAGTGCCATTTGCTGACTTCGGGTAAGGCCGAGGCGTTTAACGCTCCTGGCCAAAGGGCCGTGCTTGTTATCCCAGTGAAACTGCATCAACGATTCAAGAGGAAAAGGCGGGAAGCGAGCACCTTGTACGTTGAATTCCTGCCCGCATTGCTCACAGCGAAAAAGGTCATAGTCGGGAATCTGGTGACAAAGTTGCGTCCAGTCTAAGCTAGTCCACTCTTGTGGCTGGCTAGTCCACTCTTTGCCGCTGTAGTCAGTTTTTATAGGACTGGGTACAGTGATGCGAAGACGCCACCTCTTTGGTCCGATTTGTGCAAGGTTCATGTCGGTAAATCCTCCTGTTAACGTTGGTCTTTCATTGGCCTTTACCACGTGCGAGCCGGGTGCGGATCGCGGCCACCAGATCAAACTTTTCGACAGCTGCAGGACCGTCTTTAAGTCCTGCGGTAAACATTTCTGTGAGCACTGAGCAGACGAGGATGCAGTCCTGTGGGCCTAACTGTAGCTCGTCAAAGATTGCCGCCATGATGGCGCAGGCCTTCGTGTACACGTGGAGCAGGCCTTTTTCGAGGATCGGCTGGACGTTGGTGGCGGCGGTCACTAGCTTTTGTCCTCTGCCTTTCGCTCTGACAGCAGATCCTCAAGCAAGATTGGAACCTGCCAGTTGAATAACCCCTGGCGTCCTGTGACTTGGAGGGGTATAGGGAGCACACGGAGATTGTTGGTCACCCAGGCGAAGCGCCCATTTTCATAGTTACCCCACGGCTTCTCATCTGCCAACGGAACGAACGCCTCGGTGCGATGACAGGCGATGAGGTCCACGATGCACAGCAGGCGGCCATAGGCAAGATTGTCCGGCCAGAAATTAACCTTGCGGCAAAGGTGAGCGAATTCCGGGGAGTATTTATTGGGGTTAAATCTTTTCTTCGCTGCATGGATCGCAAGCGGGCCGCGATAGTGCGTGTACCAAGGCCGTGTCTCGACGTGCTTGAGGCCCTTGGCCATGGCAGAGGCCCACGGTTCCCACAAGGTGAGGCATTTGATTGTTTCGGGCATGGTCCAATCTCTTCGCAAGTGTTTTGGTGAACACTTTGGTGAACACTAGCGCCCGAGTGTCGCTGATTTATCCAACTGAGGGCTTAGTGTCCGAGTGTAAGTGATTGAAACCAATGGATGGCAGGAGGGACTCCAACTTTGGGAAGCTGACGTTCTACCACTGAACTACTCCCGCATGATTGAGCCTTGACACCAGTAATTCTAACAGCCTGCGTCAATTCTCCCAACTCAGTCCCAAGGTGGCAGAAAAGTTGGACCAGTTAAAACAGCGTTAAAGATAGTGCCAACCATCCCTTGAAGCTATTAATAAGACCCAGACTGCGACGATGCTCGCAGAGTCGCAGCGCGCGGTGCTGCCGGCATGAACTTTCTGCGCAGGGATCGATTCAGGGGCTCAGAATAAAGTTGTGATACCACGTGGCCCAAGACGCCGGTGAGAGCGGTGGCAGCGATAAACCAAAAAATGGCCATGTTGATGGATTGATGCAGATGTTGAAACGTGATTACCATGGGCCACACCACCAGCATGTGGGTGAGATAGACCTCGTAGCTGTTTCGGCCGAACCAGCGGAACAGAGTTGAAGGAAAAGTGGTGACAGCGCGCCAGAATGATTTGAAGCCGCCTCCGGATGCTGCGGACGTGCGTGCCTGAGTAGATTTTTTCTCAAACTGCTGCTGCAGCCCGATGACCAGCAGGCAAGTGCCGATCTCCAACACCGTCACATCGAGGCCGGCTTTGTAGAATCCGATCTTGAACGCCGTGTGGCGAAAAACATCAATCAACAGGCAGAGGAGAATCCCTGAAATTCGAAGGGCCAGGTTGCTTTTGTCGCTGAACTTGATTTTGGCGCAGAGCATGGCGGCCAGGCACCCAAAGGCGATACCGTCCATGCAGGAGAGATAGCTGTAATCAACCCAGATATCGTTGTGGATAAGGACGCGAGCGAAAGGCCCGATGATGACAAAACCAGACAGCAGGGCAATCAGGAGCAGTTGCTTTCTGACCAGGAAACACACCAGCGGAAAGAAGATGTAAAACACCTCTTCCACGGAGAGCGACCACAGCACGTCCCAGCCTCCCGGGAGGTAGCCGGTGCGGGCCTCAAGCCAGTTGATATGAAACGTGAGCGCGGCGAACAGGGCGCGTGCGAGCGAAGTATGTTCTGGGTTGATGGTGAATCGCGGAACGCCGGCGAGATCGAGAACTGCGAACAACGCAAGCAGCCCCAGAAGGCAGGGCATAATCCGGGCAAACCGCATCAGGTAGAACTGCCGAAGACCAATGTTCCTGAGGACTCCCCAACGCTTGAGCGACCAGGTGGCGATCAAAAAGCCGGAAATTACGAAGAACACCCTCACTCCGTAATATCCGCTCCAGAAGAGGACCCTGTTTGCCGCCGGGCCAATCAGCTTGCCCAGGGAACTCTCATTAAAGCGAATCCTGAGGTTGATGTGATGCAGGACGACGGCGACAATGCAGAGCCCGCGAAGGAGGTCGATGCCCGGCACACGCTTTTCGGTTGGCGCTATGATCATGGATTCAGATGCGGGAGGGATGCCGGCCATCTTGTTGGGTGCGCTTTTCGGGGACTTACCAGCTTCGAAACTGTGGCCAGCTAAGCTACGCCGGCGGTTTTTTGTCCGGCGTGCCCGCGCCGGCGGGATTACCGCTCTCCACGTAATTCTTGAAGCGAGTGATCTGTTCCGTAAGCACGCCATCGACGGGCGCTGCCCAGGAATTCATTCCCTGGGAAAGGTAGCCGGTAACAGCGTAAGTAACTTCGAGCTTTGTGCCGTCTTTGTCCGCGGTAAGATTAAACGTCATTGCTCCCGCAGCGCCGATTCCTTGCAAAGGGCCCAATCCACCAGACAAAACCAGTCTTTTTCCGGGAGAAAAAAAGACCACCTCCATGTGGCGTACTCCGCCGCCATTGACCAGCTTTTCACAAAAGCAGCCCATGGGGCGCTCTTCGATAGATAAATTGTGTGCATCTCCGGAAAAAGTATGTTGCGAACTCCACCAATCGCCAATGTTGTGCACCAGCTTCTTGTAGACCTCCGCTGGAGCTGCGTGAATGCTGGTCGTGATCTTGATGGTAAAGCCAGTTGCGCCTGAGTCTGCCACCTCAGCCCGGTTAATGGTTGACGCCAAAGCGCACACCAACGCTATGAAAACGATCTTCCTGGACATGCTTTCGATTCTCCTTTTTATGTGGAGTATACCCTGTCGTAGCGCAACGGAAAGAGATTCGCGAAGCGCGGCCGGGTTAGTGGCTCTTTAGTGTTTGGCTGGCAACCAAAGCGATCGTCTGTTATTATCAGAGTGCGGGGTGGAGCAGTCTGGTAGCTCGTTGGGCTCATAACCCAAAGGTCGGTGGTTCAAATCCACCCCCCGCAACCAACCTTTTCAATCGGTTACGAGGAATCGGCAGGTTCCGGCAAACCCCCAAAAACCCCCATTCAATCAACAGGCAGGTTTTCATTTAGGTCGCCGCTCTTTCTGCTTCCGCCAGCTTGGGGCTGGCGGGTTTGAGCACCATCTGTACGACCTTGCTATTCGCAAGTCTTTTGCTGGCTGGCATCGCTTGTCCGTATACGTTCATGGTGGTCTGAATCGACGCATGACGCATAAGCTCTTGCTGCACCTTCATCGGAGCCCCCGTCTCGTCCAACAGCGAACGGTACGTGTGACGGAATGTGTGCCAGCCGACATCGGCGCCCACGCCAGCGGCAATCGCCGCCCGCTTGAGGTGCCTCTTTTGGATTTCCTCCTGATGGTAGGGCTTTCGAGTGGCCGGATTGGAAAAGACCCAATCGTTGGCAGCTCGGAAAACATTCTTTCCCTTCCATTCCAAGAGAAGTTCCGCCAGATGCTCATCCAGAGGCACGCGGTCACGCGAGTACTCGGTTTTCACCTCGTCCACCCTGCCGTGCACGATGCTTCTCTGGACCAGCAGTGTCATTTCCTCGAAATCGAAATCGCCCCATTGCAGAGCCAAAATCTCGCTCACCCGAAGTCCCAAACATTGGGCCACGGTCACCATCAACCTGAAGGGCTGCTTCAGAAATGGCGTAAGCGAGCAAAGCTGCTCAACTGTCAGAATCCGCGGACGCTTCAATCTCTTCGTACAGTCCTTCACGCGCACCAGAGCAACGGGATTCTTACCCATTTCAATCAGGCACCACCGCTCGGCGCAGGTGAAGATCAGATGCATTAGGCTTCGTATGTTGCCTTTGGTTTTGGGTGCAAGGTCCAAGCTTCTTAACCATTGTTCGATTGCCATAGGCTTGAAGCGGTCCAAAGGATAATCGCTCCACTTCGGTCGCAAGTACGTACTGATTACCGATTTGTACGAGGCTGCTGTCGAGTACCGCTCCGGCATTTCTTCATCCACAAATTTGTCGATCAGAGTGCCGAAATTCGGGATTTCCAATTCAGCCCGTGGAGCACCACAATTGAGTTTAAGCAGCAGAGACTGGACGGCTCTTCTCGCATCACTTTCCGTGGGATATTCATTCTTCGTTCCGATGGTCACATATTTCCGCTCACGGCGGCTTTGTGAATCATCCTCGTAGTACCGAAACTCCCACGCATCCGGGCCAGTTCTGCGCTTCTTCAGTCGCAAACTTCCGTATTGATATCGTGTCCGCTTAAACAAAGGAGTTGTTCCTTTCGTTTTTACGGGCACGAGTGGCCAATGGAAGATTACCCCAAGTGAAGCACAGAATCCAGACTTTTCTTCGCATTACATTCGCCCTAAATCCGCTCTTGTGGAGCAACCTCATCCCGCCAGCTTCTCCTGTTGCCACAACAGCAAGGCCGACGATGAGAACCGCCATAGCTTTCCGATTTGCATGGCCGGAATTTCTCCCTTGCGCGCCATTCTCTGTAGGGTCTTGGGATGAATGCGTAACAGTTGCGCCGCTTCCGTCGAATCCAATAGAGGCTCACACTCGCCGATACCCCGCACAGGCTTATTCGCCCCATCACGTATAGCTTGGGGTCTCTGAGAAGAATTGCTTGGTAGCCTAGAGTTCATAAAATATCCTTCTGCAACGGACGACAACCAAAACGTACCGTTGCACCAGATACTGACGCTCTAGAATTGGGTTAGTCGCTGAGGTCAAAGCTAAATGTGGACTGATATGGAAAGAACAGGAAAAATAAGGAAAGTCGGCAATAACTAAACGAGCACCGAGGTAGCCACAATCGACTTACAGGCAACGATTGCGGCCATGAGCGATTTCCCAAATGATCTGGAAGGTAGTGGGATAGAGCCTTTGCTTGTTGCCGTCCAGCAAAAGCCCTGTTAATTCTCTCAGCCTCAAGAGGGAACAGGCGCTCGGTGCTCTTGGCAGACAAGATCGACCTATTGTCTGCTTATGTTTAGAATTGCTAAGAGTTTGTCAACAAATTGTCACCGCCCTTTCTGGCCGCCTTTTGGAAGTAGAGTCACTCTGTCCCGAGTGCTCGCTACTACTGGCGGCATGTTTTTCTAGCCACGCTTTTCAGCGCCATCGAGTTGAATCTATATCTGTTCCCTTCGCGTTGCCATTGCTGCTTCGATTAACTAGGCTGCTGTTCCATCGTGCTCCTTTTCTGGCGGCCCATTGGATGCTGCTTTTGGCGAACCGCCGTTGCCGTTGAAGCCTTTTTCCATCAGCTCCTTTACCTTGACTGGACAGAACTGATATTTCCCTTTCACTTTCATCCAGCATCCATCCAACTTTCCTTCTCGGACGAGTGTCCAGAAGTGTTTGGGGTTGTACCCGAGAAAAGCGGCTGTCTCTTTCAAATCCCAGGTTCGATGTTCGTGGTCTAGTTTGTCGTACTGATTCATGATCTTTCCATTTCTTTCCCGAAGTTTCCTGATTTCGCCAACGGGACCGAAACCTCCTTATAACTTTGGCGTCAGATGCAATAGACACCGCAGCTAGCCGCACAACTCGGCAACGTTTATGGCCTGAGAAAGGAGATGACAAGCTAGCGAGTTTTGGCGATCTAGCTGCGGTGTTACTTACAGTGATCGCTAACCGAAGCTTACGGAAGCTGGGGAGTGAGACCAGGGAACCCGACTGCATAGTTAGCAACACCTTGAACATTCGACGCTCCAACAGAACGTTCGTATTCAAAGTTTTTGCGGCCTATCTCTGTCAGCTAGACGAACTTGAGGCTATGGCCGGCTAACCGAGTGTAAGGACAAAGTTCATGAATCGCCCATGGAAAAGAAAGGAGTTGATCAAACCCAATAGAAACATGCATCTGAAAAGCAAAATAGCAATAGCTTTATGAAGTTCGAATCAGCGTTGACCGAAAGGAATCGGCAACGCCGAACGCGCCAATCATTAAAGGATTTTAAGAAACAGTTGAACGGTACCAAGAAAAAGGAGTCAAAACACATGAACCTCATTCAGTCAGTTTCACACCAAGCCGTCGGGGCAGTCTATTTGCTCTTATTCCAATCCAACGTGCCCGGCCAGGGCCTGCTCAATTCCATCTCGCAATTCATCGCAGGCCCCTTTGGCAAAGCCATAACCCTCATTGCCATCGTGCTCTGTGGCGTCAGCTACATGTACGGAAGGCAGAGTGACAACTCATCCATCGGCAGGCTCGCCATTGGCGCGGCCCTCATCGTGGGCGCAGCCAATATCTTTGCCTACATTCAGCAAGCAGGATGAACCGCCATGGCCGAGATCACGACACGCAGCAATCCGGTTTACAAAACGCTGAATAGGCCCCTGACCATCATGGGGGTCGAGCGGACCTTGTTCGCCACGGCCCTGTTTACGGGTGGAGGCTTCCAGGTTCTTTTCAGCAGCTTTGTCGGCGCTATCGTGATCTTCGCCATCCTGCTTTCCCTGGCCCGGATTGCGACCCGCCGCGATCCCAAAATGCTGGTCTTCATCATTCAGGCCATGTCGCGCACCTTCCGCGCCGAATACGACCCCTGCAAATACAGGCCTGCGACGGTCAGGAGGATTCACAGCCGTGCTTAACATCCGAAGACTTGTAAAGAACTACAAAGAAACCGGCGCACTGGCGGAGCAATGCAGCGTCTTCAGCTTCATTAATGACCGGTGCTTTATCACCAAGAACGGCGCGATCGGCGCCGTCATCGAAGTCGAAGGCATTGACTACGAATGCCTGGACCACCGCGCCCTCGACAGCACTACAAAGCGCCTCGAAGCCGCTTTCAAA
>DATGJZ010000005.1:0-120162 GCA_035294925.1 Candidatus Angelobacter sp. | reverse complement strand
GAAATAATCTGGACAGCATCCCATAACCCTACACGAAACCTGGAGACCAACCTGCCCTCGCTCAAATAGCGCCTAGCATTCGTATGTCTTGCATTTTCAATCGCCCAGTACGTAGATCTTCAGTTAATTTGGACAGTAGTGAAGGAGGACGGACTCGCTGACCAGCGAAGGGTCTCTTACCGGATACTCACTTAATACGTTCAGGCCTGGTGAGGTCGAGACTGTTTACTATTCCATAGATGGCAAGAAGATGGCGCATCACATCAGGTACTTTTCTAAGAATCGCATCCAAATAAAAGAACGTTACTATTTTGATGATGAAAGATATTTTCAAACGGAATTCGATGAAGCCACTGGCTTGATCACATCCGAAAAACAATTCAATAGGA
Source organism: Candidatus Angelobacter sp. (assembly GCA_035294925.1). GTDB lineage: Bacteria > Acidobacteriota > Terriglobia > Terriglobales > Acidobacteriaceae > Angelobacter. The sequence goes on along the minus strand of DATGJZ010000005.1, from coordinate 119,773 downwards.
CTGGTGAACTCCAATCATATTTTGTTCGTTCCTATGACTCTAATGGGGACGTTAGTCGAAGCGATATGTATGATGGCGGCGGCCGATGGTTTGGCAGAGATGACTATAAAGATGACTTGCGGACAGCAAGGAGTTATAAATTTTATGACGGTTCTTCAAAGGAAATCCGCTATTCTTACGACGAAAAGCGTTCGCTGAAGGAATCCCAAATATATGTGAACAATAAGTTTGTTTGCAGTCTTGTTTATGATGTGTTTCCCAATGGAGTCATCAAGCGAACTCTCGCTCAGAGCCCGGACGGCGACTTGTGGGGTGAGTATCCGGGTCTAGTATTTGAGGTTGAGAGGACTGGCTGGCCGGTAGGTTCAATGGCCGGAACACTCTACAAGAAAGACAACTGGTGGTAAATATGCCGGCCACTACCGCACTGCCTCTATGGGTCCGGCGACTGTTAACTTAACATCTCAAGGGCTGCCCCTAGCACCCGCCTGTGAATTCCTCTCGCCCCACGCGAAGATCAGCACTCCGGCTACAAAGAGCTGGATCAGCATGGTGTAAACGATCACAAATAAGACAATTGCCTGTCCACCACCGCCGAAAGTGCCACCGTATTCATAGACGTTTAAGCTGCCGATGACAAGGTACGCTAGAGCCGCTAAGATTCCACCAACACGAGCGACTTTGTGGCGAAAGAAGATACCGACTGCGATGACAGCTACTATCGGTCCCACAGCTAGCCAAACCTTATCAATCACGTCCCGTGTGACCGCAGGCGTATCGCGTGAGGGAATTAGCTGCCAAAAAAGAAAATTGGCTGCAAACAGCAGTTCAGCAAACGCGGCCAAGCGGACATAGAATTTCATTGATCGTGATCCTAGTACGGTGGGCGACCATCAACGGTGTAAATTGGTTCTTTAGTTATTAAATCGGGATCAGAGACCCGCTGCATCTCGACGATGCCAACTGGACCGATGGTCCCATCCGAAAAAAAGACGCCGCTGTCCTCGCCGAGTTTCTCATCGGGCATTGAAAAGCGATATTGAGTCGAACGCACTACCGACGCCGGTAAAAAATGTACTCTGAGCATGAAGTTGGCTTGGTCGCCTGATGTCCACGGTCGAGAGAAGATCTCTGCTGGCGCGGCAGCGACGTTAAGCATCCGGAGACCAAAAGGCGATATGTCGCGGTTAAGGAGCATGACTCTTGTAGTTGCAGCTGACAGCAATGCGAGCGAGAGCGCTCCGATGGCTCCAACCGCTTGCCATCTCAATAATTGAATGCTAAGGCGAGGAATCCTAGTTGTTCTCGATACTCCTGTCTTGGAAAAAGCTAGCCAGCCTAGAAGTCCTCCAGGCAAGACGACAATCATCAACACGCTAAGAAACTCCGCGTCAAATTCTCCTAAAATGTAAGGAAAGATCAACATCGTCTCCGCCAGATCCAGCAGAAAAAGAAGAAGCAAGAATTTCAGCCAGAATTGGAGACTCCTCGAGTAAGTCATTCCTTTCCTGAGGCGCAATAGAAGAGCAGCCGAGAGCAGTGAAAGCAAAACAGCTAGGATGAGTTCGTAAGGAGCCAAACCCACACCTGTGTTTCGCCGCCCAACAAGAATGCCTTCAATCGCGAGCGGGGCGAGCACTCCTAGGCTGATCGGCGGGGCTCCCTTTCGGCCCGAAAGGTCAATACCGCCGGAATGGCTACCTGTGCACGCTGCCGGGACATAACCGGGTGTCTCGACCAAATCGAATGGCAATATCCAGATTCCAGGATCCACTATCACGCCAGAGACCGCTACCCAGCGCGCCAAAGCCGTTGTCCGCGCTAGGCGCTCCAATTGGCCAAACTCTGGAACCTCATCTACGATGCTTTTTATTCGACGATGAAACTCTGTGATAAAGCTGTTTATATCCGGATCATTGACCGGTTGGTCGCGCAGGAATTCCTCATAGTGCAACCGTAGGGAGAGCGCCTGAGCAGTGAAGTGCTTATTCGATTCGACAAAGAGAACGGCTTCGTTTGTAAACCACAAGCGCAACGCCCTGGTTGGTTGAGGAAAGGAACTAAAGAATGTTTGATTTGCGCCACTGGACCTACCGCCAGGGCCCAATCCGATATGAGCCATTATCCCCTTGAGTCTCTGATCAGCCTGCATCATGGCCCGTCCAACGCTGGAATTGTAGATTCCGGGTGAGTAGCTCACCTTCTGGTAGCCCGTCCGGTCGGAGGGCTCTGTCCCGATAGTAAGCTCGGGAGCTTGCTTGCTGACGGCAATCATTCGGAGCGCGACTGCAAACTCGGAGGGATCGATATCCTCAAAGTCCACAATACGGCTGTGTACGCGGCCATAAAGCCTGCCCTTTGCTGCGAAGATTGCGTCGGGAGCATCGCCGGAAAAATGAGCACTGCCGGCAAACAGCACGCCTCCGATACTTCCAAACCCGGAATCCCCAAGAACTGCCGTATTGTAAGTATTGAGAGGCAGAGCAATTTCTTGCATGTGCCGCAATACCTCGTATGTTGTTGTAACGGTAGTTTGAACGTCATACTTTGAGTTGTACGGAATTTGATCTTTCTCAGTCTGCTCGGTTGGCACTGCTTCCCAATAGGTATGCTGGTTCTTGTACTCGAAATACTGGCGAAGAGACTCACGGTCCGTAATGACAGCTGGCAAGTCAGCTTTGACGCCTGGCGGGCGATCATACGAACCTCTGAATGGCGCCAAATAGGAAGGATTAATTGCTCCGGTATAAAAGTACCTGTCGGTCGACGGTCTCCATACCTCATAGTGGGATTCGGGAAAAACACCGTTCTCACCTCGTAGGGCTTCATGGTGGTTTTTCCAGTAGTCAGCGGAGACAGCTGCCGTGATCAGGTCGGTATTCTTGTCGGAGAGCAAGACTACCTCCAGACCTTGCGAGTTCTGCGACAAGCTTGCCCGCAAGGTTTCGTATCGGAGAAAATTTTCTGCTTCGTGGCGGGTCTCTTCGAAGCTCATTCTGTATTCAGCAAGTTGCAAGAGAAGCGAAGCGACGCCTGCAGCACGATCACCAAGAGTCTCCTCGCTCACGCCCTGAGCCATATTTGTAAGTTCAATCATGGCGCGCTCTTGCTTGTTCATGCTGTTGCTGGGCAAACGTCCTTGTGCTTTCAGTTCCTCCGCTGGTGCGCGTTTGGCGCTGGTTACCTGGTCCCACGCACCCAGCATCTGCCAGGATTGGATCTCCTCCTTGCGGCGTTCCGATTTCGGAGAGTCATCATCTGTGATCGGAGGCACGTGTAGCTCCCTCGAATTGTCATCCCGGGGAGAGCGATTCTGGGCTTGGGGATGTCCGGCTAGCATTGAGAACACCACAAATAACACCAATGATGCGAATGCTGTTCGTTGATTTCTGACACCGGCGAGTATCATTTCAATTCACCTGATTTCGCAAAGATCAACCGCAACGATCCGAACGCCATCATCAGCAGAGCCATAGAAAATAAAAGCGGCCACCAGCTCAGAATGGCATAGCGAGAGTATGGATTGGGCCTGAAAACGAGGAACTCGATGCCCAAGAATACACCATAGCAGGCTACGAGTAGCAGGGCCATCAGTTTGTGGCCCCAGGCGTCCGCCAGTATTTTGCCGAGCGCTAAAATTGCCGCGATCCAAAGAGGAATTTGGACAAGCAGACTTTTGCTCCAGATCAGCAGGCCCGGCGCCTGAGTCGCCGGTTTCGCGAATTGGGAAACGGTGAGTGATAGATCATGATCAGCGGCAAACCCCCAGATCCATAGATACACTACCGTCATTGCGCACGCCATTGCGGAGATAATCACTAGGGTCCTTGCAGACTGACTGCTGAAGGAGCGTTTAGCCCTTTTGAATAAAATGTAACCGCCAATCCCAGCGAATAGGATCGGCAACACCCCCGGTAAATCCCGCAACCCCTCGTTTTCTACGTTCGTCCCCAGCGATCGTGCAAGGCGGGGAGTCAGTTCGGAGCAAAACAAATGAGCATTCGTCAATCCACAAACCCATGACGATGTGCTGAAAATCGCATCTGACGCTGCAATGGTTTTTGCCGCGGACGAACCGGAATCAAATGAGAAACCGAACCTAGACAGCGGCAAAATGCCATATAACAGAAGACAGCCGAGAAGAAAGACCGCGACGGCTGCATATGCGCTCAAGCGGACCGACCGTGGCACAGGCCCTGCAAGCGTTGCGTCGGAGCCTATGAACAATAAGCGGCCGGCCTGTCCGATCGATGTACGCAGGTCTTGCGCTTGGACCTTGAGGGCCAGATCCGGACGGGTGGCCAGTCCCACTAGGAAAGATACGTCGACAACATCGGCGCCGACACAGAGAATGTCAAACCCCCTGCGCCTCAGCTGTTCACCAGCGGCGAGCGCATTCGCCGGGGCATCCGGCTGCGTCCCCATCACAAGGATGACAGCGGTGAGATGGGCGAATTTGTTGGCCAATTCCAACCCAGCAGCCAAATTTGCACCGGAGCCCACAATCCCGGCATCCAGACGAGCAATCTTCTTCTCCAACGAGGCCGGATCGAGGGTTGGATCACAGACCATCGCTGCCCGATTGCCATAGACCGCGAGCGCAGTGGCGCATCCCAGCGGCTGGGCCCAACAGGCAAAATCGATAACCCCTTGCTTCGCCTGCGTGATCTTCTCCCCTGCCATACCCTGCGACGTGTCCATCAGGACAAGAACGTCTCGAAGAGCGGGTCTTTCAACCGTGCTTCCCCCTCCGGTGGCAGTACGCACGTACAGACGGCCCTGTTTGTTTAGTCGCAGTAAAGTCATGCTTCTACTCGTACCTGTAAAACCCTGTGGGGGCCTAAGTGAAATCATTGGAGAGCTGCGGTGCCCGCGCCTCGATGCAAAACTGATCGAGTCCAATAGTATTCCGCAACCAAAATCCCCTGCCTCCAACGAGACTCTGCAGAGGCGTATAATACTGCGATTTCTGGTTTCTGTACTAGCCATTTCGCCGAACTGAAGCACCGCGACTTCCAATATGTCTAGCTCCCCATTCATGGGCAGAAACATGAGGCTCGAGCACCTCTATCAGAGGTATTTTGTGTGCGCCTCCCGAACACCGACCCAGTTTTTCACAATGATTTCGCAGTTCAAACCATTAGTAATCGCGTTCTGCTTAACTGTCGGGACATTTGCACTGCTCGGATGCAGGCGCGAACCAATAACACACATTGATCCCGAGCTCAGTATCCGGCTCTTAGGATATATTTACGCTCCACCTGAGAATACTTCTTCAGAAAAACGCTCGTCGCGGTACAGTATTATCATTCCGCTCCAAATTCCCTCCTACGCGCGCGGGCCTGCTGGTGTGCAAATTTGGGACCACACATCGCAGGTTCTCAAAGCTAAGGGAATAGATATCCAGCGCGTGGACGAAGTCGTCATAACGCCGGAAGGGCTAGTAATGTTCGGGGAATTCGAAAGCCGCTCTATCGAGCAGAGCGTAACTGACTTGAAACGGAGCCCTTATAAACGTCTGTTTGAAGGGAGCATGCAAATTGACGATACTCCGATTGAGCTGATCTTCCGTGATCCAGACACCATAGTGTTGTTGCAACCGACCGATGAGCGGAAACGAGAGATCGAAGCTGCGGTATCCGAGGATCGGCAAATGGAGGTCGATTTCGCTTTGCAGAAAGAAATTAGGGAATCCAAAAATGCAGTTTTTTTTGAATATGGGCAACTGTATGCATTGCCATTATCCCCTGAAAGACTTGAGTTTGCTTGGTGGATAAAACGGACCGGAAACAATGATAGATGTGAGCTGACGATAAGGCTTCCTTACAGGTCAATGCGAGCTGCACAGGAAGCAATGCGAGATCTGCACGTCCTTCGCAACCGCGTCAAATGGTTCTTGACCGGAGATCCTTGGGGAGAAAACGATGATCCATTCTATGAAGGTTTCGCTTTTTTCAGCCTCTACGACATTGGGCGTATGATCGTCGGTCGCCGCAGCTTTGGGCCATCAGACTATGACAATCTGCTTCCGGGTCGTCCTGGGCTTTGAAAGTACTCAGATCGCTTTTTCTAATCCGTGCCCATAACGCCGATGCGATTTAAGAAAACTCGAACGAGTGCCTAATTTGCGCCAAGCTGCTCATTTGGTGGGAGATATCCGCATTATTTAGAGGCAAGCTGATGCGATTCAAGAAAAATGTAACTTTTGTTTTCTGATCACAGTTTGATTTGTCGGCAACCAGCGATGCGATTCAAGAAAACTCGAACGGCGTCCGATTTGCGGCTAAGCTGCTCATTTGGCGAGAGATATTCGCTTTTTTTAGTGGCGAGCTGATGCGATTCAGGAAAAATGTAACTTTTGTTTTCTGATCAGCGATTTTTGTCATTTCTCCAGCCGACCCCCGTATGAAGATCCCAAAGCTCGTCCGGAAGAGGGTATTCCTGCATGCAAAATGAGCAATTTTAGTCGCCCACGGACAGATGGTGATCAGATTTAAGAAAACTCGAACGAGCGGCCAAATTGGCCTGTTTTTCAGCAATCCGGCCCCAAGAAGGCACCATTTTCCCCTCTGACGAAGGCTAATCTACTTTGAAACCTGGATTGCCACCAATGGCTTCGACTGATACTCACTCGCCAGTTCTAAGAACCACTCCCCATTTTTCCACAATGCAGTAGCCCGGCAGCCAGGGAACCGGCCTTGGTCCCAAAGTCGATTTGCGCGAATTTTCAACCCGTCCTAACTTCCAGCTTGCAACACGGCAGAAGCATGACGCCGCAGCCGAGAAGGCATGAACTTCACAGCAAACCTTCGGAAGAGTGCCGGCAGCCAGACTCCTGCAGTGTTGCCTCCTTACCTGGGCGCAAAGAGGCGCGAGAGACGGCGAGGCTTTGAGCCGGGCCGTACCTCGCACTCCATTAGCCAAGCAAGGAGCATTTGTTGGAGGAAAAAGTTTATGACGCTCTCAAATCTTCAGGCCAATCGGCGGCAGATTCTGCTGGCCTATGTTCTCGTTGTAACCCTCATCCCGCTTACGGTCACGCTGTGCCAGGCCCAGAACCTGGGGGGCCAGCCGGCGTTGAACAAGGCCGTCCAGGGGCAAACCGCAGCCCAGCCGGAAGGCGCCTTTCTCAACCTTGTCAATTGGATCGGAAACGTGATTGCGCCGGTGGGCGCGGCCTTGTGTGTGGTGATGGCCATCGTTGCCTACACCCATGGGCGAGGCGTGGCACGTTGGGCGGTAGCCGCAGGTGGACTGCTTGCCATCTCCGGCCTCACGCGCCTGATCGAATTCTGGATCAACAACGGCACGGGTGGAGTTCAGTAACGGAATATTGCCATGAGCATTCCCCCATTTCTCGTCAGCCTGCTGCAGTTGCTGTTCGATCTGGCGGTACCGGCTGCCATGTGCACGATGCTCATGGCAGGGCTGGCGCTGCGGCAGGAAGGCGGGGTGAACTTCGAGGTCGGTGGCAGGTTCCAGCGATGGATGTTGTGGACGGTGATTTTCCTCACGCTTCCCCAGTTCCTCGCCTGGTTTGCCAAGGCAGGCATCAACCTGCCGCCCCAGGCAGGGGCTGTGAGCAGCCCGTGGGTAGCCAGCATGGAGCAGACAGTGGCTGATTTCATCTCGCAGGTAGTAGTCGCCAAGCTGATTCCCGTTCTGGCCGCATTTTTCGTGCTCAAGGCAGTGCTGGATGGAGCTCAAGGCCATAACCCACTCGGGTCCATCATCGCTGCGATTTTCATGCTCAGCATTTCGGGGACAGTGCAGACGATGCAGGGGTTGAACAGCGGAGTAACCACGGCAACAGCCGACATGCTCCGGTCGTTGTGGAGCGTTCTGGTCGGAACGATTCTGCCGGAGGCGGCCGGCCTTGCCGTCGTGGGAGCAATCATCAACTACTCGCGACAGCGTCCCTTTGCACGGTTGGTATTCACGGCATTGGCATTCCTAAGCGTCTCCGCTATTTGGAAGCTGGTGCAGGCGATGGTCGCAGGTTGAGGTTATTTATGTCGACTGGAATTTTGAACCTCACAAACTGGGTTGCGAACGTGATCATGCCCACGCTGGCGGGCCTGTTCCTGGCCGGCGCGATCTACCGCTTCAGTAAAGCGGAGCATTACAGCCACCTTTCTTATGCGGGATTTGCGGCTCTGATGTGCTCTGGCCTGCTGCGGCTGCTAGAGACATTTGCACAGCAAACCGGAGCCAGCGATCCCGACCGCTATTGGCTTTCGATCCTGACGCTCGTCAACTGGGTGGGCAACGTAATGCTGCCGCTCTATGGGGTCATTCAGGTTGTGATGATGGTCCTGCATTTCGCCGGATTGCTGGAGCGCATGACCATCGGTGAAGCGTGGGCCAGGAATGCGATTTCAGCCTTGGCCTGTTTTGGATTATCGGGGATCTTGCGCCTGGCAGAATTCTGGATTCAAAACGGCACTGCGGGAGTGCGGTGAGGAGGCAGCTATGGCACTCGAAGTGACTTCGGTGAACCGGAACCTGCACCAGAGGGTGACATTCATGGGGCTGGAATTTGAAGACCTCTTTGTGGTGCTGGCGTTGGCGGCACTGATGAACGTAGTCAGCCATTTTGTGACCGGCACGGTCGGCGGAATTCCCTTGAGTGGCCTAGTTCAGTATGGCGTGCCACTATCCGTCGTGCCGTTGCTCATGGTTTTCAAATACGGCAAACCCCGTGGGTACATTCGCGACCTCTTGTTCTGGTACGTAAAGCCACGGAAGTATTGCGCACTGGCGCGTGACCGGGCGATCACCGCGAGTTACATCGAGGAGGAGAAGGACTGATGCCGCTGACCATAGAACAACACGAAAAGAGACGTGACGATCCTGCTCTCTGCGAACAGCTTCCGGTCCGCGATTATCTGGACAACGTCATGGTGAGGACCAGCGGCGCATTCGTGGCCGGGTACGAACTTCGGGGAGTGACTTCATACTTCGCGAGCGATCAGGAACGCAACCGCGCGAAGACCATGCTTGAGGCGCTGCTCAAGGCGATCCCCGAGCAGAGCATGCGCCTGCAGATTCGTTATGAGGTCGTGGAAGATCTGGGAGGACTTTTGGACCGCTATCGAACTGGAAAGAAGACAGAGGAGCCGGAGGTCACAGTCCTGGACGAAGCCCGTATTGAAAATTGGCAAAGGAAGGAAACGGAAGGCCATTATTTGCGGCCGCTGTTGCATGCCTATTTCATCTGGGATCCCAGAATCCACCATCAGGTAACCGGCAAGCCGATTAAGCAAAAACTCAACTTGAGCCTTTCGGCCAAAAGTGCGATACGACGTTCGGAGCAGGAGCACAGGGAGCTACTGTCGGAGTTTGAAAGCTTGCTCGTGGGCATCGAGGCGACCATGCAGGCGGCGGAGCTGGCTCCGCGCCGCCTCACCGACGATGAATTATTCTTTGAGGCCAAACGTGCCCTCGATCCCCTTGAACCAGACACCCGCGGCCACATTCCGGCAGAAGATTTCATCGAATACCGCAGCGCCCGCCAGCAACTGGTCAACGTCAGCATTCTGGACGAGACCGAATTCCATCTGAACGTCGGCGGAATTCTCCATTCCTTCATCAGCCTCAAAGAATTACCCGATGCCACCTTCCCTGGAATTCTGCGTGAGCTGGCTGCACTCGATTTCCCATTTGTGGTCAATGCCCAGGTCACCATTCCCGACCAGACGAAAGTCTTGAAGACCTACAAAAGCCGCCTGAATAAAGATGCAGGCGGCCCAGCGAGACAGTCACGGTGGATTCCGGATCAACGTCGAAGCCCAGGTGTCGCAGGATCAGTTGCTGCGAGTGCAGCAGGACATCATCTCGAGTTCCGTGAAAACGGCGAAGTTGAGCGTAGTCATCGGCACGCGAACGTCGAAGCCGGCAATCACTCGCACTGACTATGAGGAAGCTGAGCGTCTGATCAACAACCGCCGTCAGCAGTTGATCTATGCCGTAGCGCGAATGAATGGGGCTAAAGCAGTTGCGGAGACACTGGCTAAGAGACGGCTGTTCTTTAGCTCCCTCCCCGGCATGGGTGAGCAGGACCGGCGAGAGCAAGACCTGCTCACCTCCAATGCGGTTGATCTGCTGCCGGTCGAAACGCCCTGGCAGGGGACGCCCCGGTCGCCATTGTTTTTGGTCGAAACACCTTACCGGCAATTAATTCCGTTTTCTCCCTTCGATCCCGGCTTGAGCGACGCCAATGTGCTCACGATGGCGAAAAGCGGCGGCGGCAAAACCCTGATGACGCAACTATTGCTTTCGATGGCGGCCCGGGCCAATCCGCTGGTGTCCATCATTGAGCGAGGCGATTCTTATAAGCCCCTGATCGAGTTGATGGGCGGGCGCATGATCACCATGTCGCTCGACACTGATCAGACGATCAATCCGTGGGACCTGCCTGAAGGTGAAAAACAGCCGACCAAGGACCAGGTCGCATTCCTCAAAAACCTCACGCGGCACATGTTTGGCGAGAGTCCTGCCGAAGACACCGAACTTCTGGACAATCTGATCACGGAAGCCATCCTGCGGGTCTACAAGCGGACGGCGATCCGGCCATCGAATCCCATTCCCACTTTCGGCGATCTGCGCGACGAACTGGGACAGTGGCGTGACGAAGAAAAGAATCAGCGGGTGATGGATGAAGCTCATCTGGCAGCCATCAAATTGCGAACCTGGACAGGCGAGAAAGGCATCTACTCCCGGCTGTTGGATAGGCCGACAACGATCTCGCTCAGCCATTCCTGGATGTTCTTTAACGTTGAGCAACTGGCCGACGACCCGCGCCTTGAGACGGCGATGAGTTTGTTGATTGCCCACGCTACTGCGACTCGGGCTTCAGGAAAAACGGGCAGGTCCAGCATCACTGTGCTCGACGAATGCTGGTTCCTGCTCGATTCACCGGTTCTGGCGCCGGAAGTCGTGCAACTCTTCCGCACCGCGCGCAAGAGGAACGCAAGCGTTTGGGGAATTTCGCAGACAGCCGAGGATTTTGTGGGCTCTGAAGCCAAGCCACGCGTGCATGGTGCTGGGATTGTCAAAAACTCGGCAACCAAGATTATCGGGCAGCAACCAGGCGACGTAACCGCGCTGCGGGAACACTTGCATCTGAATGAAACCGCATTGAACCAGATCAAGCATTTCAGCGCCCCACGAAAGGGCCGGTCTGCAGATGCCCTGCTCGTGATTGGAGAGAAGGCGGAGACAACACACACGATTCGCCTGACCCCCACCCCAATCGAGTACTGGATCGCGACGACCTATCCGCGTGAACGCCTGTACCGGACGTGGTGGTTGTCCCAACACACAGATGTCCCGCTGATTGAAGCTTATCGGGAACTCGCAGCGAAATTCCCGCACGGACTCGCGGACATGGATGCATTGCCGGAGGAGGCCTCCGGAGAAATCCTTAAAGGAGTATCAAAATGATAGATAGGCTTTCAAAGAAACAAGCATTCATTTTGTCGTTCATTCTCGCAGTGGTGTTGGCGCCGGCGGCCCGCGCAGGTGTGGGTGACATCATCTCGCTGTTGACCACCATCACCAGCACCATCCGCAACGGAATCGGTGTGGCTCTCAGTGGTATTCAAACGATCCAGAACACAGAGCGCCAGTTGCAGCAACAGGTTCTCTGGCCGCTAACGGTCATCAACCAGACCAAGGCCTCTGTTTCCCAGGTCCGAGCTCAATTCACCAGCCTTGCACAGCAGGTGCATAGCCTCGCAACCAACAGTGCGACGCTGGCGAATCCCAAGCAGCTTGAGCTGCTTTTGCGAGGTGAGCGAGCCAGGAATCTGGGGCAAGTGGGCGGCGCATTCACCAATGTGTATCAATCCCTGCCGCCGGCAAGCGATGCTTCTCCGTCCACACGCAATGTCATGGACGTCGATGATGCAATGGCCACCGGGTCGCTCAAGTCCGCCGTCATTTCCGACCAGGCAAGCGAACAGCTATTGGGTGTCGCCGATTCCGTCGAACAGCAAACCGCAGCCTCCGCTCCCGGATCAGCGCCCTTGCTGACCACACAGGCGCTCGCGGCGAATCTCCAGAGCCAGGCGTTCCTGCAGCGGATGCTGGCCGCGCAGCTTCGGCAGGAAGCGGCGAAGCTGGCCCACACGAACATGCTGATCAAAGAGAGCAGCGCAGCCACCAAAGACCTCAATAAGAGCGTGCAGCAGATTTTAAGCCAGCAATAGGAAGGAAACGTCATGCAGAAATCAAATTTTCTTCGTCGTCTCAGAACAACGGCTCTAAACCTGTTCCGTCCCAAAGTGGTCTTTCCGTCCGCCATACTGATTCTCCTCATCGCCGTGCCGTTCGGCGCCAGGGCGCAGTTCGGGCTTGACCCATGCTGCGCCATCATCAGCGCCGGCCTGAATACCATCTCGGGTTTGCTCTCGAATGTCGTGGCCAAGCCCTTGAACGCGATCCATCAAATTCAGCAGGACGCATCGAATTTTGAACAACAAGTTATCTATCCTGCGTCGGCTATCGCCAATGCCAAAGGAGTGGTCGTACAAGTCCAGGGCCAGTTGCGGCAGATCGGGCAGCCCACGCAATTTCGGAGTTACCGATTCACCTCGATGTGGCCGGGACCGACCGCATTGGGACACTTTATAACCACATCCGCAAGGAGATCCAGGATTTACTCGACTCGAAGCTGCCCATTGGTGAATTCAAAGGACTGATCTCGGGTGAGATGGTCGATCGAGTGATGTTCGATGAGTGCCGCTTTGTGAATAACCTTTACGCAGCCATTGTCGGCCAGATCTCTGAGCGCCAGGAAAAACTGAGAGTTCAACTGGAGAAGGCGACGGAAGAGTGGGAGGAGTTCAAGAAAAGCAAGAACCCCGATAAAAACCTCCGCCGCACGAAATACCTCGCCAAGCAAAAGGCGTTTGTCTTGCACCGCCAAAGCGAAGATAGGGCCAAGCAGGAAATGAAGGCCTTCATCAGCTGGGTGCGTGTGTGGGCAGGCAGTAAGAAAGAGAATCGTGCCGGCTGGCTCCAGGCGTTGCATACGGTGGTATGCAGCGGCAAGGGCAGCGGGGGGATTCTGTTTCACGCCTTTCCGCAGGAGATGATCGATAAACTGGCGGCGAAAACGGGTGGAATGTCTATCCGCGTCTCGCTGCCTGATCTTACCGGCATCTCCAGCTACCTGGACGAGGACGGACGCGTCTTCCTGGTTGAGGAAATCCATGGTGGAACGAAGGAGAAATTTCTGTTCCAGTTCAAGGACGGTCAATTCTTCTTCGCACCCGGTTCAACTGCTGAGAAAGCAAACAATAGCTAATTGCTCTGGGACCGACCAAGTCCGGTCCCAGGGTTTTTTTAAGGAGTAGCCAAGTCATGATTAAGCGCACATTCGTATTGATTGCAATTTCCGTAGTGGTTTGTCTCATTGCATTTGCCGAAGACAAGACACAGTCCGTCCAGCATTTGGCAACAGCTCTGGACCACATCACCGTGCTGGAATTTGGCGAGCCAGTCACGCAGGCGGCCGCCGGTACAGCTTCTGACGTTACCGGCCTTCATCCACGTGGAATCGGATGAGCCGGGAGAAGTCTTATTCGTTGCCGCGCAAAGCAGCCCGTGGGATAACGATGATTTGCGGGGTCCTTTCGGCGTTGTTAGTTTCCTTTGCTACGCGACTTTCTCCTATTGGGATGAAGGCGATACCTGGGAAACACAGTGGGACCAGCATTCGAAAGATGTACAGCACGCCGCGAACGAGTACTTCCGTGGACCACGCGCGAGTTTACTTGCTCTGCTGAATGCCGCTCTTTCCTCCGATATCCGGCATCTCGCTGACCGGCTAAACGTTTGTGCGATTAAAGTGAACCGGAATGAACCGGGCGAGAGGTCGTGGACTGTGGAACTGACAGGAGCAGGTGACCAGCCGCTCTAGCAGTCCTGAATTCTTCCGGCTTCAGTTCAACAACACTTTGCATTTTCAGAACAATACGAAAGGAGAGGGCATGTTTCGAGAACTCATGCCATTGATTCAACGCCGACCACTTACTCTAACCGTGGCAGCCATTGACGACAAGCAGATCAGAGTCAACATCGTCCCTGGTAAGTCTGAGAAAGACAAAGCCGCCAACAAGGAGATTGGGCATAGCCACAGCAAGGAGGTGGCTCCCATCCCCGAGAGTGCCATTGCTGCCCTAGCTACACCCTTGAGTCTCACAGGCGCCCCCGATGAGATCGACGCGCAACTTGCCAAGACGCTTACGGAGTTTACCGCCCTGCATGTTGGGTTGCAGAACAGCTTTGACACTGCGGCGGATGCGATCAAGAAAGCGACCAAGGAAATTGACGAGCGGGAGCGCATCAAGAAAGAGCACGACAAGGCCAAGAACAAGAAACCCGAACCGGCGAAGGCAGAAGAAAAGAAACAGGAACCTGAGACCCTGCCATCGCTGTTCACGGCGCCGACGGCCCAGACCGCCGTCAGCGCAAATGATTCAACGACAGCCGGAGGAGGAGGTAGTTAGTCCATGGTGAAAGTCGAAGCACTGACACGCGTCTTCATCTACAACGGAGTCAAGCTGCCCGATCCAGGCCCGGGGCTCAGCGTCGAACAGGTGCGTGATATGTATGTCGCCACCTATCCCGAGCTCGCAACCGCAGCCGTTGAGGGCCCCAGCCCGGTGAACGGCACGATGCAGTACACGTTCACGCGGGAGGTGGGCGTCAAAGGATGAGCCGCGCCAGGCCGGTCCTACGCAAGAAGTGTCAAAGATGTCAGGTTGCGGCACAGGTCGGCGGCTGTTTGTTCGGCTGCAATAAGAAAGAGCGACTGACGCGAGAAATGAAGCTGCTTATAGCGGAGACGGAATCCCGCACGGATCCTCTCATGGAGCTACTGAGACAATGTCCGCAAGCATTCAACGCCGGACACGCGGTAAGCCAAATGCTCGATCTTCGCCACAGAAAATCAGGCTCCCGCGTTCTGCTTCCAAGTTCCACCTCGCCCACGACGGTGAGGATGCGTCGAGAGCGCAACGCCTGATAGGGTGCGGTTTGACCGCAGGAGCAAGCCTGTTGCCGCTGATCGGGGCCGGGAGGATCGCACTGCAACAGCTGGCCCAGGGCCACCGCGCTGACCTGATGCATGGCCAACCGCAGGGCCATTTCCGTGGCTTCCATATCCAGCCTGCCGTTCTTGCGGCGCTCGTGCAAGATCATCGGCAGCAGGCGGCCTACTTCGCAGGCGACTTCCTGCTGGATGGCTTCGACCGTTTTTTTTCCTGCAGAGTCAAGGTCTGTTCCACAGGGCGTAAACCGCAGATGCTTTCGTTAAGGGCAATGAGCTCGGCACAAAGCTCTTGAAAGCGATGGAAGGTTTCCACCTCCCGCTGTGCCTTGCGCAAGTCGAGGGGAGAAGCAAAAGTCTCTGTCACCGTCTTGCCCGCAATCTTTCGGGTGAGGCGGAAGTTGGGTCCATGGCCAGGATCGTTGGGCCGGAAACAGTGACATGTGGGTTTGCCGCATTTGCCGGAAGTGGTGGTGACAGAACCGCGGCGGAAATCTCCCAGATCGGCGATCTGGCGCAATAGCTCCGCTCTTTGCTTTTCCAGTTGAGCCAGAGAGTCAGGCATAGTGTCCTCCTTAACCTAGCGTATATAGGCGCTAAGAAAAAGGCCACAAAAAAAAGAAATCGAACTAATGCCAACTCTGATGTCGCACACCCATCGTGAGCCACGGACTTGACAGGATTTTGTTTACCAATTAAGGTTTCCTCTATGCAATCTGTTTGCCAGAACCCGTGTATGTGTTGTTGCTCTGACACATCTCTGTCTCTGGCAGGCGCTGCTACCTAAAACGAACTTATAAGTCACTAGGAAACAGGCCCATCGCCAGAACAAGCGATGGGCCATTTGTTTTTTGCCTGGCTTTTGAGATTTGAGGACGTTTTGAGCGGTGAATGCAGGATTGTAGGGGATGAGAATTGGGTCATCGGGTAATTTGGCAATGAAGTTATTGAAAATCAAAGGCGAATATTCATGGCGCTATATCCGATTTTTTTAAAGCTCGAAGGACGGAAGGTTTTGATCGCCGGCGGCGGAAGAGTTGCCGAGGAAAAGATCTATGCCGTGCTTCGCTCGGCGAAGGATGTAACCGTGGTGGCGCCGAAAATCAGCGCCCAGATTCGTGCTTGGGCAGAGGCCGGCCTGGTGCAACACATTGCCGGAGAGTATCAGGCCGGGATGGCTGCCGGATTTTTTCTGGTGATCGCCTGCACGGATTCGGAAGCCGTGAACCGCCAAATCTATGAAGAAGCGCAGCAAGCCGGCGTGCTTTGCAATGCTGTGGATGATCCGGGCTATTGCGACTTCTATGCTCCAGCGGTAGTGAGCCGCGGAGATTTTCAGATTGCAATCTCCACAGGAGGAAACAGCCCGGCTTTGGCCCAGCGCGTGCGCAAAAAGCTGGAAGTTGAGTTCGGGCCGGAATACGAATCCTGGATCGGCTGGCTGGGGCGCATGCGCGAGGGGTTCATCAAGGCGTTGCCGCGCAGCCAAAGGCGAATCGAGCTTCTGCACTTGCTGGCCGAGACGCGGCCGGCAACGAACCAAAAACCATCCACGGAGGCAGGACGATGAGTCAGGAAGGCGCATACACCGGAAGAAACCTTGCAGCACGTTTGAGAGAAGTTTTAAAAGAACACCAGCGAGATGGCTTGAGCATGATCGGCGGAGTGGACAAGCTGGTTGGCAGCCTGGTGCGTTCGGTCGAGGAGTGGCTGGAAGAAGAAAGCGCAGCGGAAAGGAAGAGCGCATAGCCGATGCAGGGCAAAGTCCATATCGTCGGGGCCGGGCCGGGAGCAGCAGACCTGCTTACCGTGCGGGCAGCCTCCCTGCTGCGCGCGGCGGAGGTGGTGTTGCACGATGACCTGGTACCGCAGGAGATCCTCGACCTGATTGCGCCTGGAGCGGAGATTATCAACGTGGGCAAACGCTGCGGGAGGCATGGAACCAGCCAGGAGCAGATCCATGCCCTGATGGTGCAATTTGCCCAGCAGAGTCGCAACGTCGTGCGCTTAAAGTCCGGCGACCCGGCAGTATTTGGCAGGCTGGGTGAAGAGCTGGATGCGCTGCGCGAAGCCGGCATACCATTCGAAATTGTTCCCGGCGTTACGGCGGTGACCTCGGCCGCGGCTGCCGGCAACTTTACTCTGACCGACCGGCGGGCAGCCTCGGCACTGGTCATTCTGACGGCCCACAATTGCCGCAAGCAGTCACCCTCGGGGCCCTTGTTCGATCCCGAGCAAGCCACCTATGCAATCTACATGCCCGGCCCTGACTACAGCGGGACAGCGCACGAACTTCTGCGCATGGGGCTGGACGCGGCAACGCCATGTGCGGTTGTTTCCAACGCGGGGCGGGCGCAGCAACGAATCAGATTTCTGTCACTATCCGAGCTGCCATCCCTAGCAAGCGTGGCCGCTCCGGCTATCCTGGTTGTGGGAAAAGTCGTGAGAAGCGGGGAGCTTCAGGAGTCCACATATTTCATGGGGGAACTCTGTGAATCCGTTCGCAACCAGGTCAGTTTCTGATTTTTGATTTCTGATTTGTAGTTCAAAGTCAGATCACAAAATCAAAAATCACAAGTCTTAAATCTTTCCCGGTGTTACTTTCCCATCAGTCCCACATGTGTGACTCCCGCGTGGTGGATCACGTCCATGACGTCGGCAACATATTGGAAGGCAATCTCAGGATCGCCTTTCAGGAATGCGATCTTCTCCACGCGCAAGCTGTAGACGTCCCGCAAGCGGCCGCCAAGATCGTCCCAGCTTACCGCCTCCTCATTGATTTTCAGGGTTGGGCGCTGGTTCTCACCGGCTTCCTTAAGCTGAATCACGATTATCTTCTCAGGCTGAGGTAGAGGCTGGTCCGTGCCTGGTTGTGGAATCACAGCCCTTTCCCCCAAGGAAGGGTGGGGAAGAACCATGAAGATGATGAGCAGCACCAGCAGCACATCAATCAACGACGTGACATTCATTTCGGACGTGGGACCACCCCGGCCTCCAAGCATCATTGCCATGTAGCATCTCCCAGCTTGCGTGCTAGAAGAATTGACACTTGAGGCTGCAAGAATGTTCCCAGGCAAGACGACTTTGGATTTGTGATTCTTGATCTTTTTGATCTTCGATTGAAAGGCAAGCGGCGTCATCAGCGTGTGAGCCAAATTGCGCGCGTACGCAAGAAGCTTGCCTTGCTTTCAAATCACGCATCAGAATTCACAAATCATAAACCTCATATCCTTCCGCCTGCGATGGACGGCACCAGCGTTACCTCGTCGCCTTCCTGAAAAGAGTAGTTGGTTCCCAGAAAGCGGATGTCTTCGTCATTCACATAAACATTGAGGAAGCGGCGCACCTTGCCTTCCTGGTCGCGCAGGTGGGGCTTCAACTCGGGAAAGCGCGTTTCCAGAGCGTTAAACAGTTCATTCAGGTTGCCGACGGTGCACTCCAGATGGTCCAGACCGTCTGTATGCCGCCGGAAGGGCGTGGGAATAGAAACAACTACGTTCATTGCGCCTCCTTTGCCAGTTCAGTTTCCAGGTATTGTTCGAACGCGCTCAGCTTGGGTGGGATAGGCTCGGCGAGTTCAAATCTACCGGCCAGCACGTCGGTGGTTTTCAATCCGTTGCCGGTAATGCACAGTACGGTGGCCTCGTCCGGCTTGATGCGTCCTTGCGCATACAGCTTGCGGGCCGCGGCCACAGTCACTCCGCCGGCGGTCTCGGTGAAGATACCTTCCGTTTCCGCCAGCAGGGTGATGGCGTCCACAATCTCAGGATCAGTCGCGTCTTCCGCCCAACCGCCGCTGGCCGCAATAGCTTTTGCGGCGTAGAAACCATCGGCGGGATTTCCAATGGCCAGCGAGCGGGCGATGGTGTCGGGTTTCTGTGGCGTGATTTCCTGCGCGCCAGCTTTTACCGCCGTGCTGATGGGACTGCATCCTGTGGCCTGCGCGCCAAAGAACTTCACATCCTTCTTTTCCACCAGACCAAGCTCGATGAGTTCGCTAAACGCTTTGCGAATCTTGGTGATCAGCGATCCTCCGGCCATAGGCACCACCACGTTATCCGGCAGACGCCAGCCCAGCTGTTCTGCGATCTCATAGCCCACGGTCTTGGAACCTTCTGCGTAATAGGGACGAAGATTCACGTTCACAAATCCCCAGCGATGCTTGTCGGCAATCTGTGAGCAAAGGCGGTTGACGTGATCGTAGTTGCCGGCGATGCGGACGATCTGGGCGCCATAAACTCCTGTGCCCAGGACCTTGGCGGGCTCCAGGTCGGCGGGAATGAAGATGCACGCTTTGAATCCCTGCCGCGCAGCCTGCGCCGCCACTGCATTGGCCAGGTTGCCGGTAGAGGAGCAACTCACCACTTCGAAGCCGAAATTCTGCGCCTGGGTCAGTGCCACGGCAACCACGCGGTCCTTGAAGCTGAGCGTGGGGAAACAGACAGAGTCATTCTTCAGATAGAGGGACTTGCTGCGGAGTATGTCCGCCAAGCCGGACGCTCGCACCAGGGGAGTGAACCCCACAGGAAGCGACGAATCATACTGCTCGGGCAAGGGCAGAAGTTCTTTGTACCGCCAAAGCGTGGTCCCGCGTGTGGCAATTTCGTCTTTGCTCACCTGCTCGCGAATTCGCGGCCAGTCATAGGCGATCTCAAGAGGGGCAAAACACTTCTGGCAAAAGGAGATTGGCTGATTGCCCCAGGTAGTCTGGCATTCACGGCATTTCAGTTGGTAGGGTACTGGCGCGCTCATGATTTGCTCCTAAAATGCGAAACCCGCTGCCCTGAGGCAGCGGGTTTCGAAATAATTGCTTAATTAATCTTCGTGTTCTATGTCCGCCTCAATGACACACACGTCCGCATGATGTGGATTCGCATGGCCATGTTGGAGACGGATAACAACATCAATCGTCAATATACCAGCAGCAGTAAAATCGCGCAACCGAAAATTAAGATGAGTAGAAATGAAACGTGAATAGGTAATTCAGTCTATATCTTCTGATTGCTTTAACTGCCATGGTTTGCAGCCTGCACCATTTATGATTCTTCACCATGCGGAAGGCTAACATCCCTTCGTCCTTCGTTCTTTTCATCGTGTTTTTCTGCCTTATACAGGCTGCTTTTGGGCAATGGCAGGAGCAGAACAGCGGCACGGACGTCCAGCTTCGGGGCATCAGCGCTGTTTCCGGTCTGATAGCGTGGGCCAGCGGAGCCAACGGAACCCTCCTGCGCACCGTTGATGGCGGCCAGCATTGGGAGAAACTCAGGATCGAGGGCGCAGGCAAGCTCGATTTCCGTGACATTCGCGGTTTTGACGATAAAACTGCGTACGCGCTCAGCATCGGCCCCGGCGAACAATCCCGGATTTACAAGACCACGGATGGAGGCCAGCACTGGCAACTCCAGTTCACCAACCACGATCCGAAGGCCTTTTACGATTGCTTCGCTTTTTGGGACCGCAATCATGGCATCGCCATAAGCGATTCAGTAGATGGAAAATTTCCTTTGCTCAGCACTTCAGACGGCTCCACGTGGAGACCGCTGGCGCCGCAAGAAATGCCGGAGGCCTTGCCCAATGAAGGCGCGTTTGCCGCCAGCGGAACGTGCACGACAACCTTCGGAGAGCAAGACGTCTGGTTTGGAACCGGGGGGCCTGCGGCACGGGTCTTTCATTCCTCGAATCGGGGCAAGACGTGGACGGTTGCGACCACACCGATCCTGAGCGGCGCGGCCTCACAAGGCATCTTCTCCGTCGCGTTCTGGGACAAGAGACACGGCGTCATCGTTGGCGGAGACTACATGCAACCCAAAAACTCTGAAAAAAATGCCGCTTATACCATTGACGGTGGAAGAACCTGGAGGCTTAGCAGACAATCTCCATCCGGTTATCGTTCAGCAGTTACTCCGATCTTTGATCCTGTTTCGCGCGACCACCAGCCTACGCTCCTGGCCATTGGATCCACGGGCTCGGACATTTCTACTGATGGAAATGTTTGGATCAGCCAAAGAGGAGAAGAATACAACGCCGTGAGCTTTGCCGGTGCTTCCGGTTGGGCGGTTGGGCCGCACGGTCGTATCGGCCATACAGAATTTTCGCTCCACTTTCGCCTGAACTTCATTCCGTCATCAACTCCCGTGCCCTCTGAGTTGTTTTAATCACCGCGTTGATGAGCGTGACGCGCAATCCGCCTTTTTCCAGTTCGATCAGGCCTTCAATGGTGCATCCCGCAGGAGTCGTCACAGCGTCCTTGAGCAGGGCAGGATGGTGTCCGGTCTGCAAGGCAAGCTGAGCGGCGCCAAAGAGGGTTTGCGCCGCCAACGTGGTTGCCAGGTCGCGCGGCAAGCCGACTTTGACCCCGGCTTCAGCCAGTGATTCCAGGATGACAAAGACAAATGCCGGTCCGCTGGCGGAGAGCGCGGTGATGGCATCCATATGCTTTTCGTCCACTACCGCAACCCGGCCAACGCTCTCAAATAGACTCTTTGCGGTTTCCAGTTGCTCGGGCTGAGTGCCGAGTCCGGGGGCGAGCGCAGTCATGGCCGCGCCCACCATGGCGGGCGTATTGGGCATGGCGCGAATGATCGCTACCTGTTTGCCAATCTGCTGCTGGATAAAAGGCAGGGTTACGCCCGTGACCGCCGATATTACCAGCGTGCCGGGTTTGAGGGCTGATGCAATCTCAGGCAGCAGTTGCGGCATTACCTGGGGCTTTACACAGATCAGAACGATGGACGCTGCGGCCACCGCTGCCCGATTGTCAGTAGAAAAAGCAACCCCCCCCATCGCGTGCGAGAGGGACTTGCATTTATCGCCATGCTGGACGGTGGCAATGACCTCATCTTTGTTCATAAGGCCGCGTTCCAGAAATGCCTGCAGCAGGATCGCGCCCAACTTGCCGCAACCGAGCAGTGCAAGCTTCTTCTGGCTCCCGGCGCCGGCAGGTCTGGCGGTTTTGACCTTGGTCTCTGCTAGAGTCATAAACTTTCTCCTTTCAAAAACAAAAAACCCGCTGTCATGGAAGGCAGCGGGTTCGAGATGATGGCTATTTTGACTTGTCTTAGCGCATATCTACCCCTCTGCCCCGAAGGGACACGGGAGCGGGTAAGCGGCCCGGGTATTGTGCAGAGAGATATACATCGCGGCAACTATAGCTCAAAAATTGAGCGTAAGGCAAACCGGGAGTTACTTTGTCAGGACATGAGTCCTATTCATGCCCTGACGCATTTTGTTCCTGCAAAACTTGTCTCGTGCTGCCGATGAATCGGATTTGAAAGACCCTATGCCTGCTTCTCGTCAAACATGTGGTCTATGCCTCCCGTGGGTGAGTTGAACGTGGTTGTGTCAGTGAAGAAAATGGGGGTCCCAAAGCCGCCCACCTGCGCAATTTCGGCCGGCGTAAGGAAATGAGCACCCCTGCGGGCGAGGACTCTGTTACTTTTCTCTGCCATTTTAAAGTTTCCCTTTCAAAATAATATTGACCCGGTGCACAAAGGCATTAATCCCTGGTTCCAGATCGGGAAATATTATAACCGCAAAAAGATTGCGGCGGCGCCGCTCGTTGCAGAAGGGCCAGCAGACTTCCAGGAGGTTTCGCGCGTGCGGTGCTATAGACAAACCCGTGCCCTGGCACAGCCCACTCCTGAAGCAAGCGCCGGTTATCGCCGGCCTTGCTGTGCGATCTCCGCCAGATGTTCCGACATGCGGAAAATCACGATGAGGATCTCCAATTGCACTCGCACCAGAATGATGTAAATAAAAAAGGCAATGGGCGCGATGATAATGGATACCACCGGGGCCGGGCTGGGCTGGTTTTGAGCTAACACCACAAAGCCTACGGCGGCCAAAGCGACCACGATGATGGCCAGCACAAACAATACTTTGATCAGCTTGGCGGTTACAAAGCTGGTAAAGGAGAGATCAAACAACGCCCCGAAGAAGCCACGAGACGACTGGGCGCCGGCGAGAGTCGCCGGATGAGCCACGACGGGCGTTCCGGCTGCGGGTGACGCCGCTGCCACGCCTGTCCCTGCTCCACAATTGGCGCAGAAAGTAGCGTTGTCATGCAATTGGGCGCCGCATTTTCCACAAAATGCCATTTCTCCTCCAAAATAAGGCTGTCGGTTGTTGATGGGCGGCAACAAATATAGCAGCAGGCAGAAAGGTCACAACAGTTTTCTTTGCCGGAAAAAATCTCGCAAACCGCCTGCCGGGCTCACTTCAAAACGGACAGGCGGCTGCAGAGCAGCAAGAAACTGCGAGAGATGGTTCTGAGTAAGAAACTTGTCCATGATGACGGTCTAAAGCAGGAATGCGTACTTGTAGCCTGGGCCTTGAGAGTAGCAGCGACAATTTCCCTTCCTATCACTACGACAGGTGAAGACCCACTTAAGATATTGAATGGAGCAACTAGTTCCGCGAAGTGTCTTTCTTGCTCTTGCATAGGCAATGCTGCAGAACATTGCACCTTTGCGCGAATGATTTATATTTGAGAACGCTCGAAACCCGCAGAGGGGGTCAAGTGAAACAAGGCCAACAAACACGGAAGTCCCCAATGGAGCCGGCAGAAGAGCTTGAGCATCTGACGCTGGCAGCCAAAATCTCAGGCATTGAGGCGGAGATCGTACTTCCTCAAGGACGCGAAATTGGAACGCCGCAAATGCGGCTCCACTACTTGGACTGGGGCACCTCTGGCCGCCGGCCCATCGTCTTTCTCCATGGCGCGGCCCTCAACGCGCACACGTGGGACGTTGTTTGTCTCGCCTTGCGCCAGAAATATCACTGCCATGCCATGGACCAGCGTGGACACGGTGAAAGCGCGTGGGCTGAGGACGGTGACTATAGTGGCGACGCTCACCGTGGAGATATTGAAGCCTTCGTGGATCACCTGGACCTCAATCAGTTTGTGCTCGTGGGCCACTCCATGGGTGGATTTAACGCCTTTAACTATGCATTCCACCACAGCCACCGCCTCGCCGCCCTGGTGCTGGTAGATGCCGGACCCAGCATGCTAGTGAAAGGCGCGAGAAAGATTGTTGACTTTGTAACCGAAACCGCGGAACTGGATTCTTTGGAACAGGTGATTCAAAAGGCCATTGAGTTCAACCCGCGCCGTGATCCCCGGCTGTTGCGGCGCAGCCTGCTGCACAATTTTCGCCAGAACTCGAGCGGGAAGTGGGCCAGGAAGACCGATCTCCGGATGTGGCAAGGCCCGAGGAACCGCGAGCAGGAGCGGGACCGTTTAAAGGAGCGCTTCAGCCAGGCTTCGCGGGTAAACTGTCCAACGCTTATCGTACAGGGCGGTTTAAGCGATGTGTTTACCAACGAAGAGGCGCAAAAGTTGGCCAATGTGTTCTCAGATGGACACTATGCGCAGGTCGGCGAGGCCGGACACACGGTGCAAGGTGACAATCCGCGCATCCTGGCCCAGGTGCTCTCGCAATTTCTAGACAACGTACTGCCCAAGAAAGACGGCAACGCCGGCTGAGAAGGGCTTCCGGGCTGAGTAGCCATCCTGATCATAGCCTCGCGCTTACCCGTGATACGATCAGAATCCAGCCCAGACCTGGTGGCAGCGCCCGGCTGCCGAAAAGGAGCGCCACATGGCTCACTTGAATAAACTATCGTTGATTGTTGCAACTTTTGTCGTGACCTGCTTGGTTGACTCGGCAAGGGCAGCCACCCCCGCCGACCTCTGCTCGTTGCTACCGGCATCTGAAGTAAGCAAGACGTTAGGACGAGCCTACGATCCTCCACAAAAGAGCGCCGCTCCCCGTCCTTTCGCAAACACCAACACGGGAACGGATTGCAACTATCTATCCAAGGGTGGCAGCAAGCTCTGGTTCAGAGCCTACGTTGATCTATCGCCGTCAGCCGCAGCAGATCTGTTCGCCAGATTGAGCAAATTTTATGGCACGCCAACGCCGGTAAAGGGCCTTGGAGACGAAGCTTACTTTGATGCAGCTCATGCGATCCATGTCCGCAAGGGCAATGTTCGTTTCTATATCAATCTCGATCCTATAGGCACTTTCACTCCGGCAATCGAGAAGCAGATCAAGGACCTTGCCAGCGGGGTTATTGGGCGACTTTAAAGGAATCTCATCGGGCTTGCGGTAGGGGCAAGACTTTGTCGTCAACCAAAGCACCTGCAAACGCCATGGAATGCCGAATGTCTTCGTCCTAAGTAGAGTTCTAAGCGGATACTTTGGCTTTTGCGGGTTGGGAATGAACGCCGTCCCGCGCTCTCATGACCATCTCGGCCGTAATCTGGCGCAAAGCCCGTGCGCGAGTAGACCAGTTGAATTCCAAGTGGACGCGTTCCCTGCCGGCAGCGCCCATACGTTTGCTTAACTGCGAGTCTTTCAGGAGCAGCAACAGCCGGTTGGCTACATCGTCAGCGCTTTCCGGATCTACCAGAAACCCGGTCTGGCCTTGGATAATGGCTTCCGCCGTCCCGCCGGAGCGGCCTCCGATCACCGGCTTGCCTACGGCATTGGCCTCGGTAAAGACCATGCCAAAGCTCTCCACATCACCGCTCGCATCGAGCTTGTTCACCATGGCAAGAACGTCACACAAGTTGTAGAAATCACAGATCTGGTCATGGGCCACATCGCCCGCAAAGATCACTGCATCTTGTATACCCAACTCACGGGCCAGAGTTTGCAAGCGCTCCTTTTCCGGGCCCTCGCCTGCAATCAGATATTTAAGGTCGGGAACTTCACCCAGAACCTTCGGCAGCGCCTGTAAGACAATCTTGTGGCCCTTGCGGGGCACCAGCCGTGCCACAGTCAGTAATACCTTCTTTCCCTCGAGTCCGTAGCGCTCGATGAGGTCCGCTCGCCTGGCGCGCGGCTGAAAGTGCTCAAAGTTCACTCCCGGCGTGAGCTTGTGGATGCGCTCTGCGGGAATGCCGATGCGCGTGAGCCCATCGCAGGCAAACTGGTTCGCGGCAATAATGGCATCGGCATGGCGATAGATAAAATCGCGCACGCGCGGCTGGTAGCGGCGCTGGTCGGTCTGCGAGATCTCATCGCCGTGGCAGAAAATCAGCAGCGGCAGCTTGAACATCGCCCGCAAGGCAACACCGTTCAGTGCCTGGGGAAACAGGTCGCCACAGTGCAGGCAGTCGTATTGGCCGGTCAGGGCCGTTCCCGCGGCGTGCAGAAGCTGGGGCAGCGCTTTGGGCCACTGCGAGTACTTCCAGTTGGGCAGCGGACGGAAGCGGCGGCGGATACGAAAGTTCTCACTGCGCTGCGCGCGATCGAACTCGCGCCAGCCGGGAACTTTTTTGGTGAGCAGGGTCACCGTGTCCGGATACTGGGCCACCAGATGCTGGTACAGCGCGGCATAGTAAACCCTCGAACCACCGGAGTGCGGCAGGTAAGAGTCGGCGGTGACCAGATGGTTGATCTGGCCCGGAGCCGCCTGGTTCTTGTCTGCGTTTCTTCGTTTCATCTCAGTTGATCACCAGCTCAGCCAACGGTTCCTTTACCGCGGGTTTCAACCACCTTGATACTGGGCGCCGGACTGCCGGATTCATCAGGCACACCAGGGCCGCATAGATGAATAAACCGAGTGCCCCTCGAACTAACACGTTCACCCACGCATGATGAAACTGCGCCAGACGGACAATGGCGAATGTGCCAGCCGCAGCCGCCAGGTTGAAGGCAAATCCGGCATAACTGATCTGCAGCGGCAGCAGGCGCAGTGAGACGTTGCCCATCAACAGCACCATAATCAGGTAACTAACCAGCGTGGCAATCGCCGCACCCTGCAAGCCAATGCGGGGAATCAGGACCATGTTGAGCAGAATGTTGAATACGCACGCATAGACAACCAGCCTGGTCATGGTGGCTGTCTTCTTATAGATTAGCAACGCAGCATTCAGAAAAATGTGGATGGCATAAATC
The DNA here is from genome assembly GCA_035294925.1 of Candidatus Angelobacter sp. Classification (GTDB taxonomy): domain Bacteria; phylum Acidobacteriota; class Terriglobia; order Terriglobales; family Acidobacteriaceae; genus Angelobacter. Next base: position 92,809 of record DATGJZ010000005.1, on the reverse strand, counting down.
AGCAGGCCGATCACCAGTACGGGAAGCAGCTTGTAGGCGTCCTGGAACTTGCTGGAGGCAAGCACCACGATCACGTCCCGCGCGGTCAATAGAACAATGCACGCCACTCCCACGGCCAGCGCCAGAAAACCATTCAAGCTCCGGCTGAGAAATGCCTGGGTTTCTGCTTTCCCTTTCTCCACCCACAGCTTCATATAAATAGGAAACAGCGCCAGATTGATGGGCACCATGAGCGCTTCTTCCACATACGTGGAGACGTTGTAAGCGGCTGAATAATAGCCCAGCGGCTGCGATCCCATGTAATGCTGCACCAGCAGGCGATCTCCGGAGTCAAGCACTACGCTGGCCAATTCATAGCCGATCAGGGGAAAGGCAAAGACGGCCGCTTTGCGGAAGTAGTGCCAATCGACCGCCTTGAAATCGATCAGGCCACGCCGCGCCAGATACCAAGCCAGCCCGATCACTCCCACTACTTCCACCGCAATCATGCTGCCGAAGAAGACCGTGAGCGTTCGCTTCCACAACAGCAACAGAGTGCAGGCCACCAAGACCGTCACCGCTTTAACGGCTATTTCCGTGGCGTTGTAGGCCTTGGTTTTCCCTTGAGCCCGCAGAAATCCGATCAGTGTCGGCTGCAAACTGCGCACAATGATCAGCACGGCCACAAGAAGAAACAGGTGTTTCAGCTTTGTCTCCACTAAGGCCGCCGGCATGAAGAGCATGCCTAGAACGAAAAGCACGGCCATCACTGCGCCGGTGGCTCCTGCGCCAAAAAAGAGCGTGGAATAATACCGGCGGCTCACCGCCGCGTCTTTGGAGGCGCCTTCTTCGGCATAGAAACGCTGCACCGAGTTTTGCATCCCGAACTTGCCCAGGACGGTGAGCAGCAGAAGCACCTTGGTCACCAGGCTCATGATCCCGTAATCGGAAACGGAAAATACGCGGGTAAAGACTGGAAACGAAGCAAAACCCAGCAGCATCAGGCAAACGCGTCCACCCAGATAGTGAGAGGCATGGCGGAATAGGGTCTTCAGTTCAGTCACGCATCTCCTTCATCGGCTCGCGGTGGGGAAGATTGGGAGCGCACCCATCGCACAGCTTATAAATTACATAATTGGGACTATCATAGGTCATCTGGTATTGCGGGCTGATCTCCAGCAGATGCCAAAGTGCATTGTAGTTCTCCCGCCATTGCTCGGTAGCGGCCATGCGCTGCCAGTCTTTGTCGATGACAATGTAGCCGGCATCAGGATGATGATATTCCAACAAGCGCAAAGACTGGTAAAGACTGTCCCGGTTGGCGACGGCGGGCAGCAAGTATCGTGGCACAGCCGCTGAGGCATTTGGCGGCAGCATGGCGGCTACCTGATTTGCTTCCTGATGCCAGGGACGTGATTGCAAATCGTCCCACTGCTGCGTTCCGGTCACAAATACTGTGCTGCTGAGCGCGGCCATCAACACAAACAGGAGGATTGCCGCCTGGGCGATTTCAGCTCTTCGCCCTTTTCCTTCCGCGCGGGTTCCCACTCTCTTTAATGCCAGCAGGACTGACGCGAACAGAAACACCGTGGGGATCAGCGAATAATGCCTGTAAATCATGGCAGTGTTGCATCCGCCGCCCTCCGCCAGCACATTAATCGCAATGTAAGGGATAGAGATAATCCACGCGGGATTCAGCAGGAAGAGGACTCCGCCGTAAGAATCCACCATCTGCTTGGTGTACAGCAGATTCTTGTGCGAGAGCAGCATGCCCGGATGGTGCATGATGTTGCGAACCATCTCGCCCGGGCTTGCGCCCAGATAAGAAAAACAACTGGCTACGGCCGGCGTGGCACCCTGCAGGAAGTGGGGAAACACAATCTTCCACGAGAGGAAAGTCCAGCCCAGGGCAAACGCGCAGGGAATGGCTACCCAGCGCCGGCTGCGCCGTTGCCATAACGCCAGCAAGCCCAGGCCAAAAACGGCAAACACCAGGTCTTCCCGCACGATCTGCACGCAGATCAGCGCGATCAAATAAGGCACGAACCTGTCTTCCAGGTAGTAATACAAGGCAAACAACAACGGCAACCCAGCCAGGGAGAGGGGAGCGAAGTCGTAAAAATTCTGGTAGAGGACGGCCGGAAGCAGCAGGAACGCTATGGCCGCGATGGCCGCCAGCCAGGGAGACAAAAAGCGGCGTCCGATCAGGTAGACCGGCCAGGCGCACAGGACAATAGCGAAGTTTCTGACGATCAGCAGCGTGCTGGCAGCCTTGTGCAGCATGAAAAAAGGCAAAAACAAAAACAGGACCAACTGGTTGTGCCCGGCGAGATCGCTGGTGACCGGCTTGCCATACAAAAGATCATGGTACATGTTGCTGTAGAGCAACTGGCCGTGCAGCGTGGTGTAAAGGCATTGCGTAAAGTAGGCAATATCCTGCCCCACATAGCCAAAGGCGTGCAGTTTGGCCAAAGTGATCCAACTGGTCAGCACAAAATAGGCGGCGCAGAAAATGACAAGAGCAATAGCCGGGGCCACGTTCGGCTGGGGACGCTTGATCGAAGATGCCGCTCCCCGCAGCGATAGGGCAAGATAGAAGGCAAAAAGCAGCAGCGAGAATCCCAGCAGCAAAAAGGAACGCACCAGCACCGGTCTTCCCATCAGGTATTCAGGAAAGAAGACAAGCAGAAGGAGAAAGGCGCTTGAACTGTAAGCCAGGATCTTCGCGCCTTCGCGAGAGCTGAGCGAAAAGCGCCGGCGCAAGGCGCCTGAAACGAGCCACCCAAAACCGGCCAGCAATGCCGCGCAGACCAGCAGCAACAACAATTGTGAGGCGCGGGAATGGACCCTGCCGCGAACAAACGCGGCCCACAACCAGAACGAAGTGAGCAAAAAAATCCCCAGGAGCCATGCTGCATAAGCCCTGGGGACCACTCGCTCGCTCTGTTGCGGTTTTGGATTCTCTAAGTGCGCCCCCACTGCCGTTCCCATTGCTTCACTGCTCCCAATTCGCACCGCGAGATTCCGCCGTTGACTCCAATTACGAACGGCCTAATAGCTTGTTACCCGCACATTCGTATATTTGATGGGCTGGTTCGATACATCCAGAGCAACCCCTCCGGAGGTAAACGTGGAATCAGTTACCTGAATGATCAGCACATTGTCATAGAAAACCTTAACAGTGGTTCCCTTTGCATCAACGCGAATATTGTGGACGTTGGTATCGAAGTTCACCGATGCCTGTGCCAGGGTGGAGAATCCGGAATCGATGCTCCACTGGCCTATGGAGTACAGCCTGATAAAGCCGCTGCCGGGATAGAACCACACTCCATATCCCGCTCCAGTCGTGAGATTCAGGCGTGTACGGATGCCTCCGGGCCAGTTATTGGTGCTGGAGAGCTGGAAGTCAGCGGAGTAGCTGTAGTCCGTCCAGCTCTGGCTGCCGGTATAGGTCTGGGTCGCGCCCGCGCCATCATAGCTGTAGAAGCCGTTGGCAACCGACCAGTCTGCCGCATGGCCCAGAGGTGACATCAGCCAATTTCCGTTGTTGCCTTCGCTGAAGTTGTCATTGAACAAGAGCGTACCCACATACAGGCTGACGGGAACAGAAAGCGGACTATTACCGGCCTGCGACGACGTCAAGATCACGTTGCCGTTGTACTGTCCTACGCTCAGGCCCACGCTGTTGGGATTTACGGTAACTAAAGTCGGCGCGTTCCCGCTGGATGGAGTCGAGATGAGCCAGCCTGAATCCGCAGATGCAGCCCAGCTCATTGCGCCACCCGAGCTATTGCTCACGGTTATGTTCTGACCTGCCGGGGCCAGCGAACTGGCGCCGAAGAAGTTCAGGGATGTGGGTGTGGAGGCGAGAACTGCCTGGGCCGCCGATACTGACAGCGTGACTGGGATGCTCAAAGAGGAATTTTGCGCGCCGTAAGAAGAGACGGTGATGGTGGCGTTGTAATTCCCGCTGCTCAGCCCGGATACGTTAGCGGAAACGTTGATTGAGCCCCCGGTATTGCCCGAATTGGCCGAAAAAGTCAGCCAGGAAGCGCTGGAGCTGGCCGTCCAGGCAAGAACTCCGCCGGAACTGGCGAGTTGCAAGGCTTGCGACGCCGGATTGGCTCCATTCGGGGCCGAGAACGAAAGTGACGTTGGCGTGGAAGAAATGCTGTCGCTGCTCGGGGTTGAGCTGGCGACCACTATGTTCTGGAAGTTAATCACGCGGTTCGATACATCCAGCCCGACCATGCCGCTGGTCAGAGTGCCATCCGTCACGGACATGAGCGAAACGCCATCCACCAAGATCTGGATTGTCGATCCCTGGAAGGACATCTCGAAAGTGTGGAATTTGGTGGCGTCAAAGGCAAAGTTCGCCTGGCCGAGCTGGGTGAAGCCGGAATCGATGTTCCAGGCAACGGTCCGGTAGAGCCTGACAATTCCCTCGTTAGGATAGAGCCACAAAGCATAGGAAGCGCCGCTGGCGGGATTGACCCGTCCGCGAATGCCGCCTGGATAGTCGCTTAGCGAAGCGAGCTTGATGTCGGCCTTCAGGTCATAATTACTCCAGTTGCCGTCACCAGCGTAGAGCTGCGTATGGCCGCCACCGTTGTTCTGGATTGCGCCGCTGACGATAGACCAATCCTGCGCCAATCCAAGTGGGGAATTGGCCCACCCTTGCAGTGTCCCGGTAGAAGACATGAGCAACCCGGTTACATTCAGGGTCACGGGAATGGTCTGCGGCGAACTCAGCGCGCCGGACGCACTTACCGTGATACTGCCGGAATAAGCACCCGCGCTAAGGCCGGTGATATTGGCCTGCACGTTCGTTGATGAAGGCGCGGTGCCGGAGGAAGCCGAAAGCGTCAACCACGGAGTGTTGGCGCTCACGCTGGCATTCCAGTTCACCGTTCCCGCTCCCAGATTGGACATGGTAAGCGGCACAGGCACGAGATTGCCTTGTCCCGGAGAACCATTGAAATTGATGGAGGATGGACTTACCCCCAGAATCGGGCTGCTCACGAGAAGCGTTACGCCCACCGGTTCCGGGCTGCCATTGGCGCCCGGAGCGCTTACTGTAATGGTGGCGTTGTAAGTTCCGGAGGACAAACCGGCAATATTGACGGAGGCTTGAATGGTCCCGGCATTCGTGCCGGAGGCAGGCGATAGAGTGAGCCAGGATGCATTGCTGCTGGCCGTCCAGCTCAGAGTTCCCGTACCGGTATTGCTGACGGAAATATTTTGCGCCGCAGGATTGCCGCCGCCGGTAATGGCCTGATATGCCAGTGAATTCAAGTTGAGTGCCAGAGTGGGGGGAGTGGTATTGGGGATCGAAACGGTTGCGCCATTCGTGAACCCGGCCACATCCACTTGCGTTCCGTTATCGTTGTTGAAGAAGACCATGGTTTCGGTGGTAACCGGCTTACTATTCATGTCCGTTGCGCTTCCGCTGAAGTTCAGCGTGATAGTGCTGGGCGTAACCGATCCACCTGTAATATTTGAGTTCACCCGCGCGTGCAGATAGGCTCCCATGTCTTCCATGAAGACAGGTCGTCCCCCATTGGCGCTTACCCAGTTTGATACGTTGACAATGTGTTGTTGCCTTTCCTGAGTAGTGCCGTTGGCCATGCTGCCGCCATCGTGGTTGTAAATCTGAACTGGATCCATGCTGGACCAGAAACGCCAGGTATAGGCTTCCCAGTTTTCCAGGGCGACGGGAGCAGAGATTCCGTTCGCCGACTGCGGCCACTTGGCGTCAAAGCTCGGGTAGTTCATCCCCTGGAGTTGCGTGGCAAACCCGAAGAATGTCTCGCCTGCCAGCCCTTTCCGGCTGCCAATGGGAAAGTTGTCAGCCCAGAAGAAAGACCAGATCTCGTTAGGGTTACAGTTCGTGGGAGGCTGCTCATAGACCCTGAACGGATGCAGCCCGGGCATGCGCTGGGCCGGGGTTTTGCATGGGCCTTCGTAAAAAACCCCTGGCTGCTGGATCTCAGTAACATAGCGAATGCCCAGTTGCCACAGATCAAAACCGACGTTGTTGGAAACATCCCAAAAATGCGGAATCATGTGGGAGGTAAAAGGCAGAATGTCCGATGTGCCGTTGAAGCTGCCCGTACTTCCGCCACCCTGCTGGAAGGTCAGGAGGGCATTATAGTTGGCTTGCCATTGAGCATCGGTGAGTTGAACTGAATCGCCGGGCCCGCTCCAGTAGAGATCGCCATCGGAGCCTCCGGAAACAGTATGTGGTCCAACCTTGAGAAAGCCGGTGGCAAGATCATTGATGATGGTCTGGCGCTCCTGCGAGCCGTTATTGAAATCGGAATCCGCATCCTGAATGTTGCCGGTCACTCTCCAGGGTCCGCCGATGGTCACCTTTGTCCCGTTGATGAGGGTCTGTGTCGTCCCCATCCCGGTCAAACTGGTATTGAACATGTCGCCCACTCGCTCGGCGTAGCCAGCAACGGGATCATCCTGCTGGATGGCAAACAATCGTGGATAACCACGGAAGACGAATGGCTTTCTCGCGGCCCAAACCAGGCTCCTCCAGAAAATATCATCGATCCCCATGAGAAAACCGAAGCGGTCCGCTCTCAGATAATCGTAGGTGCCAATATTTACGGCGTGGCCGGAGCCAAAAGTGGTCACCGTCCAAAAGGCGTCCGTGCCGATCGTTGCCAGCACTGTACCGCCAGGATGCGGCAGACCATTTGCACCCAAAAGCACCGTTGATGTGGCTGTCCCCTGATTGCCGCTGTCGTCCGAGTGGAAGTTATAGACCATATTTCCAGTTGCAGAGTTCGGGTTGCCGATCGGCCAGCGTAGCTGGAGCTGAGTGATGTAGTGGGGAGTAGCGCCATCCGGCAAATACGTGGCCGGAACGGTGATGCTGGTGCCCGCGGTGCCCGGCGCTGACGAAGTGCAGCCGAAAATGGCCTGCATGTGCGCATTGGTGCCGATGGCAGAGTCCCAATCGAGGTTCACGAAACCCACGCCACCTTCTACCGCCGACAATATCGCCTGCTGCCATGCGAAGCTGAGGTTCAGCCCGCGATGCGCCGCGATGATCAGAGGCACGCCGCTGAGGTTGGGTGGCGGAGTATTGGAAACATCAATCACCCGATAGGGAATTTGTAGGTTCTCCAGGTAGCGCTCCGGATATCGTTGATATTCGCCGGGCGATGCCGGATTGGTGTTGTAGCCCGTCGTATTGGTGGAATTGATCAGTACATCTACCGTAATATCGGTGGTCTGGGCGGCAGCGATACCTGCCAGCGTACAGGAGAGCGCAAATAGGCAAGAGATCACCCTCCGGATTGATTTTCCGTATATATCCATGTTATTAACTCGCTTCTTAAAAAGATTGCCGAAACCAAAACTCCGGCGAATGGGAGCACCGCCGGAGCCTGGGCACGTTTTCGGACAAACTCCCTGGGCTGAAGCTAAGAAATCTCCTACAACCTTGCTGCATCCTGCCAAACCTCGGCCATGTCTCACGGCCGCGGCTTCGTCAGTCCTTACTTCTTCTTTTTCGGGCCATATGGATACGAGGAACTGAAGTAGCGGTGCGAAGAGTCGGAACACACCGTTCCATCATTCATAATGACCTGATTCAAACGCGGACCGAGCAGTTCAACCGATCGTTCAACCAGGATCCGGGGGGTGACCCTCGCGCGAACGACCAACAGCGTGCAGTCTGCTACTGCGCTCAACTCAATTGAATCGGAAATCGTGAGCAGTGGCGGTGAATCCAGCACTACCCATTTGTGATTTTCTTTTGCCCACGCAACAAAATCCTTGAGGAGAGGACTGGTGAGAAGGTCTACAGGGTTCTCAAAGGGTTTGCGCGCCGTGGCCAGGTAGAACTGCATCCTGTTTACCTGCCGGAGCACCGCCCTGGGATCGACTCCTTCTTCCAAAACTGCCTCGATGCCGGGCCCCTCTAACGGGTAGCCCAGCAGGTTATCAACGGACGGATTGCGCAAATCCATTTCTGCAAGCAGGGTCGGCATTCCCGCTTCTGCCAGACACCAGGCCAGATTCGTCGAAGTTACCGTTTTACCGTCGCCCGAGCCAGGACTGGTAACCAATATAGTCGCGCCATCAGGGTATTGCTCCACCAGCCGGCGCCGGATCAGCCTATACTGTTCAGCCACGAAGCCGCCGGGATCAGAGGCAAATACCAATCGGCTCTCTCCCTGCCGGGCGCGCACCGTCAAGGCTACAGGCTTATTGCATGCCTCTAAAGGTTTATTCTGAAACACAAGCCTTGGTTCGGCGACGGGATTTTGAATCGCGCTCATAAAATGGGATGCACCTTCCATAGAATCACTGCCACAATCAGACATCCAAGTACCGATACAGCGACAGCAACGGTCCTGAGCCATGCCTTGCGCCGCTGCTCCGCTCTGATCTCAATGGTTGGAACCGAGCCCAGAAACATGACCCGGGCAGGCAACAGGTCCTTGAGCTCGCGTTCGGATTTGATTGCGCCGTTTATGTTGTCCTGCACGATCACCAGCGCCACCGAGAAAAAGAATGCGGCCGCGAGAGATGCCATCATCAGATTCACGCGGTTCGGCTTGAATGGGTGGTCTGGAGGGCGCGCAGGATCGAGAATATTAAACCGTTCTCCCTGTTGCCGTTTCTCCAGGTCCGTGGCCATCTCCGCCGAAAATGTCTTCTCCAGCAAGGACTTGTACTGCTCCTTGGAGATTTCATAATCGCGCGTGAGCTCGCTCAGTTCCTGTTCACGCAAGGGCACAGAATCCACTTTGCCCTGGTAAATGGCAATCTGTGATTCGACGTCACGGTTTTGCTTTGCCAGCCGCTGTTCTTCCTTTTCGATCAACTCGATGCGCACAGCGGTGGCGGACGTATCTTTTACCGCTGCGGGATCGGAGGGAACAGACTTAAGCTGGTCCTGCACCTGTTTCAGGCGTTGCTCAGCCGCGATTACATCCGGATGCGAGTCTGTGTATTTCTTTTTCAGGTCCCATACCTGAGATGTTAGCGTGCGCTGCTCCAGCTCCAGCCGCTGCCGTTCTGTCATCTGGGCAGGCACGACTGGCGCAGGGTCCGGCAACCGGGACAGCAATTGCTTGTCTTGCTCAAGCCGGTTCAAGGCATCTGAATTGGTCTGCAGTTCAGTCTGCAGCCGTGAAAGCGTCTGCAGATTCGCCGGCACCTGTTCCGGCATCTGCCCTATATGCTCCATCTTGAACTCACGCAGCTTGGCTTCCTGGCTTTGCAGGTTCTGTTTTGCCTCATCTAATTGCGATGAGATGAAGCGCGTCGTGTCTTCTGCAAGCTGCTCGCGGTTCTTCAGGTTCCATTCAATAAAACTGGCGGCCAGCCTGTTGGCAACTTTCGCCGCTACAGAAGCCGATCCGGATTCATAGGTTATGGTGAAGGAGCTTAAACCCTGCGCCGAGCCCTGTTTCACTTGCAGGGTGATGTGCCGTCGCATGTTTTCAATCACGTCCTCGCGCGGCTTGCCTTTCGAATCCGCATACAGATTCATCTCGTCGATGATCTGGCCCAGGCGGGAGCCGCTGAGCACCTGCTGGGTAATGGTATTGAGCCGCTCGCTCGGATCGGACGAAACGGTTGCAGTCACATAGCGGTCAGGAATCTGCTGCGGATCAACCAGAATCGTGGTCGTAGCGCGGTACTGGTCCGGCAAAAAGGCAATGCCCGTGATCGCGGCCAGGGTGAGCGCCAGGGTCACTACCCCAATCGTCCAGATCTTGCTTCGCAGCAGCCCTGCGTATTCACTGATCTGTTGCGGCAAATAGGCTGCCTTCTCGTTACTCTTCATGGCCGCTCCTCTGATCATAACCCGTGCTCAAAGGCGAATTCGGGTACATGGCGGTTTGTACATCGTGCTTTGGAGGCGACCAGCGCAGCGTGAACAGAACAATATTTCTGTGAACATTCAATCCCGGGATGCTCTGGTCAAATCGGCGGTACGTAGCTTCCACGGTGAAGCTCTTGGAGAGCCGCTGGCGCAGCTCTGTCTGCTCGTAAAATCCGTGATAGGGCGTAAGGCTGGGGATCACGAATCCCCTTTGATATCCGCCGCCCACCAGCCATGAGAGCCGGCGGGTGAGTTGCTTGGCAAAGCCCACGCCCACGTCATCCTGCCAGGTGCTGTTGGGAAGGAAACCAATCGATAACTCACGATCCGCCACCGCGTAAATGTAGGACTTGGGGTTAATCTTGTATGTGGCGGCAAAGTGCAGCTCAAAGCCCTGGTGCCGTGTGCATCCGGTGGAATCGAATTCAGGCCCGCCGGACGCTTGCAGAAAGAGGCGTTCGGTCGGACTCGTTCTGCCGGTTACTCCAAAGCCATAGCTGTCACAGAAGATGGTTCCAGTCTCATGTCGGGTCAGACCATACGCACCCAGGTAGGTTCTCTGGGTGAGAGCTCTCATGTAACTCAGCGTAAATGTTGATAAGTTGTCATGCAGATCCAGGCCATAAAACTGATGGTTGGCGTTTTCTGCGCGAAAACTGAAAATATCGCGCACATCCGGCTTCCAGTTGAGAGTGCTCGCCACATCAGTGCCCCAAACGAACCCCAAGTTGGCCCCCGATGCCACGGCGTTGGGTGATGTGACAGCTATGCCGTTCACAATGACCTGCGGCAAGGGGAGGAGTTCAGTCAGGGTGTTATTTCCGATCGAACTGTTCGCTTCAAAAATCCAATTCAAGTTCGGGTCGAAGTCAACCGAGGCAAGAAGCGCGGTCTCATGGAAGCCATGACCTTGCACTAGTGACGACCCGAAATGAGTGTATGAGGAATCCTGTTGCAGGATTACATAACTCCGGGTGAAACGCCACGCGGCGGCCACGTAACCCTCATAGGTTGAAGTGTAAGATCCAATGTTCTGAAATGGGCCGGCTACCTCGCTGTCATAGCCCTGGGTGCTGCTGAGCGCATACAGCAAGCGCAGGTGTTTTGGCTGCTGCACCACGATGGGTGGCCCGCCATTCAAAGAAGGCGTGTAGCTCGTATTCAGGTAACCGGTTTGTGAGACTCCGGCTTGAGCAGCTTCGGGATCCTGGTTGGCAGCCTGAAGGCCCGGACCAGTCGATGCCGGCTCCGTGCCTGCCGTGGAAGTACACGGTGGCTTGGAGCAGGAATCCTGGCCGGTGCTTTGTGCCCACCCGGCTGAAGCAGCTAAGGAAAGGCAGATCAGGAAGCCGATGAGTCTGGCGATCTGCCGGTACATTGAGTTCATGGGACTACCACCGTATCTCCCGGCTGGAGGGTAATGTTCTGTTCGCTCTTCTGCCCTTTGATCACTTCCTTGTAGTTGAAGTGCAGGCGATTGTTCTTGTCGTTGCCCCGCAAGATGTATATGTTCTTCCGGTTGGCAAACTCGCTCAGGCCGCCCGCGCGGGCGATCAGTTGAAGAACGTTGAGCGGTGAAGCCACGGAGTATGCTCCGGGCTTGGTTACCTCGCCCGTGATGTAAACCATCTTGCTGCGCACATCTGCCACCGTAACTGTGACCTGCGGGTTCGTCAGGATGGTCTTCAGCTTCTCTGTCAACACCTGCTGGATTTGGCGCGGAGTAAGTCCTGCGACTGTGATTTCATTCACCAGGGGCAGTGAGATATTGCCGTCGGGACGGACCACAACATTCTGCGAAATCTCCACTTCTTTCCAAACATCAATGTGCAGCACATCGCCTTCGCCTACGATGTATTCCGGTTGTTGTGCAACCTTTTCTTGCGGCACGGAAATCGCGCTTTTCGTGTGGGTGTCTTTGCCCGCTGCGGGCTTGGCTGCATTCGCCATTTGCGTCTGCGCCCCCGCTTCAAGACACAGGGTCAAAATTGCCACTACCATCACCCTCACGATGTGAGGACGACGGTAGCTAAAATCCGGCCAATCAACAAACTGGTTCATATATTAGGTTCTTTCTGAAAATCCACTCATTGTTTTTGCATGCGGCATACCATTCTGCCAGACTGCGAAGTGGTCGTAACCCATTGATATATAAAGCCTTTCCCTGCTTCCTTAAACATCCCGATGCGCTATGTGAAAACTCTTGCACTTGCTTCACTACCGGCTTCCCATTTTTGCCAGAAGGCTACGTACCTCGGTACGCACGCAAGGTACTTACGTGTGCAAGCCAGCTCAAACCCCATGACTTTGTGGGACTTAGGCCCCAAAGGGGCGGCTGAACTTCCTACCCAGGAAAGAAGGCTATTTGGCGCCGCGGCCCCACAGCACAACTTTTGCAGTCTCGAAAATGATGGCGAGGTCCAGCATGAGCGAAAGGTGTTTTATGTAAAACAGATCAAACTCGAATTTGGTCTTGGCTTCTTCCAAAGTGGCGCCGTATTGATATTTCACCTGGGCCCATCCTGTCAGACCCGGACGCACCACGCAGCGTTGATTGAAGAAGGGAATTTCCTTTTCCAGCAACTCACAGAAATATGGGACCTCGGGTCGAGGGCCGATCAGGCTCATCTCTCCCCGCAAAATATTGATCAGCTGGGGCAGTTCATCAAGACGAAATTTTCTGATGAATCGTCCGACGGTGGTAATACGCGGATCGCCATCGGCGGTCCATCGGGGCCTGCCCTTTTCTGATCCCTGGCGCATGGAGCGGAACTTTAAAATCTGGAATGTGCGCCCACCCAGGCCGATCCGCTCTTGCCGGAAAAGCACAGGGGCTCCATCTTCCAGCAGAATGGCAAGTGCGACCAGCAACATGACCGGCAGGGTCAGAGCAATCAGGATGGAGCAGATTACGATATCAACCGCGCGCTTTCCCGCCAGGAGGAAGCGCGACTTGTTAAAACCATCGGAAAGAATCAGCGAACTGGGCCGCAAATGCTCCATCATGATGCGCCCCGTTAGACGCTCGTAAACGGATTGTGCATCTTCAATCGGCAGGCCTTGCAGCTTGAGCGCGGCCATCGCGCGAAATGGCAGAACGCCGCGCCTCTCTCCCAGGGAAATAACCACCCGATCAATGCATTCCCGTTCAACAATTTCTTCCAACTGTGATATTCCGCCGATGATTCCCGGACTCACCAGAGGCTTGCCAATGTTTTCGCCTTTTTCATCGAGGAAGCCGACGATTTTGTACTGTAACTCCGGACGGCTCAGGATCTCGCGCGTCAGCCCGACGGCGGCGCTGCCGGTACCCAGGATGAGCACTCGCTCCAGGGGCCGGGTAAAACCCTTGCTGGAATTCATGGCCACCCGCCATGCAAGCATCAGCGTCAGCGCCAGCGGCGCCATCAGTGCCACGATTCCTCTTTCCAGGCGCATATAGGGAAAGAGGTAATAGAGCATGGCCAGGGCCAGGAAGGCCATTCCGATTGCCTGCAGAGAGCGGATCAGCAATACACTGCGGCTCCGCGTGGCGCGCAAGTCATAAAGGTCGTTGTAATACAGGGCGAGCTGGCAAATCAGCGTGACCGCGATGAAGCGATACCAGTTGTGCCGGTCGGCAAGAAAATCCTGGATGGCATTGAAGCTGTGGAAACGCAGGATAGTGGCCACCAGCAACGATCCCAGGACCAGTACGCTTTCCGAGAACGCCAGGATGAGGGTCTTTCGCGGGAAATACTGCCCGCCAATCCGGACAAGCGTCTTGCCGTAATTCCGGTGAATCAACTTGAAGTTGGAATGAAGAGGCAGCGCCAGCCCGCGGCCGCTGTCGGCTCCAAAGTGCGTTCTTTCCTGTTCCGCCACAGAAACCTTCTCTCAATTAACTGCTTTATTCGTTCAATGCCAAAGTGAGCATGTCGACCACGTATTCCATCTGCTGTTCCGTCAACTCCGGGAACATGGGCAGGGAGAGCACTTCGCCGCAAGCCGCTTCTGTTAAGGGGAGGCTTCCTGGCCGGTGACCAAGGGATGCATAGATAGGCTGCAAATGAATTGGGACAGGGTAATAAACCATGGTGGTGACGCCCTGTTCCGCAAGCTGCTTCTGTACCCGGTCTCGCTGCGGCACGCGGATGGTGTATTGATGAAAAACATGTTGGCCCGAGCCGTTTCGTGCTGGTACAACTACGCCGCGCACGCCGGACAATAAGGTGTCATAGCGGTCAGCCACGTCGCGTCTCTGCTGGCTCCAGTGCTCCAGATGGCGAAATTTCACGCGCAGAATTGCAGCCTGGAGTTCATCCAGCCGACTGTTCCAGCCTTGTTCCTGGCTGAAATACTTCTTGGTGCTTCCGTGGGCGCGGAGAGAAATCAGATGGCGGTAGATTTCTTCCGAGTCAGTCACCACCATGCCGCCATCACCATAGGCGCCCAGATTCTTGCTGGGGAAAAAGCTGATGCAGCCAACATCGCCCAAAGAAGCTGCGCGCCTTCCCTCCCACGTTGCCCCGAGGGCCTGGGCTGTATCTTCCACAACTTTCAGATTGTGGTCCTTTGCCAGTTTGAGTAGCGGGCCCATCGCTGCCATTTGTCCATACAGATGTACAGGAACGATGGCCCGGGTGCGGGCGGTAATCAGCGGCTCAATCCGTGAAGAATCAATATTGAACGTGTCTGGTTCAATATCCACAAAGACCGGAGTTGCGCCCAAAGCGCTTACCGCGTCGGCAGTGGCGATGAATGTAAAAGACGGAACCAGCACCTCATCGCCCGGGCCGATCCCGCATGCCCGCAACCCCAAAATCAAAGCATCTGTGCCGGAGGCCACGCCGATGCCGTATTTGCACCCGCAATAGTGAGCAATTTCCTGCTCCAGTGCTTTCACCTCGGGCCCCAGAATAAAGTGCTGTTTCTCCAATACCTGGTTGATTGCTGCCTGGACTTCTTCCCGAATCGTTGCGTATTGGGCCTTCAGATCCAGGATCGGAACCTGCATCTGGAGTTTGACTGCTGTTGCCATTCAAATCACACCTTTCCAGCTTGCTTTGCCCTTCTGTTTTGCATTCCGTGTTCCAAATGCCCGCAAGCGAGGCTTTGACGGCTAAAGTTTGCTCTTGCCATGAAAACATGGGCACAACCACGGCGGATGAGGCGTAAAGACACGGATTTTGGCGAAGATTAGATAGGAAACAACCCTTGCGAAAAGGAAAAACAAGTATGGAAGATGAAATCTATTTCACACCCTGAAACGACCCAGGCACCCCCTCCGTATACCTTCAGGATGAAATCCTTTTCACACCGGTGTACGAAGCCAACGCCGATTTTGCGCGTAAAACCCGGCAGATAAAGCGAAAAGCCGCCGCAAATTGCTTGGCAGCCAAAGTGCACTTAATTATGAGCAACTAACGAAAAAACCGTGAGGATTTGGTGGCTGCTACTCGCCACCCAAGGAATTTCACGGCTCGAAGCATTGTCCTGACGCTAATCCCCCGTCCGGATCGGCTCTGGACGATGAAAAATGCTGGCCGGAACCATCGAACCGGGTGCTTCCGGCCGGCATTCCTTTTTGGACCTCCTGCCCTTCAACGGCGTTGACCCAACCGCCTGCTAGCCACTATAGTGTCGCCACCGGACGGGGCTCCAATCCAGCAGCCTCCTTGACTCAACGTGCTTATGGTCAACCCTTTTGACGCGGGTGTTATCTCCTATCTGAATCACTTCGCCAGACGCTCCTGGGCTCTGGATACCGTCTTTGTGCTCTGCTCGAACTATCTTTTGCGGGTGGCCGGAATTGTTCCGATGTATTGGTGGGCCTGGTTTCGTGATGGTGAAGGCAAAACCGGAAAACGGGACATCCTGCTTTTTGGAATGATCTCCTGCATGTTCACGCTGCTTTTGTCCCGAATACTGTCGTCATCCCTGCCCTTCCGGATGAGGCCATATCTCAATCCGGAGATGCACTTTCAGATTCCGTTCGGCCAGGGAACCCAGATGCTGGTGGGATGGAGTTCTTTTCCCAGCGATCACGCCGCCGTCTATTTCACGCTCGCCGCTTGCCTCTTCTTTGTCTCGCGGGGGCTGGGCATCTTCGCCTTATGCTGGACGGTTTTTGTAACCTGCCTTCCCCGCGTGTACCTCGGATTGCACTACCCCACGGACATAATGGGTGGAGCGCTGCTGGGAATCGCCGTGGCGTTCTTATCGAAGAGTTCCGTAACTCTCAGAGTGGTAACTGGGCGCCTTATGCAGTGGCACGAGCGATATCCCGGCCCGTTTTATGCTGCCATATTTATTCTTAGCGTGCAGTTGGCCACCGCCTTCGAGTCTGTGCTTCTGCTTAAGGACTACATCTCCGCAGTAACCAGTCACGCTATGAGACTGCTGCACTAGAGACAGGGAGCAGAAAACAGGTCATAAGTGGCACGCGCAAGCACCCGATTTTTCAGGTGAGCGACTCTCTGCGAACCAGCTAACTTTTTGCCTTGTTGAGAAATCTGGCAATTCCCCGCTGGCAATCTTCCGTCATCCGCGCGATGGCGTTGATCTCAACTCCGGCTTCGAGCGCCGCCTCGAATGACATGGAGTCCATGTTGTAGAGCAGTCTCTTGGATAACATCAGGGCCGATGCCGACTTGGCCGCCAGCATTGCCGCGTAGGCGTTCGCTTCTGTGGTGAACTTTTCATCGGCGTAGACCCGATGCGCCATGCCAAGTTCTTGTGCGCGGCTGGCGCTGATGACCTGGCCGCTCACCACCAGTTCAAACGCCGCCTTTTCCGATACCGAACGCCGCAGGATGGCCATGACCATGGCGGGCACAAATCCGATATTCACTTCCGGATAGCCGAATTGCGCTGATTCAGCCGCCAGGATAATGTCGCAGGCCGTGGCAATGCCGCATCCCCCGGCCAGTGCCCGCCCATGCACGGCGGCAATGATCGGTCGCGGATGATTGCGCATCATCAAAAACAGCTCAGCCGTCTGGCGTGCGTCTGCCATGTTGTCCAGTACGCCGTCTTGCGCGGTTTTTTCCAGCCCGCTAAGGTCGGCGCCCGAACAGAAATCTGTTCCTGCGCCCTGGAGCAGCACCACCCGGCACTCGGGATTGCCGGCGCTCGTCCGGATCGCCTCTTTCAACTGGGCAATCAACTCCCGGTCCAGTGCATTGTGCTTCTCCGGACGGTTCAGAGTGATCCGGGCAATGCCGTCTTTGACTTCCATCGTGACTTTTGGCGGCGTCATGGCCTCATCGATCTCCGCAAGGTCTGCCCGGCGGTCACTTTGCCTCCGCCGTGATCAGCTCCACCTTGTAATTTTTTTGCTGCAGAAGTTTGACGATCCCTTTATCCCCGACCAGGTGCGCGGCCCCCACCACCACAAAGCATTGTTCCTTCCCCTTGAGATAACCATCGATCCGCTCCGCCATGGGCCCGTTGCGATCGTCAAGCAGCTTCTTATAAAGCGCTTTGGGCGTATTGTGCGCTTGCAGAAACTTAACCATCACATCCTGGTCACCGCTCAGGAACGCACTCTGGATCTCCAGCAGGTGCTCTTTAGGTTTGTCCATCTCCTTGAGCGTCTCGGCCAGCAGTTCCTGTTGTTCTGCCTCCGTACCCGAGGAGAGGACGGTCATTTGAAAATCGGCCGTTTCCAGCTCTTCGATCCTTTGCGGCTGCTTGCTCTCATCCAGAAAATGGACGTCAACTCCAAGATTCGGATCTTCACCAGCCTGTTGGAGTGTCAGTGCTTCAATGGTGATGGCCGCAACCCAGGGTTTAAACTTGTCCAGCAGCGCCCGTGGCAGCCCGTGTTTGCTGCAAAAATCATCCAGTGAGTCTGAAAGATTCCTGGGCAAGTGTTTGGACAGGCTGTCACCTTCCGGATAAAAACCGTATTGCTGCACCAGCTTCATCGCGCCAGCCTGGTCTATCTTCTTGATGTTCACCTCGACCACCAGCACCTTGGAAGCATTGAAAGCCGATTCCAGCGCGTCCGGCAACGGATAAAGCTCCTTATCGCCCAGGTGGATGGATCCCAGCATGTACACCGTCGTGGTGGGAGACGAGGCCTTCCACATCAGCCAACGCCGGGCCTTGGCGTTGACCTGCGGCTGAGATGTAGCCTGCGTCTGGCCCTGGCAAGTAGCTAAAAGAGCCAGAAGTGCAATCCATACGACTGTGTACTTGCGCTTGAACTTCAGCATGCGTGGTCTCCGTTTTAGCCGGCTAGATTTCAATCTCCATCCTGAGCAGGGCAGCGCCATAGGTCTTGCCCTGTGAATCTGTTCTGAGCGATAGCGTTCCACCGCCATCCAGCGCCTGGTGCAAGACAAAGTTGAGTGCCCGCAGGTTAGGAATCTCGTAGCGTTCCACGTTGCCCATACAGACTCCGGCAAAATGCTGCTTCACCCGCTCCGCAGTAACTTCGCGGACAAGGACTGGATAATGCTCCGGCTTGAGCGCAATCAGCCCAATGTTGGCGTTGTCGCCTTTATCGCCAGAACGCGCATGCGCAATTTCTCGAAGCTGGGTTTTCATAATGTTTAGCACTTAGCTAACTATTGCTACCTGTGGTTTCACTACTTCCTTAGGAATCAATGCCGGCCAGTACGCCACAATCTCCTCCGCCTTGGGTCTTCCCGAGCCCAACCCAGTCACCGACGGAGGACCATTCAGCGCGATCGGCACCAGTTCCCGCGTGAACCGTTCTACCGCCGCCTTATCCGCGCTGCGCACCGCCAACCGCAATCCGATCTCCGCAATGTCGGGTGAAGGCTCGCCTGCCATCACTCCGTGGCAGGCATTCGCGCCCACAAAATCTGAATGCACCGCATCAAACTTCAACCCCAGCCGGTCCCATCTCTCCCGCAAGATCCGGTCAGCAGCTTTGGCTTTTTTGTAAGCATCGGGCCACGAATAGACCAGCGTGCCTACGGCTTTGTATCCCGCGCCATAGCTGATGGAAACTTTATAAAATTCGGTTGCAGGGCGTCCTTTGATCCCGGAGAAACGCACGCGGTCCGTTGCCTGCTGTTGCAATTGGATCGTAGTGAAGTCGGCAATACAGTCTGGAGTGATGTAGCTGGCAGGATCGCCAATCTCATACAGCAGTTGCTCCGTCACGCCGGCGACAGAGACGCGGCCGCCAGTCCCAGGATGTTTGGTGATAACAAATGTGCCGTCGGCTTCTGCCTCAATGATGGGATAACCAATGCCGGCGTAGTCGGGGATGGTTTCCCAATCGGCCTGGCAATTTCCTCCGGTAGTCTGCGCTCCGCATTCAATGGTATGTCCGGCGATTGTACCCGCGGACAGCCGGTCCCAATCATCCCTCTTCCAGCCAAACTCGCGCACCATGGGGCCCAGCGCCAGCGCCGCATCGTTGCAGCGTCCGGTAATCACCACCGCCGCTCCCTGGCATAGCGCTTCCGCAATGGGAAACGCGCCAAAGTAAACATTCGCGCTCTGCACCCGCTGCCGGATTGTGGTGAGGGGGGCGCCGGTATCCAGGTTCTTGAGTTCGATCCCACGCTCGATAAACTCGTCCAGTCGGGGCAGGATGTCGTCACCCGACACCACGCCGATCTTCACCCGCCCGCCATGTCCCGCGGCTTGCAGTGCCGCCGCCACCGCCTGCGCACATCCTTCAGGATTGATGCCGCCCGCATTGGCAACAATCTTCACGCCCCGCTCTGCAATGTGGCGCGCAGAGCGCTTAACCAATCCGGCAAAGTCATGAGCAAAACCGGCGCGCGGATCGCGGGCCCGCTGCTTCTGCAAAATGGACATCGTGATTTCAGCCAGATAGTCGAGGGTGAGATAGTCCAGCGGACCGCCCTCCAGCAACTGCAGTGGCGCTTCTGGCGAGTCTCCCCAGAATGCCGAACCGTTAGCGATACGGATAATGTTCGTAGCTCCTAGCTAGCCGCTAGCTTCTGGCTGCCAGCGAAAGACAAAACCAAAAACTTTATGACTGATCCCGCAGGTCGGGATTGACCAAAGCGACGCACGGTTAAGCATTGAAGAGCCAGAGGCCGTCTCTTACACTAGAACCAATCAGCCAGCAGCTCCTGCGTTCGATGTGCTAATTGCTAGCTACTGCCGTTCAGCTGCTCCCGCAACACCCTCTTCAGCACCTTGCCCGTAGGATTCTTCGGAAATTCCGGCATCATGTGGATCTGCTTCGGCACCTTGTATCCGGCCAGGCGTGTACGCGCGTAGGTGAGCAACTCATCTCCTGTCACCTGCGCCCCGGACACAGGCACAACGCAGGCCACAACTTTCTCAATCCAGTAAGGATCGTGCAAGCCCACCACAGCCACTTCCGCCACGTCCGGATGCTGAGCGATCGCCTCTTCCACCTCCTGGCTGGAAATATTTTCGCCGCCACTCTTGATCATGTCCTTCTTGCGGTCCAGAAAGTAGAGCCAGCCCTGCTGGTCACGGCTGGCGACATCACCCGTGTGGTGCCATCCGCCACGAAACAGCGCCGCGTTGGCTTCAGGGTCCTCAAAGTATCCTGGCGTGAGGCACGGACCGCGCAGCACGATCTCCCCCGGCTTACCCGGCTCCACGTCGTTCATTTCCTCGTCGACGATACGCAGCTCCACCGGCAGGTGCTGCGTGCCGATCGGATCAGGCGCGCCCAGCAAACGCCCGAGATCGTCCGCCGGAGTGGAAGATCCGAGCGCCGTCGACTCGGTTTGTCCCCAGCAGTTGTGCCATTGCGCCTGCGGGACCATCTGCCGCCAGCGCTGAAATACCGGTGTGGGCAAATACTGAAACACGAAAAGCCGTTTCATGCAGGATAGATCAGCCTTCTCGATGCCTGGCGACTGCAAAAGCCCGACCCACACGGTGGCCGGCAGTGAAAGTGTGTTTATCTTATGCGTGGCGATGGCCTGCAAGATCGGCTCCGGCTTGGGAAGCGGAATAATCACGCTGCCACAGCCGGCGGCGAAGCAGGAAAATGTCATGGCCAGTCCGGCCACGTGAAACATGGGAAGCGCCAGTAGGTAGTGCAAGCTGCGGTCCAGGCCGTAGTCAGCACAACTGGCCAGCAGATAGGCATACCAGTTCAAGTGGGTCAGAACCACGCCTTTGGGTTTTGCCGTGGTGCCACTGGTGAAGATGATCAGCAGCGGATCTTCGCTGCCCACGAACTGCTCCACCGCGCTCCCATCCAGCGTAGCCAGCATCTGCCGAAACGGCTCATCGAGCACAAAGCGGATTGCCGGACCTTTGTTGACTTTGCCGGCGAACATCGCCTCCAGTAGCAACGCCTTGGCCCGCGTCTTTTCCAGGACGTAGTCCACATCCTCAGCCGTGAACAGCAGATTCACCGGCACCAGCACAGCGCCAATGCGCGCGCAGGCAAAGAATGTAGCTGCATATTCCGGCGAGTTGGCCGCAAAGATAGCTACCCTATCGCCCCGGCTGACGCCGTTCGCCATGAGCAGCCGCGCAATGCGGTTGGCCAGCGCGTCAAATTCCGCGTAGCTGAGTTCGCGCCCCTGGAAGTGGATCGCGAGCTGCTGCGGCGAGCGCGCCATGCTCCGCCGCAGAGCATCGCCAACATTAAAACGATGGATCAGATTCTGGTTAAGATCAGTCATAGTCTGAAGCTTCTTGCTACTACCACTAGCTAGTAGCTCACAGCTTTTCCTCTTTAGAAATAATCTCTTTCATAATCTCCGAGGTTCCCGCTCCAATCGTATTCAACCGCAGATCACGCCACATGCGGCCCACCGGATACTCAGTGGTGTAAGCAAAGCCGCCCATAATCTGCATGCAGTCATAGGCAATCTTCTGTGACAGCTCCGTGGTGTAGAGCTTGGCCATGGTAATTTCCTTCACTGCCCGCCTGCCACGGTTCACCAGATCCAGCGCCCGGTAGGTCAGCCAGCGTCCGGCTTCAACGGCTGTCAGATGCTCGGCAAAGCGGTGCCGCCATACCTGAAATTTTCCCACCTGCGAGCCAAACGCAGTTCGCTCATGGCCGTAATCAATGGCATTGCGCAGGCCTTTATCCATGGCTGCCAGCGCGCCCAGGGACGCCACCAGCCGCTCGCCCTGGAAATTCTCCATGATGTAATAAAAACCCTTGTCCTTCTCGCCCAGAATGTAGCGCGTGGGAATGCGGCATTCATCAAAGAAAAGTTCAGCCGTATCGGAGGCCAGATTGCCAATCTTCTTGAGCTTCTTGCCCACGGAAAATCCTTTGGTCGTGGTGGGAAACAGCACCAGCGAGATTCCTTTGTATCCTTCAGCTCCGGTACGCACTGCCAGCACAATGTAGTCACAGCGCGTGCCGTTGGTGATCCACAGTTTTTGCCCGGAGATCACCAGCTCATCACCTTCAATCCGCGCCCGCGTCTTCACCGCCGCCACATCAGATCCGCCGCCCGGCTCGCTGATGCCCAAGGCCCCGATCCACTCGCCCCGCACCGCCCGCGGCAGGAACTCATGCTTCTGCGCCTCTGTGCCCAACTCCTGAATCACAGGAATGGTCATGTCCGACTGCACCAGAAACGCCATGTTGATGCTGCCACTATCGGAATTGCTCAAAGCCTCTACGTAAGCCGCGGTGGCCCACCAATCCTGGCCGCTGCCACCATACTTGGGATCAACTCGGATGCCGAACATTCCCAGCTCTCCGGCCTTGTTGAACAGCTCGCGCGGAAAGATGCCCTCTTCGTCCCACTCGGCGGCATGGGGCGCAATCTCCTGCTTGCAAAAGCGCGCCACTGTCTGCCGGATCATCTCGTGCTCTTCCGTAAAATACGGGAATTCAGTTGTTTGCTGCTGCGGCACCGTTTGTGTGCTCATTGGCATCCTCCAGCCCTTGGATTTCTACCAGTTTTTGCCCCGGCGCTACAATATCACCCGGCTTGACCAGAATCGAGCCCACCACGCCGTCCATGGTGGCCTTAATAGTTTGCTCCATTTTCATGGCTTCCAACGCAATTAAAGGATGGCCGGCCGTCACCTGCTGCCCCTCTGCCACCATGACCCTCAAAACCTGTCCCGGCATAGGCGAGTTGGCCGTCTGATGCTCCCCAGCCCCCGCCCGGCGCGGATAACGCGGCAGCCGAATCGCCGTTCGCTGCCCAAGACCAGAGCGAACGTAATATGCGTCCCCGCTCACCTGGATGTGGAAACGATGCTGGATGCCGTTGACTATGGCTGCGACGACTCCATCTGCCACCTTCAGGATTTCCGCAACCTGTCCGCTTTCACCCACCCGATACTCCTGTCCGTTGATTTCCAATCTCATTTCCGGAGCGCTGAACGGATTGTTGCGGTAGCGAATGGGAACCGCCGGCAGGACCAGCCTCCGCGCGTGTTCTGTATGCTCGATATACGCGCGGGCCACCGCCGCAAACACCGGATCTTCTTCGGTGCGCCTCCGCGGCATCAGTTGAAATCCAGTATGTGCTCGTCCGCCACGAAACTCTTCGTGCTCCAGCACGTCAATCAGAAACTCGCGATTGGTCTCAATGCCCTGCGCAGCGGAGTGCTTTAGAGCATAGGCCAGCTTGCGGATGGCCGTCTCACGGTCCGGGCCATGAGCAATCATCTTTGCCAGCAACGGATCGTAATAAACACCGATCTTGGTTCCCGCTTCCACCCCGCTATCCACGCGGATGCCATCCATACCCTGTGGCATCTCCCACAGGTGCAAAGTCCCGGTGGAGGGAAGAAAGTTGTTTGTGGGATCTTCAGCATAGAGCCGCGCCTCAATGGCGTGTCCGGATGGCTTGGGCTTTTCCGGCGGAAGGGCCGCGCCCTGGGCGATCTCGATCTGCAACCGAATCAGGTCCAGGCCAGTAACCATCTCCGTGACCGGATGCTCCACCTGGATGCGCGTGTTCACCTCAATAAAATAGAACTCGCCTGAAGGCGCCAGCAGAAATTCCACCGTGCCCGCGTTTGTATATCCCAGCTTGCGCGCCAGCTTGAGCGCCGCTTCTCCCATCTGTTCGCGGAGTTCCGGCGTTACCGCGGGTGAAGGGCTCTCTTCAATGATCTTCTGATGCCTCCTCTGGATGGAGCAGTCACGCTCGAACAGGTGCACCAGTCGCCCGTGATGGTCGCCAAAGATCTGGATCTCAACGTGCCGCGCCCCTTCAACATATTTCTCAATCAACAGCGAACCATCGCCAAAAGCGCGCTCAGCCTCGCCCCGCGCCGTCGCGAGCGCCTCCTGAAACTCGCTTGCCTCACGCACAATCCGCATGCCCCGCCCGCCGCCTCCAGCCGAGGCTTTAATCAAGAGAGGAAAGCCAACTCCGGCAAAATCTTTTTCCGCCTGGGCTGACGGCACCACCGGTACGCCCGCCTCCTGCGCCAGCTTTCGCGCCTCTATCTTCGATCCCATGGCGCGAATTGCGTCGGAACGCGGCCCAATAAAAATAATTCCGGCCTGCTCACATGCAGCGGCAAACTCCGCATTCTCCGCCAGGAAGCCGTAACCAGGATGAATGGCGTCGGCGTGCGTTCGCCGCGCCGCCGCCAGAATCGCATCAATATTCAAATAAGATTCGCTGGGCGGAGCCGCACCAATCAGCACAGCTTGATCGGCTCTGCGCACATGCAGCGCGTGGCCATCAAACTCGGAATAGACCGCAACACTCTCAATGCCCATGGCGCGGCAAGTCCGCATGATACGGACAGCAATCTCGCCACGGTTTGCAGTGAGTACCTTGCGAAAGATCATGAATCTATTCAGAGTTGAGCTGCTAGCTTTTGGGGGTTAGCCATTGACCCGTGTTCTATCAGCGTTCCTCAGCGCTAACCAGCGGCAAAATGGGTTTGCCCTTGCTTTTGATTTTCAAATCACAAATCAAAAATCACCAATCGCGGCACTTCAGTGCCGAAAGACTCCCCACTCCATCGCCCCTTCAAACGGCGCATTGTAAGCCGCTGATAATGCTATGGCAACAACTGTCCGCGTGTCCCGCGGATCAATAATTCCATCGTCCCACAAGCGTGCCGTCGCAAAATAACAATCTGACTCCCGCTGGATCTGGTCTTCCAGCATCTTCCTTCCTATTTCCAATTTCGCTTCATCAATCGGCTGGCCGGCCTTCATGGCCGCTTCGCGCTTGATGATATCCATCACTCCGGAAAGCTGCTGTGCTCCCATCACGGCAATGCGATGGTTTGGCCAGGTAAACAGAAACCGCGGGTCATAGGCGCGACCGCACATGGCGTAATTTCCCGCGCCATACGATCCGCCTACCATAATGGTGATGGCGGGGACCGTGGAGTTGGAGACGGCATTAATCAGCTTGGCTCCATTGCGTATGATTCCTGCCTCTTCATAGGCGCGGCCCACCATAAACCCGGTAATATTCTGCAGAAACAGGAGCGGGATGGACTGCTGATTGCACAACTGGATAAACTGCGCGCCCTTGCCCGACGAATCAGACATCAGGACGCCATTGTTTCCCAGAATGCCAATCGGAAATCCGTGGATGTGGGCAAAGCCGGTCACCAGCGTTGGGCCATATTCCGGCTTGAATTCGGCAAACTCACTACCATCCACCAGGCGGGCAATCACATCGCGAATCTCGAACGGAACGCGCACGTCCGCCGAAGCAATCCCCAGCAACTCGTCAGGATCGTAAACCGGCTCTCGCACCGGACGCAGGTTGGGCACAACCGGCTTAACGAGATTGAAGTGGCCCACAATCTCGCGCGCAATCCTGATCGCATCCAGCTCGTCTTCCGCCAGGTAATCAGAAAGGCCGGAGGTGCGGGAGTGCATCTCCGCGCCGCCCAGCGACTCTTCATCAGAAACCTCGCCCGTAGCCATCTTCACCAGGGGCGGGCCGGCCAGAAAAACCTGCGCCTGCTTCTTCACCATCACCGTGTAGTCGGACATGCCCGGCAGGTAGGCGCCTCCGGCCGTGGAGCTGCCAAAGACCACGGCAATGGTGGGGATGCGCTCTTTCGACCGCCGTGTGAGTTCGCGAAATCCGCGTCCTCCGGCAACAAAGATCTTGCTCTGGACGGGCAGATCGGCGCCGGCGGATTCCACCAGCAGGACGCTGGGCAGATGATTCTGGCGTGCAATGTCCGCTAGCCGTCCGTTCTTCCACAATCCAGCTTCGCTGGTGGCGCCGCCTTTCAAAGTGGCTTCATTGGCGGAGATGAGGCACTCGCGCCCGCATACCAGGCCTACGCCGCCAATTATGCCTGCTCCGGGAGATTCGTTGTCCATGCCGATGCCGGCCAGCGTGGCAATCTCCAGGAAATAGGAGCCTTCATCCAGAAGCATCTCTACGCGCTGACGGGGCAGCAGCTTGCCGCGCTCAATATGGCGTTTGACGTACTTTTCGCCACCGCCGGCGGTCGAGCGCCTTAGCTCCGTTCGCAGCCGGTCCACTGCCGCCTGCATGGCGGCATAATTCGACTGGTAGAGGCTCGATTGGCGATCAACGCTGGAACGGACGGTGGGCACGGGGAACTACTATAGCAAAATCGCTCTTGGCTATTGGCTTTTGGCTCCTGTACTGGCTACTTCTTTTTGGAGGGTCTCCAGCGGCACCACATGCACTGCTTGGCCGAGGCCGGCTCTGGAGGAGTAAAGAACTCTCTGCCGCACTTGGTGCAGAACCGCTGGATGGGGATGAGATTGCCCCGTTCGTCCATTCTCCCGGTCCGGGAGCGGGTCCAATGGGTTTTGCAGTACCCGCGGGCGAAGGGTTCTTCCTTACAGCTTTTGATGGTGCAGCGGAGCCGTGCACGGACAAAAGTCCGTCCACTCTTCCGCAGGACGGTCCTGACCGTCTCATACGAATAGCCAATAGCATCCCCAATCTTACGCAGGGAATAACCTTTCTGGTACATGGAGAAAATGACACGGGCTTTTTCCGGAGGAAACTGGTCCCGAAGTGGCACTCGTCCGGGAAATTTACCGCGGAGCAATATCGCGCGAACTACGGCCGAGGAGCGTCCAACGGCGTCGGCAATGTCTTGCAGGGTGTGGCCTTTGCGGCGCAGGGCGAAAATGCGCGCGTCTTTCTTGTTCCTCTTCATATTTTGATTCGTCCTGACAAAATCATACCTGTTTTTCGGGAAGCCCCAGCCAACGCGCCGGCCGCAACTGTGGTCAGCCGACGATGGACCGTGCAAACCCATAACTGTACCATCAGCACACCCAGACCGACCCTCTCTCAATTATCCCATGTACCAACTTGCGCAATAACGGAGTGGCCTTTGGCCTTTGGCCCTTGGCCCTTAGCCTTTGGCTCTTTCCTCTGGGTTCCACTGTATCCTCGGCGTCAAAAAAAAAAAACGTTTTGTCTAAATCAGTGCAAGGAGTGTTAATCAGGGTGCAAGGTTTTGGCTCGTGCTCTTGCTTTGTTTTTCCCTGTCCCCAGTTGCCTTTAATCTGTAACCTAGTTCTTCCCTGTTTCCCAGAACCTTTATGACGTTGACTGCCCCCGACCGCGACCGTCAATCCTTGCTCACCAACGGGATGGCCATCGTCTGGGCCATAGCTCTAGGGAATCTGCTCTTCCACATCTACTTCAACAACCGTTACGGGTATTTCCGCGACGAGTTCGATTACATGTCCTGCGGCGATCACCTTGGCTGGGGATATGTGGACCAGCCTCCGCTCATTCCGTTTCTGATCCATCTTTGCCGCGCGGTGCTGGGCGACTCGCTGCGCGCCATTCGCTTTATTCCTGCGCTGGCATCTTCCCTGCTGATCGTGCAGACGGCGGCCATTGCCCGCGAACTCGGCGGACGGCTTTACGCCATCCTGCTCAGCGCGGTGTGCGCGCTCATCGCGCCGCAATATCTCTCGAACGGCAGCCTGCTGGGCACGAACTGTCTCGAACCCACGCTGTGGATGGGCTGCGCTTACTTTGCCATCCTGGCCATCAAGCGTAACGATCCCCGCTACTGGCTGTGGTTTGGGGTGGTCGCCGGCCTCGGCCTGGAAGAGAAGTACTCCATTGCTCTTTTCGGCTTCGGCATCGTCGTCGGCCTGCTGTTGACCGAGCAACGCCGCGTCTTCCTCAACAAGTGGATCTGGCTCGGCGGACTCGCTGCCGCCCTCATCTTCCTTCCCAACGTGCTGTGGAACATCAAGTACGACTGGCCCTTCGTGCAACTCATGCACAATATCCGCGCTGAACACCGCGATGTGGTGCTGGGACCGCTCCCTTACTTCTTCCAGCAGACGCTGCTGGTGAACCCCCTCACCGCTCCTATCTGGCTCACGGGATTATTTGCCCTGCTCTTCTCTAAGCGTGTGAAGCCCTACCGCGCGCTGGGATGGTGCTATCTGGTCTGCTATGCGGTCTTCTTCGCGCTTCACGGCAAGAACTACTATCTGGCCCCGATTTATCCCATGCTGCTGGCCGCCGGCGCCATCGTGATTGAGGCCGCCATAGATGGAACTAAAACCGCCAGTGCGGAAATGAGTATTCGTCAACATTCCCGCCCCGGCCGCCAATGGTTAAAGGCGGCCATCGTAGTTATCCTGCTGGCGACCGGAGCCTATCTGGCCCCGGTGGTGGTACCGGTTCTTTCTCCTGACGGCTTTCTTGCCTACGCCAAATATCTCCCATTCAAGCTCCCGGTGATGGAACACTCCCACGCACGGGCCGCGTTGCCGCAGTGGTACTCCGACCAGTTCGGCTGGAAGGAAATTGAGGACGAAGCTGCCCTCGCGTGGAACCGCATCCCGGCCAGCGAGCGGCACGACTGCGGCATCTTCGCGCAGGACTACGGCCAGGCAGGCGCCATCGATTTCTTTGGCCCCCGCGATGGCCTCCCGCCAGCCCTCAGCGGCCACCAGAGCTGGTTCCTCTGGGGCCCGCGCGGCTACTCCGGCAACTGCATGATTGTCCTGGATGACAACAGGGAGACGCTGGAAAGCCTGTGGGAACATGTGGAGTACATAGGCACATCCGCTGACAACCCATACGCCCTGGAAAAACAGATCCCGGTCTTCCTGTGCCAAGGCGCGAAATTCGGCACCCTGGCCCAACTGTGGCCGAAGGTGAAGCGGTGGAGATAGGGAGAAAGCAGCCTTTGGCCATTGGCTTTTGGCCCTTGGCTCTTGGCTTTTAGCTTTTGGCTCTTGGCTCTTGGCTCTTGGCTTTTGGCTTTTGGCTCTTTCCTCTACGCTCCCCTGAGTCCTCGGCTCATGACGATAGCTCATTACTTCCACGATCAGCTCCAGGCGACGTTCACAGGATCGAAAATCAACATCACCTGCAACACAGCCATATTGAAAACAAAAGACTTAGGCGGGATGGGCAACTTCGTTCGCGGCGAACGAAGTTGATTTTCATGCAAATCTGGCGATCCTGGCAATCTTCTTTCTGGCGCTCGTGGTTCAATGTTTCCTGGTGAAATCGGACGCCAAATATCTCGAAGTGGCAGAAGAGCTGGGAGAGCGGCTGTGCCGTGAGGCTATCTGGTCGGGCGACCAGTGCAACTGGACGGGCGATTCCATGGAGTTCATCGAGTCGCGCTGGCAGGTGGTTAACCGCCTCTGCGGCTCGGAACTCTACACCGGAACCGGCGGAATTGCGCTGTTTCTCATCCGCCTGCTTTCCTTTTCCGGGCAGAACGTCTTCCAAAAGACGGCGGAGGGCGCGATCAACTTTGCCCTCTCGCAGCCGCCTGCCGGCTTTGGGTTTTATGCAGGACTCACTGGCATCGCTTACCTCCTGGCTGAGGCGGGCGAGGTCGAGAGTGCCCTTGAGCTGCTGGAGCGGGTCCACCAGCACGGGCCGGGGACTTCGCAGAGCTTCGACGTTCTTTCCGGAAGCGCCGGCGTGATTCCCGTTTTGCTCAAGTTGAACGCGCTGTACGGCAAACAATTTCTTCTGGATGCGGCGTTGCTCCATGGCGACTGCCTGCTGCAGGCCGCCAACCGCGGCAATCAAGAAGGCGAGGGCTGGTCCTGGACCACCGCCCCCGGCCTGGCCACACAGGACCTGACCGGGTTCTCTCATGGCACGGCGGGAATTGCCTGGGCGCTGCTGGAGTTGTACAGCCAATGCAAAGAGCCGCGTTTTCTACACGGTGCGGAGGAGGCGCTGCGCTACGAGCGCCGCTGGTTTGATCCGGAGAAGGAAAACTGGCCGGACTTCCGCTCCTTCATGGAGACCGGCGGTCCGGTTTACGCGACCGCATGGTGCCATGGCGCGCCGGGGATCGGCCTTGCCCGGCTGCGCTGCTACCAACTCCTGCAGGACCACGAATGCCTCACAGAAGCGCAGGCTGCGCTCCACACCACCAGCAAGGCGCTCAATGCATTCATTGCCGGCGGAGAAGGAAACTATTCTTTGTGCCACGGAAGCTGCGGCAATGCCGAGCTGCTGATCTCTGCCGGAGATTTACTGGCAGACGCCGAGAGCCGGAACTTAGTCCATCAGATGGCCGACGATGCCCTGAAGAAATATCATCTAGGCGGCAATCCCTGGCCCTGCGGCGTGCTGAACGGCGGCGAGACGCCCAACCTGATGCTGGGCCTGGCGGGTATTGGATACTTCTATCTGCGGCTGTACGACAGGGAGCACGTGCCGAGTGTGTTGATGATCGGGCCGGAATGAAGCAAAGGGCAATTGGCTTTTGGCCCTTAGCCATTGGCCCTTGGCAGCGGCAACAGAGGTTACAGGTTACAGGTTACAGGGGACAGTAAGTGCAAAATCAAAACCTGTTCCGCCGCTAATTAACGCGAATATACGCGAATCAGGAGAGAATGTAAGTTACAGATGGAAGAGTTGCAGCAGACTTAAATACAGCAGACTTAAACAGTTTTACCGCTGATTCACGCTGATTAGGCTGATCAGGAAGAGCTAGCAGTTGGCCATTGGCCTTTAGCCTTTAGCCTTTGGCCCTTGGCAAAGTCAAAAGCAACAGCGGTTCACCACTGATTCACGCTTATCAGGAAGAGCTGATGGCCAGGGGCTCAGGGCCAAAGGCTCTTAGACCTTAATCTGTCACTGCGCCGAGGCTTGCACTTGACACCAGCTTTGCGTACTTTGCCAGGACGCCGAATTTTGCTTTGGGGGCGGGTGGCGTCCATTTTGCCCGGCGGCGCTTGAGCTGTTCGTCGGAGACATTCAGATGCAGGAGCTGCTTTTCGGCATTGATGGTGATCTGGTCGCCATCGTTGACCAGGGCGATTGCGCCTCCCACGGCGGCCTCGGGGGCAACGTGGCCCACTACCATGCCGTACGTCCCGCCGGAAAAACGGCCATCGGTGATCAGCGCGACGGAGTCGCCCAGACCTGCGCCGATCAGCGCAGAAGTGGGCGAGAGCATCTCACGCATGCCTGGTCCACCCCTGGGGCCTTCATAGCGAATCACAATCACATCGCCCGGCTTAATCCCGCCGCTCAGGATTGACTGGAGACATTCTTCCTCCGAATCAAAGACCCGCGCCGGGCCGGTCATGCTTGTTTTGTTAACGCCGCTGGTCTTGGCGACAGCGCCCTCGGTGGCCAGGTTGCCGCGCAGCACGCTCAGGTGTCCGTGTGGATACACCGGATTGTCGAATGGCCGGATCACGTCCTGTCCTTTCGGGGGCGCGTCCGGCACGCGCGCCAGCGTCTGAGTCACGGTCTCTCCGGTAATCGTCAACGCATCGCCGTGAATCAGGTTGTGGGCCAGCAGAATTTTCATGACCTGGGGAATGCCGCCGGCGCGATGCAGGTCAGTCGCCACATACCTGCCGGAAGGCTTGAGATCGCACAGCACGGGAACGCGCGCGCCGATGGCGGCAAAGTCATCCAGCGCGAGCGGAACCTGGGCAGCATGAGCAATGGCCAGCAGGTGCAGGACCGCGTTGGTCGATCCACCAACCGCCATCACCACGGCAATAGCATTCTCTAAGCTTTTGCGGGTGAGCAACTGCCGCGGCAGAATCTGCTTGCGGATGGCCTCAGCCAGCACGTGCGCGGAACGGCGCGCGCTCTGCTTCTTCTCATCGTCCTCGGCCGCCATGGTGCTGGAGCCGGGCAGGCTCAAGCCCAGAGCCTCAATGGCTGAGGACATGGTGTTGGCGGTGTACATGCCTCCACAGGAGCCGGCGCCAGGACAGGCCCGGCGCTCGATCTCGGCAAGCTGCTCGGAATTGATTCGCCGCGCGCTGTACTCGCCCACGGCCTCAAACACGCTCACTACCGTCAGCTTTTTGCCGTCGTAGTCACCGGCCTTGATGGTGCCTCCATAAACAAAGATGGCGGGAATATTCATGCGGGCGATGGCGATCAGCGCGCCGGGCATGTTTTTGTCGCACCCGCCAATGGCCAGCACACCATCCATGCACTGCGCCTGGCAAACAGTCTCAATGGAATCGGCAATCACCTCGCGAGAGACCAGGCTGTATTTCATGCCCTCGGTGCCCATGGAGATGCCGTCACTCACGGTGATGGTGCCGAAGATCTGCGGCATCGCTCCGGCTTCAGACAATGCCTCCATGGCGCCGGCGGCCAGCTCGTTCAATCCCAGATTGCAGGGAGTCAGATTGCTGTAAGCATTGGCTACGCCGACGATGGGCTTGTCGAAGTCGGCATCTTTGAAGCCAACCGCGCGCAGCATGGCGCGGTTGGGAGAGCGTTCGGTACCGTGAGTGATGGCGTGGCTGCGATGGGGAGGCATTGGTCGTTATGCGAGCGGCTACGAGAATTATGTTTCCGTTCCGAGGATAGCAGGATGGACCGGCAGGAGAATTTGGTAATTGGGTAAGTTGGTAAGTTGGTAATTGAAAGTCAAAGACGAAATCCTCTCGACGCGCACTGGATATCAAGGGTTGAATCCCTCGGTTCGTTAGTTAGCTAGCTTAGCTAGCTAGGAAAGCCTCTGGCCCTTGGCTGTTGGCCCTTGGCTTTTGGCTTTTGGCTTTTGGCAAAACCCAGAAGCAACCCTAACATCTTTTAGCATACATGCCCTTGTAGATCTGCTAGCTGCTGGCTGCTAGCAAACCCGAAGTCTGTGCCGCCCCTACGGGGCTCGTCCGTATGCGCTTTCTTTCCCCAGCGCTTCCGCCCTCCCACCCCGTCACGCGCAAAAGCGGCACGCGCCGGGGACCCCGGCGCTGGGCTCAGTAATTCCGCTCGCTTTGCGGGCTGCCGCGATTGAGGCATCCGCATTCTCAATTCCTTAAACGAACAGTATGCGGCTAAAAGGTGTCGGTCTTGGTTTTGCCAAAGGCCAAAAGCTAAGAGCCAAAAGCTAACTGCTAATTGCTGCTTTTATCCACCAGCGCCCGCTGCTTCAGCCAGGGCATCATGCTGCGCAGTTGGGCGCCTACTTTTTCTATCGGGTGCTGCCGGCCTTTGCTTTCCAGTTGTTTGAAGCTTGGCTTGCCGGCTTCGCATTCGGCCATCCACTCGTCCGCGAAGGCTCCGGATTGAATATCGCGCAGCAGCTTCTTCATCTCTTCGCGCACGCACTGGTTGATTACGCGCGGCCCGCGCGTCATGTCACCGTACTCGGCGGTGTTGGAGACGGAGTAGCGCATGTTACCGATGCCTCCTTCATAGACCAGGTCAACAATCAGCTTCATCTCATGCAGGCATTCGAAGTAGGCCATCTCCGGCGCATAGCCGGCCTCGACCAGGGTTTCAAATCCGGCCTGGATCAGCGCGGTAAGGCCGCCGCAAAGCACTGCCTGCTCGCCAAAAAGATCGGTCTCTGTCTCTTCTTTAAATGTGGTTTCCAGCACGCCAGCGCGTCCGCCGCCAATGTCTGAGGCGTAAGCCAGCCCGAGCTCGCGGGTATTGCCGGCCGGGTCCTGATGGACGGCCAGCAGGCAGGGCACGCCGCGTCCCTGAGTGAATTCAGCGCGCAAAAGGTGTCCGGGAGATTTCGGGGCGACCATGAAGACATTTACGTCTGCGGGAGGAACGATCTTTCCAAAATGAATGGAGAAGCCATGGGCGAATGCCAGATACCTGCCGGGACGCAGGTGTGGAGCAATCTCATCGCGATAGACCCAGGGCGCAGTCTCATCCGGGACCAGCATCATGATTACGTCCGCGCCGGCCGCCGCCTCCGCCGTGCTCTCTACCTGCAGGCCGGCCTTTTGCGCCTTGGACCATGACGGGCTCCCCGAACGCAGCCCTACCACCACGTCGTGACCGGAATCTTTAAGGTTATTGGCATGGGCAAAGCCCTGGCTGCCATAGCCAATGACGGCAATGCGCTTGGCTTGTAAACAGCGGGGGTTGGAATCTTTATCGTAGTAGATTCTCATTGCTTTATGTCCTTGAGTAACGTTAGAAAAAACAGCTTTTAGCTCAACTGAAGATTGCCAAAATCGCCGGAATTGCCAAAATTGCCAAAATTGAAA
The DNA here is from genome assembly GCA_035294925.1 of Candidatus Angelobacter sp. Classification (GTDB taxonomy): domain Bacteria; phylum Acidobacteriota; class Terriglobia; order Terriglobales; family Acidobacteriaceae; genus Angelobacter. Next base: position 58,643 of record DATGJZ010000005.1, on the reverse strand, counting down.
ATCGACGGCATCGAGACTTACCGCTGATCAACGCAGATTGCGCTGATTCAGCCAAAGCCAAGAGCCAAAGGCTAAAGGCCAAGGGCTACGTCTCTACTGCCTTTCCGCTCATCAGGCTCATCACTTCTTCTCCGGGATGCTTGCACACTGCTACGGTGCCGGTGCGCACTATGTGGCGGATGCCGAAGGGGGCCAGCTTGTTGACCAGGGCATTGACGTCCTTCCACTCGCCGGTGGCCTCGATGATCAGGCCATCCTCCATCACCTCGGCCACCCTGCAATGGTCGTTCGCCACCAGCGAGAGCACGGTATGCATCGCCGTGCGGGTCTCCGTCCGCACGTTGATGAGGACCATCTCGCGCTCGAAGTGGTCGCTGCCGGTCAGATCGGCAACATGCAGGACGCGCACCAGCTTGTTGACCTGCTTCACGATCTGCTCGATGGCGCGGTCATCGCCGGAGGTAACCAGCGTGACGCAGGAAATTGCGGGATCGAGCGTCTCGGCCACGGTGAGGCTCTCAATGTTGTAGCCGCGCGCGCTGAATAATCCAACGATGCGGGCCAGCTCACCATAATGGTTTTCCACGACGATGGAAAGCGTATGCCTCATTCCAACACCATGTCCGCGATTCCCGCTCCGGGCGGCACCATGGGAAAGACGTTCTCTTCAATGGCCACCACGATGTCCATCACGACAACGCCCGGAGTTGCGAGCCCCTTTTCCAGCACGGCATGCAGCTCAGCGGGATGCCTGGCCCTGAGCCCGGTTGCGCCGAACGCCTCCGCCAGCTTCACAAAGTCCGGGGTCCATTCCATATCAATGTGGGAATAATTGCGGTTGTAGAAGATCTCCTGCCACTGGCGCACCATGCCCAGCGAGTTGTTGTTCATGATGATGATCTTGATGTTGGTGCGGTATTGGACGGCCGTGGCCAGCTCCTGGGCCGTCATCTGAAATCCACCGTCGCCTACAAAGGCGATGACCTGCCGGTCAGGGAAGGCAAACTGCGCGCCCAGGGCCGCCGGGAAGCCGTATCCCATGGCTCCAAGTCCGCCGGAGGTGAGCGACTGGCGCGGCCGGCGGAAGCCGTAGTATTGCGCGATCCACATCTGGTGCTGGCCCACGTCGGTAGCGATGATGGCCTGACCGCCGGTGATGGCATCCAGCTTTTCGCAGAGCTGCTGCGGTTTAATGGTGTCACTGGAGTCCAGATAGACCAGCGGAGCGTGCGCCTTCCAGACTTCAATCTGCTGCCACCAGGAATCGAGGCGCCCGGCGCCGGGCTCTACCGTTCTTTGGAGCACGTCGAGCATCTGCTGCATCGCGCTTTTGGCATCGGCCACAATGGCGCAATGGGCGGGAACGTTCTTGCTGAGAGACGAATCGTCAACGTCAATGTGGACGATCTCCGCGCCGCGGGCAAACGTGTCCAGCCTGCCGGTAACGCGATCATCAAAGCGCACGCCGATGGCCAGCAACAGGTCAGCGCCTGAAACCGCCATGTTGGCGCAGTAGGTTCCGTGCATGCCGAGCATTCCCAGGCTGAGGGGGTGCGCCGAGGGAAAACATCCCAGGCCCATCAGAGTCGGCGTAACCGGAATGTGCAGCGCCTCGGCCAGCCGCAGCAGCTCGTCCGATCCACCGGAGTGAATGATGCCGCCGCCGACATAGAGCACAGGACGCCTGGCCGCCAGCACCTTTTGCAGCGCGTGCTCAATCTGCCGCGGGTCCGCCTTCAGGGACGGACGGTATCCGGGAAGCCGCAGCCCGGTAGAGTGGACCAGGGGCGCGAGTTCTGCGGTGGCATCTTTGGGAACATCAATCAATACCGGGCCGGGACGGCCGGTGCCTGCCAGGTAAAAAGCTTCATGGACGATGGGCGCAATCTCCTGCGCGTTGCGGACCATGTAGTTGTACTTGGTGCAGGGGCGCGTAATGCCGATGGTATCCACCTCCTGGAAAGCGTCTGTGCCGATCATCTTGCGCGGCACCTGGCCGGTGATGATCACCAGCGGCGTGGAATCCATGTAGGCATTGGCAATTCCGGTTACGGTATTGGTTGCGCCGGGACCGGAGGTTACCAGCACCACGCCAACTTTTCCGGTGGCCTTGCTGTAGCCTTCCGCCATGTGGATGGCGCCCTGCTCGTGCCGCGCCAGCACATGACGCAGACGCGGCGCCATGTGGACCAGCTCATCGTAGATGTGCAGCACGGCGCCGCCGGGATAGCCAAAAACTGTGTCCACGCCCTCGCGCACCAGCGCCTCCAGCAGAAGACGCGCGCCACGCAGCTCCGCCCCAACGGGGGCGGTGCACAGATCCATTGATGTGATTGGCATTGATGGCGCGATTGCCTGGGCGTCGTCTTTTGCCGCAATTGCTGTTGTCGCTACGTCTGCTGCCGCCACTGCCATGATTCTCTCCCTGAATTTGTTGCTGGTTTTTGTTCCCTGAAAGCCGCAAAGGCCGTCAAAAATTTTTTGTATGACGGCCTCTGGGGTGATCCTGCATTTCCTAAAGGCCGCTACCCCGTCCCGGGCCAGAAACATGAGATGGTTGAAACATTTCAACGCAGGATGTAGTATTAGTCAAATTAATAATTCATATATATATCATTAGTATGACTTATATAGCATGATCTGGTTTTTCTATTCCCCCGATAGAAAGATTTGATTCCGAAATTCATGGCGGAAAAACATCTTTCCTGTAGTTTAGTGACACGACGATGGATTTTGATCAACTCAAGACGTTCCTGGAAGTTGCCAAGCTGGGGAGTTTCTCGCGGGCGGCGGAGAAAGTGCTGCGCTCGCAACCGGCGGTGAGCGCGCAGATCCGGCAACTGGAGCAGGAGTACGGGCAAAAGCTCTTTGACCGCAACACCAAGAGCGTACGGCTGACGCCAGCGGGAGAGGTGGTGCTGGACTATGCGCGGCAACTGCTGGCCCTGCGGACAACCTCGGTTCAGGCCGCATCCGATTTGAACGGAGTTCCCACCGGGACGCTCTCCATCGGGGCCAATGAAGGCACTTTTCTGTACGTGCTGCCCAAGGTGTTTGCCGAATATCACCGCAAATTCCCTAAAGTCAGGATCAGCGTCTACCGCAGCTTCACGCACAAGGTCAGCGAGAAGGTGGAGGAAGGCGCCATTGACCTGGGCGTCCTCACGATGCCGGTAAAATCTCCCAGCCTGGCAGCGACCCCGGTGTTTCGCGACCGCATCCTGCTGATGGTGGGTCCGCGCAGCCCATTGTTTAACCACAGCTCGGTGACGCTGGAGGAGCTGGCGCAGCAATCGCTCATCATGCCTAAGACCGGCTCCATCCGTAAGCTCATCGAGAAGAACCTGCGCCCCTATCGGGAAAAACTGAACATCACCATGGAGCTGACCAGCGTGGTGATGATCAAGCAGTTTGTCATGGATGGTTTTGGCGTGTCTTTGATCAGCGCCAGTTTTGCGGGAAAGAACGTGCAGCGCGGCGAGGCCCGTCTGCTCAAGATTGAAGGCCTGGACCTGTGGCGCGAGCTGGCGCTGGTCTATCGCAAGGACCGCAGCCTGCCGCTGGTGGCGTCGTCATTTGTGGAGATGGCGAAGAAGAAATTGGGATTGAGGGCTTAGCCTTTGGCCTTTGGCCCTTGGCCCTTGGCTTTTAGCTCTTGGCTTTTGGCTCTTGGCTTTTGGCTTCTAAATCTCCTCTGTGTCTCTGGGTGCCTCTCTGCTATTGCGATGTACGGTGATTTACCGTACACTTGAATCGTTGAGGTTCACATGGCACTTGCACTCAGAAAGCAATCAAAACGGCTGCGAAAGATAGAACGCATCGAAGCGCGGCTCAATCCGGAACAGAAGCGCCGGATCGAATACGCGGCCAGTTTGAAAGGGACGTCAATCTCCGACTTCATGGTTTCAAGCGCGGATAGTGCCGCCACGCAGACCATTCAGCAACATGAGGTCTGGACGCTCACGGGTCGTGACCGTGAAATAGTGGTGGAAGCGCTGCTCCATCCGCGGGCTCCCAGCGCGCACATGAAAGCGGCCGTTCGGCGCTACCGCCAGCGGGTCAAGGCTTCGTGAGCCAAGGACCAAGTGAAGTCCAATATCGAATAGAACCGCTCGGCAGCCGCTACGATAGATCCGTCTTTTCCTGCGGCGTGGAAGCACTTGACCGCTATCTACAAAGGCAAGCAGGCCAGGACATCAGCAAGCGGGTGGCTGCGGTATTTATTTTGACGCCGGATGGCGAGACCATTGCGGGGTATTACACGCTTTCTGCTCACGTCGTGAATCTGGCGGATCTGCCCGAGAGCGTTGCCAGGAAGCTGCCACGCTATCCCAATGTTCCAGCCACGCTGTTAGGGAGGCTGGCCGTAAGCACAAACTTTCGCGGGCAAGGGGTCGGCCAATTTCTCCTGCTGGATGCCTTCCGCCGCGTTCTCGGTGGCGCTCGTGAGATTGCATCCACTCTGGTTGTAGTGGATGCAAAGGACGACAACGCCCGCAACTTCTACATCCATCACGATTTCATTCCGCTGGCCACGCAGCCCAACCGCTTGTTCTACCCTGTGAAGGCAATCGAGAAGTTATTGCTGTAGCGTGTGACCTGTCACGGCTTTAGTTGCCGCTCTCCTTTCCTGTGTGAAACAATTGGGCAAGCATTTGGAGGGTCGGGCATGAAGTTGAGCAAGGCAATTGGCATCGGCAGCGCCACCGTCAAGGCTAAACCAGGAACCCAATACGATCTCAAAGAGAATTCCGGCTGCGCCATCGGCATGGCGATTGTGGGAGCAGGTTCCAGGTGGATTCCCGGCAAGCCGGGCGACCCGCATGTGGGCCGTTCCGGTCATCTGGACTGGTGGCCGTGGACAGAAAACCTTGTCCAGCGCCCTTGCCATTGCTGGTTTTTTCCGGACGCCGGAGCCAGAATCTTAGCCCACGTAAGGTACTACGGCACGTTCAGACCCGATAGTCGTGTGCATGGAAAAAGGTGGCTTCTCCCGCGCCGGATGCCGGTGAAGGACCTGATCACCCACCTGTTTGACCAGCATGTTTTCGGGAAAGGCGATTGGACTCTGGAGCAGTTGCGTGAATGGGTGGCGAGCGTGGAGCCTCAGCAGGATGACTTTACCGGGCCGCGGCCGGCTGAGAAAGTCCCGGAGAAAGTGAAAGATCCGGAGCTTGATGCCGTATCGGTCTACTACAGGCGTCTCCGCGCCAAAAAGAAACTCATACAGGATCTCCGTTGCCTCAGGGACAACGCTTACTGGGAAGCCTGCATGACCCGATTCTCAACGCAGCAACCAGACGCAACGGATGGAACTGCAATCAACCCGCCGCGGCGGACAATCATCCATTAGAGCGTTTCACAATTGCTGTAGTCCTGCCTATAGCAGCGTACTCCGGGCGACCGGAGCGCTCAGCAATCAGCATTCAGTCCGCGGACGGCCTTGGCAATCCTCAAGAAGGTCGTCGGCATGGAAACTTCAAAAAGCCTTACCACTGATGACGGTGATCAGACTGATTTTCACTGATAAGACCCAGGAGAAAGCGAGATTTGGGTCTCGGTCACGGCTGGGTTTCCCCAGGGCATCCCGGGGGACGCGCAGGTCCTATCTGGACGAGAGAATAGCTTTGTGCGGTTTTGATCAAAGTCACAAACATTGGCTGGGATTTCTCTGAGCTTCCGTCCTTGACTGGGTCCAGGCTGAGGCCAATCTGCCATCTATTTTTGTCCGGACACGGCTGCACAAACTTGAACTCGGGATAGAGCGTCGGACTCCGCAGCATCTGGTGCCATCGTTGCGTCGCTCTAAGGCCGGCTTTGGACCATCGCGCCGCGTCCGGCCACGGTATGTTTCTCCATTCCGCAAGAAAGCCTTCCGGGGAAGAAGCCAGAGGCGAGATCCTGATTGCGCGATTGTCCTCAATTCGATATCGAACCACACCTATCCATGTCAGGGGACCCTTGTCCGACATGTACCCGGCGTTAAAATCCAGGTGAAACCCGTCACGGCCAACCCGGAGCCTGGGCAGGGTGTCATCGTAAAAATACATTTGTTCTGTGCCCGTCACCACAACCGACGGGTGGTCCGCCGACTTTCCCGGCCTGACTACCCAGTACTCAATACCGTTCCATGCCGACGTGCACCAGGGATAATCGTGCTCGTAGACCAGAAACCAGCGCCCCTGGCTGTCAGCGGGAGAGATGCCATAGTGGAGATCGCCTAGAGCGTCCTTCACCTGGGTGTAGCCGTTCGTTTCAATGACAATCGCCATGCGCCACCCGTTCTCGTGTCGTTCAAAGACGTAGAGAGAGCTGTCTTCGCCGCAGGCTATGCTCACATCGCTCACAAATACCAGTAACTCAGGGTGTCCGGGAGGTTGATGGACCTCGAGCTTGGAAATGCTCCCGTAGCCTGTCGGCGAATCATCTCCGATCCGGATACCGGCCCTTTGCAACCGTCGCAGCATCCGTTGGTGGATAGTAGCCGCCGTCAGAGCTGGATCCCCTGCTTTCAGAACGGCCTGGAATTGGGTGCAGCAGTTGATGTTTCAACTGTGTGAGCAGCGGAATAGCCTGTGGCGGCACGTCATAGCCGATCTGGTCTTCGATCTTGACCTGGCGTAGCGCGTGTAAGGTGTTGGCAATGTCGGCAGGCTGTTGTGCGAAGGCTTCGATGGATCCGACGACGAGAAGGAAAAAGATTTGGAAATGGAAAAAGATCCGGGCTGGCATAGGTGAGTAAGTTGTCCGCCGGATCCACTGCTACATTCGCACGTTGAGCGACGAAAATCAACTGCGATTGTCTACCGCGCTGTTGGCTCCTGGTTTTGGTCTGGCTAAGCGCTAGCAGATAGTGGCCAAGAGTTGCTCCCATGCTAAACTCCGGCCAATGAGCACCGCGCCCGCAGCCGCCGCGTATTCGAGCAGCACGCCGATTCTTGATCGCCTGCTTCCAGCGCCGCCACCTTTACAGCGATCCGCGAAACAGCGAAGGGTATCCGGCATCCTGGCCACAATCGCCGTCATGGTTCCCGCGATCTTGATCAGCTTGATGATCTCATCGTCGACGGTACGGGACTTTCTCTTCCCGACAACGCAGCGCCTTGGCAGCTTCATCGACAGCACAATGAAGAGAGTGTATCCGCCAGACATGGACGGAATCATGATGCTGTGGGCAATCTTTTGTCCCCTGCTGGCCGTCCTGGTGATCGTTGCGGTCCACGAGATTGGCCACATGGTCGCAGGGATGTCTCTTGGTTTCCGCATCATCTCCGTTCGCATAGGACCACTGCAGATAAGCTCGCCTTTTAAAGTCAAGTGGCTGCGAAGGAACCCCGTTCCTGGCGCATCGGGTTTTGTCGTTCTGGTTCCGATTCATGGTCACAGGCTTCGCTCGCGTGCTATTGCAATGCTGCTGGGTGGCGCCATGGCCAATTTGATATCTGCTCTGGTGGTCGTCGTCCTATCGGCCCCACGAACCGGAATTTTCTCTACCTGGTTTGTTGTGTTCTCCATTCTGGTAGGCATCGTCAACCTTGTTCCTTTTCGCCGTCTCGCGCTGGTTTCTGATGGCAAGCGCATTCTGATGCTGCTCCGCAACTCTCGCCAAGGTGAGCGCTGGCTTGCGCTGTTGCAGCTCATTGCCGATCTGCGCAACGAAGTACAATCTGATCACTTGCGTCCGGATTTCCTCGCCATAGTGACCGCCGTGCAGGATGATTCGCCTGAGACCGTGACGAGTCACACCATTGCTTATTCGGCGGCATATTACAAGCATGACGACGCGGAAGCTTCGCGATTGCTGGAGGTGTGTCTCAAGTACCTGGGCTTTGCCTCGCCGCTGATCCGCGAGGCGGTTCTCACAGATGCCGTGATCTTCCAGGCCAGGCGGCGTAAGCGCACCGATCTGGCCCAGCAGTGGCTGGCGGAAATCCCGGAAAAGACGATCGTGCCGGAACACCGGTTCGCAGCCGACGCTGCGATTCTGGAAGGGCAAGGCGATCTTCAAGGAGCCTTAAAGAAGATGGACGAAGCTGAAACCGTCATTTCGGGCCTGGCTGACCCCATTCGCCGAAAATTGTCTTTGAGGAGCCTGCAAAGAGCGCGATCTGAACTGGTGGGACGGTTAGAGAGGGCTGCCAGCTAGCGGTTTCGATGGTTCCCGCCTCGCGTCCTTCATGACTGGACATGCCACCACCCATCTAACTCTAAGCCGTGTAGCCCAGCGACCGGTCATACCAAGCTCCCGAGAAGGAGGGGTTCTAGATCCTCCAAGACTTCATCGGCGGTAAGCACAGAGGTTGGTTTTTCCCGCTCCAACGTATAATCGGCGACCCGATCATCATGGTCTAAACGCTCGCGGATTTCCTCAGCCGCAGTGTCGTCTTCAAGAAATACGTTGTCGCAGTATTCTTCGCCATCTTGGTTCTGCACCCAAAGGTGATACAGTTCGCTCATCGCTTGCTCCATTCTTCTCTGTTGTGTCGTGGTGTTCAGATGATATTCTCGATAAGGTCGATCAAATTCTGATCAGCGAACTCAATGCCTCCGTGATAGGAACCGTTACGTTTTCGACTCCGGTCGCCATGGGAATAGCAGTTAGCCAAATATGCAGTGCGTGAGACCCCAGAGTGACTTGGGCTTTGCGAATCAGATGCCCCTTCTCGCTTAGGTACGTCCAGTTTTCCGGAGAGCATGGATAAACTAAACACACAATCTTCCGCGTGGTCCGAGCCAAGTTCGCATACGCCAGAATCTGAAAAAGATCGCTCCGGTGTTGCTCCTTCAATTGCTCGTCCATTTCAGACCAAGAGTGAATCTGCATTTCCTCCCAATGTCTCTTGTACTTTGCGTCCACTATCAGCGTGGTCGAGTGCCACTCTAACCAGAGATCGGGCGCCAACGACTTTTGGGATCCCGCGTATGGTGGTTCCCAGTGCAGCGCACGCGTGGTTTCTCGACGTCTTCCGACCTTTAGCTCCGCGCCAAGTTGACGCGCCACTCTGTCGAATACAGTCTCTACCCATGCCTCGAAGAACTGTTCCATCGGCATAATCCATGGAATGCCTTCCAAATCACTAAGACCAGCAAGTCCTCTTTCCTCGACAGTCCATTCGATTGCTTGAATCCCATCAGCAAAATGCTCTGCCTTCAGCGGCCTTTGAAGCCACATTGCCACAGTTCTTGGCGAAGGTTCATGAGGCGGCACATCGCGAACCCGGTGCAGCGTCTGTTGATACAAGTCAATCAAGCCGTGGATCAATGACCCATACTCTCTTTGTGACTCCAAAGCACGAAGGTGGCGTTCTAAAGAGTAACGGATGGCTCCTTTCAACAGGCGATCGTCGCGCAAATCCGGGAATGTGCAAGGAATGTGGGCGAACTGGCCCTTCGACATGTGCTGCGTAGCGTAATCGGACCAGTGCACCAATCCCCTAGGAGCATTCCTAATCTCCCTTACAATGTCGAAGCGCCGGTTCAAGTTGTCGAGTAGGGCTTTCAGTCGGACCAGAATCATAGATGACAGCACCCACAACGGCACTTGGCGCTCGGATCGTCGAAGGAGCGGCAGTTTCAAGGGAATGGGTGTAATTCGCCAACCCATATGACCAAGCATTAGCCCTATCCCGGACCATGGGAAGCGTGGTCGAACAATGAGTCCATAGTCTGGAGCAGCGCTGGTGGGCGACAGCAAGGGAATCGCCCCGACTGTGTTTCCAGATTGGAATCGTAACTTAACATCGTTTCCATCCAGAAAATGATCGACACGAACGTTGAGGAGCGCGAACAGTTTGTGATTTTGACACGCGAACTGTTCAGCTAATCGCCCCGCCTGAGGATAGGGATCACGTAAGCCTCGAAGCCGAAAGAAATCGAGGACAGAGTGTTGCGATACGGAATTATCTTCTAATTTAAAACAGGCTTCGTTGACGGCTTGCGTCTTCCTCAGAAACTCGGAAGCGAAGCGCGATGTCCGGTTCCGATGGCGCCGAGTTAAAGGCTTCTGAGCCACTGCAGATAACTCCGGATGGGTTCCGCAAAACCACTCACATAGCCCTGTGCTAGGTATTCCTCGAGTAAAGGTGCGAGACTGACTTGGAGGCTCTTTCCGGCTTTCTTCTCGTCCCGTTCCAAAAAATAGGAATGTCCAGGCACCAGGCTGAAAGCGTCTTCATTGGCGTGCTCCATAAAGATACCAACCAAATCTTTGAAAGCGTCCTGCATCAACTTGCAACCATGCTTTTCGACAACGGTCATCTGCGGCCACAAGGAAACAAAAGAGAATCTCCGACGGACTGCCACATCCACAATCGCGATGCTGCGATCGGCGCTGTTCATGGTGCCGAGGATGTGCAAATTGTCTGGCAACTTAAATGTTCGATGAAACGGCGGACCAAAATCGTGCTGCAGATTGGTTTCCCGTGGGCGTTCGGCCCTCGCTTCCAAAAGGGTGATAGATTCACCAAGAATTTTGGCGAGATCCGCGCGGTTAATTTCCTCGATGTCCAGCAGATATGGCTTTTGGGGATCTTTTTTAGCGTCGGTTGCTGCCTCCATCAAGAAACCGGGAGTCGGACGGAACTGGAGACCGAGTTCGCCTTGGGAGTGGGTTGGAGCCAGGCCTCCAATAAAAGCCTCGTACGTAGTGTTGGGATGAAATTGTATGGTTCTACCCACTCCGCGATAGTTTTGCGCTAGGAGGTTTTCAGCCATTGTCGTCTTACCGGTGCCTGGGGGCCCCTGGATGATGACAAAACGGCGTTCGGCCAGAAGCTCCGCGACCTGGCTTTGGCTCACGTCGGGCATCAGGAAGCTGAACCAATTCGATCTGATCCGATCTCGATCAGCCATATGATCCTTGTTTGGCAGGTAACCACGTTCTTCCAAGACAAGATCGAGAAGAGCGGTCACTGCCTCCCGGGTAACCCGCATGTCGGAGTCGGGCTTGACCAGAGCATAGATGACCTTTCCGTAGCGATCGAAGGTGCTCTTAAACCCCGCCCACTTTTTGCGCAGTTCGTCGGGAACGGATATCTCGGTTTGGGTCGGATCTTGCTTAGCCCAAGCAACCTGCGTTCCTTTTCCAAATTCACGATTCAACCACGCACAGATCGCTTGGGCTTTCCGCGCATGGCCGGGCCTTCCCAGAACCATCTCATCCGGAGCGAGCCCTTGGGTGCCAACCACAAGCCCCACTAGACTCGGCTCTCCAGGCGAGGGAAATATCACGAATGAAAGCCCGCTGTATGGGCCGGACTGTGGATTTGAAGGATGGATATAAGCCGAGAAAGGAACGCCCGTTTCGGGATCGATGCTGGGTGCCCGAAGGGTCACCGTTCTTTCGGCTAATTTGGGGTACCGCCCTTTCGGGCTGCCAAAAAGCGATTCAAAAGCCTGCTTGTTTCGCTCGCTCCAATTGCCTTGGTTCTCGGCGTGAATCAGTTCTACTAAAGCATCTATGCTCATATGGCTTTGCGTTAGCTTATACGCGTGCTTGAAGTCAAACAAGTAATAGTTTTGCCAGTGTACCAGGTTGGCAGACTCATCCGGGGCCGCGTGGAGCAGGCGAGGTTGTTTACCTATCCATTCGAGCCTCTCAGATTTTTCGGCTTCTTGTCAGCAGAATAATACTTGACGTTGTTAATATTATTACGTAACACTGATCCTTAAATGTCAACTACTTTCACAATGCGCGAGGCTGCCAAGAAACTGGGGTTGAGCGTTGCGGCCCTGAGCCGTTACGTTTCTTCTGGTAAAGTGCCGGCGCCGCAGATTATCGAGGTTGGCAATTTCCAAGTGCACTCGTGGACAGAGGACGACATTGAGCGCGTCCGGCAGCTCCTGCCCAAGATCAAGAATGGCAGGAAAACGTGGAGGCAGAAGAAGCAATCAGCAAAAAAGCAGTTGGCAATCAGCAATCAGCAGTCAGCCAAATCCAAGTCAAAAGCCAAGAAGCCGCAGCCGAAGGCGACTGCGCCACAGAAAGCAAAATAAACGGGCGGCGCCCGGTGTTACTAGCACCGAACGCGCCCTAACCAGCACCCGCGTGCTATGGAGGCACGCAACTGATGGCTATTTCTCAAAGTAAACGCTCCGTCCAGCGGACGCAACCGCAGCAAAAACGCATCCCCGCCAGCAAGTCTACAAAGAAGTCCCGCACGAAAGGCGGCGCCTTTCCACTCCAGAGCTTTCCGCTCCACAGTTTTCCACCTCAGAGTTTTCCACCTCAGAGTTTTCCCCTGAGCTTTCCCCAGGTGAGGGGCAAAGTCGCTGAGGCAATCGAGCTATTTACCGCTGGCGAATATCATGCCGTCACCATCCTGTTCCAGGATAAGACGGCCCTGAGCCTTGCGCTGGAGCCGGGGTTCACCGTCCGTCCCACGTATGAGGACCGCAAGAGCGGGACGATCCAGGTGCTCAAGAAATGGGCTCCCATTCGGACGGGCAGCTGGAGGAAACGAGGGGACCCGCCACGGCGGGCCTTCGGCAGGAAGAGCAGAAGCAAAGCAAATTAGCCGCGAATTGACGAAAAAACGCGAATTGGAAGCGTGGTACGTTCTGATTTGTGTTCGTTCGCGTGGATTTTGCGGTTGAATGGCCTTCAATGAATCTTCCTGGTCAACGTGATCTCGTTGCGAACAAAAGGTAAATCTTCTGTCGCCCCTCCGGGGCTCGTCCGCATCTCTCTATCTGTTCCCAGCCCTCAACGGGCTGGGCTAACCTCTTGACGCGCCTACGGCGCTGGATTGTCGCAATTTCGAGTTTCTTCTCGTCATGAATAATCGAGGCTACTCCCCGAACTGAAGTTCGGGGCTTCCACCCGCAAACCTTTCACTCTTAAATTGCGACGTGGCGATTTTTGAGACATGCTCGAATCAGTGTCAGCATGGTTAATCTGCGGTAAATTTTTGCCTCTAAAATTTGAATCTGTTCCATCCAAATTCTTGATTTCACTTTTCTCTCCGATGCATATATCAATCATGGATGGAGCGGAACTTTTCTCACGGCCATCCTGATCACGATGCGTGCGGGACGGGCTTTATCGCGCGGCTGGGCCATGCGGCTTCGCACGAGGTAATCGAGCGCGGGCTGGTGGCCCTGCAGAGGCTGTCGCATCGTGGCGGGGTGGATGCCGATGGCGCCAGCGGCGATGGCGCCGGGCTGATGACCGAGGTTCCGCAGGCCTTTATGCGGCGGGTTGCCGGCGAGCTGGGAATTGCCCTGCCGCGGTCCTTCGGCGTGGGCATGGTCTTCATGCCGTCGCTGCCTTCGCCGTTCCCGTCGCCTCCGTCGCCGTCTGTGTTCAATGATCAGGCGGACCAGGCGCGCGTGCGCCAGGAGATTGAAAGCACGGCGCGGACCATGGCCTTGAAGGTGCTGGGCTGGCGCGACGTGCCGGTGAATCGCGCTGCGCTGGGAGCGATGGCGCAAAAGACATTGCCTGCCATCCAGCAATGCTTTTTCTCGGCCGGCGCCGGGATTGAAGATCTTGAATCCCAGCTCTTCCTCTTCCGCAAGAGGATGGAGGCCAGGCTGGCCGGCACGGGCGTCTACTTCTGCTCGCTCTCTGCGCGCACCGTGGTTTACAAAGGGCTGCTGGCGCCGTGGCAGTTGAAAGATTTTTATCCTGATTTGCAGACCCCGGACTTCGAGGGCCGGTTTGCGATTTTCCACCAGCGGTTTTCCACGAACACCCGGCCCTCGTGGTCTCTGGCCCAGCCGTTTCGTCTGCTGGCGCACAACGGCGAGATCAATACCATTACGGGAAACCGGCGCTGGATGCACGCCCGCGAGGCGGAACTCCGTTCCCGGCTGAAGGCCGGCGAGTGGTTCCGGAGCCTGGAAGATAATGTGAGCGATTCGGCCAGCCTGGATAATGCCATGGAACTGCTGGTGCGGCAGGGGCGCGGCATTGATGCTGCCCTGCTCTCGCTGGTTCCTCCTGCATTTGAAGCGGACTCGCAGCTTGATGCGCAGGTAAAAAATTATCTTGAGTCAGAGGCCCTGCATTACGAGCCCTGGGACGGCCCGGCGGCCCTCATCTTCAGCGATGGCCGCATCCTGGGGGCAAAGCTGGACCGCAACGGCTTGCGTCCGCTGCGCTACCAGAGGACAGCAGATGGCTGGCTGGTGGCCGGATCAGAAGCCGGGATTGCCGACTTTGACGACAAAGAGGTAATTGAGCGCCAGCGGCTAGGACCCGGAGAGATGCTGGTGGCGGAGCTGGATTCGGGAACGCTTCTCCGCAATGGTGAATTGCTGGGCCGGATTTCAAAGCAGGCCGCGCCTAAAAACCCTGCCCGGCCGAGCCGCCTGCCCTCCGGCATGCTGGCCAGCGCGGTTGCCGTGGGAGAACCCAGAAAACTGGCAGCCGCGCTGGGGTGGAGTGAGGACCAGCTGCGCCTGATGCTGCAGCCGCTGGCGGATGGCAAAGAAGCGATGTGGAGCATGGGCGATGACGCGCCTCCGGCGTTCATGTCCAGAATGCGCCGCACGCTCTGGGACTATTGCAAGCAGCGCTTTGCCCAGGTGACTAATCCTCCGATTGATCCATTGCGGGAAGCGCATGTGATGACGTTGCAGACGCGCATCGGGCTGGAATTCATGGCTGAGTCGCCGCTGCTGAGCGGGCCGCAACTGCTCTTTCTTCAGGAGTGCTTTACCCCATGCCGCAAGATTGACGTGACGTTTCCTGCTTCCCAGGGCATCGCGGGGGCGTATCAGGCGCTGGACCGCATCCGCCATGAAGTGCTGGGAAATGGCATGGAGGGAAGCAGCAAAACGGGCCGCCGCCTGGTTGTGCTGAGCGATCGCCGCGTGGGCCAGGACCGCGCCGCGTTGCCGATTCTGCTGGCTACGGCGGCCGTATGGCGCGCGATGGTGCAGGCGGGAAATTATCGCGTCCCACTGGTGGTGGAGACCGCGCAGGTGATTGAGACTCACCATGTGGCCATGCTGCTGGCTGTGGGCGCCACGGCTGTGTCTCCTTTTCTGGCCATGCAGCTGGCCGAACAGCATCACAAAAACGGCGCGGCCAACTACTGTAACGCCGCGAATGCCGGTCTGCGAAAAGTGCTTTCGCGCATGGGCATATCCACCCTGGCGAGCTATCGCAACGCGCAGTTGTTTGAGGTGGTGGGGCTGGACGCGGAGCTGTGCGAAGAATTTTTTGAGAGTGCGGGGCGCTCGGCTGAAGCTACTTCACTGGAAGAAGTTCTTGGAGATTACCTGCACAACCATGCCGTGGCGTTTGGCCCGGAGCAGGCTGGACTCACTGGACTGAAGGATGCCGGCCTGTATCGCTTTCGCAAAGAGGGTGAGGTGCATGGAAGCTCTCCGGAGCTGATCAGGAAATTGCATCGCCACATCAAGACGCCGGAAGCGGACAGCTACCGGCAATATGAGCAACTGGGCGAGGAGCGTGCGCCGGTTGCCATCCGCGACCTGCTGGCCATCTCGTTCAAGGAGCCGCTGGAACGGACGGAGGGAATGTCAGCGGCAGATGCAATGTCACCAAACCCAGTGTCATCGGCTGCTTTAATGTCACCAGCAGCTTTGGACGGCGTGGAATCCGCAAAGGAGGTGCTTCAGCGTTTCAGCACCCAGGCTATGTCGGTTGGGGCCATCAGTCCGGAGGCGCATCGCACACTGTCGCTGGCGATGAACCAACTGGGCGCGAGGAGCAACACTGGCGAAGGCGGCGAGGACCCCGAGGTCGCCCGCCACGAACCTGAAGCGGCATGCAAGATCAAGCAGGTGGCCTCAGCGCGTTTTGGCGTGACCACGGAATACCTTGTGCGCGCGAATGAAATTGAAATCAAGATGGCGCAGGGATCCAAGCCCGGTGAAGGCGGGCAGCTTCCTGCAGCCAAGGTGAGCGCGTATATTGCCCGGCTGCGCCACACGGCGCCCGGGATGGCGCTGATTTCTCCTCCGCCACACCACGATATTTACAGCATTGAAGACCTGGAGCAGTTGATTCACGATCTGCGTGAGGTGAATCCGGACGCCAGGATTGGAGTGAAGCTGGTGGCCGGGGCCGGGGTTGGCATTATTGCCGCCGGAGTGGCCAAGGCGGGCGCGGACGTAATCACCATCAGCGGACACGATGGCGGCACCGGCGCTTCACCTCTGAGTTCGATCAAGAACACCGGCCTGCCGTGGGAGTTTGGCCTGCGGGACGCACATTTGACTCTGATAGAAGCCGGGCTGCGCCAGCAGGTGCGCCTGCGGGTGGACGGTGGATTGAAATTTGCGCGTGACGTGGTGATCGCAGCGCTGCTGGGAGCGGATGAATTTGGGTTTGGCACAGCTGCGCTGCTGGCCATTGGCTGTGTGATGGCCCGGCAGTGCCATCTGAATACGTGTCCGGTGGGAATTGCTACGCAGGATGAGACGCTGCGCGCGCGCTTTACCGGCAAGCCCGAAATGGTGATTGCCTATTTTCAGGCCCTGGCGGCAGAGGTGCGGTGGTTGCTGGCACGACTGGGAGCACACAGTCTGGAGGAAATCATCGGCCACACCGAATATTTGCAGCCGCGGAACCCCGGAAGTTCCAAATGGGTGAAGGAGTTGCTGCAACCCGTCCTCGACTGCGCCAGCGCACAAGGCGGCACGGAGTCATTTTCACCATCGGCATCGTTGCCATCATCGCCATCAGGGCCATCAAGGCCAGTGGCGGCAAGCCAGCGCAGGCGGGAGAGTCTGGCCCACCAACTCACTGCGATCACCGTGGCGGTGGGCGGATCACTCCAGGGCACATTCCCCATCATGAACCACGACCGCAGTGTGGGAGCGCATCTGTGTGGCGAGCTGGTGCGTCAGTCTGGAATTACGGCCGGAGAATCACCGCGAGTTGATTTTGCGTTTCGCGGCGTTGCCGGACAGAGCTTTGGGGCCTTCCTGGTTCCGGGCGTCAGCTTCCGCCTGGCCGGAGAGGCCAATGACTATGTGGGCAAAGGGCTCAGCGGTGGAACTATAGCTATCTCCGCGGGGCCGGAAGCATCTCTCCGCGGCGACGTGCTGGCCGGCAATACCATACTGTACGGCGCAACGTCCGGTGAGTTGTATGTGGGCGGCAGCGCAGGCGAGCGCTTTGCCGTGCGCAACAGCGGCGCTCTCGCCGTGGTGGAAGGCATAGGAGACCATGGCTGCGAATACATGACTGGAGGCGTGGTGGTGGTGCTGGGCGGCGCCGGCAGAAATATGGGATCTGGCATGACCGGTGGCCTGGTGTACCAGTTGGCAGAGCACTTTGACCCGCAGTATTGCAATCTGGATTTTATTCAGGCGGAAGAGTGCTCTGTGGAAGAAGAGATCAATCTGCACCAGGTGCTCAGAAAGCACTGGGAGCTTACCGGAAGCCCTGGCGCCGCAGCCCTACTAATTCCGGGTAGACCTCTTTTATTCAAACGGCTACAGCCGGTAGTGCTGCCCTGCTCGGTATCGGAAGCCTGGGCTCCGATCCTGCAGCAGCTTGAAGGTTCAAGATTGCCGAAAGCTGCAGCGGCGGCGAGCCGGGTTCTGCCGGTAGAGCAGCGCGAATTCGCCCGGGTCTCCGAGCAAACCGAGCAGACCAGCGTTGCGTAGTTGGCGGCGACTACGAGAATTCCGTTCCCGTTCCGGGGGCGGCAGTATGGCACTGCAGGAGAATCTGGTCATTGGGGAAGTTGGTAAGTTGGTAATTAAAAGTCAAAAACGAAATCCTCTCGACACCTGCGGCTAGGCAGTTCTCCTGGGTTTGGCGGACCTTCTGGCGATGGTGGGCCGCGTTTTTTCAGCCACTACGGTATCCACCACAGCGCCAGGAATTACACGCTGCATACGACGCGTCGTCACAGTGGCTTCGCCCTGCAGGGTATCCGGCGATTCTCCGAAGAGCGTGGCCATGTAGTTGGCACGGCATTGGTCCGAGCAAAAATGAACTGCGAGGAGATCGACGGCCCGCTCGCGCTCCCACTTATCGACAATTGTAAGCTCGCGGCGGGCGGAGGTTACTCCGATGTTCTCTGCTGCCAGCCCGAGAATCCAAGTCTCGTTTGTTTCCTTGAGCTTCCCACAGCTATCACATTGAAAGCGGACCATGATCATCACCTCCATTTGCAGGATTGTAGGATGAGATGGCCGAGGCTAAGGGTTGACCGAGACCCTTGTGATTCACGGTGCGCGAGCAGCTCACAATTTGACTTAAGTACTGGAACAGCGTACGGTGAAGATTGAGCGGGTATCCTTCCTCTCCTTTCAGACGTCTCTGAAACTAAGTCAGCCTCATCTGAAGTTTTCCTATCTTAGCCAACCGATAACCGGGAGGTTAATCCATGTTTGCACGCAAAATTTCTATGCACTTAAAGCCAAATACATTCGCGGAATTTACCAGGACCTTAGAGCAGAACGTGGTTCCACTGCTGCTCAAACAGCGGGGCTTCAAAGATGAAATCAGCTTTGGAAGTGCCGGCAGCCCGGACGTGCTGGCCATCAGCTTCTGGGACACCAAACAAAACGCCGAGGCTTATGACGGCAATGGCTATAAAGATGTATTGAAGATGCTGGGGAATGTGCTCGAAGGGACGCCGAAGGTCAGCACGACCGAAGTGCTTCAGTCGACATTCCACAACGTGCATGCCAATACACCAGTACCAGTGGCTGTCTAGGCCGTTTTGACTCTTGGTACCGCCTTTCCCCGAGGGAAGGGCGGTTTACGTGAATCCCAAAAGATGCGGGATGGGAACTGAGTTGTTTATGTATTTTAAAACTATTTGTTCATTGTCCGTTGCCGCACTGGGTTTTGCGCTTTGGACCGCAAATGCGAAATGGCAAATTTTCCTGCGGTTTGTGATAAGCGCCGGAGCCGCATTGGCCATGCTGCACACCCTGAGCGCCAAGCCTAAATATTTCTGGGCCGCTGCATTCTCCGGCCTTGTTGTTCTGCTGAATCCCATCTGGCCCATTGCATTTCCATATCGTGTGTTCCTGCCGCTTCACCTGATGGGAATGTGGCTATTTGTCTTTTATGTTGCCCTGCGGCAGACGAAGCCGAAACTCGCCATGGCGTCCGTCTAGCGGATTTTTCAAAATTGGCGTAACCCATTTGTTGAGTGCGCTACGCTCCAGCCCTTCGGCAGAGCGGAACTGATTGTCTTGCAACACTCTATGACCCAGCTGAAGCTCGGGTCCGGCATGAGTGAACTCGTGCTCTCTCCAGAAATTCCAGTGCAAGGGTTTAACAGTCTTGTGAGAACGCCTTGGTGCAGCATGGCAAGGGACAGATCCTCGGGATCCTTCAACTTTGCCGGGCTCCTGACGTCGCCCGGACTACGTTTCAGGATGACAAAGGGAAAGGCTATCGCCGAACAACCGGGCAATCTGGTTTGGCCTTCGATGGAGTCTTGGTGGAGGCGTCGCTTCGAGCGGGCCTTCGGTTTGTCTGCGGCCTCGCGCGCTGTGGTATATTGGCGCAGCTTTTAACCCTGAGAGGTTGCAGATGTCCCGAATGGTTCGCGGTGGCCTGATCCAGGCCAGCACTCCCCTGAAAGGCGACCAGCCTTTAGAAAAAATCAAGAAGGCCATGATTGACAAACACCTGAAGCTGATTGATCAGGCGGCCAAAAAGAAAGTCCAGGTGCTTTGCCTGCAGGAACTTTTTTACGGCCCTTATTTCTGCGCCGAGCAGAACATCCGCTGGTACCAGCTCACGGAGTCGGTACCCGATGGCCCCACGACGAAGATGATGCAGAAGCTGGCCGCCAAGTACAACATGGTGATGGTTGTTCCGGTTTACGAACAGGAGATGACCGGGCTTTACTACAACACCGCCGCAGTGATCGATGCGGACGGAAAATATCTGGGAAAGTATCGCAAGCACCACATCCCACAAGTGGCGCCCGGATTCTGGGAGAAGTTCTATTTCACTCCCGGCGATACCGGCTATCCGACTTTCAAGACAAAGTATGCGCGGATTGGAGTCTATATCTGTTACGACCGGCACTTTCCCGAGGGCGCGCGCATTCTGGGCCTGAACGGAGCGGAGATCGTATTCAATCCTTCAGCCACGGTGGCAGGCCTTTCAGAATATTTATGGGAGCTGGAGCAGCCGGCGCATGCTGTGGCCAATGGATACTTTGTGGGCGCAATCAATCGTGTAGGGCGCGAGGCTCCGTGGAATATCGGCGAGTTTTACGGGAAGAGCTACTTCTGCAATCCCCGCGGCAAGATCATCGCCCAGGCCACGCGGCACAAGGACGAAATTGTTGTCAGCGATCTTGATCTGGATATGATTGCCGAGGTGAGAAACACATGGCAATTCTTCCGCGACCGCCGTCCGGATAGCTACCGGCCGCTTGTGGCGCAAGGAAAGCAGCCGCTAGCTACTAGCGATTAGCTGCTAGCCCTTGGCCTTTGGCCCTTAGCCCTTGGCTTGTGTTTTGTCAGTGTTAACCAGTCACGCGGTTTTGGTTTTTTGCTACAAGTGCATTCAGTAATCACAAAGCTGTTTTTCGGGTGGACCTAAGAGCGTTGAGCCAAGGGCCAACGGCTAAAGGCCAAGGGCTTTTTGACGCCAGGAGCTATTTCATGAGTACATCGCGAACCCTGGTAAAGAAAGAGATTGAATCCAGTCCGCTTTACAATGCTGACCTTGCTCCGGTCAGGGCTGAACGGCGCACGTGGACTACTTACAACTACGCTGCGCTGTGGGTCTCGATGTCCGTGAACATCCTGACTTACATGCTCGCGGCCAGCCTGATTCAGGGTGGAATGAACTGGAAGCAGGCGGTGCTGACTGTATTTCTGGGCAACACCATTGTGCTGGCGCCGATGCTGCTGAACTCGCATCCTGGCGCGCGCTATGGAATACCGTTTCCTGTGCTGGCGCGAGCATCCTTTGGAGTGCTGGGCGCGAATGTGGCGGCGGTGCTGAGGGCGCTGGTGGCTTGCGGCTGGTTTGGAATTCAGAGCTGGATTGGCGGCGAGGCAATCAACACCCTGCTGGGTACAATCTGGCCGGCATGGTGCAACAACCCGAACGGAACCGCCATCTGCTTTATGATCTTCTGGCTGATCAACCTGGCGGTGATCCTGAAAGGAATTGAGTACATCCGGTTCCTGCAAGGATTGAGCGCACCGATTCTGCTGGGAGTGGGATTGCTGTTGCTGGGCTGGGCCTATGTGGGCGCCGGAGGCTTCGGTCCGATGCTTTCTTCTCCATCACAATTCCGCACCACCGGCGACTTCTTCAAATTTCTGGTTCCGGCCCTGAACGGCACGGTGGGTTTCTGGTCCACCGTTTCGCTGAATATTCCGGACTTCGCACGCTTCGCCAAAAATGAGCGCGGACAGGCAATAGGACAAGCGATTGCCCTGCCGCTCACCATGACACTTTATTCGTTTATCGGCGTGGCCGTAACGTCAGCAACGGTGGTGATTTACGGCACTGCGATATGGGACCCGGTGCAACTGCTCAGCCGCTTTCATTCGCCGGTGGCGGTGGTGATCTCGCTGCTGGCGATTCTGCTGGCCACACTGAACGTGAATATTGGCGCTAACGTGGTTTCACCCGCCAATGATTTTTCCAACCTCTGGCCGCGCAAGATTTCGTTCAAGATGGGCGGCGTGATTACCTGCTTCATGGGCATTGCCATGATGCCGTGGAAGCTGCTGGCCAATCATAGGACGTTCATCTTTGGATGGCTGGGTGGATACGCAGCAGTGCTGGGGCCAGTAGCGGGAATCATGATCTGCGACTATTTCGTAATTCGACGCAGACGGCTGCTGGTGGATGATCTCTATCTGCGCGGCTGCGAGTATGAATACTCTGGCGGTTTTAACTGGCGGGCCATTGCGGCGTTGTGCATTGGGTCAGCGGTGGCGCTGATGGGATTGGTGATCCCGGCTGTCAGATTCTTGTATGACTATTCGTGGTTTGTGGGTTTTGTGGTGGCGTTTGGTTTGTATTACGTCCTGATGGCCAACGCGAAAAGCTACAACCCAAATCTCACCACTAATTAGCGCAGGCGGGACTGATTATACTGAAGACAGTAGATGCTGGATCAAAGAGTATGGGAGTTCGTGGACTTTCGAAGAGGATTCGGCTTCTGCTTGCGGCTGAAATGCTCTGCTGCTTCGCAGGCTGCGATGGTGCAACCACAGTCAGCGGCACGGTGCGTGACAGAGCTGGCAAACCAGTCACATCGGCCGCAGTCACGATGACAATTGATGCTCGGACTATGCGATGTATCACAGAAGCGGACGGACGCTATAGGGTGGGCATGACACACGCGCCATTTCCTAGCGTTGAGATAGTCACAAGTGCAGAGAAACAGGGTTACAAGCGATCGCAACAACACATTCAAAGTAATAGACAACTGGAAAGACAGTTAGACATCGTTCTCGAATCGCAGGACCAGCGCTGAGGACCAGCTAGCTTCCTGCTCTCTTCCCAGCCAACAACTCTTCCATGCTGCGTTGCGGGTTTCTTCCGCGCGCTTCCTGCAGTTGCTTCCAGCTCATTACGGACCGGCCAGTGCCGACCTCTGTCATGGTGATGCATCCCGGCACAGGGCAGACCAGCGCGCACAGATTGCAGCCGACGCATTCATCTTCCAGAACCTGCGGCACATGCCTCGGCAACACGCCGTGGCGGAGGTCACCGTACGGACGCTCTTCTACACGAATGCACTGGTGCGCTCCGTCTTCGCAGGCAATGTAACAAAGATTGCAGCCAATACACTTGCCGGCATCGATGCGGGCGATGATCTTGTAGTTCAAGTCCAGATTGCCCCAATCATCGATGCGCGGGAGCGATTTGCCGACGATCTCCATGGCCGAGCTAAAGCCTTTTTCCTCAAGATGATTTTCCAGGCCATCGATCATGTCGCGCACGATACGAAAGCCGTAGTGCATGGCCGCGGTACAAACCTGGACGGAGGTTGAGCCCAAGAGAATGAACTCCACGGCATCCCGCCAGTTTCCGATGCCGCCGATTCCTGAAATGGGAATATCCACGGCCTTGGCCACAGAAGAAACCATGTGCAGCGCGATCGGCTTTACCGCCGGACCGCAGTAGCCGCCATGGCTCCCACGACCAGCCACAGCGGGACGCGGAGCATAGCTATCCAGATCAACGCCCACGATGCTATTGAACGTATTGACCAGAGAAACGGCATCGGCGCCGCCCGCCTTTGCGGCCCTGGCCATGTGCGCGATGTCGGTCACGTTGGGCGTAAGCTTCACAATCACCGGAGTGCGCGCCACCTCTTTTACCCATGAGGTAATCATGGTGGCGTATTCCGGGACCTGTCCCACGGCGGCGCCCATGCCGCGTTCGGACATGCCGTGCGGACATCCAAAATTCAGCTCCAGCATGTCGGCGCCGGAATCCTCGGTGCGGCGCACAATGTCATGCCAGGTTTCGCGCTTCGATTCCACCATGAGGGAAGCTATGACGGTATGCTTGGGGAAATGCTTCTTCACTTCCGCAATCTCGCGCAGGTTGACTTCTATAGGGCGGTCGCTGATCAGTTCGATGTTGTTCAAGCCCATCATGCGCTCATTCTTCAGGTCAACCGAGCCATAGCGCGAAGCTGTATTGATGATGGGTTCGCCGATGGTCTTCCAGACTGCGCCACCCCATCCGGCATCAAAGGCACGCATGACCTGGTAGGCAGTGTTGGCGGGCGGGCCGGAGGCCAACCAGAATGGATTGGGTGAGCGCACTCCGCAGAAGTTGATGCTGAGGTCAGGCATGGGCTTTCCTTCCTTGCGCAGCCTCCAGCACCTGATGGATGCCGGCTGCTGCTTTCTTGCCGTGAGCGACGGCGTCCACGACTTCGCCGCCGCCATTGACGCAATCACCACCCGCAAAGTAGCGCGGATTGGCTGCTTGCATGGTCTGCTCGTCAACCAGAATACAGCCATTCTTCAATTCCAGTTTGGGAACCTGGTTCAGGAACCCGATCTTCCTCTTTTGCCCCAGGGCTTTTACTACCATACCCACATCGAGGCGAAACTCCGTGCCAGGAACAGCGACAAAGCTGCTGCGCCCGCGCGCATCGTTCTCTCCGCGGCGTGTGCGGAGGCACTCCAGGGCTTCCACCCGTCCATTGCCAAGCACGCGCACGGGCAGCGCCTGCCAGACGAAGGTGACCAAATCCCGTTTGGCCAGTTCGTACTCATAGCCGAAGGCAGACATCTCCTCCGGGCCTCGGCGATACACCATGTAAACTTCTTCCGCACCCAGGCGGCGCGCGGCAGTGACAACATCAATTGCGGTATTGCCGCCGCCGATCACGGCCACTCGTCTTGTCACTTGCACCTGGTCAAAGCGTTTGCTCTTGGTTTCTTCGATAAAAGAGAGAGCATCGCGGCAACCCGGCAGGTCTTCGCCGGGAATCTGCAGGTCGTCGGTCTCACCCAGGCCGATTCCAATAAAGATCGCGTCGTAATCCCGTTCGAGCTCGGAAATGCTCACATCCTTGCCCACGGTGGTTCCCGATTTGATCTCAACTCCCAGAGACTGAACCATCTGAATTTCTTTTACGGCTTCATCGGCGCGCATCTTGTATGCGGCTATGCCGTAGGTATCCAGGCCGCCGGGTTGTGCATTGGCATCAAAGATCACGGTCTGGTAACCGCGCCTGCGCAGTTCAAAAGCGCAAGAAAGGCTGGCCGGGCCTGCGCCAATCAGCGCGACGCGATAGCCGTTGGGCGTACCCGCCTTGAACAGTTGCGCGCCCCTGGCAACGATCGGGTCAACTGCATAGCGTTGCAGCTTGCCAATCTCTACCGGTTTTTTGCCTTCCGCATTTAACACGCAGGCGCCCTCGCACAAGACTAAAGTAGGGCAGACGCGCGCGCAGCTCTGACCAAGGATGTTGGCGTCAAGAATGGTCCTGGCTGAGCCACGCAGGTTCCCGGTGAGAATCTGGCGGATGAATTGAGGCACGTCTATCGCGGTAGGGCAGGCCTTAATGCACGGCGCATCGTGGCAGAATAAGCATCGCGAACCTTCTTCCAGCGCCTGGCCGGGAGTGAGCGGGGGATTGATGTCCGCAAAGTTTTTCTCAAGCTGTTCCAGGGGAAGCTGGGGCGCTGGTTCGTTCAACATTTGGTTATCCACGCAATCGACGACACTAACATCCCCGCTGGCGAAGAGGGGTGAAATCCGCAGGTGTAGCATACAACGGAATCAGAACATCCGGGAATCAGCTCAACTTTTCATCTTCTCATCTTAAGATGGAGAGAGCCGGGTGATCCGAAAAGAGAAGGCCAGATGTAGAATGCGAGACGGAGGCTGAATGGCTTTTGACACTTTAATCGTGAACGGAACGGTAGTCACCGCAACCGATACGTACGCTGCTGATGTGGCAATCACTGACGGCAAGGTTATTGCCGTGGGCCAGGGCTTAGCGCGTGACAATGCCAAACGCGTCCTGGACGCCAAGGGCAAATACGTGATGCCGGGCGGGATCGACGTCCACACGCACCTCGACATGCCTTTTGGCGGCACTACCAGCGCCGACGATTTTGAAACCGGAACGCGCGCCGCCGCCTTTGGCGGGACGACCACGCTGATTGATTTCGCCATCCAGTACAAAGGCCAGCCGCTGCGGGCGGCGTTTGACGCCTGGATGCAAAAGGCCGCTCCAAAAGCGACCACAGACTATGCTTTCCACTGCATCATTACAGACCTGCCCAACGCGCGCCTGGACGAGATGGGCGAACTGGTGCGCGAGGGCGTGCCCAGCTTCAAGCTGTTCATGGCCTATCCAGGCGTCTTCATGCTGGATGATGCCACGATTTTCAAAGCCATGCGCACGGCTTCGAAGATCGGCGGCATGATCTGCATGCACGCGGAAAATGGCGGAGCCATTGATGTAATCGTGCAGCAGGCGCTGGCCGAAGGAAAGACTGCGCCCAAGTATCACGCGCTGACGCGTCCGACGACTGCAGAAGCCGAGGCCACGTCGCGCGCCATCGCCCTGGCGGAGATGGCGGGCTCCCCGGTGTATATCGTCCACCTGAGCTGCAATGATGCGCTGGAAAAAGTGCGTGAGGCCCGCGACCGCGGCCTGCCCGTCTATGCGGAGACCTGTCCGCAGTATCTCTATCTCTCCATTGACGACATGGATAAGCCTGGCTTTGAAGGAGCCAAGTATGTTTTCACGCCGCCGCTGCGGGAAAAGTGGCACCAGGAGAAACTCTGGACCGGCCTCAAGCAGGACCACCTGCAGGTAGTCTCCACCGATCACTGCCCATTCTGTTTCAAGGAGCAAAAAGAGATGGGCAAAGATGATTTCACCAAGATTCCCAATGGCGGTCCGGGCATTGAGCACCGCATGAGCCTGATCTATTCGGGCGGAGTGGGCAAAGGGCGCTTCAGCGTGAACCGTTTTGTTGAGCTGGTTTCAACCACTCCGGCGAAACTGTTCGGTCTGTATCCGCGTAAAGGTACGGTGGCCGCGGGCAGCGATGCCGATCTGGTGATCTTCGACCCCAACCGCGAACACACCATCAGCGTCAAAACCCATCACATGCGGGTGGACTACTCGATGTTCGAAGGCATCAAGGTCAAAGGCATGCCGGACGTGGTGCTGTCCCGCGGGCGCGTGCTGGTGGAAGACGACCAGTTCCACGGCAAAGCCGGGCAGGGGAGTTTTCTAAAGAGGGCGGTATATAGCGGCGTCTGAAGGATTGCTATTCATAGAGACTGCAGTTGAGTAAACTTCACCTATTTGTGGGGCGCCGGGTGGCTTCCCGCATTCTTTGTCAGTCTTGCGGAATGCCAATATCTTCATTCCAGACGTCCGGATGGGCCTGGATGAAGGCTCGCATCATCTGAATGCACTCCGGGTCTTGCAGAACAGCACAATTCACCTGGTTCGCGGCAAACAGGTCCTCTGCGCCTTCGAATGTCTGGTTCTCGCCTATGATCATTTTGGGAATCTTGTAGAGTAGCGCGGTTCCTGTACACATGATGCAGGGGCTCAGAGTGCTCACCAAGACCAGTTTGTGCCAGTCAGTACGGCGTCCGGCGTTGCGAATGCAGACCACTTCGGCGTGCGCCGTTGGATCACCGGTCTGAATTCTCAGGTTGTGGCCGCGGGAGATGATCTTGCCGGTGAAATCGGCCAGGACTGATCCGATGGGAATGCCACCCTCGGTCAAGCCAAGTTTTGCTTCTGTGATTGCTGCTTTGAGAAGCTCTCTTTCGTCCATAAGCGCGAGAAGAATTGCCAGAATCGCCGTAATTGCCAAAACCGCCAAAATTGAGAGTCCATCTCCCCTCAGTCGGGCCAGCGGCACGTTACGACTCTCTGCTCGGTGTAGAAATGCACTGCGTCCTTGCCCAGCGCGTGCAGATCGCCAAAGAAAGAGTTTCTCCATCCGGCAAAGGGGAAGAAGGCCACCGGCGCGGGTACGCCGACATTGATGCCCACCATGCCAGCGCTCACGTTTTGCGTAAACTCGCGCGCTGCGCCACCCGAGCGGGTGAAGACAGACGCTGCATTGCCATATTCGGAATCGGCGATCACGGCCAACGCCTCTTTCAAGTCCTTCACGCGAATCACCGACAGCACCGGGCCAAAAATCTCCTCTTTTGCCACCCGCGAACTTGGATTTACCTTGTCCAGAATCGTTGGCCCGACAAAGTAACCGCTCCCTTTGGCCGCTGCATCCTTGCGTCCATCGCGGGCCAGCACTGCGCCCTCTTTTTCGCCGAGCTCGATGTAACTCAGAATGCGCTTGCGCGCCTCTTCAGTGATGACCGGACCCATTCCCGTTTTCGCATCGCATCCGGCGCCAACGGTGAGGTTGTCAGCGGCGCGGACCAGTTCTTTCACCAGCGCATCCCCGGCTTCGCCTACCGCTACCACAACGCTGGTGGCCAGGCAACGCTCGCCGGCGCATCCGAAAGAAGAGCCCATGACGGCGGCCACCGTGGATTTCATCTCTGCGTCCGGCAGGACCACCGAATGATTTTTGGCGCCGCCGAGGGCTTGGACCCGTTTTCCATTGTTAGCCGCAGTCTGATAGATATAGCGGGCCACGGCGCTCGATCCGACAAATGAAACTGCCTTGACACGCGGATCGGTGAGGAGGGAATCTACAGTGTCTTTTGCTCCATGGACCAGATTCAGCACGCCCGCGGGCAGCCCTGCCTCATAGGCGAGTTCCACCAGGCGAACCGCGGTCCGCGGAACTTTATCCGAGGGCTTCAGGACGAAGGTATTGCCGCACGCAATCGCCATGGGAAACATCCAGAGCGGCACCATAAAGGGAAAATTAAAAGGAGTAATGCCCACGCAAACGCCCACTGGAATCCTGGTAGACCATCCATCCACGCCTGTGCCCACCTGATCCACGGTTTCACCCATCATGAGCGTAGGCGCGCTGCAGGCAAACTCAATGCATTCGATTCCCCGCTGAAATGATCCCCGCGCCTCATCGAGGGTCTTACCATTTTCCTCGGTAATCAGCGCGATCAACTCCTGAGCATTGGCTTCCAGCACCTCACGATATTTGAAGAGCACACGGCAACGCTGCAGAACAGGCGTTTTGCTCCAGGTGGGGAAAGCGCTGCGCGCCGCCTCCACGGCGGCAGAAATCTCCTGAGCCGTGGTGCGTGGTATCTCAGCGACGGCTTCTCCGGTTGCAGGATTGTACTGAATATCCTTGGGCCCGCTGGAGATTACGGGTTTGCCGTTGATATAAAGCGGGCAGGACTTGAGTTCGATTTGAGTTGCGGTGGGTGACATCTTGGCCTCCGGATTATGGCCTAGATTTTACACCGAAGGAAGATAGGGTTTCTTCGAACCCAAGAAGGGCTCTCTACTTCCAGCAGGCTCACTCAGGACGTACGCCGTAAAACTAGTGTGAGCGTGTAGAGATCCCTCCCTCTGGCCGGGATAAACTACACATGCGCTAAACTACTGCTTCTCCTGAGCCAGCTTGACCTTGGTGCTTTCCAGTTTTTTCTGGACCCGGCTGACGTCCTGTTGATCAACATCAGCGGGTACGGATTTGGCCCACTCATCCAGGGCGCGCTCCCAGTGAGCGGCCGCCAGCTTCAGGCGCCCCGTCTTGGCATACAACTCGGCCAGATGGTCCTGGATGGTAGCATCGTTGGGAGTTTTGTCGGCAGCTTTGCGCAGGTTTTCTTCTGACTGATCGTAATTGCCCAACCTGAAGTACGCCCAACCCAGAGAATCCAGGTAGGCGCCGTTTTGCGGATCGAGCGCCAACGCCTTCTTGATCAGAGTGAGGGCCTCTTCCAGCCGCGTATTGCGGTCGGCCAGCATGTACCCGAGATAATTCAAGGTCATGGTGTTGTTGGGGTCCTGCTGCAAGACCTGGCGGAATATCTGTTCCGCCTGCTCGAATTTTTTCTGCCGTTCATACGACGAACCCTGCAAGAAGAGGACATACTCTTTCTCTTCATTTCGGGTGGAGAGCTTCTCTGCCTGGGCCAGCGCGTCTTCAGATTCCTTCCAACGCTTTAGACGGGCATAGATCTGGGAGAGACCAACGTAAGTCTCCCGGTCTTCAGGTGTTCCCTTGAGCAGCGACTTGATAACCTGGATTGCCTCGTCGGCCTTGCCATCGTCCGCAAGCTGGGCACCCAGCATCAGCTTGAGTGCTTTGTCATTGGGAAGCTTGCTGACGGCATCTCGCGCCACGCGGGCGGCGTCAGACCACTGCTTCTGCTCGCGGTATGAGTCGATGATTTCCTGGTATCCGCGCGAGGCTTCATCGCCACCCAGATCAACGATCTTATGGAAGGTCTCCACGGCGAGCAGCGGCCTGTTTTCTTCGCGGTAAACATTGCCCAGACGCTCCAGGAACAAAGCGCGATTATTACGCTCGCCGGCGGTGTACTTGCCGTCCGCACGGTTCGTGCGCGTCAAAAGTTTTTGCAGAACGTCCGCGGCCTCGTCAAATTTTCCCTGAGCTTCCAGAACCAGGGCCTCGTTGTAGAAGACTTCCAACGAATCCTGGGCCATGGCTTCGGCTTTCTTCAGATTTTCCAGGGCCAGATCAAATCTTCCCTGATGCCGGTAAATCTCCGCGATCCGCAGCGCTGCTTGCGGATCCTCGGGGTCTGCCTCTTGAATCACGTTGTATTGCTGGAGAGCAGCATCGATCTGGTTATCGTTGACCAGGTTCTGGGCCAGACCGCGGACCGCGTCCAGATTGTCGTGGTCCAGGGTGATGGACTGCCGATACGCTGCAATCGCCTTTTTGTAGTCTTTAAGCTGCTCGTAGGTGTAGCCCAGGGCAACATACATCTTCGCCGTGCGCACACCTTCAGGGACTGAATTCAGGATCTCGGCGGCCTTCTTGCTATCGCCTTCCTCGTTATAGAGATAGGCAACATTGGTGACTGCTTCTTCAGAATTGGGATCCTGGCTGATTGCGGTCTTAAATTCCGTTTCTGCTTTCAGCAGATCTTTGTTCAGGATGTAGAGACGCCCCAGTAGCAGGTGATTATCCGGATTGTTCGGTTCGAGCTTGACGATCGATTCGTACTGCTCAATCGCCAGCTTCAACACTTCCTGGGATTGAGTTCCCGCTTGCACGTCCCCGAGCGATCGCAGGTAAATGCGGCCCAGGAGTTTGCGCGCTTCCAGATTTTTCGGATCGCGTTTGATGATGTCCTGAGCTTCCAGGACGGCGTCCCGAATGCGTCCCGTCTTGGCATACAGCTCGGCCAGCCCTGCATTGAGAAACGCCGAGGAAGGATCGTTGTCAATGGCGAGCCGGTACTCCTCTATGGCCTTGGTAGCGTATTCAGAGCGCCCAGTCATGGCCACCATCTCTTCATACATGTGAGCCAGCGAGTAGTGATAATAGGCAGCCGCACGATCTACCTTTTTAGCGGGAGAAGTTTGTGTGGCCGAAGGTCCCGTGGCGCTCTGCTGCTGGCCTGCCGGAGTCTGATCCGGAGTTGCAGGAGGGTTCTGCTGCGCAAAAAGCGAAAAGGATGCCAGGACAAGCCCCAGCAGGAAGACACAAGGTTTCATCAACGTCATAATCGTACGAATAGCCCCTTCGTTAGATGCGGGGAGTTGCTGCGGGGCTTAACTTTGCTCCACGTACAATTGTAGCCGCAATCCAGGCGCTTGTGCACGGGCTTAACTTAACTTAATAGCTGAAGTAACTTTAGTGTTAGTGGCGGAAGTGAGTGTTAGTGGCGGAAGTGGCGGACGCCCGTAAAAACCATGGCCAGTCCCAGGCGATTCGCCGCGTCTATCACTTCCTGGTCGCGCACGGAGCCTCCTGGCTGGATGACGGCGGTAGCTCCGGCTTTGGCGATTTCTTCCACACCATCGGGGAAGGGGAAAAAGGCGTCCGACGCGGCGACTGTGCCTTTCAGTGGCAGCACTGCCTTCATTGCTCCAATCTTGCAGGAATCCACACGTGACATTTGTCCCGCTCCCACGCCGGCAGTTTGCCCGTCATGCGCGTAAACAATGGCGTTGGATTTCACGTGCTTGCACACTTTCCAGGCAAACAGCAGGGCTCGCATCTCCTGGTCTGAGGGCGGGCGCCGGCTGACGACTTTCAGATCGTCCGGCGTAAGCGGGCGCACATCAGCATCCTGGACCAGCATGCCTCCGGAAACGTATTTCATGGTCCACGAATCGCTACTGGGCTTGATCTCAACCAGTCGGAGGTTCTTCCTGGCGGCAAACTTCTCCCGCGCTGTTGCATCGAATCCCGGCGCGGCAATGGCTTCTACAAACAGCTTGGCAATCTCCTCCGCCGCTTCGCCATCGATTACACGATTCACGCCAATCACCCCGCCAAAGGCGGAAACGGGATCGGCTTCCAACGCGCGCAGATACGCTTGCCGCAGAGTGGCTCCCGTGGCGGTCCCGCAGGGATTGGTGTGTTTGATGATGACGCAGATAGTCTCTTCGAATTCCTGGGCCAGGTCCCAGGCCGCCTGAAGGTCCACGATATTGTTGTAGGAAAGCTCCTTGCCCTGGAGTTGCTTGCCGTTGGCCACGCCACAGTCCGAGCCGTCAGAATACATGGCTGCTTTCTGGTGAGGATTCTCACCGTAACGCAGGTCCATCACTTTGTTCAGCGAGACGCGCAGTACTGGGGGAAAACCGGACGGCTGCCGCTCGATCCGGAATTGTTCATCCTTGAGTGAAATCCGGGCCAGGGCCGAAGCGATCGCACTATCGTAAGCGGCGGTTATCGAGAACGCCTTTTGCGCCAGACGCCAGCGCGTGGCCAGGCTCAAATCTCCGCCCGCACTGAACATCTCGTGACCCACCGCGGCGTAATCATCCGGTGAGGTCACGATGGCCACATCGCGAAAATTCTTGGCCGCCGATCGCACCATGGAAGGCCCACCAATATCGATGTTCTCGATCACTTCGTCAAAGTGCACGCCGGGCCTGGATGCGGTCTTCTCAAAGGCGTAAAGGTTGACCACTACCATGTCAATAGACTGAATGCCGTGTTCACGCGCCGCCGCCACGTGCGTGGGATTGCTGCGCACGTGCAGGATGCCGCCATGGACTTTGGGATGGAGGGTCTTTACCCGGCCGTCCATCATCTCCGGAAATCCGGTCAGTTCCGAGATATCTTTCGCCGGGACACCGGAATCGCGCAGCAACCTGGCCGTGCCGCCGGTGGAGATCAGTTCGACTTTCAGTTCTGTCAGCTTTCGGGCAAATTCAACAATCCCGGTCTTATCGGTGACGCTCAGGAGGGCGCGCTGAATTCTGGGCACTTTGTTTCCTCAATGAATTGAGATGGAAGAATGAAGTACTCAATAAGTTACCAGAAAACAAGTTGGCAAGAAGCGGGAAGAATCCGGTCCTTGAGCAAGCCTGTCAGTTGGTGATTGAAAACCTGAGATGGAGCGATTTTCTGATGATCCGACGCCGCGACCTAAGTCTTTGGCTTGGCCTTCAACTTCACCTGCCCGTCCTTCACTTCCACAGAGTATTCGACCGCTGGACAGTCGTACTCTTTACGGATTTCAGCGGTTTTCTGGCGCACAAATTTTTTGAATGAGGCCAGGCTGCCTGCGCCGCTATCGCCAGCCTGTTTGCGGGCTGACGCCAGGGCCTGAAAAAGGGCCTCTACTTTTTGTGGTTCCGACTCGGCATCGGCACAATCTACGCTGAATGGCTCGCCGGCGGGGTGGTCTTCCAGAGTCTCGTGCTGCTTCAGGGCTTTCTCAGCCGCATGCTGCTCTTCCGCGCGCAACCCTTGAATGCCGAGCACTGCATCCTGTGGCCGGCGGTAGCCCTCTTCCTTGATTCTCAGTTTTTGTGACCACAGGGCAGCAAACAGCGCGTATCGCTGCTGAATCGTATTGTAGCGAAAACGCTGGGCAAAGCTCATGCTATGGCCGTCCGAATACTTGCGAAGCAGGGACTTGACCCGCCACTCAATGTCCTCCGGGGGCTTCTTGGATCCACCCCCAAAATACATGTCGTACTCGACTTTCAGCCGGCGGAGGTAATCGTCAAGCTGTGAGAGATCTTCGTCAATGGCCACTTAAAGGAAACTCCAAGCCAGCATAGGGACGAGCGTCGAGCCGGACAAGCCGGAATATATCACAGGGAAAGGGGACTCGCTGCACCAATATCCCACCATGTATCACCCGGGCGAATATCCTCAGAACAGGCAGAAATCCAGGACTTTTTGGGAGCTGATTTTTCCTTTTAAATCCAGACAGTTGCGTGAGCTCTGGAATGCATCTAAAAACTCGTTATGGTAGCCAGAAATTTGTCCAAACCCAGAATCCGCATAGTTATCGCGGACGACCACACCGTTCTACGCGAATCGTTGGCAGCCTTGCTTTCTACTCAGCCTGATTTTCAAGTCGAGGGTGGAGCGAGCAATGGCCAGGAAGCTCTGGCCCAGATGCAGGAGCATCATCCGGATGTGCTGGTGCTTGATTTATTCATGCCCGGCAGTGACGGATTTGAGGTCTTGCGAACGCTGGATCGCGCCGGCAGCCACGTGGCCGCAGTTGTGCTTACCGGTTCAGAAAGCGAACTGGACTACGCGCAGGTAGTAAAGCTGGGTGGCCGCGGCCTGGTGCTGAAGAGCGATGGGCCCGAGAGACTTTTTGCGGCTATCCGAACCGTAGCCAATGGCGAGCTGGCATTTTCAGACGAGCTCGCGCAACAGGTATTGACCACCATGACCGCGGAATCCAAGACATCCGCCAATGCGCTCGCACGGCTCTCCGAACGCGAGCGCCAAATTGCCTATTACGTAGCCCGGGGACTGAAGAACAAGGATATTGGCCAGGAGCTCACGATCAGCGAGAACACCGTGAAGCGCCACCTGCAAAGCATCTTTACCAAGACCGGAGCTCGCGATCGCCTGGAACTGGCGGTGCTGGCCTTGAGCGAAGTCAGCAAAGCGGCGTAAAACCAGTAGAAGCTATCTCATAGATGACATAACCGGTGAAAATGACCCTCTTCCGGTGATCCCTTCCTTCGGTGGGGATGAACTACAGAGACTGCTTGAGTGGTTTCTTATCTTCCCGTGCTGGTAGCCATTTTCTTGACCATCGCGATGACCAGCTTGCGATCACTGTCATTGAGGTTAGAGGAGTAGCGGCGTATCTGGGTCAGGAAGCGGACCTCTTCTTCAGTGAGCGGCGGCAAGTTTCTGGAGTTGCCGTTGGAATGGTGGTCGGCAAAGAACTGCCCCAGCGGAACCTCCATGGCCGTGGCGATCTTAGCCAGGGTATCGAGTGAAGGAATGGTGTGCCCGTTTTCCACCCGGGAGAGGTAGCAACGCAGTAAACCGGTGCGCTTCTCAATATCTCCCTGAGACATGCCTTTTTGCAGCCGGTAATTCCTTATGGTCTCGCCGATATTCATGTGGAATCAACTCACTGAGCGTCACTACTAGGGGGTGCGTGAATAGTAATCAGAGTAAAAGGTTTGCGCAAGCACTATTTTTGTCAATTTATTCCACAATATTCCTTCGCGCTTTCCCCAGTAGAATCAACTACTACGACTCTCGGAAAAATCTGTATTGTTTATCATTTTGCAATTAATGCACAGACGGTATGCGAGACATGAAGTCCGCGGTCATGTTCTCTGTTTGAGGAAACTTTGGGGATGCACATTTTCCGGGATTAAAATCGTTCGAAATGAGTTGTGACAGAGAGGGACCTCCAGGCTGATTGACGTGGACCATCAGGAAAAACTGCAAAAATTCGAACGGCAGGTTCTTCGCCACCTGGATTCGGCTTTCAATCTGGCGCGCTGGTTTACACGCAACCAGGACGATGCCAAAGACCTGGCCCAGGAGGCCTTACTGCGGGCATTCAAGGCCTTTGATCGCTTTGAAGGCGATGATGGACGGGTCTGGCTGCTCACGATTATCCGCAATCTTTATTACACCTCAGTTTCCCGCAAGCCGCAGGAGCAGACTGTTTTCGACGAAGAAATTCATTCATCCACGGAATTTTCCGGCAGCCCGGAGGTTTCATTGCTTAGAAATGCCGAGGCGCAAGCGGTGCGGCAGAGCATTGAAGAGTTAGCGCCGGAATTTCGTGAGCCGCTGGTTTTGCGTGAACTGGAAGGGCTCTCCTATAAGGAAATCGCCACAGTTATGGACGTGCCGCTGGGTACCGTCATGTCCAGGCTGGCGCGGGCACGCGACCATCTCCGGCAGAGCTTGATCGCAGCCCTGAAGGGTGAGACCGGACAGAAGGAAGGCCAAAATGCAGTGTCAGGAAAGTAAGAAGATCCTGGACGCGTATGTAGATAACGAACTGGACCTGATGCAGAGTGTGGCCCTGGAAGGACACCTGGCAGGTTGCGCGGATTGCGCCCAAAACCTGGAGGGCCGGCGCGCCATCAGGACCGCAGTTCAGAACGCGAATTTGCGCTATACCGCCCCCCCTGAATTGGTCAAAGGAGTACGCAAAGCTCTGCGCCTTCCTGAGGAAAAGAATGCTTCGCCAAAGTGGTTGTGGTTCAAGAACGCTGCCTGGGGATTTGCATCTGCAACCGCAGTCTTTGTGTTGGTGGCAGCAGTGATCGGATTCTGGTTTCATGTCCCGGAGGACCAGAAAATCGCAAAGGCGGCCACGGACGATTACATTCGCTCCATGATGATGGAAAACCGCGGGATTGACGTGGCTTCCTCCGATAAGCACACCGTGAAGCCCTGGTTTAATGGAAAGATCAGCTTCTCTCCTGAGGTCCTGAGCTTCGATGACAGAGGCTTTTCCCTGGCGGGCGGAAGACTCGATTTTCTGGAGAATCAGACCGTGGCCACGCTGGTCTATAAGCGAAACCAGCACTTCATCAATGTTTTCTTGTATCCCAACCCCGAAAATGCGCACGAGGGAGAAAGGCAGGAACGCGGATACGACATTGTGTACTGGGCCAAGGATGGAATGCAGTACTGGGCAGTTTCTGACCTGAACTTGCCGGAGTTGCAGCAACTCGCGCAGTTATTGGGAAAATGAGCCTGGTTCTTACCCCATCAGCATTCCGCCGTTCACTTTCAGGACGTGACCGGTAATGTAGGCTGCTTCTTCCGACGCCAGGAATTTCACGGCATGGGCCACATCCATATCGGAACCGGGGCGTCCCAGCGGAATCATTTCGCTCACTTTGGATTTCAACTCCGAGGACAGGCTCTCCGTCATCGCGGTTTCGATGTAGCCCGGCGCTACTGCGTTCACGGTAATGTTGCGCGAAGCCACCTCGCGCGCCATCGACATGGTGAAACCAATCAGGCCGGCCTTGGAGGCCGAGTAGTTGGCCTGACCCGCCTGGCCCATCTGACCAAAAATGCTGGTAATGTTGATGACCCTGCCCCAGCGCTGTTTCAGCATGGTCCCTAACACTGCCTGAGTGCACAAATAAGGCGCGGTGAGATTGGTTTTCAGCACGTTTTCCCAGTCTGCCCGCTTCATGCGCAGCAGCAGCGTGTCTCGAGTGATGCCTGCATTGTTTACTAAAATATCAACTTTACCAAAACGCTCGATTGCGGCTTTAGTTGCAGCTTTGATTTCCTCTTCACTGCTCACGTCCATGCGGAAAACAGCAGCCTGCCCGCCCTGGGATTGAATTTCGCCGGCCACCTGCGCCAGCTTCTCTTCATTGCGGGCACACAGCGCAAGCGCAGCTCCGCCCTCAGCCAGCACCAGCGCACAGGCACGCCCGATTCCCTGGGAGGCGCCTGTGATCAACGCTACCCGGCCTGCAATTCCTGCCATGTATCTCCAATCCGCCGCTTAAGAATGGCAACGGCGAATTATACTGAAACACCCCCTCTCAAGCGCGCCGGCGCTCCACCAGGGGATCCTCAGGAGTCGCAGGGGGAGTGTCCTCACGAAAAAGGAGCCTCATCAGAGGCGGCGCTACCAGCGTGGTTGTACCGGTCATGAAGATAACCAGCGCGTAGGCCGATTGGGAGATGATATTCATCTGCAAGCCTACCAGCGCCACGATCAATCCCACTTCGCCGCGCGGTGTCATGCCGATTCCCACCTTAAGGGCGGTCTTCCATCCGGAGCGCAGCACCGGCAGCCCGCAACCGATCAGCTTGGAAAGGAAAGCCAGGGCGGAAATGATGAGCGCCGAAATCATGAGCCGGCGATCGAACACTGCAAGATTGAGGCGCGCACCCATGCTGAAAAAGAAGAAGGGCGCCAGGAATTCATTGATGGCGAAAGCGCGCGGCCGCAAGTTCCAGCGTGGAGAATATTCAG
Organism: Candidatus Angelobacter sp.; assembly: GCA_035294925.1. GTDB lineage: Bacteria > Acidobacteriota > Terriglobia > Terriglobales > Acidobacteriaceae > Angelobacter. Next base: position 20,926 of record DATGJZ010000005.1, on the reverse strand, counting down.
CAAAGGCCAATCCGGCAAAGAATGCGCCAATAATGGCGGCCATGCCGATTTTTACCGCGGCGTAGGAGAGGCCCAGGCAGATGGCTATAGCGATGATGAGGGGGGCGTCCTGGGTCGACATCCTTTGCAATCCAGGCTCCATTCTGCGCACGACCCGGGGCGCGTAAAACAACATCACTACGACAAATCCAATGGCCTCAATCGAGGTCACGATCAACTGCGCCCACGCTGTGGCAGTCGTGGAAACCACTCCCATCACCACGCCCAGCACGATCATTCCCAGAATGTCGTCAAATACCGCTGCCCCCAGGATGATGCGTGCCGGCAACGTTTGCAGAACACGCAGGTCGCCCAGCACACGCGCTGTGATGCCGACGCTGGTGGCCACCATGGCGGCAGCCACAAAGACCGCCTCGTGCACAGAATCATGGCGCAGGATCATATAACCGAAGCCCAGCACGAAAGGCAAAGTGATCCCGGCGAGAGCTACATAGAGTGAGGTAACGCCTACACTGATCAAGTCCTTGGGATTTGTCTCCAGGCCGATGGTAAACAGCAGGAAGATGGCGCCAATTGCTGCGATGGCATAGATGGCTTCATCAGGCACCACGAAGCGCGCGCCATAGGGCCCCACTATGACTCCGGCGAGAATTTCACCCAGGACCGCCGGCAGGCTCAACCGTTCAAAGACCTCGCCGAAGAGCTTGGCCCAGACGAATATGAAGAAGAGCTGAAAGAGGAATGGATCAGCATGCATAAACTTGCTTGCGTCGAAGGGGCCCGGCCAAATCCTTACCCTCCTTTAAGATGCGCCCGGCCAGGGAAATCCAGAGTAGCTGGTGGAATTTTCACGCTGCGCGCATCAACCTGACGCGGATGGTGCTTCTGGGACTACCGTTCGCCGTTTTGTCCGCGCCACCGAATAGCGGCTTCCGACGGCAATAGTCTTTTGTGCCCACGCTTGGTAGACACAACAGAGCTAGACTCCAGGGCATCCTAAAACACTCAGGCACAGCCAAATCGGGAAGCCTCCCGTGAATTGAGGAGTTCATGGCCACAGCACCGCAAACGCCAGCCGTCCGTGCGCGCTGGGCGCGTTCGCCCTTTTATTTCAATTCGGCTTCGCACCTGCTGAGGATAGGACGGGAAAAGGCCACGTGCCTCCAGGAGCTTCTGGAGGCAGTCCGGACCTGTCCTGATGCCTCCATCTTCCAACACACCTTTCAGACTCTGGAAGAACACCACTTCATCAAAGAAGGCTTTTCCAATGACTTTTCTCATTGGGCATTTGCCTCCTGTAATGAGGTCGAGCTGGCGGAGCGGCTTTCCGCGATCGACGTCCGTGAGTTCATATCCATCCCAACGCTCCGCGAACGGCTGGTGCATCTGCTTGAAACCCATTTGCAAAAGAATCCTCGGGCAGCCACCAGACCGGCCATGGAGCCTTTCTATCTGATGGCAGCCGATCTGGTCGTGATTCCCACGCCTTACCTGGCGCGCAACCTGGAGGAATTTGCCGAGGGACTGCGCAAGGTGAGCATCCATGGCATCTATTATCACTTCATCGACGCCCGGCTCCGGCTCAAGCTCAACACCAATGATTTCTCCGTCTGGCTGGAGCAGGAACTGGACATGAGCCAGACCGGAGACCGGTTGAACCGCATTGATATCTATACCTCCACTTTGGAGGGAGTGCGCCGGAATATTTTGAAAGTCATCGAAGGCGAAATAGGACGGGCCTGATCTGAGGGCTGGACTGCTGGGAGAGAGAGAGTTTCAATGAAGAAAAAGGACCTGGAGCAAAAAGCGGCGACAACAGACGAGCAAAATGCCGTCAAGATCGAAAATGGAGCCGAGGCGGACGGGGCCTCCACGAGCGCTCCACCGGCAGTGAAAGAGCGCCGTTTGCGCCAGACCGAGCTACCGTCCCACTTTATCGAGCGCCGCAAGCACCCGCTCATCAGCACTCAGCCGCCTCCGCCCGCTGCGCCACCGTGCCTGGAAGACTATGCTGCGATCATCGGCCGGCCGGAACTGGACGAAATTCGCTTTCTGGCCCGGCATCTGCAAGGCAAGACCGTCAAGATGGTGAACTCTACCGCGATGGGCGGCGGAGTGGCTGAGATCCTGAACCGGCTTATTCCACTCATGAATGAGCTAGAGATACCTACACGCTGGGAGGTCATTACCGGCGGCAATGATTTTTTTGAGGTCACCAAAGGTTTCCACAACGCTCTCCATGGCGGCGATTACAACCTGACACAGCAGATTCAGGACATCTTCATGGCTTACAACGAACAGAACCGCCAGCGCATGCAGTTTCCGGAGGACCTCTTTGTTATCCACGATCCTCAACCAGTAGGCCTGATCCGTTCCCGAAGTGAGACGCGCGGGCGCTGGATCTGGCGCTGTCACATCGATCTTTCCAATCCGCATCGTGGGGTATGGGATTTTTTGAAGCCCATGGTGGAGCAGTATGATGCTGCCATCTTCTCCGCTCCTGCCTTTACGCGCCAGATCTCCCCGCCGCAATATCTCTTCTATCCGTCCATTGATCCTCTTTCGGAAAAGAACAAGGAACTGGAAGAGAGTTACATCAATAAAGTCTGCGATGATTTTGGCATTGATCGTTCCCGTCCCATCATTACCCAGATTTCGCGCTTTGACCGCCTGAAAGACCCGGTAGGCGTGATTGAGGCTTACAAACTGGTCAAGAAATACGTGGACTGCCAGCTTGTCCTGGCGGGCGGCGGCGCTACAGACGACCCCGAGGGAGCGGCAGTGCTTCAGGAAGTAATGGACGCGGCCGGCGACGATCCCGACATTATCATTCTCAATTTGCCTCCGTGGTCGGCCCTGGAGATCAATGCGCTGCAGCGTGCCTCAACCGTGATTGTTCAGAAATCACTTAAGGAAGGTTTCGGCCTGACCGTGACTGAAGGTCTGTGGAAACAGAAGCCAGTGGTGGCCGGAGCGGTGGGAGGCATTCCCACGCAGATTATCCATAAACTTACGGGCGTGCTGGTTCACTCGGTGGAAGGTTGCGCTTATCAGATCCGGTACCTGCTCACGCATCCCGAATTTGCCGCGCAACTGGGCAGGAACGGCCACGAGCACGCAAAAGAAAACTTTCTGATCACGGTGAATCTGAAGCGCTGGCTCCTGCTGTTCCAGATCATGCTGGGCATGGCCAAACCGAGCAAGACGATCTAGCGGCTGTCAGCTACGCACTCCGGCCACCAGATCAGCACCTCCAGAAAGCGTGCGAAATGCAGCAGGGGCTTGACGTGCGGCAATTCAATCCCGGCGGCTTTGGCCATGGTGTTAAGTTCAATGTCCGCTTCAGCATCCTGCAAAGGCCAGGGCAGATGGTGAATGTAAGCCCGGAACATCCTGCGGGCACGGATGATGTAAAGGCAGTAGCGTTCGGTGAGAAAATATTCGAGTGAATCCTTCTCCCGCAGTCGCGGCTCTGAGATGGGCCAGTAACGTCCCCGAAATTCCGCCGAGAGGCCTTGCAGTCGACGGCTGCTGTATTCAATCTGCTGCGAATCAATATTCACCGACATCTCTGCATGGAAATATGGCAGCCCGTATGCCTTTCGCGCACTCCATACTGCGGGCAGACTGCCCGCGTCCAGGCTGAAAAAATAAACGCCTGGTATGTCCCGGTAGCGCACATAGGTCCTGACGTTGAGTTCTGGAAAGTAGCTCAATCGTGGCAGAGGAGGGAAGAAGCGCGCACGTATTCCGCTCATGTGAAAGGGCGCAACCGCCACATACGCCCGGCCTTGAAATAAATCCAACTCAAGCTCTGCCGGAACCAAGGGTCTTACCTGATCCGGTGAAACCGCCCAGTGGGCAAACAGAAGATCGTGCCACCTCTGGAGCATGATCCATGGACCCTTCGGCAACAGGATGGGGCGGTGAACGATTTGCCCAAGAAGGGGATGCATGGGAACAGAGTACCGCAGCCAGTAACCCCTGCGAATACTTGCACAGACACGGGTTGCTATCCACAATAGCTCTTGGAGGCCAGGTCATGACTCAAGGTCCTACGCAATGAACCCACTGGATCCTCGTGGCATAGCCAAGGAGCTCTTCAGAGAATGGCGGGAGGCGAAGCCTCCATTCGGAAGGAGAGAAATAGCTTCAGCACTGAACGGAGTACGAATGGATCGACAATGAACGTCACAGAGGACTTTGAAAGATTACCTTGCGGTGATGCATGAGCTCCATTTGCTCAGTAACCTTCTTAGCGATCTCCTGTAACCTGCGCTTGTCCTGAAGAAGCTGTAACCTGTAACCTGTCCCAGTAACCATCATGCCTGATCCGACCACCGCCAAGACAACTTCCGCCGATAAGAACGGCATCAGTTCCGGGCCGCAGGTGAACGTCTTTGCCGTGCATGGCGTTGACCCTGAGGTGCAGGCCTATGCCATGGCCAAGTACTCGCGTTCAGCACTCTCCATGAAGGAGTCGCTCAAGGAGATCAGCGAGCAAAAGGCAGAGCAGTTCCTCAATACCTTCTACCTCCAGTACGGGCACCGTTCCATTGCCGATCTGGCGCATCTCGCCTTTGCAGTGGAAAAACTCTCTATTCTGGCGGCCATTGTCCTGGTGGATGAGCAACGCTGGGACGGCCAGGAGCGCTCCACCCGCTACCAGAACTTCAAAAAGAGCGGCTATTTCGTGCCGGACTTCGCCGGCGATGACAATCTCAAGGCAAAGTACTGCGGCACCCTGGATTTTCTTTTTGCCGAGTATGAAATCTTCACCCAGGAGATGCTGCGCTATTACACCGGGCAGGTAGCTCGTCCGGAGGGCATGGCCGAAGAGGCTTACACACGTACGTTGCGGGCGCGGGCGTTTGACAACTCTCGTTATCTGCTGCCGTTGGCTACCAACACGTCTCTGGGACAGATCGTGAGCGCAAGGACCCTGGAGTCCCAGATTGCGCGGCTGCTCTCCAGTCCTTACAGCGAAGTCCGCTGCCTGGGCGAGTTGCTCAAGCAGGCTGCCCGCGAACCCTCGTTCAATGTTTACGCAGAATCGCATCGCAGCCTGATTGAAGAGATCAAGCGTTTGAACGCTGACCTGGGCGCGAAGGCGGAAGAACAGCTTCTCCGCCCCGTCAAAGCGGCCCCAACGCTCGTCAAGTACGCGAATCCCAGCCAATATGAGATTCAGTCCAGGAAAGAACTGGCACAGGCGGCCGCGGAAATCATGGCCGGTGCTCCGATTCAGCCTGCCCCGCCGGTCGATTTAGTGGAAGGCGAGCTGCTGGAAATTGAAATTGCGTCTACCTTGCTCTATTCCGCGTGTCATTACCCGTACCGGCAGGTGCGGGACCGGGTACAGTCCCTGGACGCAAAGCAGCGGGATGAGATCACGGCGATCGGCATGCACCACCGCGGTCCGCACGATGAGCTTCTGCGAACCTTCCACTCAGGGCAGCAGTTCAGGTTTGACATTCTTATGGACATAGGCGGCTTTCGCGATATGCACCGCCACCGCCGCTGTACCCAGATTGAACAGGGTTTTACCTCAGCCCACGGCTACGAGGTTCCGCGCGATATAACCGCCGCCAGCCTTGAACAGCGCTACCATCAGGCAATGCAGAAAGCGCTTGCCATCCAGCAGCAGCTTGCATCCGTATTTGATCCCCACGCGGGCCTTTATGTGCTTCCGCTGGCGTTCCGTAAGCGCACGCTGTTTAAGATGGATTTTGCTGAAGCGCTCTACGTTGCCGAATTGCGCACCACTGAGGCCGGCCACTTCTCCTACCGCAACATTGCCTATGCCATGTACGAAGAAGTGGCCAAAAAACATCCTTCCCTGGCAGGTTATTTCCGCGTTAAAGGCGTCCACAGCCCCGTAGACCTGCTCAAGCGTTGAGGTTTCCTTATGCGACGTTGCTACTGGAGCCTTGGTTCTGTTTGCACGAAAACCGAAGTGACTCAGCCAACGAATCCGGGGCGGAGACGCTGCGCAGGGCCGCGCTTCTATCATGGCTGGACGAAGGAAATTCTAAAAAACTCCTCCGGGTTGTTTTCTTCTGTAAATCCATAAGCTCAACCCATATACTTACTATTACGAATCCCCTCTGGCAGCTTCTCCCCGGCCGGGAGCTAAAAGGCCTAAAGTGTAGTTTTACTTCTGGTTGGAGAATGGTTTGGTGCTTGAATCAATACAAAGAATAGCCATATTGTATGACGCCAGCCAGGCTGTCCTCTCCACCTTCGACCTGGATGAGGTATTAAACCGCATCCTGTCCATCATCAAAGACTATTTTCAACTGCAGAACGGCGGCGTAATGCTGCTGGACAAGAACAAGCAGGAATTGTATGTTCGTGCCCATTTTGGCCGTGGAGGCGTAGATACAGGAGAGCGGGTACCGGTCGGCCAGGGGATTACCGGGACAGCAGCCCAGGTGAAACGCCCTGTCTACGCGCCTGATGTCAGCAAAGATGACCGCTACATCAATAAAGTGAAGGAAACCCGGTCGGAAGTTGCGATTCCCCTGATGGTACGGGATGAAGTGGTGGGGGTCCTGGACTTTCAAAGCGAGCAGCTCGATTACTTCAAACCAGACATGATCGACCTGCTGACTCTATTTTCTACCCAAGCATCCCTGGCTCTGGAAAACGCCCGGCTGTATTCGCTGGAACGGCGGCGGGCCGAGCAGCTTGAGGCCATCAACGCTGTGGCCCAGCAAACCACGGCCCTGCTTGACCTGGACGAATTATTGACCGTAGTGTGCCGGCTGGTTTTGGAACGGTTCAAAATCGATCACGTTGCCTTGCTTCTGTGCGAAGCGGAGGGGCTCCGGGTTCGCGCCTACGAAGGCAAGCTGACCCCCAACGTAGCCATGGGCGCGCAGATTCCTCCCGGCACAGGCCTGGTATCGCGCGCGCTTGCCCGGGGTGAGAGCATTATCGAAGGCGACGTAAGCCGCGTGGAAGGCTATTTCGCCGGCTTCGTGGAGACACAGTCGGAAATGTGCGTTCCGCTGATCTTCTTTGGCGAAAAGCTGGGAGTGCTGGCCCTTGACAGCGCCACCAAGAACGCCTTCGACGTTGAAGAGATCCGGCCCCTGGAGTCTGTGGCAGACATCTGCGCCGCCGCCATTCAGAACGCAAATTATTTTGAGCGTATGCGCCAATTAGCATATGTGGACGGCCTCACCGGCATCCACAACCGCCGCTACTTTGAGATGCGCATTGTCGAAGAATTGGAGCGCGCGTCGCGCTTCCAGGGGCGTATGGCCGTGCTTATGATAGACATTGACCATTTCAAGAGGTTGAATGACGAGTTTGGGCATCTGCTCGGCGATGAAGTGCTGCGCGGCGTTGCCAGCATCCTGAAGCAACAGCTACGCAAGGTCGATATGGTGTGTCGCTATGGAGGAGAGGAATTTGCCGTGGTGGTGCCGGAAACCACGGGCGACAATGCCATGATCGTGGCGGAAAAATTGCGTCGGCAAGTTGAATGCCATCCCTTTCCCGGAGTTCCCCGTCCCGTTACCATCAGTTGTGGCGTGGCCGATTATCCGATGCACGGCGTCACCCGCGATGAACTGGTTGCGGCCGCCGATGGGGCGCTCTACCTGGCCAAACAAGCGGGGAGAAACCGCGTGATGGCCGCCAGCCTGAAAAAAGAAACGTCCGCCTCAAAAAAAGAATTCTCCGCTTCACAAAACGGGTAACCAGGGACATATCTAGATGGGAAGCACAGGAGTCTCACCTTCCAAAGTAGTTGCCAGACTGGCTAGTGTAGGCGTCGACGAAGCCAGCAATGCCTTTTTGCACGATTGTTTTAAGCAGTTTGGCATCCATGTAGTTCCCATTCAGGGAGAGGTATCAGAAATTCTGGGACGGCAGAAATTTGAGGCGTGCGTGTTGCGTCTCTATACCCCGGAAGCGGAAGAAATTCTGCGTGCCGCACGCAACTCCAGTTCCAACCGCAGAATGGTGATCTACGGCATTGCCCGTAACACGCTCGAAGCATTGCGGTTCTCCTCGTACGGCATCAATGCGATTTTTGATGAACCGCTGGAGAGGCAAGGTGTTTTGCGCGTGGTACGTTCCACGCACCTGCTGGTCATCCACGAACTGCGGCGCTATGTCCGCATCCCGGTTGTCACGGAAGCCAGCATTGATGCCGGAGGAACCAACGATCTGGCCGCCGCCAGCGTCGAGGTCAGCGCAGGCGGCATGTCCGTCTCTTGCCCGGTCGTCGTGCCCGCCAAGGATATGGTGCGGATTTCATTTGTCCTTCCTGGAGAAAAGCAGATCAAGGTACGCGCCACAGTCTGCTGGTCACGGCCCAGGGAAAACCTTTACGGCTTGCGTTTCGACGCGTCAGATGATGCCCGGCTGGCGGTCCGAAACTGGATAGACCAATACCTGGAACTGATGTAAGCTGTTGCTGCCACCCAGGGCTCAATCATTATGTACACCATAGAATTGGAAAAAGTTCGTAAAAACTACGGCGAGTTTGTCGCCGTCGATGATCTTTCTTTCCGCATCGCGCAAGGCTCCGTGTTTGGGTTGCTGGGCCCTAACGGCGCTGGCAAAACCAGCACCATCCGCATGATGATCGGGATCACCGCGCCTGACTCCGGGACCATCAAGGTTTTCGGACAGCCCTTTGATCGCAAATGCCTGGAAAAGATAGGGTACCTGCCAGAAGAGCGCGGCCTGTACAAAAAAATGAAAATGCTGGACCAGCTTATTTTTTTGGGAGAACTGCACGGGATGGCTGCGGCGGATGCGCGGCAGAAGGCCAGTGAATGGTGCCAGCGTCTGGAAATCTCGGAAAAGCTTTTGAGTAAGGTGGAAGAGCTGTCAAAAGGCATGCAGCAGAAAATCCAGTTTATCGCCGCGTTGCTGCACGATCCGGAGTTCATCATCATGGACGAGCCCTTTGCCGGCCTGGATCCGGTGAATTCTGATTTGCTCAAAAACGTGCTGCTGGAGATGAAGAAAAAGGGCAAGACCATCCTCTTTTCCACCCACCGTATGGACCAGGTGGAAAAGCTGTGTGACTCAATTTGTCTTATCAACAAAGGCAAGCCGGTCCTTGCAGGAGACCTCAAGGAAGTTAAGGCCCGGTACGGCAAAGGCAATGTCCAGATTGGGTACGATGGCGACGGCACATTCCTGGAACACAACACCCTGGTGCGCTCGTTCAACGACTATGGCAACTACGTCGAGGTGCGGCTTGCGCCGGGCGCCGATCCGCAGCAACTCCTCCGCATGGTGGCTGAGCGTTCTCGCGTCAGCCGGTTTGAATTGATGGAACCATCCCTGGAAGAAATTTTCATTGAAGTGGTAGGAAAAACCGATGCGTAAAACATTCATTATTGCCAGGCGCGAATACCTGGAGCGCGTGCGCACAAAATCATTCGTCGTCATGACGCTGCTAATTCCCGCGTTCATGTTCGGAATCACGGTGCTGCCTACCATGATGATGACTCGGGGCGGAGGCGGTGCAAAACATCTGGTGATAGTGGCATCAGAGGCAAGAACAGCAGAACTGATTCGCCAGCAACTCAATCAATTGTCGCAAAGACAAGGCAATGAACCCTCAACGGCGCCGGCCATGTCAGACCGCAACCGCCCGCGGATTGGTGTTTTGACGGTGGACGTGGACACGAACACCTCCGAGGCCGAGCGTGCGGTGCTTACCGAAAAAGTAAAGCTGAAACAGTTGGATGGCGTGATCTTTGCCACCCAGGATGCTCTCGCGGCAAAAAAGGTCAGCTTCATCACCAACGACGTTTCCAGTGTCCTTACCAACTCGGAATTCCAGAGAAGTCTTAATGAAGCCTTGCATCGTGACTTGCTGAAGAGCCGGGGCATGAGCGATCAGGAGATTGATAAGGCCCTCGAGCCGGTTTCACTCGATCCCGAAAATCCTGCGGGCATGGGTAATCCTGAAGCTCTGTTTTTCACTGTTTTTTCCATGGTCATGATTCTGTACATCACAGTGCTCCTGTACGGCGTGAACGTAATGCGCGCCATCCTGGAAGAAAAAACTTCGCGCATCATGGAAGTTATGCTTTCTACCGCGCGCGCGTCGGAGATGATGGCCGGTAAGATTCTCGGGGTGGCCGCGGTTGGCTTGACCCAAATTGCTATCTGGGCAGCCATCGTCCTGCTTCCTTCGGCAGGAATGGCCGCGGGGCTGGGAGTTGTCAAAGGCATTCTTTCGGTCAAATTGTTGGCATATTTCATGGTTTTTTACCTTCTGGGCTTCGCTCTTTACAGCACACTTTGCGCGGCGGTGGGCGCGATGGTTAATTCCGAGCAGGAAGCGCAGCAACTTCAATTTGTCGTGATGCTGCCCATGATCGCTGCCGTCATGATCATGGTAGGAGTCATTAACAGTCCTGGGAGTCCCATGGCACTTTGGGGCTCGCTGTTCCCATTGACCGCTCCGCTGATCATGTTTTTGCGCGTGGCCCTGCAATCGCCGCCACCATGGCAGATTGTCCTCTCTATTGCCTTGATGCTCGTTAGTGTTTACGGCCTGGTGTGGCTCTGCGCCCGCATTTATCGTGTGGGAATCCTGATGTACGGAAAGAAGCCGACTTTGCCTGAACTGATGAAATGGATTCGCTACGCATGAACCCCGGTCGGGGCATGTAAAATCGCCCTTGGTGAGTCCCGCGGCACAAACTGAATTGACGGGCGAGAACAGCTCTCGCCCTTTTTCTTTGCGCGAAAGGTTCCTCCTCTGGTTGATCTCCTGGATTGCCTCCTCGCTGGTACGGTTGCTTGGGTCCACGCTAAGGTTCCAGATTACCCTGGAAGAAGGCAGCCTGGCCGACGGGGAGCGCCACGCGCTTCCCGCTATCTACTGCTTCTGGCATCGGGCCATGATTCCCGCCGCCTACCATTTTCGCAACATGCAGATCGGCATCATGATCAGCCGCAGCTTTGATGGCGAGTGCATTGCGCGCATCGTGGAAAGGCTCGGCTATCGCCCCGTGCGCGGCTCCAGTTCACGTGGTGGCGCCGGCGCCCTGATGGGCATGCGCGAGGAGCTGGAGCAAGGACATCCGGCCGTATTCACCGCCGATGGCCCGCGCGGCCCCATCTACGTGGCCAAACCCGGCGCTGTCCTGCTGGCCGCAAAAACCGGCCATAAAATCTGCTGTTTTCACGTGGCTGTGGAACGTGCGTGGATATTGAAATCCTGGGACCGGATGATGATACCCAAGCCCTTCTCTCGCGCCTCGTTCTACATCACCAGTCCTCTGACAGTTCCGGCTGCGGCAACGGATGATCAGTTGGAAGAAGGGCGTCAGCAGGTGCAAGCCGCGCTGGATCGCGCGCGCCTAGGCGCGGAAGCCAAGCTGGCAAAGGCTTGGTAATTCTGATGATTCATCATTTCTCACAGAGGCGTTCTTCAGCCAGCACGCCCTTTTGCTTTGCAACGCGAAACGGCTCGTGGTGCCTCTGCTTTCGGCTTTCTCTATGATTTGTCGTCTTGGTCATCAATGGCTTGTCTTTCGGGTAGCATTCTCTGTAACTCTGCTTCACTCATATAATTGCCGGGTGAACGTTACAGGTCGCATCCTGGCGATAGATTACGGCTCGCGCCGCATGGGGCTGGCTGTCTCTGATCTGCTCGGCATCACCGCCCAGGGTCTGGAGACCATGCAACGTAAGAACAAACGCACTGATTTTGCTCATTTGGAGCGCGTCATTGGCGACTATGCGGTGCGAGAGATTGTCCTGGGCCTGCCGTTGAGGATGAGCGGAGAACACGGGCTGCAATCCGGCAAGGTAATGGAGTTTGCCGAAGAGTTGCGCCAAAGATTCAATCTTCCAGTACATCTTTGGGATGAAAGGCTTACGTCTGCAGAAGCCAATCGCGTGTTGCGCCAAGCCGAACTCAGCATTCAGAAACGGGCGCGCGCCGTGGACCGCATGGCCGCCGTGCTTATATTGCAATCTTTCCTCCAGGCCCGCAGTACGCGGACGACCGGCTGCTAGCAAACCAGGCGCGGGGAGCCCCGATTTTGGGCCTTGAACAAGCAGCCCTCGGGAGCAGGACCACCAGAGAAGAGATCTTCGAGCAGGCTTGAAGCGACCAGCAGGCACAAAAGCCCTGTGTCCTATCGTACCCGTAGAAACTTGCATCTTGATATATGTGTCTTGCAACAGCGCTTTACAATGAAAAGTGAAAGACTGGAGTGCCTGTCCTAGCGGCGGCACGCCATTTTGCATGAGTAGCTCAAACCCTTTGGAGCATCGCAACAAGAAATGTTTCGCTTTCTTTTCAAAGTAATTTTGGTTGCAATCATCGTTGCTGGTGGTTTCCTGGCCTACGGGTTGCTGCTGCCCGTCGGCCCGAGTTCGCAGCAACTTGTACAGCTCAAGCCCGGCTCTTCCGCGCGGCGTATTGCGGCAACTTTGCAGCAGGCGGGGCTGATCAGAAGCCAATATGCATTTCTGTTGTGGCACTACCTGAGCGGGGACAAATCGCTCAAGGCCGGGGAATACTCTTTCGATCATCCGTCTGGCGCGGTCGAAGTGTATGACCGCATTGTCCGCGGTGACATCTACTTACATACGGTGGTGGTGCCTGAAGGATTCAATATGTTTGATATTGCCTCCGCCATCGAGGCCGCAGGACTGGGAAAGCGCGAGGATTTTCTGCAGATCGTGCACAGCCAGGCCGATCTGATACGCGATCTCGACCCCAAAGCGCCGAGCTTGGACGGATTCCTCTTCCCGGACACGTATCACTTCACGCGCACGCAATCCTTGCGTGATATGGCGGGCGCTATGGTGCACCGCTTTCGGCAAGCCAGTCATGAGATTGGACTTGAGGGCGACATTCACGGGATTGTGACCATGGCCAGCATTGTCGAAAAAGAAACCGCTGTTCCCGAGGAGCGTCCGGTTGTGGCCAGCGTGTTTTATAACCGCATGGCCAGGAACATGGCACTGGACACCGATCCCAGCGTGATTTATGCGGCGCTGCTCAACAACCGTTATCGTGGGACCATTTACCAATCGGATCTGCAATTCAACTCGCCTTACAACACGTACAGGTCTACCGGACTCCCGCCTGGGCCGATCTGCAATCCCGGCAAAGCATCTCTAATGGCTGCCCTGCATCCAGCCAGCACTGAGTACTTCTATTTCGTTAGCGATCATCAAGGCCACCATCGTTTTGCCCGAACCATGCAGGAGCATACTGCCAATGTGGCCGCCTATCGGCATGCCGTGGCGCAAGATCGCTGAGCACTCAGCCGTCAGATGCTATAAAATATAAATAACTTGAAGTTAAGCCTGATGACGGTACCCGTCCAGAACCACTGACTGCCGTCCAAATACCGTTTTTGTCCAAGTGCTCAGTTATACTTTATGTCTAATAGAGGAATTTAAGTTTACTAGATGGTTTTCAATTCCAGGTTACGCACTTTTGTACTGCTGTTCGCTGTAGTACCACTCTCCGGATGTCTTTTCCGAACCCACGTTGTTGAGAGACCGGTGAGCACCGCCACGCTGCGGGATGCGACCAAGGAGCAGCTGATTGGTGCTATCAATGACATGGCCTCCCGCGTGCAAAGCCTGAACGCCAGCGTAGATATAGACACCTCCGTGAGCAAGCAAAAGAAGGGCAAGACCAACCAATACCAGGTCACGGACTATCCGGAGATCAGCGGCTATGTGCTGGTCCGCAAGCCGGAGATGCTGCGCATGAGAGGTTTGGTCCCCGTGGTGCGAAGCACGCTGTTTGACATGGTCAGCAACGGAAAGACGTTTGCCCTGTCCATTCCTCCACAAAGCAAATTCATCGTCGGATCCAATCAGGTGGGCAAGCCTTCTTCCCAGGCCCTGGAAAACCTCCGTCCACAAGCCGTGCTGGACGCCCTGCTGCTGAAAGAGATTGACTTGCAGAATGAGGTTACCGTACTCGAGCAAGGCACAGAAACTGTCAAAGACCCGAAGACTCACAAGCACGTAGAGCAGGCCGATTACGAGCTGATCATTTTCCGGAAGGACGGCAACGACTCTCGAAAACTCATTTTTAACCGGGTTGACCTGTTGCCCCACGAGCAGCTCATTTACGATGCCCAGGGTCGGCTGGTCACCGATGCCCACTACGAGAACTTCACTGAGTACGGTGGCATTCCATTTCCCGCGATTGTGGAGCTTGAGCGTCCCATTGAGAACTATACCATCCAGCTCTCCATCGGCAAGCTCACGGTAAATCAACCCCTCAAAGACGCGCAATTTGAGCTTCCCCAACCGCCTGGCTCCAAGCTGATCAATTTGGACCAGAAGAACGGGAGCACTGCTGCGCTGGACGGCCAGCCGGCAGAGCAAACTCCCAAGCCGATGCGCTGATCCGCTTTGGACCGTTGCTACAATTGATCTATGAATAAGATGATCGTCGCCAACCTGGTGTACCGGCCGGTGCGGTCGCTCATCAGCATCGTTGCAGTGGCTGTGGAAGTTATCCTGATTTTGCTGATTGTCGGCCTGGCTACAGGCATGCTGAACGACAACCGGGAGCGGACGAGAGGAACTGGGGCTGACGTGATCGTGCGGCCGCCGGGTTCTTCGGCCATTATTGGTCTTACTGGAGCGCCCGTTTCCATCAAAGTGGCAGACCTGCTTCGCAAACAACCTCACATTGTTGCTGTCTCGCCGGTGGCCATGACGTTTATTACGGGCGGAAACGTCGAGGTCATTTACGGCATCGACCTTGTTTCATTTGAGGCTGTCGGGGGCCCGTTCCACTATCTGGAAGGTGGTCCTTTCCAGTCGCCGGATGACATGATCGTAGACGACTATTTTGCCTCCGGCAGCAACGTGCATGCCGGCACGACGGTTGAAATTCTGAACCACAAATTCCGCATTGCTGGCGTCGTTGAACATGGACGCGGCGCCCGTCGCTTCATTCCCCTCAAAACCATGCAAGATCTGATCGACGCGGGAAATAAGGCGTCGCTCTTTTACGTCAAGCTGGATGATCCCACCAATGCAGATGCTGTGGCCCAGCAGATCAAAACCATTGACGGCATGCAGAATTTCAGCGTAATGTCCATGCGTGAATGGCTTAGCCTCATGACGACAGATAAGCTTCCCGGCCTGTCAGCGTTCATCAAGGTTGTCGTGGGCATCTCCGTGGTAATCGGCTTTATTGTTATTTTTCAATCCATGTACACCGCCGTGATGGAACGCACGCGCGAGATTGGCATTCTCAAATCGCTTGGCGCATCCAAGTATTACATCGTGCGAGTGATCCTCCGCGAGACCCTGCTGCTGGCCGTCGCCGGAATTATCCTCGGCATTCTCATCAGTTTTGCTGCGCTTCCCGTGCTTGGTTACAAATTTCCCACACTGCGTGTGCAAATCACCCCTGGCTGGCTTCTGCGAGCCACCGTTGTGGCCATCATAGGCGCCATGCTGGGCGCGATCTATCCGGCCTTCAAGGCGGCGCAGAAGGACCCCATTGATGCGCTGGCTTATGAGTAGCTGGGAGTCTGACGAAACAAGCGTAATCATGGGACTCCGGCATCGGGAGGTTCCGATTGAAGTGTGCAGCTTCATCCAGATAGCGTTCTTACCGATTCAGGCAGTTGCTGAAAATCTTCTGGCCCTTTAATCATGGTTCCAGGCTCCGGGTTGCGCTAGAATTTGAGCTGGATGCCCTGAGGTAAGCGTGCCCTATTCCGCCGAAGTTGTGAGCAGTCAGCTCTGATGAAATCCATGATTGCGGCGAGCAGGTTCACAGCAAATCATAAGCGCAGACATGGGTAAGGATTCTGGAGGCCCCATGGCGGAACCGCAACCCGAAAAACGCTCCAGCCGGCGTTTTTTCCTGGACCTGCCGGTCGCGGTTAAGTTCCTTGATGACGGCACCTACGAAGTCACTGGCCACACGCGGGATGTCAGCGCTCGTGGAGTTTTTTTTTATATGAGTTCTGAGATTGTCGAAGGAACATCCGTTGAGTTCGTGATGACCCTGCCGGCAGAGATTACTCTAACCGATCCAATCCGCGTTCATTGCTCCGGCAAAGTAGTGCGTGTCGATAAAGCGGATGACGAACAAGGGGTCGCCGTCGCCATTGAGAAATACCATTTCGTTCATGAGACCTAGAAGCGGGTCATGAGCCTTGTGCGCGTATTGCAAAAACTCATTTCCAATCTGTGGATGGCACTGGTGCTTTGGGGGCCGGTTTTGGCGCCCGCACAGTCTCCATCGGATATAGGCGAGTTGTTCGCGTCGGAAACCACCGCCCACGGCCCAGTCCTGCTTGCTGGAACGGGCATGAGCGTGGCCAGCGGCTCTCAGGTTGCGGCGGGAAAATCCGTTGCCACCTTGCGGCTGGCAAGAGGCGGCGAGGTGCGCATTTGCCCTAACGCAGGCCTTACAGCGAGCGCAGTGCAAAACAACGTGCCTCAGGGGAATCAGGAACTCATGCTTTCCATGGATACAGGCGCACTGGAAATTGACTATCCGCTCAATGACATGGCCGACACCTTGATCACGCCCGACTTCAAGCTTATGCTGGCTGGACCCGGCGTGTTTCACTTTGCCTTGGGAGTGAACAACCAGGGCGACACTTGCATCAAGCCACTTCGCGGAAATAGCGCCAGCCTCATCGTTTCGGAGATGCTAGGCAACGGCGTATATCAGGTAAAACCGGATGAGGCCGTAATCTTTGCACGCGGCAAGTTGAGCGGCCGCGGCTCGTTGGAGACTGCGTGCGGGTGTCCTGTACCCACGCCTCTCATGCAGGCAAATCAGAATGATCACCCGCTGCAAAGCGAACATCCGAAGCAAACCGAACCATCGCCGGCCAGGATCGCATCCGATGTCACCGCGCCCATGCCGGCCGAGAAACCAGACGCCATTCACGTGCAGGTGGAGGCGCCTCTGGTTTTCCTGGGAAACCAGCCTGAGCCCGTCTATGCTGTGGCGCGAATAAGGTTCTCCGCCCTTCCCAATGTATTTTTGCCGCAAGAAAATGAGAAACCAGTCGTTCTAAAGCCAGGCAAGGGAGAGGTGTCTGCCAAAGTCAAAGAAAAGAAGGGATTTTTCGGCCGGATTAAGGGCTTTTTTGCCTCTTTATTTCACAAGTAAGTTGTTGCTTTTGCTCGAATTAATTAAAATTAACCTGGTTCTTACGCATTTTGGAACCTTTCGGCCTCGAGGCCGTCTATACTGGTGCTAGACATGTCTCAGCCTGACGCTCACGACAACAAGAACGTGCCCGAGGGTGCGCCCCCCGAAGAGGCCACCTCTGTAATTAAATTTGCCAAAGACGCTCCGCCGGAATCCTTGGTTTTACCCAGTTTGTTTGGGGCGGGGTATGGCACCTATCAGGTTCGGCCAGAGAATTTTGTTCTCTCGGTCCTCACCCACGCATTGCTGATCGCCCTGGGGTTGCTGCTGGTTCACTTCGGTTATCAAACCGCGACCAAGGCGGTGGAAAGACCGAAATACGACCTCACCGACATCTCACCTTACATTCCGCACGTCGGAACCAAAGCCGGCGGTGGTGGCGGCGGTGGCGACGCCAGCAAGCTCAAGGCTTCGGCTGGCACTCCTCCTAAGGCCACTCTGCAACAGCAGATTGTCCCGCCCACGGTTGAGGTTCCCAAAACCCAGGCCAAGATCATGATGCAACCCACGATCGTCGCTGATCTGAAAGTTCCGCAGTCCGCTCAGATGGGCGATCCGCTCTCTAAACTTATGGTTCCTTCGAATGGCACCGGAGTAGGAAGCGGAATTGGTTCCGGTTCCGGCGGTGGACTCGGCTCCGGCGATGGCCGAGGCCTTGGACCCGGAACAGGTGGGAATTTCGGTGGCGGACTATTCCACGTCGGCAATGGTGTCAGCGCACCAGTGGCAATTTTTTCGCCCGATCCAGACTACTCGGAAGAAGCCCGCAAAGCCAAGTACCAGGGCACCGTTGTGCTCACCGTGATTGTCGGCCCGGATGGGCGCGTGCATAATGCCCGTGTATCACGTTCTCTCGGCATGGGGCTGGACGAAAAAGCCATCGAAAAGGTAATGGTCTGGAAGTTCAAGCCGGCGACAAAAGATGCGAAACCCGTCGCCGTAGAGGTGAGTGTAGAGGTCCAGTTCAATCTGTACTGATCTTTTGTAGTTTATCCCGAAGCTGCAGCGGGGGGGATGCCTACTTCAAGGAACGCTGCGCTGAAAACAGAACACATGTGTCGGTTCTTCCGATTGAAACATACTGTCTTTCCCCAGCCAAAAGTCACAACCCGGTTCACAATTGGTGGCAGGTGCTACTCCCGAGCCTCTTCCAGTTGGCCTTGTTCCATCTTCTCCTGGCAGGCGATGCAATAGCGGGTCCATGGCACCGCTTCGAGTCGTTTGGCATTGATTTCATTCCCGCAATGCCCGCATTCACCGAAGGTGCCCTCCCGGATGCGCTGCAGTGACGTCTCCACCATTTGCAGGAGCAGGCGTTCGTTATTGCTCTGGGAAAAGAGAAATTCTTTCGTATAAGAGCTGGCGGCGCGGTCAGCTATATCCTGCGCAGAATCCTGATCAGCAACCCGACCATCTTCTTCTGTCCGGCTCACCGCTTTGCGCAATGCCTGCTGCCGCTCTTCCAGACGTTTTTTGAAGGTTTCCAGCTTCTTCTTATCCATGTTCTTCGATAAATAATCAATCTTAGCCGTCATATCGTAGACCCGTCAAATCGGTTAGTACACATAAGATGCTGCTCGCCGGTTGATCGTTCCGGCTATCTCATGAGAATTCCTTGGCAAGAGCAAAAACTCCTTGCTCCATCATTTCACCAAAAGAAAAAAGCGGCCCACTTGGACCGCTCGAAAGAGGCAAAAAGGGTGGGGAAAGTCTCAGGAAAGGCGATGCATGGTGAAGTCTAGGCACGTGCCGAGACGCTCGGATTGGAGAAGACGACAATATTGGAAGAGGGTTAAAGTCATTTTTAAAGTTTTTACGACCTCTTTTGGTACTTGCAGTCAGAGCAACTCATAAACCAAATCTTTGTTTCGCTCTTGTGCGAATTCCATTGCATCGTAAATTGTTCTATTTAAATGAGTTAGTAACATGGAAACTGACACCCTGAGGGATAACAGGTGGTCGTTTGCGGTATCTTGAGTTGGAATTTAGATTCCACAATTAGGCATGTATCTGCCTTGATTGGCCTTTGCCTTGCTCTTCCATGGCCTTGAGTTTGTTGAGCAAGGCTTTGTAGCTGATCTTCAGGATTCTAGCCGCCTGGCGCCGGTTCCATCGTGTCTGCGCCAATACGCGTTCGATGGCCTCGCGTTCAGCCTGCATTGCGGCGCGTCTGCCGATTTCCAGCAGAGACGGCATCTCAAACTCAGCGCCGTTTCCGTTGCTTTGGATCGGTTGCACCGAAACCAGCGATTGGGAATTCGTTTCCGGCGGATGTACCGGCGCTGCCGACAGAGAAGAAACAATTGGCTTGTGCGTGGAGAGCTCACGGATGATCTGCGCCTCATTGCCCACGATCACATAGCGCTTGACCAGGTTTTCCAGTTCGCGAATATTTCCCGGCCACGTATATTCCATCATACGGCCCATAGCATACTCGCTGAACTTAGGCGGATGTTTGCTGTAGTACTCGCTGTAACGGCTGAGAAAGTACTCCAGAAAAACCGGGATTTCTTCATGCCGTTCGCGCAAAGGCGGGATGTGAATGGTTACAACATTCAACCGGTAGAACAAGTCTTCACGAAACACGCCTTCCTCCACAGCGCGTTCCAGGGGCTTGTTGGTGGCTGCGAGCACGCGCACGTCGACTTGTATGTCTCGCTTGCCCCCCAGCCGTGAGAACTCATGGTCCTGTAGCACATGCAGAAGCTTGGCTTGCAAGGCCGGATGCATTTCGCTGATCTCATCCAGGAAAATGGTGCCGCCATTGGCCTGCTCGAATTTGCCCAGTTTTTGACGGGTGGCGCCGGTAAACGCGCCCGGCTCATAGCCAAACAGTTCGCTTTCCAGCAACTCATGCGGAATGGCCGCGCAATTTACTTTCACGAACGGCTTATCACATCGTGAAGATTCGGAGTAGACCATCCGGGCGACCACCTCTTTGCCAGTCCCGCTTTCTCCACGAACTAAAACCGTGGCTGTGGTGTCCGCCACTTGCTCGATCGTCATTTTGACTTCCATCATTTTTGGGCTGGTGCCAAAGAGCATGGTAAAGTCATTTTGCCGCCGCACTTGCTCGCGGATTTGCGACACGTCGCCGTAGGACTGCTGGTTGTCCAGCAGCCTGGTCATGTGGATATCGAGTTCTTTGGGATCTACCGGCTTGCTCATGTAATCATCGGCGCCCAATTTCGAAGCTTTGAAGATAACTTCCGGCTCCTTATTGGCGGACAGAACGATAACTGCAACCGAAGGCTTGATCTGCTTGAGGCGTTGCAGAAGGTCCGCCCCTGTCATGCCGCTGATGGACATATCCAGCAACACCATTCCCGGATCGAATGTTCGAAAAATCCGCAACGCTTCCGGAACGCTGGAAGAAATATTGACTTCGAAATTACGGCGGGAAAGATGAGAAGCGAGATATTGAGCCACCACCACATCATCGTCCACAATCAAAACACGGGTCTTTGGGCTCATTCTTCTTCTCCGGCGATATGTCTACGGGCAAGAGGGTGGCGGGGTTGGCATCCCCTATGCAAGGAAAATTCTGCTCCGGTTATTGTACTCGGATTCCATTTTCAGGCATTTGGATGCCTAATTTAGATAAGTCTCGGAAGAAAAAGACCTAACCCGCAAATCTCACGCTGATCAGGGAGGGGCGTGCTTTGAGAGTCATGGGAGGCAGCAGACATGCTCTGACAAGCGAGCGTCAAGCACGGCGGTGGAATCGGACTCTGGGATGGGTGATTCCAGTGCTTCAGAGCG
>DATGJZ010000004.1:0-41941 GCA_035294925.1 Candidatus Angelobacter sp. | reverse complement strand
GCGCTCTGAAGCACTGGAATCACCCATCCCAGAGTCCGATTCCACCGCCGTGCTTGACGCTCGCTTGTCAGAGCATGTCTGCTGCCTCCCATGACTCTCAAAGCACGCCCCTCCCTGATCAGCGTGAGATTTGCGGGCTAGATTGCAACCGCTCCCGGCTGCGCCTTCTTAGTCCAGCAGGAAGATCCTCGGGTTCTACGGCTTTTGCTTTTCCGACGACCCGATATCCCGATGACCCGACATCCCGATCCCCTCTGTCACGATCTCTGAAAAGTCGGCGATACTGGAGAATTCCCCCACCAGAGTCTGCAGCAGCCCCAATCGATGCGCCCGAAGCTCTTCGTCTTCTACCATCACCATTACTTTGTCGAAGAATGCATCAATGGCAGGCCGCAGCCGGGAGATCGCCAGCAAAGCCTGCTCGTACTCCTTGACGGCACGGAGACGAGTAACTTCATCTGCTGCCGGCCCCCTCTGGGCCCAAAGTTCTCTTTCTGGCTCTTCTTTCAGCGCGTCAGGATTGACCGGGCTGGCGACCCGCTTGTTCGTCTCCTTCGCCTGCCTCAGGATGTTTTTCATTCGTTTGAACGAGGTGGATATGGCTTCGAAATCGGCCGAGGGACGTACCTTGGCTACGGCCGCCGCTCGCGCGGCGGCATCCACAATGTCATCCGCGTCCGCAGATAGCGTGGCGTTCACCACGTCATAGGCCAGGCCACAGAAATCGCGCAGATAGAACTCCAGGCGTTCGCGAAAGAACGTCTGGATGGCCCGAGTGTACTCGTCTCCCCGCAAAGTGAATTTCTTTTCTGCCTCGCTCCCCCGGTAACCTTCCAATGCATTGGAAAGCAGCTTGGTAAGGCTGACCGGCAATTTGTGTTCGGCGATGGTCTTCACAATCCCATTCGCCTGCCGGCGCAGGGCAAATGGATCTTTTGAACCCGAAGGAACCAGCCCGAGGGCAAACATTCCGGAGATGGTGTCGGCTTTATCGGCAATGGCCAATACCGCGCCTTCCAAAGTTCGGGGCACAGAGTCTTCCATGGATACTGGCTTGTATTGGTCGTAGATCGCGTCGGCTACGCGGTCCGGCAGACCCTGCGCCCGCGCATAGAGTCCACCCACAACTCCCTGCAACTCGGTAAACTCCTTGACCAAGTCGGTAGTCAGGTCGGTCTGAGCCAGACGCCCTGCATCCTCTGCTGCCTTCGTATCAATCTCGAATCCCCGCTCCCGCAAATCATGACCGCGCCTGCGAATCAATTCCATAACACGATTGGCTTTGTCGAATCGACTGCCCAAGTCCTTCTGAAAGGTAACCGCCTTCAACATCTCCACGCGGCCGGTGAGTAGGATCTTCTGGTCGGTATCCCAGAAGAAGCGGGCATCGTTGAACCTGGCACGCAAGACGCGCTCATTCCCGTGGCCGATCAAGCCGTCAGGATCGCCATCCGTGTTCAGCACCGCCAGAAAATGCGGCGCCAGTTTGCCCGCAGCGTCTTCTACCGCAAAGTACTTCTGGTGATCGCGCATCACCGTCACCAGCACCTCTTCCGGCAAAGAGAGAAACTGGGGATCGAAATTCCCCAGAATGGCGGAAGGCCATTCGGTAAGATTCACCACCGTTTTGAGCAGTTCGGCGTCCTCCCGCCAGCGCGCGCCAGCAACGGAGCGTGTGGCCGCGTCCAGCGCTTTGCGAATGCGGTGCTCGCGCTCTGCTGGAGTGGCAATCACGTGCGCGCTGCGCATCGCCTCGATATAGCTCTCGCTCGTTTGAATCACAATCTGCGCCGGCCCCAGGATGCGGTGCCCCCGAGACGAATTCCCTGCCCTGGTTCCCCCAAATTCGAGTGGAATTACTTCCTGGCCCAGCAGGGCCACAATCCAGCGCACCGGACGCACAAAGCGCTCCGGCTTCCCTGCGCGCCAATACATGTTTTTGGGCCAATAGACGGAGGCAATTTCCTTCGGCAGGACCTCTGCCAGAACATCCCTGGCCGGCTTCCCCTTATGCGTGACCATGGCGGCAAGATACTCACCCTTCGGAGTGCTCACCCTCTGCAGTGCGGCAACGTCCACTCCCGCCTTCTTGGCGAAGGCATGGGCCGCGGGTGTGGGTTCGCCATCTTTAAAGGCAACCTTCACGGCTGGTCCTGTAAGTTGTTCTTGTGTATCAGGTTGAGTGGATGGGATTCCATTCACCATGATCGCCAGTCTGCGCGGGGTCTCCGCAGGACGAACCTCGCCCGCCGGCTCCAGACGATTACTCTTCAACAGCTCGTGAATCCGTTTTTGCAATTCCTGGTTTGCGCCCGGAAGCATACGCGCAGGAATCTCTTCGCAGCCGATCTCCAGCAGAAAATCAGGCATCAGGCCGCCCCTTCCTTCTGCTTCTCCGACTTGTGGACCGTCACAGCCGGCTGCGGCTTCGCCGACTGCTGGGCCAGATAAGCCTTTGCCAGCCCCACGGCCAACTGCCGTATCCGCGCAATTACTCCCACCCGCTCGGTCACGGAAATGGCGCCGCGAGCATCAAGAATGTTGAACAGGTGCGAGCATTTCAGGCAAAGGTCGAACGCTCCCAGTAATGGGAACCGCTTCCATTCCGCTTCGGTGGCCGCATCGCTGCCGCTCAACGCATTGAATTGCTGGATCAGCGCCTGGCATTCCGCCTCGTACAACTCCAAGTGTTTCCATGCCTTGGCAACGTCGGCAGTTTCGAAGTTGTAAACCGAGAGTTGCAACTCTTCCTGATGGCGCACGTCCCTATAAGCAACTGCTCGGCCAGAGTCTGGATCTCGCGCCCACACAATGTCGTAAATGCTGTCCACATCCTGAAGAAACGCCGTAATGCGCTCCAGGCCATAAGTCAGTTCAGCGCAGATCGGATCCAGATCCAGTCCGCCGCACTGCTGGAAGTAGGTGAACTGCGTGATCTCGAGACCATCGAGCATCACCTGCCAGCCAACGCCCCAGGCAGCCAGCGTGGGCGCCTCCCAGTTGTCTTCTTCGAATTTAATGTCATGCTTGCGCAGGTCAATGCCAATCGCCTTCAGCGACTCCAGATAGAGCTCTTGCACGTTTTCCGGCGGCGGCTTGAGAATCACCTGAAGCTGCAAGTGCTTGTAAAGACGGTTGGGATTGTCCCCATAGCGCCCGTCTGCGGGACGCCGCGAAGGCTGGACGTAAGCCACACGGTACGGTTTAGGCCCCAGGACGCGGAGGAAAGTCTCCGGCGCCATGGTGCCCGCGCCGACCTCAATATCGTATGGCTGCTGCAACACACAGCCACGCTCCGCCCAGAAAGCCTGGAGACGCAAAATCAATTCCTGAAATGTGAGGGCATTAGACATTGACTTAGTAATTTATCAGAAGCACCGAACCGCACAGGGCACGACGGAAAACAAAAAGCTGCAAGTTCATTTTTCCCTGTTCTTGGTCCTCTACGTAATTCCGTGGCAGGTGTTGGGTCGAAGCCGCATTGTGGTTTGGGCTTTTGCTAAATACTAAATACTGAGTACTAAAAACTGCTTCTCTCCAGCATCCCCGCCGTAACCAGCTTCTTCTCAATATGGCGCTCTATTCGCTGTGATAGGAATTTGCGCAAATCAGCGCCGCACTGGCGCAGCCAGGGGTTTCCGGCGAAGGCCTCAACCGGTGAGCGGAACATCTCTGCCGCCAGGTTCCGTGATTCGCAGGAGATTTCCATGCTGGCGAGCCTCTTATCACGAATGCACATCAGGCCATCCGCCACGGGATGAAAATAGGCCTGGCTGCCGTTCAGCGCCTCGCCACACTTGACGCAGTGGCTCAACTCCGGCAGCAAGCCGATCAGCCGCACAATCCATAAATCAAAGTAGGTTAGCGGCATCCAGATGGCTTCCGAGCGCAACTGTCCAACAACAGAGAGCGCCAGCCGAAAGATGGAATCGTTGGGCTCGCGCTCGGGCAGAAGCTGATCGATGACCTCAGCCACGTATTCCAGCGCCAGCAGCCGCGGATAGCTCACCTTTGCCGCTAGCGGCGAGGCAATAATGTCAAAGGAGTCCAGCCGCGCCAGCTCTTGTCCTTCTTTTTCCGCCCAGTGCGCCGTCACATGAGTGAGAGGCTCCAGCGCTCCGCCGAAGCGCCGTTTAGACCGCTTGGCTGATTTGGCCACGCCCCGGACTTTGCCTTCCGACCGGGTGAACAAGGTCACCAGCAAGTCCGCTTCGTGAAACGGATAGGTGCGCAGCACCAGGGCTTCAGACTGCTTGGGCATGCTCAGCTTTTGCCTGGTATCGCGCGTGGTGGGAGGAGAGCCACAGGCCGTCTGGCTCGCGCCAACGTTGTGCGTGGCGGCGTAGGGCTTGCACGACGACCAGCCCCATTGACAAAAGCAGCTCGGCAAACGCTCTCAGACGGATTGCAGCGTAGCCACAGGATAAAAGCAAAAACGCGCAGCCATACCGGCTGCGCGCTAAGACTTCTGTTCCAGCGTCAGCGGCCGAAATACTTGGCGTTGATCTCAGTGTAGTTCTTCCACTTTTCCGGGAGGTCATCCAGCGCAAAAATCGCAGACACAGGGCAAACCGGCACGCAAGCGCCGCAATCGATACACTCGACCGGATCGATGAACAACATGTTGGAGCCTTCGAACTGAGGCTCGTCTTTCTTGGGGTGAATGCAATCCACGGGACAGGCATCCACACAAGCGGCGTCTTTCGTCCCAATACAGGGCTCTGCAATCACATATGCCATAAGGGTCTAGGTCTCCAATGATTTCAATATGCTGAGAGGTTCAACACAAGATTCTAACAGTAATTCCGCATAGTGCAAGACCTTCAAGCCACGATCAATTCCCGATCACTGCTCGGCTCGTACTCCACAATGTACCCGGCCACAGCGCTGGCCGCCACGGTATACGGGCTCGCCAGATACATTTGTCCCGGTCCGCTGCGACCCGGAAAGTTGCGGTTCTGGGCGCTGATCACGATCTGGTCGGGGCGGGTGGAAACTCCCGGTCCGGCATTGATGCATGCCCCGCAGCTCGGCTCAATCACAATTGCCCCGGCGCGCTTGAACACGTCCAGATAGCCATTGCGAATGCAGTATTCACGTGTTTCCTGCGAGCCAAACTGGATATAGAACTTGCACGAGCCGGCCACCCGCTTGCCCCGCCTGAGCGCGTCAGAGAGCACCTGGGCATACATGTCCATGTCCGCATTCTTCCCCGCGGTGCAAGTTCCGCCATAGGCGATCTCCACCGGGACAGGCGTATTCAGTTCGCGAACGAATCTGCCATTTCCCGGATCACCCGGCGTGGCCACCATCGGTGTGATGTCCTCGGCGTTCAATTCAATCACTTGTGCATACCCGGCATCCGGATCGCTGTACAGTCCCTCACCCAACTTCTCTGCCTGGGCGCGAGGCATACCCCGGCGCTCCATCAGGAATTCAACCGTCTTCTCATCCGGCGCAACAATGCCGGTGAATCCGCCGATCTCCGCCGCCATGTTCGTCATGGTGGCCCGCTCGTCCACGCTCAACTCCTCGATGGCCTCGCCCGCATACTCCATCACCTTGGCCAGCGCCTTGCCGCTGCGAATGTAATCCATGCTCAGCAACAGCAGAATAAAGTCTTTCGCGGTAACATTCGGCTTGCGCTTTCCCCGGATAATAACCTTAACTGATTCAGGAACTTTTACTCGTATATCATTGGTAATCCACGAGTTAAATACGTCGGTCGTGCCGATGCCGAAAGCTATGCAGCCCACTGCGCCCACGTGCGGCGTATGCGAGTCCGAGCCCACGTTCAACTGGCCAGGCAGGGCGTAACTTTCCGCAATCACCGAGTGGCAAATACCTTCAGAGCCTTTGCGGTCTTTCAGCTCTCCGTGCAACTTTATTCCCTGCTTTCGGGCAAACTCCTCCTGCTTGAGCTTGAGCTGTCCTGCCAGATCAAGCAGCCCCATCTTCTTCTTCTCTTCGGAGATCACTTCGTCCAGAAATGTGAGGTGATCGCGGAAGAAGATGATGGTAGAGGGATCGTTGACACGGGCATCCTTGCCCACAAAGTGCTCAAAGAAGATGGCCGCCATGGGGGTAACGTACTCATGGCTGAAGCGCAAGCCGGTGCGGGCAAAACCTGTGTCTCCGGGCCGGACGTACGGCACGCCGGCCCCGCCTTGATCACCAATCATGTGCCGGGCAAAGATCTTTTCCGCTATGGTCATGGGGCGTTTCGCCGTCGTGATCGGCGGCAGAAAGACCTTTTTCTGCAGGCGCGCTACGTTGAAAGGAAACAGGCCGCCGTACTCAATCACCTGGCGCGTGATCTCATCTTCGCCCCTCGTAAACTCGCTCAGAGGGATTTCTTCTCCCGAGCGGACCTTGTCAATCAGGCCGAAATCCGTTGAAGTCAGCACGCCCAGGTTCTGGCAATTCTGTTTGTAGATACGCTCGATGTTCTCGGCTATCACCAGCTTGATTCCGGCACACAGTTCGGCATACGGAGACTGCTCCCGGCTCGATCCCTTGCCGCGCCGCTTGCCGCTCACCGCCGCCACAAAGCCGCCCTTCTTCACGTCGCCGCGTTGGATCGGTACTTCACTGCCGCACTTGAGGCCTGTGTAAGGGAACTCTCCCAGCGTCTCATCAAAGAAAAAGCAGATGTGCGCAGGCGTGATCTCGTCCGTAGAAATATCATCGCGCAGTTTGGGGTTTTTCTCCGGGTTCCGGGTGTCCCAGGGCAGGTCTTCACCGGCCAACTGCCGCCGGATCAACTCGGGATCTTCAGTCAGAAACAGAATGCGGCCCTGCAGCTTCACTTTGTCAGGACGCTTTTCCACCTTGCGGTTTAGCAGTGACGGCTCCATAAGAAAATTCTAACAGCATGCGGGGGCCATGTGCAGGGCTGCGAACCAGGGAGGCTGGAGCGCCGGCGCGTAGTGAAGCCGGACTACTCCAGGCAGTCTTGCCAGAAAGCAAAAGACAACGTATCTTGAAGTTGGAGCGGGCCTCCTGATTCTCGAACTACTCAAGGCAGGAGCTTCCTCCGAGGAAATCTGGGCGATTATTCCTCCTTGGAACATGAAGACATTACCGCGGCCATCGATTACGCCGCCTATCAGACCGATCATATTGTCCTTCGGATATCGTGAAATTCCTGATCGCCCCAATCGTGCCCTCCCACACCTGGAACGAAGACATCAAACTTAACCGCAATGACTCCGGAAGAAACACGCTGCTTCAAACTGTTAGATCGCTACGCGAGAAGTCGCTACAGGTGCTTTGTCGCTGAAATGTTTCTGAATGATGACGAAACACACTACGTCGTGTGTTTTCGTCCAACCGGGAGAGATAAGCACTTGCCGAATCAATACGCCTGTCGCTACGTGGAGATCCAAGTGGAGGACGTAAGAGCTGCGGCCCGGAAACGCATGCTAACAGATTCCATAGCCGAGATGCTGCAGAGTTAGAGGCGTTACTGCCCGCAAGCTGCCGAAGTGATGAAACCCTGCGGCAGCTTGCGGCTGCAAACTGTTACTCACTGGTCATCTGCTAGTTACACGTTGTTCCGTTCACAGCGAAAGACGTGGGTACAGCGTTGGTCGTACCATTCCAGGCGCCGTTGAATCCCATGCCGGAGTAGCTGCCACCCGCGGCTATGGCGCCGTTGTAACTCAGGTTTTTCACCGTAACTTGTGAGCCGGTCTGGGTCTCCGCGCCGTTCCACAGTGAGGCGATTGTCTGCCCGTTCGCAAACGCCCAGGTCAGGGTCCAACTGCTGATGGCGGTTGTTCCCGTGTTGTCGATGGTGATGGCCCCGCCAAACGCGCTCGAGTTTTGCGGTGAAATTGTGTACACCACGTGACATGAGAAGCCGCTGCCGCCGGCAGGCGATGTCTTAGCACTCGCTTGAGCCGATGGCGCCGACGTTCCATGCACGTCAACCGCTTCCACCACGTAGAAGTATGTGGTTCCGGCGGCGAGGCCCGTGTCAGAAAAGCTGGTGCTCGTGATCCCGCTTGCTACCTGATTGCTCGCGGACGGAGTGAATCCGCTGGTTGTGCTGCGGAAGACGTTGTAAGAGCTGATGGTGCAGTTGGCCGGCGCTACATCTGCCGTCCAGTTCACGTTAATGACACTTGAGGAAGCCGCTGTTCCCGTGACGCCGCTCGGCGCGGACGGCACGGCTGCGCATGTGGAACCGCCTCCGCCACTGCCGGCTGCGGCGCTCACTGAAAAACCGCTGGCGGCCAACCCCTGGCCACCGGTCCAGACTTCAAAACCGTACTCTACGTCAATTAACCACCAGGAACTTTGCAGGCTGCCTCGAGCTACCGCATCACTGAAGAATGGCAGAAGATCCAGGTTGGTCACAGAGGTTACAGGCGTTTCCCGGACATAAGAAATGATGTTCCACGAGGATTGCCGTCCCGTCCATACCGCCCAGGCCGATCCATCAATCGTCGCCGTAGCTGTTTGCGAACCGAATGGCTGTGGCGCCCCCTCGTGATTGATCCAGATCATGACCTCGGTGCCATTCGGTTGTCCCGGCGTGGTGGATGTCTGGTTGAACCAGATGTCGTAAGCAGAGTCGTTGTTGAAGCCCGAGGGCTGCGTTATGGTCACGCTGGTGCTTGCCGAAGCAATGTTGCTCTCCTGAATGGGAAAGGGATTGGAACTCGTGCAATTGCCCCAATGGCATCCCCTGAACAGGGATGGGTATGTTGCCGGGGGGCCGTTCGTCGGAAGATTGAAATTCGCGGTGGTCAGAGTGAATCCCACTCCGCTCACCGTGCCACACTGCGGCAAGCTGGAATTCCATTCATTCTGCTGGTAGATGTACACATTGCTGTTGATCGGTATGGTTCCGGTTGTGGAGCACGATGATTGGCCCGCAGCCGGCGCAGGCGTTAGGAGATAAGCGAAGCAAACGGTGACAATACTTAACCAAATCGATTTGGTATTCATTTTCATACCCTCTGGCCCCATACTATCACCGGTTGAGGAAGACAGTAAAACCTGAGGGGATTCGTACGATTTTGAAACGAGTCTTAAGGTCAAATGAAAAGCCGATAAAGCGATTTCACGCCAACGATGCACTGTAGGGGAACAGTCCCGCGCACGAGCCAGGGCGGCTCCTGCATGGTAAGCGGCAAGCGCTCTCGCGTGACCGGCCTAATGCCGGAGTTTATGGCATCATTGTGGGACCGTGCGCGACACTGCATCGCTCGAACAGACCGGCCTGCGCAAAGAACTCGGACTTGGCGACCTCGTGATGGCGCAGGTCCTGTGCGTTGTCGGCTCAACCTGGGTCGGCATCGCGGCAAAACTGGGTCGCGCCCACGTAGCCTTCTGGCTGGGCTCCATGCTGCTCTACTACGTGCCGCTCGCGGTCGTCGTCATTTACCTGAACCGCAAGATGCCCCTGGAAGGAGGCCTCTATCAGTGGGCGAAATCCGGCTTCGGTGAAATGGCCGGCTTCCTCACGGCGTGGAACCTGTGGGTCTACGCCGTAATTGTGACCGGCGCAATCATCTTTGTTGTACCCACGGATGCGGCTTACATGCTCGGTCCTTCAGCAGCCTGGATTCCCGCCAGCAAACTCGCTACTCTGGCATTGACCGGCGGTGTCATGGCCGCGATTACACTGGTGGCCATCCACGGCCTGGATATCGGCAAGTGGCTGCACAACGTGGGCAGTATCGGAATCATGACGGCCTACGTGATTCTGCTGGTGCTGCCCGTGTGGGCCCTGCTTCACCACACCATCGCGCACTATGAGCCCATTCCCTGGCAACCGCCGCGACCATCCTGGTTCGGCCTCGCCATCTTCGGGCAGATGACGGTTGGCGCGCTGAGCGGATTCGAATACGTGGCCATTCTTGCAGGAGAATGCCGCAGCCCGGCACGGACCATTGGGCAGTCCGTAACCATTTCAGCGCCCATCATCGCTCTGATGTTTATCCTCGGAACAAGTTCGGTGTTGACCTTTGTTGGCTCGCAACCCATCAATGTAATCGGCCCGATTCCACAAACCATGCGGCTCGCCTTGGGCGCCGCAGGCTGGGCGGCGCCGCTTGCGATCTTTCTGCTCATGATGCGTGCCGTGGCCAGCGCCAGCCTGATCTTCACCGGCCTCACCCGCCTCCCCATGACCGCCGGTTGGGACAACCTGCTGCCGCGCTGGTTTGCCCGCCTCCACCCCCGCCGCCGGACACCCGTGAATTCGATTCTCTTCGCCGCGGCGCTGGTAATGGCGCTCATCCTGCTGAGCATGATGGGCGTGCGCGAACAGGAAGCAAGCCAACTCCTGGCCGCGGCGTCCATAGCTCTATACGCCATCGCCTACGTTGCTCTGTTCGCGTTGCCTCTGTTGGGCAGTCGGGCGCTGCGCAACGCGCTGCCCGCATGGGTAAAGCTGGTGGCGCTGGGAGGGCTAATCTCAAGTGTGATCTCGCTGGTGATCGCAGTCTACCCCATAGTAGACGTAACCAGCCGAGGGGCGTACGCCGCCAAAATCTGTGCAGTGGTGGTGGTGAGCAATCTGGCGGGCGTATTGATCTATCGCGCGGGACAGAGACGGCGCGGGTCGCACTCCTATTCCGATTCCTGAAACCGAGTTTTTGGCAAAAGTGAAGGATTGGGCTTCCATTGGAGCCGTATCGAGGTTGACGTAGACTGTCTAAGTCGAAGAGATCAACGGTGACCAGCAGAAGAGCACGGGTCAATCAATGCCAAAAACCAACAGGATGGCTGGGCCGATTCGTCTTACGGAACATGAACTCGCGGCATTCCAAGGTGACGGACTGGGGCCTGTCTCACATTTCCATAGCGGAGCACGAAACCATCCTCGACGCAGGTTGTGGTGGCGGCAGGACCGTGAGTAAGTGAAACCCTCCATGCCGGGCAGTTAGAATTCGCGTCCGTGCAACGTTAATGTTACTGGGAATTCCCCTGCCCCTCTGCCCGCCATTGGAAGCAGAGAAGGTAGCCATCAGGGTCGGTGAGATATAACTGCTTCATGCCATACCACGCAACCTTGGGCTCCTTTACACTGATCCCCTTTTACACTGATCCCCTTTTCCCGCAGGTGGGCGCAGGCCCTATCGACGTCAGGGCATCCGAAGTAGATTGCGGTGTCCCGGTGTGCGCCAATCCGAGCGGGATCGGGAGCCGGAGGGCGCTGGTCCCCATCGTAGGCCGTGTTCAGCATGAGCTCCGCATCATTTAACCGGAGCAATACCCAGTCGAAGTGTGGCGCGGGCTTTCCGTCTGTGCTCGCGATCTGGAACCCTAGTCCCTCGCAGTAAAACTTGATCGAGGTGGGCATGTCAAACACTGAAAGCAGGGGAGCCAGACCACGAACCTCAATTGCCATTGGATCCTCCAGTTGTTGCCCGAGTGCTCGCGTGAGCATCGGCTAAGGCCGTTCATATTATGACGTCTGGCGCCGGAGAGGATAGCATTTGATTCTTGTAACTCATCGGTTTTCAGGTAGTTTCGTAGTAATCTCTGAGCCATGCGCATTCATGCTAAGTTCCGGCTCTTCATCGCCTTCTCTCTGCTGCTAACGCAATTCAGCACTGCGCAACACCAGCCGGCCCCGATTATGATCACTCACGTAACCGTCATCAATCCGGGTACATCTTTGGTTCAAGCAGATCAGACGGTTGTTATCACCGGCGATCGCATCACCTCTGTTTCTGACGCGGCAAAATTCCAGTTGCCCAAAAAAGCGCACACGCGCGTGATCGACGCGACCGGTCAATATCTCATTCCCGGGCTTTGGGACATGCACGTGCATTCCGCCTTTGGCGACTGGTTTCCCGGCGGACGCGAAATCATCCTGCCGCTTTTTGTCGCCAACGGGGTCACTGGCGTGCGCGATATGGGTGGAGACATTCCGGTTCTCTTGAAATGGCGCAAAGAGATCGCGAGCGGGCAAATCATTGGCCCTCGCATGGTCATCTCCGGGCCTATGCTGGATGCTTACCTGCCAAACGGTAAGCTGCGCTTCCCCAGTTCCATCGCCGTCACTACCCCAGCGAGCGCGGTCGCTGCCGTGGACTCGCTCAAGAAGCAGGGCGTGGACTTCATCAAAGTGCAGTCTGTCATTTCCCACGATGCCTATCTTGCCGCCGCAGCGGAAGCCCACAAACAAGGCTTGCCTATCGTCGGCCATGTCCCCGACAAACTTCGCTTGAAAGAGGTTGTTGAAGCCGGGCAAAAGAGCATCGAGCACCTGATGGGCATCTTCGAAGGTTGTTCCACGCAAGAAGATAAATTCATCCGAGGTGAAGGCGACCTGAAGCTGCTCCTGACTACACAGGACCAGCAAAGATGCGACTCGCTCACCTATCTGCTGGTGCAGCACCAGACATGGCAGGTGCCCACGTTGGTCTGGCAGCGAGGTGGAACATTTCTCGACCAACGCGACCTGAAGCACCAGCCGCTCGACAAGTACGTTCCCGCCTACTGGCGCGATGTAACCTGGCGCCGCTTTACCGATGAGATGATGCCCGGCCTTTTGCACGACCCGCTTGCGCTGCGCCAGGAGTACTTCACGCGCAATCTCCAAATGATCACCGCGCTGCATCACGCTGGCGTGCCCTTCATGGCAGGGACTGATGCCGCTCCCGGTGTCTACATCATGCCGGGATTCAGCCTGCACGATGAACTCGCCAATTTTGTCGAAGCCGGTTTCACCCCGATGGAATCACTCCAGACGGCCACCAGCAACCCGGCAAAGTTCCTGGGGATGGAAGCCAGTTTAGGTTCAGTAGAACCTGGCAAGATCGCTGACCTGGTGTTGCTCAGCGCAAACCCGCTCGAAGACATCCACAATTCCCGGAAAATCAGCGCCGTTATCACCCATGGGCGGCTCTTGGATCGTGCGGCACTCGATCAGATCCTGATCAAAGTAGAGGCTGCAGCGAAGACCCAGTAGCTGCGTTGCCTCGCGGCAATTCCGCTCACTTTGAGAGAGTCGAAGGAAGGCCATAGGTCCCATGGACCACTTCAACAAAGCTCCGCTCCTCGCGGAGGATGAAGCGTTTGCTTTGCGCCATCTCAAAATTCTCAACCGCTTCCTTATCCGATCTAAGCCGTGACCGGTACGCCTCATACGAGGCGAGGCTATCGAAGGAAATCAGGCCCCACGCGATATCATTCGTGCCTTCACACGGGAGGAAGTACCCGACCAGATGCCCCCCGCAGCGGGGAATGATGCGGCCCCAATTTTCAGCATACTTTCTGAACGCGTCTTTTTGAAAGGGATCAATCTGATAGCGGATGAAACAGGTAAT
This sequence comes from Candidatus Angelobacter sp., assembly GCA_035294925.1. Lineage (GTDB taxonomy): Bacteria > Acidobacteriota > Terriglobia > Terriglobales > Acidobacteriaceae > Angelobacter. The sequence goes on along the minus strand of DATGJZ010000004.1, from coordinate 28,646 downwards.
CGTCATGTCACCACCGCGAAAAGTATCTATGAGCTCTCCGGATTGTAAACGATTGCCATAACCGATTGTCGTTTGGATGTTGGGACGGCTCACCTCCGCGATTGAACGCGTTCAGACTGCTAAGTGGCCCAAGACGAGTTTTCGTCGGACCTCGCCAGCCGGTCAAAGCGCGGCTACCTGCCGTTGCACCAGCAGAAAGTACAGAGCCAACAGAACCAGCAGCAGCCCATTCACGCCCAGCACCACTGGCGCCGTAAACATTGGAACCAGCCATCCTGACAGCAGATTCCCCATAGGCATGCCTCCGCGAAATGCGCAGTTATATACGCTCATCACACGTCCGCGCATTTCGTTGGTTGTAATTAACTGCACCAGCGAGGTCACCGTCGCGAAGACCCCCATCATGGAAGCACCCACCACTACCAGCATGGTGTAGCTCAGGGGCAGCGCTTTCGAAAGGGCAAATCCTGAAATCCCGCCGCCCAGGCAGATGAGCATCGTCAGGGCGAACCGCCCCTTGTTGTGGATGTTGCCTCTCCCCGCGACAGCCAGGGACCCGCAGATCGAACCAAGTCCCATCAAGGAAAGCAGGTTGCCGTACGTTTCCGGACCCCGATGAAAGATGTCTTTGACGAAGACGGGAATATAGGTCCGCATCGGCATGCTCAAGGCCGTCATGCAGAAAGCCAGCAGGATCAGCGCCTCCATGGAGTTCTGCCGGCGAACGAACTTGATGCCCTGCTTCAGGCTGCTGAAAATCGATTCGGTGGCTTTCTCCGGCAGGAATCGCGCCGTGATCATGGAAAGCGAGATGATGGGCGCCAGGAAGGAGAGGGCATTCAATCCAAAACACCACTTCTCTCCCAACCGCGCCAAAGCCACACCCGCGAGCGCGGGTCCAACGGCCACCGCCATGTTGAACTGGATCGAATTCAGCGCGATGGCGTTCGGCATGTCCTCTCGATCGACCAGAGTAGGAATCAGCGCCGAATACGCCGGACCGCCAAAGGCCTGGGCCAGGCCCGAGACGAACGACAAACAAAGGATGTGCCACACATGCACCAGTCCAGTGGCCACGAGCACAGTGAGCAGGCCCGCGCTCGCCATCTGCACGTATTGCGAGGCCAGCAGAATCTTCCGTCGCTCCGTCCGGTCCGCCACCACCCCGCCAATCAGCGAGAAGAGGAAGATGGGAATGCCTCCGAGAAACTGGTCCAGCGCAAGTAAGGCCGCTGAATGGCTCAGGCGATAGATGAGCCAGCCCTGCGCCACGATCTGCATCCAGGTGCCAATACTCGACGTACAGGCGCCGAACCACATCAGGCGAAAATCTCGATAGTGAAATGCTTTGAATACTCTGCGAAGTGTTGACGTTGGCATGTGCTCCGAGCGGCTCTATCGTCCGAACTCTATCTTCGCATGAGAGTGGCAGATTCTGTCTCCGGGGCTGATTGAGCCCTCCCTCGGGACTCATGGGCAGCTCGGGAATTCTTCCGGGGCAGAAGTCCGGCGGAAAGAATGCAACTCGATTGTCATTGGCAATTGTGATTTAAGTCTCTGCCCGGCTCGCCGAATATTTACTTGTTGAATCGGGCCAAATCACCAACATCTTTCTTGGCGGGCCTGGAAATCCGAGGTATCCATCCATGCTGCGCATATTCCCTGATAATCACATGTGCCAACCACTTATGCTGGCCTTTGCAATTGGAACAGCGCTGTTGCTGGTTCAATTGCCGGCCGGCGCCCAGACTTCTCTTAAACCGCCAGGCCGGGACATCAATCAGCTTCTGGGCCGGGCCCAACAAGGATTCATAGAAGATCAGATCAAGCTGGCGCTTGCGTTTCAGTTTGGCTCGGGAGTGGCTCCTGATCCGGCCGAGGCTGCGCGATGGTTCCTGAAGGCGGCCAACTCGGGCAGCCCTATGGCGCAAAACAATATTGCTTATCTCTATTTCGCCGGTGAAGGTGTTCCCCAGGACTTCCGCCAGGCATTCAAATGGTATCAGCGGGCTGCTGCTGCCAATTATCCCCCGGGACAAGCAGGCCTGTCCTTTCTTCTGCTGAATGGCTTGGGCGTGAAGCAAGATGTGGAAGAGGGCGCCAAATGGCTGGCTCGCGCCGCCCAACAAGGACATAAGTCGGCGGAGTTGAACCTTGCGGTGCTATATGCAAAAGGACTCGGGGTGGAGCGGAACCAGGCTGAATCCCAGCATTGGCTGCACAAAGCAGCCAGCCAGCATTACGCACCGGCAGAATTCCTGCTCGGCGCCATATATGCAGACGGCGCTGAAGTCGCCAAAGACCCGGAGAAGGCTGGCCATTGGTATCGCAAGGCGGCGGAACAGGGATTTGCGCTGGCCCAGAACAATCTTGGCGTACTCTATGAAAACGGTACGGGAGTATCGAAGGACATGAAGGAGGCCATTAAGTTATACCGGCTGGCGGCAGAGCAGGGTAATGGGGCTGCATGCGCCAATCTGGCCCGCGTCTATGCCAATGGCCTTGGAGCAGAGCGGGACTACAACCTGGCCTATTTCTGGGTGTCCCTGGCGCAGCGGAGCCGCCTGGCTTTTTCGCATCCTGTGCCACATGATTTCGTGCAGGCGGTACATGACCGCATTTCGCCGGAAGAAGCAGCAACAGTAGACAGCAACGTGGAAAACTGGATCAACGAACATCCTTACAGCCACAAAGATTGGGACCTGATCGAACTGCCCATGGGGAACCCGGATTTTGCCGCGAAGCTGCGCACGATACTCCCGTAAAGGGCTCGCTCACGGCACAAGCAATCAGTTCAGTTTCTTCGATGCAGGAATTGGAAGGCGTTGAATCAAGACCTGGAGCGTTCGAAAATCGACGCCAAGCAAATGGCAGACGAGACGGAAAGCTGGAGAAAGCCCTGACAAAATTCGCCACCGAACAGCTAAACCTTGGCCGAGAGATCGGAATTCAGCCCCCAACGGAATGAAAAGCTGTCCACCGGCGCCAAATGACTCGTCGCCCGCCCTAATCATCGCGCCCAGCGGTGTCGAAGCTATCTGGGCTGTTCCCATTTTAGCGGTCGAGTTCCCGAACCATCACTACCTTTGTGTATGCCAGGCGAAACCCAAGTCTGGCTGCATTGCGCTCCGTACTTGAGCCCGGCGCTGATCCAATGAAGGCGAGATCACAGCCTGCAGCCGAGGCATCGTTAAGCCTTTGCGCCAGGAAAGCAAGTTGCATGCCTCGTCGTCGATATTCAGGCAGCGTCGCAGATCCGGCGAGAGCTACCAGACGATGCTCCCGGATCAATACTCCAGTGGTTGAGGCGACGATCTTTCCATCCACAATGGCGCAATACGCCAGGGAGTCGTGCATATGAAAGGAGGCTCGCCCAAAGTCGAGAAAACTCTCCGGAGCGCCGCCGGAGTCAGGTTGTCCGTCAGCGGAGCCCCCGGCAACCGTGGGTGGGGCAGCATCGGATGTCGGTGGAGTGGCCGGCCCGCTGGTCGCTTCGCCAAAGAAGGCTTTCACCTGAACTTCGGCCGCGGCGTCGATATCCTGCGCATCGATCTTTTTGAGCTCGTAGCCTCTCGTGTCTAATTCGAAGCGGTCGTCGCTACACAAGCTGCGGTAGAGCACGTTGTTGAATTCGGTGATTTTATAGTGGCGCTCCCCCAACAACTTCATCAACGATGGATGAGCAAGTGGACAGAGCACGATCTGCGATGGAACGCCATGGCCGGAAAAGAAGTTTTCTACTTCGTCCAAATGCCTAGCTTCAACTTCGTGGCCGTCCAATCCGAAGCCAATCATTTGATTGATCGGGTAGGCTTTATCGACGAAGACCGCCTCTATCCCGCAAACGGCGCGAAACTCCGAGGTTGCGCTTGGATGAGATCGCTTCCAGGATTCCAACCAGCGGATCGATGCCCAGCGCTCTGCCGCTTCGAGCCGTTGCGCAAGATCTCTTGAGACAACTGCGGAATCAATCATGCGATGACTATAGCGAACGAGCAGGGTAAAAAGATATTGATATCCCGGCCCTATCGTGCAAAACAAGACAGTAAAAGCGAAAAATTGATTCGATTACAGCTGGCGAACAAAAGAATCGGCCCTGGGGCGTTCATCAACGACTCGGCCAGATGGTGAAATCCCGGAACGCTATCCGTTCTATTCTCCCATTCAAATCCTGCAACGCCTGGTTCAACTCCAGAAGGTGGGCGCGGCCCAGCTCCAGTGGGTGTTCATCAGGTTGGTAAACCGTTCCAATGGAATAGTCCAAATACGCCGTGCGCGTCTGCTCAATGTGATTCCCAAGAAGATGGGTGACGATTTTCCCGCGAGTGAAGTCAACCAGCCGCTGAATGCTTCGCGCAAATGCAGGCGCGTCTTCCACGTAAAGCCGTCCCGGATACAGGCTGTCCCCGGTGAACAGAATGCCCGTTTGACGATCGTAGATGGCAATCGATGATGCTTCATGACCAGGAATTGGAACAATGTCAAGAATCCTCTCGCCCAGATCATAAGTCGCCACCCCGGTTGGCCAGTTCTGAAAGCCAAAGAAGGCCTGAACAGCGCTGACCTTAGGCTCTACTACCGTGGTATTTGCAAGGGCCCTTAAATCTGCATCCCCGGAAATGTGATCGCGATGGGCGTGAGTATGAGCCACGATCAGGGGAATGCTTTTACGGTTGTTCCTGCCTAACCAAGTCTCAATCTGGCTCTTTACGACCTGGGCTACGTCGGTCTTGCCCGCGCCGGTATCGAGCAGAAACGCCTTGTCCTTGCCAAAAAGCAGGTACAGGAAAGGCTTCTCATAATTCGAGCACCCCGACTCCCGCAGGATGTAGAGATCCTGGTTATATTCGTGGACTTGGAATTGCGGATTGGGCGGGCACTGCGGTCCGCTGATCTGCCAGCTTCGAGGTAAGACCCCAGCCCTCACTCCGCCGCCATTCGGTTGTGGGGCCTGCGCTCCAGTTTGAGAGCAGATTGCGAGTACGAGAATGAGAATTGGAAGGGAGAAGAAGCGAGAGTTCGGGTTCATATCGCCAGAATTATAGATGCTGGCCGGTAGTCCATACCCACAAGTCCACCTGGCCCACCTTCTGAAAGGGCAAGCTGGTAAAGAACTCGATCAACTTTCAAGAGCGCGTATTATCAGGATAACGAGGACCACGACGACTGCGATGACTCCAAAGAAGAGAAGCTCACCTGGATCGCTAGGCATATCAAGAAAGCTGCCAAGCAAATCTATGATTCCTTCACCCCATGTGCGGCCCTGATTCCCGCACACTTCCGTCTCTTTCAAGCTGATCATCTTCGCACCTCTATAAATAGAGACGATTCAAGAGCCTGAAAATTACCCGCTTACCCGGATTGATAGCGCATACGTCTGTCTTGCCATTTCACAGCAGAGATTGCCGATGGAGACCTCACGTGACCTTGAACGCGGCCGCCAGCTCTTTTACGGTTCTGAATGCATTGATTGAACTTACTTCGTCCGGAGAGATGAACTTTAAGTCTCGGCACTCTTCAGAAGGAGTGAAATTGAGATCATTCACTTTGACTTCAAACACCAGATTGAGTGTCCATTGCTCTTTCATGTTCTGGCCAATCAAATAATAAGACGGGAACGCGCTCACAGCGGTGACGATAAGGCCCATCTCTTCGCGAATCTCGCGCTTCAGGCACGCTTCCGGGGACTCGCCCCAGTCTAGTCCACCGCCGGGGAGCTCCCACCAGCCGTTGTCTTCAAGGATCACGGCGAACTTCTTGCGGCTCTCATCTAAAATCAAGCCTTTGATACTGACTCGGTAAAAGCCGTTCGGGATCTCGCGTTCCGCCGGTGGAACGACGATCCCGACGCCCAGCGTCTCCGGTGCCCGGTACACATATTTCTCAACCTTCCTGAGCGGTGGTCGCTGCCACCACGGGCGCTCGTCAGTAAAGCCATTAGCCTGCAAGTGCGCGCAGACATCCAGATTGTGATTCAGGTGCATGGGATGGGACTTCGTGGCCCCGGCGGGAACATCGAACACCAGCCGGCCCCGCCCCGACATAAGCGCTGCCAGGAAGTTAAGCTCTGCCGGCAGGTCAGGAATGTGCTCCAGCACATCCAGGGAAAAAATCGTGTCGAATCCACGCGCTCGCGTGAGCGCCAGCAACTCTTCTTTCGACTGCGCGAAATTGACGGGAAGCGATTCCTTCAACGCTCGCTGGCGGGCGAACTTCATGCTCTGCCCTTCCACGTCGTAATAGGTTGCGGGATGGCCTCGGCGGGCCAACTCCAGCACGATTTCTCCATTGCCGGCGCCATAGTCAAGACAAGCGCCGCGCGCCAGCTTGAGCACGCCCAGATTCGAGCGAATGCGCTTGTATTCCAGGTTGTAGCCGGAAATGGCAAACATATACAGCTCTGAATGGTCTCGATACCACTGCTTCACCCGGTCACGGTCGCTCTCTTCAAGCGCGGCAGCCATCCACTGCCTCGCTAGCTCCTGGTTGCTCACCGCCCACAAGTGCCAAATGCGGTCCTTTGAGTATCCGGTAAACTCGATCAGCTCCTGGATAGCGCGATCAATATTGCCCGCATTCTGCACCTGAGCACGATGCACTAACCATGCCGTGCCGACTGCCGCTACTGCCAGCATCGCCGCTGCCATCAAGTCAAAATCCAGGCCTGAGCCGCGTTGTCTGGCAAAGAATAGCAGGAGAAGCAAATCGCCAACCAATAGCAGGACGGCCCAGCGAAACGGATTCCTGTCCCGCAACAGAATCGAGAGATGGCTTGCGGCGGCAAGAAGGACGGTTGCGAGCAACAGGTCGCAATGAGCTGCCGCCAACAACACGACAATGGCGATAAGATCGGACCCCCAGAAATAGGCCGCAAGTTTTTGCGGTGGCAAAAACCTGGCGCCAACGTTGGCCACCGTAAACCACACCGTAGCCCCCAGCACCGCCAACCGGGCGGGCATGCCGGAAGCCAGCGCCAAACCAAGCACCAGCGCTGCCCCAATGACTCTCCAGCGAATCTTGATTTCCCATTTCGCCGCTTTCAGAGGGTTCACCGTAAGATGCAAATAGTCGGGCGAATAGAAGAGTGAGCCTGCAAGCGCAACCGTGGCCACCAGAAATGCGGCCACGCTCCTTGTATCAGGTGAACGGGCAGTCATAACAAAAGTTGCCGCTGCCAACAGCAGCAGGGCCACTTCGGCGCCTCCCCATATCCGGCTGCGTATCAGAAACCGCTGCTGAAGTTTGTAGTCCATGAGGAGGCGCGCCACATTGTAGCCCATCCGGCTTGATATCCCTGGCATCGCAAGGTTTGCCTTTGATTTTCAATTACCCAATTACCAGATTACTCAATTACCAATCCTTTGCTGGGCCCTTCCGCCTTGACCGCCACGAGAACAGGATTCTCATAGCCGGAGGCACTGCGCCTAAATTGATTTTGCCGCTTCCTGTTATCCTGTTACAAGCAATGCCCCAATGCCTGAAATGCGGAACTGAACTCCCGGTCAATGAAGAGGGAGTCGCGCCGGTACTGTGCGACCGCTGTGCCGGTGTAGCCACCAGCCGTGCCCGTCGCGGCATGAGTACGGGAACCATGCGCGACTACCCAATTACCACTGTGCTGATGGCCATCAACTTGACAGTATTTGCCGGCATGCTGATGACGGGCGGATTCGGCTCTCATAACTCATTTCGCTGGGGTGCCAACTTTGGTCCACTGACGCTTGGAGGTCAATACTGGCGACTCGTTACCGCAAACTTCGTGCATGGCGGATTTCTCCACATTGCGTTCAATATGTGGTGCCTGTGGAGCTTAGGACAACTCACCGAACGTCTTTTCGGCAGATGGCAAACGTTTGTCATTTATGTCCTTACTGGAGTGGGCGGAAGCATGCTCAGCATCGCCTATGATCCTCAAAGGTGGGAAGTTGGCGCATCGGGAGCGATTTTTGGATTGGCCGGAGCCCTCCTGAGCGGACTGAAGTTTGGAAACCTTGCTGTTTCAGAGTGGCAGCGCCGGTCAGCGATCAGCAGCATGGTAACATTTATCGTCATCAACTTTGCCCTTGGTGGCTTTGGCAATACTGATAACATGTGCCATCTTGGCGGCTTTTTTACAGGCTTGATCATCGGCCTGCCGCTAAGTGCGACCCACCGGAAGAACAAGAGCCTTCAGATTGCTATGCTCTTGTTGACTGCTTTCCTGCTGGCTGCCGGGGCCAATGAACTCGTAAGGACTCACGGCCAATTCGGCAGATTGTTCACTGCTGAGTATGCGTTGGACCGAGGCGACTCTGCCAGCGCGATTGATGCCTTGCAGCGCGAGATCACCGCACACCCGGACGACGCCGATGCATACGCCCTTCTGGGTGACGCTTACAGAGTAAACCACAATTCTGCTGGCGCCGTGGCCGCTTACCGCAAGGCTCTGCAGCTCAATCCAAATCTGTCTTATGCGCAGGAAAGTTTGGACGAATTGTTACCAGAGGGATCTAACCCAAGGTAGCATGTGTCGCGACGCAGATCACCCGATCACCCGATCACCCGATCTGCTATGCGAGTACTCGACCGCCGACGGCAATCCCTCTACCCGGCCTTCAAAGATGTTCTTGAACTCTGCCAGCAGTTCGTCATGGACGAGTGAATTGCTGGCCAGCACTTCCCTGCTGCAAAGGCTGAACGGCCCGCCGGTAAAATTTGTGACGTTACCTCCGGCCTCCTGCAACAACAGCACCCCGGCAGCGGTGTCCCAGGGATTGAGATTGAATTCCCAAAAGGCATCATAGCGGCCGCAAGCCACGCAACACAGGTCTAGCGCGGCCGATCCCGCCCGGCGCACTCCATGCGACCGCAACGTGATCTGGTGGTAGAAGTGAATGTTGGGATTCTTGTGTCGTTTATGGCTGGGAAAGCCGGTGGCCAGAAGACTCTCAGCCAGCCGTCGTGTTTTGGAGACCCGAATCGGCCAGCCGTTCAAGCGGGAGCCGCCGCCTTTTTCAGCCGCAAACATCTCATCCCGGCACGGGTCGTAAATCACTCCGGCAATGCGCTCGCCTTTGTATTCCAGCGCAATGGACACGCAAAACACCGGATAGCCGTGAGCAAAGTTAGTCGTGCCATCCAGGGGATCGATGTACCAGCGAAAGTCGCTGCCGGTTTCTTTGCTGCTGCCCTCTTCGCCCATCAAATCATGCGCCGGCCATTGCTTGCGAATGCGGGCGACAATCAATTTTTCGGAGCTGCGGTCGGCTTCAGTGACCAGATCAACGTCACCCTTGTACTCGATTTCCACCTTGCCGAAGTAGGAGAGCAGCACTGACCCGGCCTCCCGGGCCAACTCCCTCATGGGAGTCAGATAGTCTTGCAGTTGCGTCATGGACGGGGGCGTCGCCCGTTATCTTCCGCAATGTACATGATCTCGTGCTTGAAGATGAAAAGATTGGGTGCGTTTTCGCGCGTCAAACGGATCATAGCCAGGTCGTAGTACTCGATCCAGCCTCGAAATGTCTCCCCCGAAAGCAATTTCACCGTGACTGGAGTCTGTTTTTCGCCCAGTGCCTTGAGGTAGGCGGACTCCATCCCGGTCTCTTCCGGTGGAGGGGTCTTGGTTTTCTTGGAAAAAACTGGAGCAGTTGCCCGGAATGCCATGGCGAACATTCTAACCCCGATTCGCCTGTATTCGCGGCAAAATTTTGTGTTCTTACCTTGCTGGCGCCGTATAGTATCCCGCCCGGTGCCGCACCTGAAGCGGGTTGCCATCAGGATCTTTCTTCCTCACATCCACGGTGATGCGCCGGAACGCCGAATCTGAGACGCGGCGGCTGGGATAATAGGCAATCAGATACTGGGTGCGCAGCTCCTCGCTTATCTGGCGGAACGCCTGGTCAAGCTGCTCGATGCTCTCAGCATAGTAGTACTTGCCGCCGGTGTCCTTGGAAATCTGAATCAAGGCGTGCTCCCCGCCGGTATTGCGCCCCGCATCAGCAGCCACCGGCACAACAATAATGCTATACACAATGGCTTCAGCCTCCTGGGCCCGGCGTAGCGAGCTCGCGTAGGTGGCGCTGCTTGTGGTGTCGCCGCCGTCCGTAATGAGCACCATTACTTTTCGTCCCTGACGGTCCAGCAAGGTGTCAGAGGCAAGAAAGATGCCGTCATAGAGGGATGTACCTGCGCCCTTTTGCAGGTCATCAATGCCCCGCTCAATGGACTTCATATCCGCCGTAAAGCGCGTGAGTTGCAGCACGTCTTCACTGATTTGAAACAGCGAAAGCCGGTCCCCGGGACGCAGGATGGAATGAACAAACTTCTTGGCCGAGGCGATTTCCAGCTTCATGTCGCGGCGCGTGCTCTCGCTGGTATCGATCGCCAGAACAACATTCAACGGCAGCTCGGATTCCCTGCTGAAGATGCTGATGGTCTGGGGAACGCCATCCTCCGTGATTTTGAAATCATCTTTGGTGAGATCGGCGATCGGCGCGCCATGTGTATCCGTCACCGTGGTAAAGACATTGACTAGGCGGACGTTGACGCGGATGGTGGAATCGTCCGTCCGCGAGGGTTGCCGCGCGCCCGACCCGGAGCCGGAAGCCTGGCCGCGGGCGCAAATCGACACTGCAGCCGACGCCACAAGAAGCAGCGCCAAAAACCGAAACCGGTACGGCCGTCGTTCAGGCGGTCTGGTGGTCATGGCTGTCAGCGGGTTCTCTGTTCTAATTAGATGTAGAACGCGGCTCATCGTTAGTTCTTGCGCGGATTTCGTCAGGAAAAGGCTCCCCATCCACCCAGACCGCCCCATCCTCGAAGTGCTCTTTTTTCCAGATGGGCACCGTCTTCTTTAGGGTGTCAATAAGCCAACGGCAGGCTTCAAATGCGGCCCCGCGGTGAGCCGAAGCCACCACCACCAGGACGCTCGTCTCCCCGATTTCCAACCGTCCCAGTCGGTGCACCAGCCTAACATCCCGAATCTTAAATTGCTCTAGTGCTACATGAGATAATTTCTCCATCTCATTGATAGCCATAGCATCATAAGCTTCATAGTTAAGGTATAGCGTGGATCTGCCACGGGTGTTGTTACGGACAATCCCCTCGAATATGGCCGTAGCCCCATCCTCGGGCGCCTTGAGCGCGTCAGCAATTCTCTGCGAGTCGATCTTCTTCCGCACAATCGCGCAATGCTCAGAATGCAGTTCTGAGTGAACCTCTGCCGTGGTTGGCCCGCCCCCACTCACCGGCGGCAGCAGCCCCACTTCGTCTCCGTCGTGCAGAACGATCGAAGCCGCCGCATACTCCCGGTTTACCGAGCAGGCAATAGAACCGGCCATGGGCTTGAATTTGGGGAATTGCTCTGCGTACCGCGCCACCACGTCAGAAAGACTGGCGCCCGCCTGCAGATCCAGATTCTCTTCCTGGCGTCCAACGATATCTTTAAGCTGCCCAAACAGCAGCACCTTGATGCGCATGGGTGCTCTTAGGATACAGAACCAATTACTTTTTAAGAAATGCTGCCGTACTTGCGATACTTGCGCGTGATGCCGCTCTTCGTTCATCAGGCAGCAAGAAAGCCGGACCACAGTCCGGCTTTCTGGAAACGATGATTCAACTTACTGAACGGTGCTCAGGACCTGTTCGCGGGTTTCCTCGTCCTGGCGCTCTTCGCTCCGCGACGAAGGCATCGCGATTTCCAGCACTTCCTCAATCGTAGTGACGTAATGTACGGTGACGCCTTCAACCTGGTCCGCAGTCAGGTCCTCTTCCACGTTCATCCGGGTTTCCGCCGGCAGGATCACGTCCTTCACTCCTGCGCGTTTCGCTGCCAGGAATTTTTCTTTAATTCCGCCTACGGGCAACACGTTGCCACTCAACGTAATTTCGCCCGTCATGGCAGTCAACGGACGCACCGGCTTATCGGTCAAGAGCGACACCAGCGTGGTTGCCATGGTCACGCCTGCTGAGGGGCCATCCTTGGGGATAGCGCCTGCAGGCACGTGGATATGAATGTCGTGGTCCTTGAAGAAGTCTTCTTCAATGCCCAGCCTGGTCGCATTGGAACGCACCCAGGTCAAAGCCGCCTGCATGGATTCCTGCATCACCTGACCCAGTTGTCCGGTCATGGTGAAGCCGCCTTTGCCCTTCATCTTGTTGGCTTCGACAAAGAGTATGTCTCCACCTGCGGGCGTCCAGGCCAATCCCACCGCAACTCCGGAGCGCTTGGTGCGCTCGGCGATTTCCGTATCCAGCCTGACCTTGATGCCGCCCAGAAACTCCAGAATCGTCTCCCGGGTCACTACCAGCTTCTCCGTCTTGCCCTCGGCCAGACGACGGGCCTGCTTGCGGCACAGCGTTCCCAGATTTCTCTCCAGGTTGCGCACACCCGCTTCACGAGTGTAATGCCGGGTGACGAATCTTATCGAATCCTCCGGAATCTCAATCTGCTCCGCAGTCAGGCCGTTTTCCTCGATCTGCCGGGGAACCAGGTACTGCAAGGCAATATGCGCCTTGTCGTCCTCCGTGTAGCCTTGAAGCTCGATGATCTCCATGCGGTCTCGCAGCGGCTCCGGAATCGTATCCAGCATGTTGGCGGTGCAGATAAACAGCACCTTGGATAAATCAAACGGCACGTCCAGATAGTTATCGCGGAACGTAAAGTTCTGCTCCGGATCGAGCGTCTCCAGCAAGGCTGATGACGGGTCACCCCGGAAGTCGCGCCCTAATTTGTCTACCTCGTCCAGCACAAACACCGGATCATTGGTTTCCGCCCGGCGAATCCCCTGGATAATCTGGCCCGGCAGTGCGCCTATATATGTGCGCCGATGGCCACGAATCTCCGCCTCATCGTGGACGCCGCCCAGCGAGATGCGCACAAACTTGCGCTCCAGCGCCCTCGCGATGCTTCGGCCCAGCGACGTTTTGCCCACTCCGGGAGGCCCAACAAAGCACAGGATCGGCCCTTTCATGCTGGGCTTGAGCCGGCGCACGGATAGATAGTCCAGAATGCGGTCTTTCACCTTCCGCAGGTCGTAGTGGTCGGCTTCCAGAACTTCATGGGCCTTGTTGATGTTGACCTCTACCCCGCTCGACTTCGCCCAGGGCAGCACCGCCAGCCATTCAATGTAATTGCGGGTAACCGAGTAATCCGCCGCCATGGGCGACATGCGCGCCAACCGGTTTAACTCTTTCAGCGCTTCCTTCTTTACATCTTCAGGCATGCCCGCGGCCTCAATCTTCTGCCGCAGCTCCTCAACATCGCGCTGTGCCTCATCCTGCTCGCCCAGCTCTTTCTGGATGGCCTTCATCTGCTCACGCAGGTAGTATTCACGCTGTGATTGCTGTACCTGGTCCTGGACCTCCGTCTGGATCTTGTTGCGCAGTTGCTGCACTTCCAGCTCTTTTGCCAGGTGCTTGTTGATCGCTAAAAGCCGGCGATGCACATCAGAAGTCTCCAGGATCTCCTGCTTGTCCTTGGTGGAAAGGAAAGGCAACGAGGAAGCTACAAAGTCCACCAGCCGCCCAGGCTCTTCAATGTTGATGGCTACAGTTTGCAGTTCGTCAGACAGGGTGGGCGATCCAGCCACAATCTGCTGGAACAACGTGAGTACGTTGCGCTGCAGGGCTTCGAGCTCCGGCGAAGTTTCCGGCTCGCTGTCCTCAATGATATCGACGTTGGCCCTTAAGAATGGCGTAAGTTGAGTGAATTCCTGCAGCTTGGATCGCGACAGACCTTCAGTAAACACAAACAGGCTTTGATTGGGCATTTTGACGACCTTATGAACGGTCGCCAGGGTCCCTATACTAAAAAGGTCCGTAGGCTGCGGCGTATCAACGCGGGCCTCGCGCTGCGCCACCACAAGAATAGTCTTCTCGTCTCCCAGTGAGTTGATCAGTTGAATCGAGCTTTCCCGTCCTACTGTTAAAGGTAAGACCGCGTGAGGGAACAACACCGTGTCCCGCACCGGCAACACAGGAACGCCCTTCTTCGGTATCTCGATAGGCTCGCTCGCCGTGACTACGGGAGTCGTATTACGATTTTCAGCCGCCATATTGATCCTTGATAAGAGTCCGCTCACATATTGATGACAGTGATCCCCTAAAAGATGCAGCCTCTGACTTTTGCTCTTGCCGCGTAACCTGCCGCAGGCCCGCCGTGGCGGGTCACCTGTTCCCTTCTTCGGGCGGATTGTATTGCAAGAACACCCAGCGGACCAATTGTTATTTGGCCCGGGGGTATACCCCAAGTACCTTGACTAACCCGGCAATCTCCGCTAAGTGGTCCAGGGCCTTGCCCATGGCCTCGTCCTCTCCCCTGAGGATGTCCACATAAAACATGTACTCCCAGGGTCTGCCCCGGACAGGGCGAGACGCAATCTTGCTCAGATCCAGATCGCGCAGGGCAAAAACGCTCAATGCCTTAAATAACGCTCCTGCCAGATTCTTCAGGGAAAACACGATAGAGCTCTTATCGGCATTGGCCAATACCTTCTTTCGTTTCTGGATGAGGAAAAAGCGGGTAAAGTTTTGTTTTTCGTCCTCCAGTCCGGTCATCAGTATCCGGCCGCCATATTCTTTGGCCGCCCCATGGCTGGCAATTGCGCCGGTGTCCTTCATTTTGTTTTGCACCACATGCTTTACGCTGCCTGCCGTATCGTAGAAAGCCACCGGAGCAATGCCATGGTGCTTGCGAAAAAACTTGCGGCACTGGTCAAGCGCCACTGGATGAGAGAGCACTTGATGCAAATCCTTCAGCCTGGTTCCCGGAGCGGCGATCAGGTTGTGCTCGATGCGCAGCCTGTACTCGCGCTGGATGAAAACTTCGCGTTCCAGCAACAAGTCAAGGTGCTCACCCACATATCCGGCCAGCGTGTTCTCCACCGGGATGACGGCGCACGCAGCCTCACCTGAATCAAGAGCGTCAAAAACTTCCACTGACCTACTGCAGGGCAATACCTGAGCTTTAGGCGCCAGCTCACCGGCAGCCTGATGGCTGAACGAGCCCCGCTCACCCTGGATGGCAACTTTCATGCTCAATTAGTATATGCACACTTTCGACGGGCCGATCGTCGACTTCCCAAACGCAATTTGTGACTTCTGATTTCTGATTTGTGATTTGGAACCAAGCGGTTGCAATCGGCGAATGGGCGGTTTGGACCCTCACTCCTAAATCAAGAATCAAAAATCATAAATTCTCTGCTTGGCCAGAGTTTCTGCAGTCTCCGAATCCAGGGCTTGGGTTCTGGGTTTGCTAAATACCAAATACTAAGTACTCGCTGAATACTCGCTCTAACCTCCAGCGTCCAACGGTGCAGTAATTGATTTCCCTGACCTGTGACTCTCTACGGGTCGCTCGCTAGACCCTTGTAGAATCAGGCCAAGAATGTCTTTGCCGCTGCCTTTCAATTTTGGCAATTTTGGCAATTACGGCGATTTTGGCAATCTCCCGCCAGTCACAGCTCGTTCAATCTGGTCAAAGCCGGTGGCGGGGCTGTCACCTGTCACCTGTCCCCTGCTTTTTTCCAGCTCTCGATTTCTTACAACCACTCCCTACCTGCGGCCTTCCAAGTACATAGAGTTTAGTACGAGCTAATTAAGTAAGAGTTAGACGTCCGAGAATTTGGGGAAACGGTGCTTGGGTGGCTTCGACTTTCAAATTACTCAATTACCAAATTACCCAATTACAAAATTCTTGACCAGGGGTGGCACACATGCTTTGGACACTTTTTGTGATTCTACTCGTCTTATGGCTGCTGGGAGTCGTGAGCAGCTACACCATGGGCGGATTCATTCACATTCTGCTGGTACTGGCGGTCGTCGCGTTGATCTTCCAGTTGATCACTGGCAGAAGGACTGCACTTTAGGAGTTTGTGATTTCAGATTCCTGATTTCCAAATCAAAACTCAAACATCACAAATCAAAAATCTTAGGTGGAGGGGCATTCAATGGATAAGGACCGAATCAAAGGTAAGATGGAAGACATCGGCGGACGCGTCGAGCGTCAAGTCGGTGAGTGGACTGGCGACAAGAAGAAGCAGGCTGAAGGCATGAAACACCAGGTAAAAGGCAAAGTCCGCAACATTGCCGGCCAGATGAAAGACGCCGGCCGCGAAGCAATGAAAGACGTGGACCGCGACCAGCCCGAATTGGAGCATGAGCGCGATGTTGACCACGACAAGGGCGCTGCGTAAGACCCTGGCTGCGGATCAGAATCTACCACTGAGCCACAGAGACACTGAGGCGCGCGGGGGGAGAACATAAAGAGTGAAGATGATTTTCTCTGTCTTCCACTGTGCTCCCCTGCGTCCTCTGTGGTTCAAGGGGTTTGGGTTTGCTAAATACCCCAGTGATCTATTAAGGAATAAATAGCGTCCTGCTTTTGTTGCATCGGAGAATACTGCGTCACCGAGTGAGCGGCTCGTATTGCTCCTGCGTGAACTCGACTACCCATAGCTTCCCCTGGCGGATGAGGCGCAAACTGGCAAACATGTTTTAGTGCGACAGGGTTCCTCAGGCGCAAACAGAAAAATATCTCGCCGCTCGCTCAGCCCCAAGGGCTGGAGGTGCGAATCGGTGGGAACCCAGTCCGCTGGCTATTTTGCCGGGGTGGCTTCGCTGACCTTTGCCGGGACAGCGGATTTGCCTACCCTGCGGACAGCCCGGTCGACCACGGCATAGAGCAGTTGGTTGTGGTCCAGCTTAGCCTGGCTCTTGATGTATGCACCGGCCTGTCTTCCTGCCGCTTCGCTGGCCGGCAGTACGAGGTTGCGTTTCTGGGCGGAAAACGCGGCCAGATCCTGCACCATGTCGAAGAACTTGTCTTCGCTCCTGCCGCTCATCTGCCAGGCCTCGGATACCGTGAGCGGTAGAAGCTGCTCGATGGTCCAGGGGTGAGTTTCGGGAGGCTCATTGGCCTCGGGTTTGATGTTGACCGGGGAGGTTGACTGCCCTGGTTGCTGGGCGACTCCGGGGAGGGCCCCTATGGAGAGCGTGGCGGCAGCGGTGAAGCACAGAATCAGGGTACGTGTATGGTGCAGCAGCTTTGCGAATGTTCCTGGGATCATGGCAGCTGATTTCCTTTCGTGTTCATTTCGCGGGCAGATATGACTCGTGGAAGTACTACCGGTCGCGCACATTGTCCTGATGCTCCTTGCCTACCACAGCTCCGATGCCCGCACCGGCGACACCACCGACAATGGCTCCTTTGAGGCCGTGACCGAAGATTGCGCCAAGTACGGCTCCGCTCGCTCCCCCGATGAGGGCTCCCTTGCCGGGACCGATGCCGCCCTGATCGCGGTAACCGTTGTCATACTGGCCGTTGTTGTACTGGCCGCTGTTGTACCGGCCGTTGTCGTACTGGCCGTTGTTGTACTGGCCGTTGTTGTACCGGCCGTTGTCGTACCGGCGATTGTCGCGGCGGGGGTCGTTGTACTGCCCACCTCGGCCGCCGCTGCGAACGCCCCTGTTGAACGTCTGGTTGTTTCGGTTATCGCGATGGTCATCCCTGTTCTGCGCACCAGCGGGAAGGATGCTGGTGGCGAGTAGCAATAGGACGATGAGCATAGACTTGCCCATCTTTCCCGTGGTCACAGAGTGCGGATTCGCGGTGGGAGGCCTGAATCTGGTGTCGTATCTGCGTGAGAGTCTTGAAAAAACCATGAATCACCGCCCTCCAGAAAACGGTCGTGATCGGATTAAGAGCCTGCCGGGTACGGTTGACGCCGCACTTTGCGTGTAAAACTCTTTCGAGGATATTTTGTCCAGCACATGCCTTCATCCGAAAGCTTCCGCGACAAGCGTATCCTGGCAATCAGCGTGCCATATGCCAGCAGCTCCAATCTGTTCAATTTTGCTCACACTTCATAAGTTTTTCGCACCCCTGTCACTTGTTCCCTGCCGAGAGCCCGCTGTGGCGGGTCCCCTATTCTTATTCGCGTTCTTTCGCGCAAATTCGCGGCTAAAAGGTTTTGTCTTCGGTTTTGCTAAGTACCAAATACTAAGTACTAACGGCTGCCCTCCTTGACGTTTATATACGGTCTTGTTATAACCTTACACGCCATCATGCAGTCTCAAAAGGAGGAACAGTGCAAGACATCAATAAAGCAATTGGGCAGCGGATTCGTTCTCAGCGGCTGGCAAAAGGGTTGAGCCAGGAAGAACTGGCCGATAGCAGCGGCCTGAACCGTTCACATCTCGGATTGATCGAACGCGGAGAATCGACCGTTACCGTGACCACCTTGCAGATTGTTGGCTCGCGCCTGGGGATGTCCGTCTCGGCGCTCCTGAAAGGTGTTGCTTAAAACCCAAACAGAACATCGTTGGCCCTGCCACCAAAGCCATCACACCTGGCACGGGCCAACGCTGTTCTTACTACCCTCAAGCTGGCTGCCGCATCGGAAGTGAATCCGGTTTTTCTTTCCTCCCGCTTTTCCTCGCGGTTGGATTTTGCTCTTGACCTGCTCATTTCCTCGGCGTCCTCTGTTCCTCTGTGTTTCAAGGGTCTTGCCCTGGGTTTCCCTGTTCACTCACTCTTTTATGACCGCTCGCTAAAGCCAATACGGTTCACTTAAGGTGAACGATCAAAAAACGGTTCGTCATCCCGAGGGTTTACCCACGCGTCAGCGGGGGTAAATCGGAGGGACCTTGCGTTTTTGCCAATTGACTCAAAAGGTTCCAAACTCTTTAAGTGAATAGTATTGTCGCTAACCCGTTTAGTCTCAGCACGCACCCGGTGCATCGAGGCTCTGCTTGTTTACTTCAGCTCACCTGACCCGATGACCGCGGGTGACCAGGTTCCCCCGCCTACCACTCCGGCCGGCCTTTGCCGTCGCGGAACGTGAACGTGCTCTGCCCCGCGACAATCTCCCGGGCCAGAATCGCCGGTTTGCCTTCAAAAACAAACTTGACTCCGGTTATCTTCACCTGGTCGCCTGGCTGAAGGACAATATTGTATTGTTTCAGGAATGTTGCCGGGGCCAGATGCACTTCCAGAGTGTCCCCGCCGCCTTTGAGAGAGATATGGGACCCGATGGTTCCCGAAACCGGGCACTGATAGTCTCTTACTTCCTGAATCGTGCCGCTGAACGTCTGTTCCTGTCCGGGGTTGTACGCCGGGACTGAATTGTTGTTGGACTGCTTCTGCTGCTGGGTTACGGCCATCGCCGCCAATAGCAATAATGCAAATAAGACTCCGCCAACGTGTTTCATGAGTCCTCCTGACAACCGCTAGTCTGACCCGCAAAGGCCAATCGCGCAGTGATACAGGTCACACCGGGATGTGACGAAGCTCACGCTCTTAAATTAAAATCTCAAAGCAATGCCAGAAAGCACCAAGCCCAGTACAGAAGCCAGGCACGCCGAAAAGGAACTCGCTGACACCCGCCGTACCCTCGCCTCCTTCGTCGAGTCCTCGGACGATGCCATTCTCAGCACCACTCTGGATGGCATCATCACCAGTTGGAACCAGGGCGCAGAGCGCATCTTTGGCTACCCCTCGCACGAGGTAATCGGCCAGCCATTGTCGCTGCTCTACTTGCCGGAAAATCGCAACGAGACGGAAATCCTGCGGCGTATTCGGGCGGGTGAGCGTGTGGATCACTATGAAACCGTCCGCCGTCACAAGACCGGGCAGGTCATCTCCGTCTCTCTTACCGTTTCACCCATACGTGATGAAGCCGGCCAGGTTGTAGGCGCCTCCAAAATCGCCCGCGACATCACCGAAACCAAGCGCCTCAGGAAGCAAGAGCAACAGGCAAGTGCTGAGACCCGCTTCCGCAAGCTTCTGGAAGCCGCGCCGGACGCTATTCTGGAGGTGGACGGCCAGGGTCAGATCGTCCTGCTCAACCAGACCGCTGAGAAAATGTTCGGCTACAGCCGCGAGGAACTGCTTGGACTTAATGTGGACCATTTGGTTCCCGCCGCAATGCGCAAAGACCATCACCGTCATCGCGCCTCGTACACAGACCATCCTCAAACCCGCCCCATGGGCACTGGGCTCGAGCTCAACGCCCAGCGAAAAGATGGCGCGCTCTTCCCTGTTGAAATCAGCTTGAGTCCCAATTGGACCGAGCAGGGCCTGCGCGTCATCGCCATAGTGCGCGACATCAGCGAACGCAAGCAGGCAGAGGACCGGTTGCGCTCTGTCCGCGAGCAGTACACCGCCGAACTGGCCGCCAAGAATGCCCAATTGGAAACCCGTAACCTTGAAGTTGAAAGGGCCAACCGCCTCAAGAGCGAGTTCCTGGCCAGCATGAGCCACGAACTGCGCACCCCTCTCCATACCATGATCGGATTCTCTGAGCTGCTGGCCGAAGAAACGGAAGGCCCGCTCAACCCAAAGCAAAAACGTTTTCTGGGGCATATCCTCGAGGATTCTCGCCACCTGCTGGAGTTGATCAACGAGGTCCTGGATCTCAGCAAAATCGAGTCTGGAAGACTCGAACTCCAGCGCGAGGCCTTCGATTTTGCCGGCTGTGTTGCGGAAGCACTATCTGCGCTCCGGCATCAGAGTGAGGCCAAGAATATTCGCCTGGAAAACAAAATAACCTTCCATGGCTTGGTCCATGCCGATCGTCTAAGGCTCAAGGAGATCCTCTACAATCTCCTGAGCAATGCCATAAAATTTACCCCGGATGGCGGCGCCGTATGGGTGGAAGCCATGGCCCAGGATGACCTCCTGGAAGTCGCAGTCTGTGATACTGGCATCGGCATTCCGGCGTCGGAGCATGTCGCAATTTTTGAAAAGTTCTACCAGGTAGGTGACACCACTCGCGGAGTGCGCGAAGGAACCGGGTTGGGGCTTTCAATAACCCAAAAACTCGTAGAATTGCACGGGGGTACAATCCGTCTGGAAAGTCAACCTGGGCAAGGCAGCCGCTTCACCTTCACCCTGCCATTAACAAAGATATGAAGTTCAGTTTCCATGCCGACGACTCTTTTTAGATATCACCAGGGTTTTCCGCGGACTGAATGCCCGCCGCGGCAGGCTGAGTGCTAAATGAAACAAATCCTGATCGTTGAAGATAAGGCCACCAGCCGCGAATTATTGCGTACCGTCCTGGAAAAACAGGGATACACAGTACTTGAAGCCCAGGACGGCGAAGAAGCGCTGCGGCAACTTCGCCGGGCGACCCCCGACCTGGTGCTTCTCGATTTGCAGATTCCTGTCCACAATGGTTATCACGTGCTGCGGGAAATTCGCAGCGATAATCGCCTGACAGCCATTCCGGTGGTCGCCCTCACCGCCAGTGCCATGCAGGGAGACCGTGAAAAAGCGCTCGCCGCGGGCTTCACCGGCTACATCGCAAAACCGGTAAGCCTCACCCAGCTTCGCGACGAAGTAAACCGCCTCCTGGGAACGCCCACCTAGTGTCTGAGCTTTTGATCCCCTGGTTTTTCTTTCCTCCCGCTTTTTCCTCAGGGTTGCTCTTGCTCTTGACCGGGCTCACTTCCTCTGCGTCCTCTGTTCCTCCGTGTTTCAAAGGTCTTGCCTTGGTTTTCCCTGTCCCTGCCGCAGGCCCGCCGTGGCGGGTAACCTAAAGCAGCCCATACTTCTTCATCTTGTACCGCAGCGCATCCCGTCCTATGCGGAGGTGCCTTGCCGCCTCTGACTGATTGCCTCCCGCCTTAGTCAATGCATTGGTGAGCAAGTGCTTCTCATGTTCGTCGAGGGAGAGACCGGACTCATTTTTGGCGGCAGCCGTTTCCTCGGCGATTGCCGGTGCTGAAGCCGCCGTTGCACCCGCGCCCGCCGCGGGAGAACGTCGTAAATTCTCCGGCAGGTCAGGAACATCAATCGCCTCTCCCATGGCCATCATGCAAGCGTGTCCAATCACATTTTCCAGTTCGCGCACATTGCCCGGCCAGCGGTGGCGCGCCAGCACAATCTGGGCGCGACGCGTAACGCTGTGGATGGACTTGCCATACTGGCCCGCAAACTTGTTCAGAAAATGGTGTATGAGCAGCGGAAGGTCTTCCATCCGCTCCGCCAGTGCCGGAACGTGGATCTCCACCATGGATAGCCTGTAGTACAGGTCTTCCCGAAACTGCTTCCCGGCAATCTCATTGCGCAGGTCTTTATTGGTGGCGCCCAGCACCCGGACGTCAATCTTTCGCGGTGAGAGCGAGCCCACGCGCTGTACTTCCTGGTTTTGCAATACCCGCAGGAGTTTGGCTTGCGTTCCCAGCGGCATGTCGCCAATTTCGTCGAGAAATAATGTGCCCTCGTGAGCATGTTCAAATAACCCGGGCTTGTCCCGGTCCGCCCCGGTAAAAGCGCCGCGCACGTGACCAAAAAGCTCGCTTTCAAACAACGTCTCCACCACCGCCGAGCAGTTAAGCACCACCAACTTGCCCTGCGCCGGGCTGAGCCGGTGCAAGCCTTGGGCAACCAGGTCCTTTCCCGTGCCGGTTTCACCGGTAATGAGGGCCGCCCGGTAGTGGGGCGCGATTCGCCGTATGCGGGAGAACATCTCCCACATCTGCGGGCTGCGGCCAATCATTCCTTCGAACTGGGCCGTACGCAAAAGCTCATCGTCAACATCCATGATCTGCTGCCGCTGTACAGCGGTATCGATCAGGCGGCCCACCCGTTCGCGCAGCACAGCTAGGGAAATGGGTTTGTTGAGATAATCGGCAGCCCCCTTGCGGATGGCCTCCACCGCCGTGTCGCTGGTGTAGTGCGCCGTCATCAGGATCACGTCAATCGCGGGATCAAATTCCATGATCCGCCCCAGAACGTCCAGCCCGCTCATCCCCGGCATTACCAGGTCGGTAAGCACAATTTGCGGCCGGTGCGTGTAAACCAGGTCAATTCCCTGCTCCGGATCAGATGCGGTAAAGATCTGTACGTTTTCACGAGCCAGCGCCGTAGAGACAAACTCCAGGCTCCGTGGATTGTCATCAATAATCACCAGCGAGACGGATTTGCGGGCAGCGGCCATGAATGCATTGTTAGTTTACCTCGAACTTCGAGGACCATTGGGTAACCACCCATCTCTGGGCAGAAGCAACCGATTTCCCATTAGGGCAAGCCATGCCAGATGGTGGTCCATTGGTTCTGCGCATCCATCCATTCCTCCAAAATGGAGACTGCAGGAGAGCCAACGACACCGATCTGTAAGCCTTTGCTTCTCGCACAATGAAATCTCGCAAAAGCTCACCGGTTCCATGCACCACAGCCTTTGAGTCCATGACGCGAAAAAGCTTAGCGGTAATTTCTTCGATTCCAAGAATCGGTAGCAGAGGGAAGACTCCCAGCGAGCCGCGTGCAGGGTCGTTAATAAATACTTTCTGCTCCGAGTGCTGACAAGCTGCTGTTCCCGGACATTCGTTTTTCAACGAAACTTGGCGAGAATCAACAAGACAACTTGTCCAAAGCGTCGGCGAGCATGGGCTGTTCCATCCAGGTGGTAGAGTGGGAGAGGCAGTGATACAACACCCCTCTCCCCTCCTCCACCGGACATGCAGGTTTCCTGCGTCCCGGTGTCGCAGAATTAGTCTCCAACTGATGCCTCTTTACCACGGATCAACGGATCAACGGATCAGGCTTACCGATGCCGCAGGAAGCCGTGATGCACGTTGTTCGCGTCAATATACTGTCCGGTGATCTCGCCAAACAGGTTGGGGGTAGCCGGAAGGGTGCCCTGACCAGTGGCCGTGCCCGCCCCCGGAGCGTCGAAGGTGGTGATGGCGCCGAACCGGCTCCGCACGAAGCCGTGATTCACGCCGCTTGAGTCGATGTATTGTCCTGTAATCCCCCCCAACAGGTCGATGCCCTGAGGTACGGTGCCTTGGCCGGAGCCTGTACCCGCTGCGGAAACGTTGAAGGTGGTGATGGCGCCGAACGGATCGCGCACGAAGCCGTGATTCACGCCGCTCGAGTCGATGTAGTTTCCCGTGATCACCCCCACATCGTTGATGCTTACGCCGCCGGTGCCCTGGCCGGAGGCCGTTCCCGCCCCGGGAGCGTCGAAGGTAGTGATGGCGCCGAACGGGCTCCGCACGAAGCCGTGAAGCGCGCCGCTCGCGTCAGAGTAAGTTCCCGTGACTGCCCCCTCCAGGTTGAGGGCGCTTGCCACCGCAGGAAGCGTAGATACGGATCCCTTGGGATCGAATGAGGTGAAGGTGCGGTAAGGTGGAGCGGTGACAAAGCCGTGAGATACACCGTGTGCGTCAACATAGTTTCCGGCGATCTCCCCTCCCACGTTGATGTTGCCCGCGAAAGTGCCCTGGCCGGAGCCTTGCCCGGCATTGGGATCGTTCAAAATGGTGAAGGTCTCGAACGGAGCAGCAGTCACGAAGCCGTGAGCCACGTTGCTCGCATCCATGTAGAAACCTGTAATCACTCCGAACAGGTTGATGCTGAAAGTAATCGTGCCCTGGCCCGAGCCTGTGCCCGCGCCCGGAGCATTAAATGTGCTGAAGGTGCTGAGCGAACCACAGCCCGCAACGCACTGGAAGCCGTGAAACACGTTGCCTGAGTCAAGGTAGGATCCCACGACAGTCCCCTGCGGGTTGATGCCAAAGCCCCCGGTGCCTTGGCCGGCGCCTGTGCCCGCGCCCGGAGCGCTAAATGTGGTGATCTCTTGAGCGCTTGCTAAACCATATGCAAGAAGTACGACACTTACTACCTTCCAAAGCTGCAGTCGATTCATAACTCCTCCTGAGTTGATTTGAAGTGCATGGTCATAATGGAACTCCTTAGACGGACGGGTGTTCGGTTCTTCTGGGTTATTGGTTTGGAGACGGAAGACATTGCTGCTGCCGGCTCCGCTTACTTTGCGGCAACTGCTGAGTCTCTGCCGCCTTGGCCTTTCAGCCAGACAGTGCAACTTGAGAGCTGAAGCATGCGCTGTTGCGTGCACGGGGGGTACGAAGGCACGCGAGCTGCCAAAACTCCGCTGCCTGCCGCGGAACCTTAGCGTATGTTGCGGAATGACGGAAACCAGGGATGGACGATTCGCAGTGAAGTGCGACTACACGAAAAGCATGATCTGAATTCACATGGGTTCGCAGATTTGACTGCGGAAAGCCGCACCCTATCTACAAGAAACGGGACTTCAGCAACGGCAATTCTATGGAAATAAGAGTCTTGATAGTAAAATACAACCAGTTGTAATATACAACTGGTTGTGTATGCACTCAGTCAACAAATGCCCAACGCGAGTGAATGCGGAGTACGCAAGAATGTGCGACTTGGTCGTACAATCATTCGGGGACGAGGAATGCCAAACCGGAATCGAGACAGACCGAGTCAGAATCATAGGTCAGGGTGCGTGATGAACCTGATGGTCGAGCTGTTGGGTGATCAGTGGAGTCTGCTCGTCATCCGCGACATCATTTTCATGAACCGAAGGCATTTTCGCGAGCTCCTCACCAGGTCTTTGGAGGGGATTGCGTCGAATATTTTGGCCGATCGTCTGCAAAGGCTTGTCAGGCAAGGGATCATCGTCAGGTCTCAGGACGCCAGCCATAAACAGAAAATCATTTACAGTCTTACGGAAAAAGGCATCGAATTGCTTCCTCTTTTGATGGAGATGATTGTATGGGGGCAGAAACATTTGCCGGCCTCCAGGCTGAGGGGACTGGCTCGGATCCTGGAAGAAGGAGGACCTGAGCTGAGGGCAGAATTTATGGATGAACTTCGTGAAACACATCTTCGGAAGTCAAGCGTCAAAAAAAGGGCCCGCTTCTGGACGAAATCTACTCGTATCTCCGCAATGCGCAAGCTTCAGGCAGCCTACGAAGCGGAACTTGCCCTGAGAAGAGAGTAGCGAAGCAGGAACACGGTCAGGAAAACAGTCTTGCCGCGCTCGCGAATGCCGCGCACCAGGTCCCAAATCGCGCGCCGCGACTGGGGGTCCAGCCCCGTCGTGAGTTCATCGAGAAATACGACCTCTGGATTGTTCCCCAGCGCGAGCGCAATAAAAAGCCGTTGCTTCCGGCCCGCACCACTTATTGAAATGTCACCACCACGCTGTCGTTGATGTATTTCACCGAGCCTCCCCCCTCAACCGTGAGCCTCGTAAACTCTCCGTTGAGTGCGCCGAACGTCACGCCGGTGTACGTCGAGCCCTTCACGGGGGGTCTCTTGAGGTTGACGCCCACACTGAGGATGCCTGACAGTGTGGCGTTCGATTTGACGACGAGCGCCGGGGGATACGTCGCAGCAAAATTAACGCTCAGCTCACCGCCAGCCGTCTGGGTGTAGTCGCCCGTCACCGTCAGGGTCTCCCCATTGGTCGGCAAAAGATAGCCATTGTTCGTGAGCGAACCCTCGATGGTTCCGCCTCCTACCAGAGTCCCCGATTGCAGATCGACTGAGGGGGCGCTCAGCGTGGTCCCAAACATCGTGAGGTGACCCTGACTGGTCAGCGAGGTCGCAATCGCCACTGTCTCCGATCCGAAGGCCAGCCCCGCACCCTGGCCTACCTCAATCGAATGGACAGAGATCGACGGAATTGCGATTGCGTCGACGGATCCAGAGGTGCCGTTTGCCGTCAGGATGCAGACGTCGCTTGTCGGGCCTGGCACTCGGTGCGTGCTCCAGTTCCCGGCCGTGCTCCACTGGCTGTCACCCGCATTCCCAGTCCACTCGACGCTACAGCTTTGTGCCTGTGCCATCTTGGCCCCGGTAACAGCGACTGCCAGCACCGCGACTACGCGCAAGAACGTCCATACCGTGTGTGTTTTCATAACGCCTCCTGGTGTGTAATTTTCCTGAATGTATTAGGCAGGTGTGCAGGGTTATCAAGCCCTGACGTGGACTATAGTAGCTACAGGAATCCACCGGTTTTGTCGTGCGAACGTCAAGATCGTGTCAAAACTTCGTAACTACGCGTGCTCGGCGGATCCCTTGCAAAGCCGTGTTGGGGGCACGGATCGTGTGTAAATCTTCCAGAACTCAATTATGGAAGGGTTGTCCGTATTTGTTCCCACTCGCGATGACTTGAACAGGCCCACGGTGGCGGTAAACGGCCCAGCTTTCTTGAGCACCTTGATCAGAAGTGCTTCGAAATGGAACCATTAAAGCGGAATCTGCGTATCTGCTTTCGTCAGCAAAGTTTCGAGATTTGGTTTACCCGGTGGGAAGGATTCGTGATGAACAGGACGATGGCTGTTGGATTCTTAATTTTGATCGTAGGCCATGCAGGAGTGGCCACGGCGCAAGATCGCAAGTTTGCCGACAAACTGGTGGAGAGCCGCTCGCAGTTGAAGATCGACGGCAAGCGAATTACAGGCGGGGGAGCGGACCTGCTGCGGTCAGCCCTGGATGGCGCGCAGTACGTTTTGATCGGTGAGGACCATGCGACCGCTCAGATTCCCGCATTTACCAGTGCGGTGTGCGCCATCCTGGGGCCGCAGGGCTTTCACACAATGGCCGTGGAGGCCGGGCCAATGGCGGCGGCCGTCGTCCAACAGGGGATCGGCCGCGACGACCGGCGGGAGCAGATTGCAGCCTCGGAAAAGAAATACCCGGACAGCATCGCATTTTTCAACCTCCAGGAGGAGTTGGACATGGTCACCAGCTGCGCCCAGTCGGCGAAGGGTGAGACATTCCATCTTTGGGGGCTGGACCAGGAATTTATGGGATCCACAGGTATGACGATGGCTCGGATTCTGGAGACGCATCCCCAGAAAAATGCGGCGGCTGCAGCGCAACGCATCTTGGACGAAAACAATGCTGCGGCGGAAAAAGCCGCGAAATCCGGCAATCCCGGCGAACTGCTGATGATGAGCGCGCCAGATGAAAAGTTCACGCAGCTGAGTGAGTTGCTGAAAAAGGAAGGCAATGCCGAAGCGCAACGCTTCATGCGCGGGCTCATCATGAGCCGCAAGATCTACAAAGACAACATGGCTGCGCCAGGAGACTCCAACCGTGAGCGCGCGCTGCTGATGAAGCAGACTTTCATGCAAGACTACGACGGGGCGGCGAACGGCAGCAGGCCAAAGGTGCTGATGAAGTTTGGGGACTGGCACTTGTATAAGGGCTTCAATCCCTTGCAGAACAACGACATTGGGAACTTCGTAACAGAGTTGGCGGACGGCCAAGGCGCCAAGGCAATCCATATCATCATCCTTCCGGTCAAGGGGACCAGGTTGCGGTTTGCTGGAATCGGCCGTCCATACTCGCCCGAGAGCTTCAACATGCTGGATGACAACGACTACAGATTCATGCAACCTTTCGTGGATAGCGCAGGCGCAGAGAGCGAGGGTTGGACCATCTTCGACCTTCGCAGGCTGCGGGGCGAAGCGATCAGCGATCTTAGTTTGCAGAGACTGGTCCTGGGTTATGATCTGCTGGTGCTCATCCCGCAGGCGACAGCAGCCACGCAGATCCGGTAACACCGGCGAAAAGTGGGGGTCAACGAGGGATTCACAAAGAAAGTACAAACTGGATCGCCTGGTTTATTGGGAACGCTATGGAACATGTTGCAGGCGATTGCCCGGGGCCGTCCGACAATTTGGGCGCAGCTTGGGAGAACATGCAGCCTTACGGGTGGTCGCGACGGCTGTTATTCTTTCTGCAAAAGGCGCGACGCTGTTTCCTTTCAATCTGGACCCCTCACCCCTTGTCATCCTGGAGGGCGCGTATTTTGCGCCCGAAGGACCTATGCATCTCCCCAGGGGGCTGATTCACTCTCCGCTCTCTGCAATTCCTT
>DATGJZ010000003.1:0-30971 GCA_035294925.1 Candidatus Angelobacter sp. | reverse complement strand
GCGCTCTGAAGCACTGGAATCACCCATCCCAGAGTCCGATTCCACCGCCGTGCTTGACGCTCGCTTGTCAGAGCATGTCTGCTGCCTCCCATGACTCTCAAAGCACGCCCCTCCCTGATCAGCGTGAGATTTGCGGGCTAGGCGAGGATGTCCGCTTCAAGAACTACGGATTAGCGCCCAAGTCCGCAGCTGATTTCGCCTTTCTGTTACATGGCTTTCATTATTTGAAGCAGGATGGCGTCATGGCGCTCATCCTGCCGCACGGGGTGCTGTTCCGCGGTGGCGTGGAAGAGCGCATTCGCACCAAGCTGCTCAAAGATGAGCACATAGATACTGTGATCGGTCTGCCCGCCAACCTCTTCTTTTCCACGGGCATCCCGGTGTGCATCCTGGTGCTGAAGAAATGCAAGAAGCCCGACGACGTGCTGTTCATTAACGCATCCGAGCACTTCGAGAAGGCGAGGCGTCAGAATCTCCTCCTCGATGAGCACATCGATAAAATCGTTTCCACCTATCGATTTCGTAGGGAGGAGCCGCGTTACTCACGCCGCGTTTCGATGGAGGAGATCGCACGCAACGATTTCAACCTGAATATTTCTCGCTACATCAGCACGGCTGTGGCGGAAGAAGAAATAGATCTTGGCGCTGTCAATGCCAACCTGGTGTCGCTGGAAAGAAAAATCGAGGTGGCGACCAAGCAACATAACGAGTTCCTCAAAGAATTGGGGCTGCCGTTGTTGCCGTGACGGTGTGCATATAAGTCCTCATCCCTCGCCAATGAATCGGCGCGTGTCATCATTCACGCAGACCGACCAGCACCAACAAAAACGGGGTTGCCTTGTGCGCCGCATTCGGAAGTCAGTCAATGCCAAATTCAGTCGCGATGAAAACAAACAACTTAGGTAGAAAGCGCAACTTCGTCCGCTGCGAACGAAGTTGGAGCCATTCCCTGTAACCTGAGCTTTTGACAAATAACTTGGTGGTTAAAGCCAACCTTGATCGCAGCGATCAAGGTCGGGCATAACCGTCTGTTGCTGTTGAGCCACGGGCCAAGAGCCAACGGCCAAAAGCCGATCAGACCAATAACGACACGAGTTAACGGCGAAGCCCGCTGTTCCGGGAGACGGGCAGACGCTGAAAACGAGTTACTCGCCAAATGCCGGACCTGACACGACAGAGGATTCTGAAAAGGCCGACCTTCGCGGCTGAAACAAATTCCCGATCCGTGTTTCATCAGTCGGGATCACCGTCATCAGTGGTAAGTCTTTTTTGGCTGGGGCTGGGCAGTTAAGTGAACAGAAACTCCTTCGTCCTCAAATCTCGAACCGCATCCCGCAGCTTGGCTGCCTTTTCGAACTCAAACCTCTTGGCTGCCTCACGCATGTCACTTTCCAGTTTGGCGATGTAGGCATCGAGTTCTTCCTGCGACTTGAAGTCGGGCAAGCCTTCAGCGGCTTCGGTCATATCCACGTAATCTGTCTCGGCAATGCCCGCCAGCGACATGGAGAGTGGCCGGATAATGGTTTGTGGAACAATGCCATGTTGCTGGTTGTAAGCCTCCTGAATGGCGCGCCGGCGGTCGGTTTCATCGATGGCTCGTTTCATGGAGTCCGTCATCCGGTCGGCATAGAGGATGGCCCTGCCATTCACATTGCGGGCGCAGCGGCCTATGGTTTGAATCAGCGATCCGCTGGATCGCAGGAAGCCCTCTTTGTCAGCATCCAGCACGGCCACCAGCGATACTTCAGGCAGGTCCAGCCCCTCGCGCAGCAGGTTGATGCCGATCAACACGTCATATTCGCCTTTGCGCAGGTCGCGCAGAAGCTTGATGCGTTCCAGAGTTTCGATTTCCGAGTGCATGTAGCGGCAGCGCACCCCTACTTCCGCGTAGTATTCGGCCAGGTCCTCTGCCATGCGCTTGGTCAGCGTGGTCACCAGTACGCGCTCGCCTTTGCCCGCGCGATCGCGGATCTCGTGCAGCAGATCATCAATCTGGCCTTTGACCGGACGGATCTCCACCTGCGGATCAACCAGCCCGGTCGGGCGGATGATCTGTTCCACTACCACCCCGGCGGATTTGGTCAGCTCGTACGGGCCCGGCGTGGCGGAAACGTAGACTACCTGGTTCAAGCGCTCTTCAAATTCCTCAAATTTCAGCGGACGATTGTCCAGCGCTGAAGGCAGGCGGAAGCCATACTGAACCAGGTTCTCCTTGCGCGAACGGTCGCCGTGCCACATGGCGTGCAACTGTGGGACTGTCTGGTGCGACTCATCGATGAACATGATGAAGTCGCGCGGGACATAATCCAGCAGAGTCGGTGGTGGCTCTCCCGGCTTCCGTCCGGAGAAGTGGCGCGAATAGTTCTCAATGCCGTGGCAGTAGCCTACTGACTTGATCATCTCCAGATCGAAGCGCGTCCGCTGGTGGATGCGTTGCGATTCCACCAGCCGCCCTTCTTTCTCCAGCTCTTTTTCCCACCACGCCAGCTCCTCCAGAATAGTGTCCATGGCGCGGCTCCTCTGGTCCTGCGACATCACATAGTGGCTCTTGGGATAAATCGGCAGGCGTGTGTATTTCTGCTTGACCGTGCCGAACAGAGGATCAATCTGCGAGAGCGAGTCCACCTCGTCGCCGAATAACTCGATGCGATAGGCGTTGTCGTCATAGGTGGGGAAAACTTCAATCACGTCGCCGCGGACCCGGAACGTGCCCCGGTGAAAGTCCACGTCGTTGCGTTCGTAGAGGATGTCCACCAGCTTGCTGAAAATCTCATTGCGGCGGATCTTCTGGCCTTTTTCCAGGAACAGCAGCATGCCGTAGTACGCTTCCGGCGAACCCAGGCCGTAGATACAGCTTACTGAGGCGACAATGACGCAGTCCCGCCGCTCAAATAACGAACGGGTGGCGGAGAGGCGCAGCTTGTCCAACTCGTCATTGACGGTGGCGTCCTTCTCGATATAAACATCACCAGCCGGAATGTAAGCTTCCGGTTGATAGTAGTCGTAGTAGGAAACGAAATATTCCACCGCGTTGCTGGGAAAAAACTGCTTGAACTCGTGATAGAGCTGTGCCGCCAGGGTCTTGTTGTGGGCCAGGACCAGCGCCGGGCGGTTCAACTGCTCGATCACCTTGGCCATGGTGTAGGTCTTGCCCGATCCGGTTACGCCCAGCAATACCTGGTGTTTTTCCCCCCCGTAGACACCACGGTTCAGCTCTTCAATCGCCCTGACCTGATCACCCTTTGGTTTGTAATCGCTGACGAGTCGAAAATCCATGGAATGTTCCTAAACCGCTGTCCCGCAACGGCAACGCTCGGCTAAATCCGGGGAAACGCGCTCTAGACGCAATTTTTCACGCTGCAAATCTCTTCATTATAACGTGGAGGCTCAGGCTTCAGCTGCGAATCGGAAAGGTGTGCCGGCGGTAGGAGGGCTCCGAGCCAAATACTAACTAACTACTGAATACTGGGTGCCGCTCTTCACTGATTGTGGACCATCGCAATGCTGGCGGTCGACTTGAGTGGGTAAGTGAAACGATAGCTCTGCTGGTTGATCTCCTTGCGCAGATCCTCCCAGATCGTATCTGGCATCTGCACGAAGATGCGTACCACTTCCGGATCAAACTGTCTGCCGGAATAGCGGATGATCTCTTCCCGCGCTGCAGACACGCTTTGGGCCGCGCGATAGGGCCGGTCGGAAGTCATTGCATCCAGCGTGTCCGCTACCGAGAAAATTCGGGCGCCCAGGGGAATATCCTCGCCGCGCAACCCGCGGGGATAGCCTGTGCCATCAAATTTTTCCTGGTGGGAATAGACGATCTCTGAGGCCTCTGCCAGAAACGGTATCTTGCGCAGCATCTGATATCCGCGGAAGCAGTGCTCTCGCATGATCGCGGTTTCTTCCAGCGTCAGGACTCCGGGCTTGCGCAAAATAGC
Source organism: Candidatus Angelobacter sp. (assembly GCA_035294925.1). Classification (GTDB taxonomy): domain Bacteria; phylum Acidobacteriota; class Terriglobia; order Terriglobales; family Acidobacteriaceae; genus Angelobacter. The sequence continues at coordinate 27,036 of DATGJZ010000003.1, read as the reverse complement.
GTCCGGGATAGCCATCTTTCCAATATCGTGCAGGAATGCGCCGCGCGCAATTACCCGAATGCGTTCTCCGGAAAGTCCCATGGCGCGGGCAATGGCAATAGTAAAGGCGGTCACCCGCTTGGAGTGGCCCTCAGTTTCGGCATCCTTCAAGTCCAGCGCATCTCCCAGGGCTTCCAGGGTGATGTCATAAGAGCGCTCCAGATCGGTCATGGCCTGGCGAAGCTGCTCGGTCCGCGCCGCCACCAGCGACTCCAGGTTCGACTGGTACGCTCGGTTCTCCAGCTTTAACCGTCGGTGCTCCAAAGCCCGCCGCACGATGGCCAGAAGCTGTTCCCGCTCAAATGGCTTGAGCAGATAGTCGTAGGCCCCGTTGCGAATCGCCGCCAGCGCCACGGAAATGTCATGCACCGCCGTGACCATGATCACCGGCATATCGGGATATTTTTCCTTGGCTCGTTCCAGCAGGGCTATGCCGTCCAGTTCGGCCATCATCAGGTCGGAAAGCACTAATTCGAATTCGCCGTGTTCTTTCAGGGTGCCCAGCGCCTCCGTGCCGGAAGCGGCCTGCCGGGTCTTGTAACCAGCCGCGTTCAGCATGGAGGAGATGATCTCCCTGATCGGTTCCTCGTCGTCGACAACTAGAATCCGCTCTGTGGTCATGAGGGAAAGGTGCCTATGCGGGGGAACTCTAACTTTACCCCAGAGTCTCTGGAAAAACAATCTGGTTATTCATTGAAATCGCCGCATTAACCACAAATGTACCCCGGCCCGGAAAACCCGGCTTCCAACGGCAAAGCCCGCACCTGTGTTGTACACCGGACGTAACTGGGCACCCGAAAGCCCACACTTATGTTATGTACCTAACGTAACTAGTGACCAGAAAATCTTTTTTTTTCACTCCTTCGGACGCCAAACAGACACCATACCGTCATCCGCCAATCGGGTCTTTGCAAAAAACCCGCGCCAAATGGCGCGATTCGTGATATACAAAAAGAAACTTCGTTGCCACCCTCTGAAATTGAATGAATAGCTGACGAATGTACCCAGAACTGCAATCTGCGTTTCTGGCCGAAGCGTCCGCGCCCCTGATCCTCTTGGGCGGGGCGGTGCTCTTGTACCGCAGCTTCCGCGAGAAATATCTGCTGCCCTGGATTGCCGGATGGGCGGTTTATACCCTGGCCAAACTGTTTCTGTCGATCAGCAGGTTTCACGGACCAGAGATTTGGGTGGCGCTTGCCAATGTAGCTTTTGTCGCCGCCGTCACGCTGTTTTCGGCAGCTATCTTCTATTATGTTTGCCGGCCACGCCTCCTGATCCGAACATCCTTTGTAGTTTTTTTGGCCATGTTCCTGGGCGTGCTTCAGGTGCTTTGGCCTGAGCATGCGAACGTTCTCCTTTTCTTTTTTGCCATCTGCTGGCGGTTGATTCCATGGGCTGCGGCCTGGCAATTGATCGTCTTTGCGCAAGGAAGGGGCAATACCGGCGCATGGATTCTGAGCGCCACCCTGCTCCTGCTGTCCCAATATCACCGGACGCTGCCGTCCGGGATTCTGGTGGATGTCCTGCTGGGCATCAGCATGATGATGATTGTGCTCGATGATTCGCGCGTGCAGAACCGGCGCCTGGACATCCTGAACCGCCTCAGCCACGTGGTTTCAGGTTCTGACGATTTCCGCTCCATTGTCGAGACGACCCTGGCCGAGCTTATGAACGTATTGGGCGCAAAGGCAGCGTGGTTCCGGGTTGTCGAAGACGGCAAATTGCGCATTACCACGCACAGAGGGCTCTCGGAAGCCGTAGCCACCGCGCTCAGCGATATTGATGCCTCCATGAGCACCGCTGGACAGTTGCTGAACCAGGGAGAAGTTGGCACCGTGCGCACCCGCAACATGTTGCCGGCAGCCAGGCTTGTTCTTGCGGAGCAAGGCATGGAGCACATCGTGGTAGTTCCCGTGATCGGCAAAAACACCCGCATCGGTGTGCTGGTTCTGGGAATCGGCCGGCATCGCTACTATACGGACGGCGATCGAAATTTCCTGAAAGGAGCCGCCAACCAACTGGCGCTGGCAGCGGAAAACCGCAGTTTGATCCAGCAGCTTGTTCGTTCCGTCAACGACTTCACAGAAAGCAAAGCAGCGGAAGAACGCTATAAGACGCTATTCGATCACATGCAGGAAGGGTTTTTTGTGTCCTCGCCGGAAGGCCGCATTCTAGATTGTAATGAGGCCTTTGTACGGATGATGGGTTATTCCACCAAGGAAGAGATGCTCAAAGTGAACGTGACCGACTGCCTGTATGTGAATTTTGAGGACCGGAGGAAGTTCCTGGCAGAGATGGAACAGCATGGATTCGTCAGGAACTTTGAGTTCACGCTGAAACACAAAGATGGACGGCAAATCAGCGTGATCGAGAGCAGCTTTGCCACTCGCAACCCCGATGGAACAGGAGAGCGATACCAGGGCGTGGTGCTGGATATTACCGAGAAGAAGAAGGCCGAAAATGAAATTCGCAGGCGTAATCGAGAACTTTCCGCCCTGAATACAATTGCCGTCAGCTTTAATCAGTCCTTTGATCTGGTTGAGATCCTGCCAGCTGTTTTGCTGCAGATTGTCGAGCTATTTGGAACAGACACGGCCGCCGTGTACCTCTTCGACAGGGAGACAAGCACGCTGCGCAAGAAGGCCGGCTTCGGGCATCACAGCTCCTGGCCCAATGACAATCGCGAACTGCTGGTGCCAGCCGAGTTTTTGAATGTTGTCCGGGCCCAGCACACAGAGATCATCAGGCCCCATGACCTTGCCGACATGCCGGCTTTCGTCGAGAAGATCATCGAGTCCGAAGGGCTTAAGTCATACCTGTGGATGGTTTTGTGGCGGAAAGACGAAATCCTCGGCGTCCTGGGAACCAGCAGCCGTACCCAACGTGAGTTTGGACCGGAAGACGAAAACATGGTGGTAGCCCTGGGAAGGCAACTTGCCACCACCATCGACAGAATTAGACTTTACGAAGAAACCAGAAAAGCCTACGAGGACCTGCGCCGGACTCAGGAACAGCTTCTGCAAAGTGAGAAGATGTCTGCGGTTGGCCGTCTGATTTCCGGTGTTGCGCACGAACTGAATAACCCGCTGACTGCCATCAGCGGATATACGCAATTGCTGGAAAGCGAAAAACTCGATCCGCAACTGCAGGAATTCATACGAAAACTGCACAAACAGACGGACCGCGCACAACGGATCGTGCAGAACCTGCTGTCATTCGCCCGCCAGCACAAGCCGCAGCGCATTTATGTGGACCTGCGCAAAGTGATGGAGGACACTATCGCTCTACGCGACTATGAGCTCAAGACCCACAGTATTGTTCTGGAAAGAGATTTCGAGGCCGCGCTGCCTCCCGTTGTGGCTGATCCGCACCAGTTGGAGCAGGTTTTCCTGAATATCATCAATAATGCTGTTGATGCAATTCTGGAAACCGCTCACGATGGCATCTTGAGAATCCGCATCTTTGCCGATGATCCGAACGTGGTTTGCGAATTTCATGATTCGGGCCCTGGCCTGGCCGATCCCAAACACGTGTTTGACCCCTTTTACACCACCAAGGGCGTGGGCAAGGGGACAGGGTTGGGCTTGAGTATCTGTTATGGCATTGTGAAGGAGCATGGCGGGGAAATCTCCGCCTACAATCACGTACAGGGCGGAGCAGTGATCCAGGTCCGGCTGCCGGGAGCCGTCGGTGACAAACCTATCAGTGAAAGTGAACGCATCCTTGCGCGCCGTGAGCCCAGGGTACACGGCAGCGTGCTACTGGTGGACGCAGAAGGCGTGCTTGATTTTGAGCGTGAGGTCCTGTCCGAAGCAGGCTTGGATGTGGTGGCGGTCAGTTCCAGCAAAAAGGCCATCGAGCAGATGAAGCAGCACAGCTTCGATATTGTCCTGCTGGATAGCCAGGCGCCTGACGAATTAAGCAGTGGGGGTATCCTGCGCTGGATGCAGGAATCGCGCTCTGACATGGTGACCAGGGCGGTGCTGATGCTTCCTCCAGGCAATGAATCCTCGCCGCGCAGCTTTGTTAATGCTGACCGCGTCCTCTGCTTCTTCAAACCCTTTGAAGCCTCTGCTCTGCTGGCCGTTCTCCGCCGCCTGCTGCGCGCCAGCAAGGTTCAGGCAGCGACAGAGTCTCGCTAAGAACGCAAATGGCAGTTGGCAAGTAGCAATTGGCTCTTGTGAAATCGGGTTGTCACCCGGTCACGAGATCATCCGTTCTTTTGATCCTCGTTCCCCGAACCAGAGCGCGCGCGAACGGTCCCAATCCCGCCAGCCGGACCAGCATGGATCGTATCAGCGGAGGCGCTGAGAGCATCATGCGCACGCGGGCGGCATTGCGGAATGCCGGCGCAAATTGTTTGATGTAGGCGGCATGATATTCCTGCCTGGCCTGGTGCAATGAGCTTCTGCCTTGAAAAAACGGCAGCAACGACTCCGCTGCCAGAGTCCCGCTGTGCAGGGCAAGGGAGATACCGTCCCCGGCGAAAGGGTCAATGAAGGCGGCGGCATCACCGGCCAGCAGCATTCCATTTGACTCAGTCCGTGGTGGACGAAAATACAGTGATGAGGTGGTAATGGGAGGAAAAAGCGGCTCCCAATGCCGGCTGCGTTTCCACAATTCCGGCTGCCTGGAAAAAACTTCTTCCATAGACCGCGCAGCATCCGCCCGCACCATGGCGCAGGCGTTTACCGCGTTCCTGCTTACCGGCTGCACGCCGCAATAACCGCCTTCAAAAAAATAGAGATCCACAGAGGGCTTCGAAACGGCCTCACGAAAGTGGCCTTTGATCCCGATCCATTTGCCGCTTTTCTTTTCTGGGGTGTGCCGGGTTAGCTGCGACCAGCGCCCGCTGGCATTCACCACGGCGCGGGCTGCAAAGGTCCTGTCCGTACTCTTGACGTCGAAAATTGCGCGTTGCTCAACCTCCCGGATGCTTGTGCCCTCTTCCACGCGCGCTCCGGCCTGCTGCGCAGCATGGAGCAAGGCTGCATCCAGATCAAAACGAGGAATGCTTCGTGCCGGCGGAGAGATGGGAAGGGAAACAGCGGTTCGTCCGGAGAAAATACGCGAGTTGCCGATGTCCGGTTGATCTCGGAAATGCTCTCCACCGAGCAGCCACTCCAGTAATTTCAAGGACTCCGGCGAGACGAACTCCCCGCACACTTTGTGGCGTGGAAACCGGTCTTTTTCCAGAAGCAAGACCTTTGCGCCCATGCGGGCCGCACGAATGGCGCAGGCCGACCCTGCCGGTCCCGCCCCAGCCACAATCAGGTCATATTTGGATTCTTCCAAGCAATCACTCCCATGCGGAAAGAGAAAAAGGTTCGCGCCTCGATCCTGGCCGCATGCGTCTGCCGCAGCATCTTCTCGATTTCATCGAGGGTGTAGGCGCGGCGCACGGAAGCCACAGCATCATGGCGCGTGAGGCGGCTGCGGTAGATCGCGTATCCGGCATAAGCCAGCGCCAGATGTAGCGGATGGCGAATCACATCGTTGATCAACACTGCATGGCGGGCAACGCGCAAGGCCTGGTCCACAAATTGGACTACCTGCTCCGGCTCCAGATGATGGATGAACAGGCAGCATCCCACAACGTCGAAACTGTTGTCCTTGAACGGGAGGGCCAGCGCGTCCCCACCGATTGAGGGATAATGACCATTCACAGCCGGGGCCCCCAGCACGCGCGCGGTTTTTGCGCGTGTTGGGGTGGTCATGGCCGGGGTGTCCAGCGCGCGCGCGGTTTTTGCGTGTGCCGGGGCGGCCATGTGCGCGGGCATCCGGTCCAGCAGCACCGGATTGACGTCGATTCCCTGCCTGATCAGAGATCGGCGGGCAAGAGCAGCCACATCGCCGCTTCCGCCACCCACATCCAGCCAGGATACAGTTTTGATCCGGCTTTGCGCCGCGACTGTATGGATCAGGTTGGCCATGGTGCGCACGCCGCCAAAGTAACGGTTGATCATCCTCAGGTCGGCAAGCGAACCGTGCACTTCGCGAGGTGTTCCCGTGTCTGTATCCAGAAGCTCGGGAATCACCACGCGTCGCATAAAACAGCTCCAAATGACAAAATCAGAAATCACAAATCCAGAGATCAGACTTGTGCCAGTTCCTCTTCCAGAAGCTGCTTATTGTACAGGTCAGTGTAGTAGCCGTTGCGAGCCAGCAGCTCATCATGGGTGCCCACCTCTACGATGCGGCCCTGGTGTAGCACCGCAATCCTGTCCGCGGCCTGAACGGTAGAAACGCGGTGCGAGATAAAGATGGTCGTCCGCCCGCGCATGATCTCCCGCAAATGATTCAGGATTCGCTCCTCTGTATAGGTGTCCACGCTGGAAAGAGCGTCATCCAGGATGAGAATCCGCGGATTGCGGATGATCGCCCGGGCAATCGCCGTCCGCTGCTTCTGCCCGCCGGAAAGCGTGATGCCGCGTTCACCTACGATGGTTTCGTATTGTTCAGGGAAGTCTTCAATATCTCCGGCAATATTGGCGGCCTCGGCCGCCGCGCGGACTTCCTCTTGCGATGCGCCGTCGGCGCCAAAAGCGATATTCCCCCGCACCGTATCGCTGAATAAGAATGTCTCCTGGGGCACAAAGCCAATGCTCCGCCGCAGTGCCTCCAGCGGATACTCACGTATGGGACGGCCGTCAAGCAGGACCGATCCGGGTTGAGCATCGTAGATTCTGGGAATCAGGTTTACCAGCGTGGTTTTGCCCGAGCCGGTTGGTCCGACAATCGCCAAGCTGCTGCCCGCCGGGATGCGCAAGTTGATATTGTGCAGTACCGGCACGCCGTTGTAGCTGAAATTCAGATTGCGCAGTTCGATCTCTCCGGTGATCCTCTCGCGCTCATTCAAATTTGGCGCTGCCTGTGCGTCTGTGATCTCCGGTCTGGCGGCCAGGATCTCGTTGATGCGGCCCATGGATGCTGTGCCGCGCTGAAAAATATTGATCACCCATCCCAGGGCGATGATGGGCCAGGTGAGCTGCAGCATATAAGTGTTGAAGGCGATGAATTGTCCAACGGTCATGCGGTGCAGAAGCACTTCACGGCCGCCTAGCCACAGCATCAGGACGATGGCCAGGCCAAGCATAATCTCCAGGCTGGGCCACAGCATTCCCATCAGGCGCGCCAGCGGCAGGCTGCGGGTTACATACTCCTGGTTGGACTTCTCGAACAGCGCAATTTCGGGTTCTTCCTGCACGTAAGCGCGGATCACGCGTGCGCCGGAAAAATTCTCCTGTGCCCGCGCGGATATCTCAGAGAATTGCGCCTGGATTCGCTCAAAGCGCTCATGGATCCTGCGCCCAAAATACTGGATCAGAATGCTCGCCAGTGGCAGCGGCAGGAACGCGTACAGCGTGAGCTTGTGGCTGGTGTGCCACATAAAGATCAGGGCCGCAGCGGTGAAGACCAGCGTGTTGGCCGAGTACATGATGGCCGGCCCCAGCAACATGCGCACGGCATTCAGGTCATTGGTGGCCCGGGCCATGATGTCGCCGGTGCGGGTTTTCTGGTAGTAGGAATAGGAAAGGCCTTCCAGGTGCCGGAAAAGATCGTTGCGCAGGTCGTATTCAATCTCCCGCGAGACTCCAATCACCAGCCACCGCGTAAGGAACTGAAAGATGCCTTTGCTGAGGGCAATGGCTAACATCCACAGGCAGTACATCGCCAGCTGGCGTCGGGTGATGTGGGTGTTCAGTGCGTCTGTGGCCTGCCGAATCACCTGCGGAAATAGGACCCAGATCCCGTTGGTAAGCACCACCGTGACCGCCCCCGCCATCAGTGTGTATTTGTACTTCCACAGATAGGGGTACAGCGGCTTGAGATTTTTCTGCATGAAGGTTAATAAATGATTTTACCGCGAGGCGCGATGGAAATCTGTTACCAAAAACTCTGGGGGCGCTCGTCGCGCCGGACCCTCGGCGGTATCGCTGTTCAACACCGTATCGGGAGCGTCTGGACGAAACCCGCGCGCTCACCCGATCTCAAGATGGTGTTTTCAGCACCAAATACCCGCCAGCCAGGCAGAAGATTACATCTGGCGACCATGCGGCCAGCGAGGGAGGCAACTGGCTTACGTTTCCCATCGCCTCAAACAGGCCTGCTGTGACCCAGTAGACCACGCCGATCAGCAGCGCCACCGCTACTCCGGTTAGCGCGCCTCGGCGTCCGGTGGAAAGGGCGAACGGAACTGCCAGCATAGCCATGACCAGCGTGATCAGCGGAAAAGCCAGTTTTTTCTGGAGTTGCACCCGCAGCCGCACCACGTCAAAGCCGCTTTGCTGGAGATCATGAATATAGGTGCTGAGTTCCCTGTAATTCATCTCCTGGGATTGGTGGACTTCTTTCTTGAAGTACGTCGGCTGCTCGTTCAACTCGGCAAATTCGTGCAGATTGAAAGTCTCAAATTTGTCAATGGCCGAGCCCTGGAAGGAGCGTTGCCAGCCTTTTTCAAATACCCATTCCTGCAAATTGGGTTCCCAGTGGGCCTGAGCGGCATAGATGCGTTTCGTGATCTCAAAGGTGTGAGGCTCAAACTCAAAGGCTGAGATGCTGCCGAACTGGTCAATCTCCGGATCGTAGAATTCGTAATAGTAGATAGTATTGTGCTGGCCAAAAATCCACTTGCGCTCGGGATGAAGATAGGTCTGCGCCGGCTTTTCTTTGATGGTGTTGCGCAGCGTCTCCACCCTCTTGTTGGCGTCGGGCAGGTAAGATTCCTCCAGAAGAAAGAGCCCTCCAGCCAGCAGCGCGGATATGATCAGCACGGGCAAAACCGCGCGGTAGATGCTGATGCCTGTGGCCTTCATGGCAGTGATCTCGTTGGACTTCTGCATCAGTCCAAAAGTGACCAGCACTGACAGCAGGACACACAGAGGCGTAAACAGGTAGAGCCAGGATGGCGTCACATTCAGCAGGTATTCGCCTACTGTAACCAGTGGGATGCGGTTGCGGACAATATCTGTCAGCAATTCAAAGAAAGTGAAGATCAGCACCAGGACCATGAAGCTGGCGGTGATGAGCGCCAGGTGTCCTAGAAAATTGCGGACAACATAATCATCCAGAATCAGCGGAAAGCGTTTGGCCGAGCGCGGACGCACTACCGCGACGGCGCGCTCTTCTTCTTTGCGCCTGGACCACATTACGGCCCAGTGCTGCAACCTCGCCGTCAAGGCGTGGCCCAGGCCGATATGAACTGGCATTTTATCCACCCGCCATAGCAGCAGCAGTCCGATCAAGCCAAAGACAATATTGGCCATCCACACGCCCAGCACTGCAGGCAGCCGGCCGCTTCGCGCAAATGAGAGTCCCGTAACGGAGATGAAGTAGTAGACGAATACCAGGACAATGGTGACGACAAAGCCCGCGCCCTTGCCGCCTCTTTTGAAGGAGAGGCCGAGTGGAATTCCGATCAGCACCAGCACCAGGCAGGCGGTGGGAAGGGCCAGGCGGCGATTAAATTCAATCCAATACCAGCGCGCTGCCTCCGGTTTTCGGTTGTAGTAGCTCTGGCGCAACAATTCGCGCGTATTCAACTGCTGTACCGGCACAGCTTCCTGGGCTTGCCGGGAGGCCGGCGGCATGTTCAGGGTGGAGTCATTTTCGTCGAAAGTGGAAATGGTGTACTGGCTGGGCTCGCGGACCTTCACTTCATGCGTGGCGCCATTGACCAGATGCAGGTGGATGGAATCCTGCGCGCTGCTGACCACCGCTTCGGCGGCAACGGTGATCTTGGGAGCTGCCGGATCGGTCATGTCCGCCAGGAACACGTTCTTCCAGACGGACCCACCCGAGGCGGTGGTTGCATCCTGTACGTACAGCACGTAGGGTTTGAAGTTTTCGTAGAAGACCCGCGGCTGCACTTCAAACGATGCCTGTGAACCCGCCAGGCTGTTTTGCAGGTCGGCCAGCGCAGCCGCCGACCGTGGCGCAGACCAAATATTATTTGCCAGCGCCAGCAGCCACGCCGTCACGCCAAAGATGGCCAGTACTTTGACAAACCTGAAGACCCCTACTCCGGCGGCGCGCATCGCGGTAATTTCGCTGTCTGCGGCCATCCTGCTCAGACCGATCAGGATTCCCACCAGCACTCCCATCGGGATGGTGACTGTCAAAGCACCCGGCAAGGTGAGGAAGAAAAGTTCAGCAACGCTGGGGATGGGTGCACTGTTGCGGACCACCAGTTCGAGGATGCGGCTCACGTCGCGCATGAAAATGACGAACGTGAACACCGCAATCCCAATCAACGCGTGGGACAGCACTTCCTTCAGAATGTAGCGCGTGAAAATGCGCACGGTGTAGATATTTTATATTCTTGAGGGATGCAGTCGCTAGCCGGCAGCAGCGTATCAACCTCGATAACTGGCCGTGCAATGAATCACTCCACTTCTTCCCGTAACCTATACCCTACCGAGCCTGTCCCATATGGTTTAATGTATACCGCGTATGCCCGCTATTCGTCTCCTGTTCCTGTGGCACATGCACCAGCCTTATTACAAAAATCTGGTCACGGGAGAATACCGTCTGCCGTGGGTGCGTCTGCACGCGCTCAAGGACTATTACGGCATGGTCAAGCTGCTGGATGAGTTCCCTGATCTGCACCAGACCTTCAATCTGGTACCGTCGCTCATAGCGCAGATTCAAGACTACGTAAGAGGCAACGCGCAAGATCCGTTTCTATCGCTGGCTTCCAGGCCCGCTGCAGATCTCAGTCGCCAGGAAAGGGAATCTGCGCTGTGGTATCTGTTTCAGGCCAACCTGCAGAATATGATTGGACGCTATCCGCGATATCGCGAATTGTGGGAGAGGTTCCAGAATCTTTCCGGGATACCAGCCCAGGCTGCCCCCCTGCTCAAGGACTCGGACATCACTGACCTGCAGGTGCTATCGCAGATTGCCTGGTTTGATGAGCTGTGGCTGGAAGATCCCTCCATCAGTGAGTTGGTCAGGAAGGGCCGCAACTACACCCGCGAAGACCAGAGCTTCGTCATTGGCAAGCAGAAGGAATTCCTGGCCCAGGTGCTTCCGGCATACGCAGCAGCGCAGCGCCGCGGAGTCATTGAGATTTCGACCTCGCCTTTCTATCATCCCATCCTCCCGCTCCTCTGCGATACGGATGCCGGGGCGGCCTCGCATCCGGGGATGACTCTGCCGAGCCGGCGCTTTCGCCATCCGGAAGATGCGCGCGAGCAGATCGTGCGCGGTCTGGCGCTGCATGAACAGGTCTTCGGGGTGCGTCCACGCGGCATGTGGCCGTCTGAGGGAAGCGTTTCCAACGAGGTGCTGACCATCGCTCACGATGCGGGGATTGAGTGGGTGGCAACCGATGAGGGGGTGCTCGGGCGCTCGTTGGGCAGTCTGTTCCGGCGGGACGACAGCGGAAAGCTGGACCACGACAGCGCCGGAAAGCTCTATCAGGCTTACCGATGGGAGCAGGGCAGCGCCACCATGAGCATGGTCTTCCGCGATCACTCACTCTCAGACCTGATTGGCTTTGTCTATTCCGGGGTTCCGGCCAAAGATGCCGCTGAAGACTTCATTCGCCGGATCAAGGGATCGTGTGCGCCGCTGTTGGAACAGGGGAAAGATGCAGTGCTGCCCATTATCATGGACGGTGAAAACGCCTGGGAGTACTACCCGAAGTCAGGCAGGGAATTCCTTCGCCGTCTTTATGATGCGATTCAGGCCGACAGGAGCTTTGCCGCATTGACCATTTCGGAGGGGTTGCAGCGGGAGCAGGCGCCGCAAAAACTCAGCTCGATCGTTCCCGGCTCCTGGATCAACGCCAATTTCGATGTTTGGATCGGAGCGCCGGAAGATGATCTTGCCTGGGACTATCTTTCCGCCGCGCACGATTTTTTTACCGGACACTCTCCACGCGCGTCAGAAGACCAGAGAGAACTGGCATTTCAAGAGCTCCTGATTGCGGAGGGTAGCGACTGGAACTGGTGGTATGGCCCTGAACACCATTCCGCCAATGACCGGGATTTTGACGAGTTGTACCGCAAGCATCTTTCCAACGTCTATCACGCGCTGGGCGCGGAGCCGCCAGATGCGCTGGCGCAACCCATCAGCGGCCGCGATATCAAACTCCAGTTCACTCCTCAGACGGCTTACATCTCACCCCGCCTGAATAAAGGCAACGGCGGCGCGAGCCCCGGGTATTTTGACTGGCTCGGCGCGGCCATCCACGTGGCTGACCGGCGGTCCTCCGCCATGCATGGCAAGCTTTTTCTCTTGGATACGGGCTACGCCGGCATTGACCATCAGAACCTCTACTGCCGTCTTGATTTCATGCACAACGCATCAGATTGGGTCACGGAAGATTCCCGGCTGGTGGTGGCGATTAAATCTCTATCTGCCGGCGGAGCCAAACCGGAGCGCAATTTCAAGCTGGAAGCCTCGTTCAGCGCTACCACCGTTCAAGACTGGACCTTCAGCGAAAACGGCGGCCGGCAAAAACAAGAGGAAGTGATGGTTGTCTTCCGTAGAGAATCCATTCTTGAATGCCGGATTCCTCTGCTCGCACTCGATGCTAAAGCAGGCGCACTCCTGCGCCTGCGCTTCTCCTTATGGCGTGGCCAGCTCCCGCTGGATGCATTGCCGCAGGAGGGTTACATCGAAGTCCAGGTCGTCCCGGAAGAGGACTTGAGCGCGGTGGCGTATGCAAAACCCTGAACGCTCCTCGTAATTCCTGAATGCTTTCGTAATTAAGGACGTGTAATTTTATTCCGATTTCTGGAAACACCCGGCGCTCGCCTTGCATCTGTGTGCGTAAGAAAGTTAGATCCACTCAAGAAAACCTGAATAGCCGATACCGATGAAATCTTGAAGGTGCTTAGGTGTCTCTGCCGCTCAGGATGGAGAAAGCAATGGGCCGAACACGGGGAGTAGTGCTGCTAGGGATCTTGCTGGGTTCAATTTGCTTGCTGGCTGTGTTGAGTTGTGCCGGTGGTGTGAGTTCTTCAACTCCTCCTGCGCCAGGAATGGGCAGCGGGGGTGGCAGTGGCAGTGGTGGAGGAAGTGGCAGCGGGGGTGGCAGTGGTGGAGGAAGTGGCAGCGGGGGAAGCGGTGGCAGTGGTGGAGGAAGTGGGGGAAGCGGTGGAGGGGGCAACCCTGCCTCGGCCAGCAAATTTATCTATGGTGGTCCGGACTTTGAAACGGGCAGCATCCAGGCAGGAACCCTGAACAGCAGCACCGGTGCTGTATCGCCGGTGGCAGGCTCGCCATTCAGCGAGAACATGGGAGAATCAAACCTGCTGCAGGTGGCCGCAACCCCTCAAGGCCGGTTCATTTACGTTCTAAATGTGGCGGCCTTCGGTGCGGGACAGCAGATCGGCAGTGCTGGTATCTGTGGTTTTGCCATCAATCAGCAGACCGGCGCGCTTAGCCTGGTTCCGGGAAGTCCGCTCGTTTTTTCTAACAGTAACGATAACTTCATGGCAGTGGATAATACGGGGCACTTCCTCCTGGAGCCGAATGCCGCCGCAAATTCGGGGAGCAGCACAGGCTTTGATGTCTACTCGATTGACCAGAGCAGTGGCGCTCTAACCAGGACCGCATCCACCTCAAACGCGCCTCCGGTGGGCCCGTTTACTATATCCAGCCCGCTAAACCCCTTGATATTCAACGCTGGTAATGGATTGGTTGCTGTTTTCTCCATTGCATCAAACACCGGCCAGCTCACCATTGTTTCCGGGACGCCCACCTCCACCGGCGGTTCGGCAGGTCCTATGGCAGCCTCCGCGGACGGAAAATTTCTCTATGTGGCCAATCAGATGGAAGGCACGCTGAGCGTGTTTACCATCGCCTCCAGCGGCATGCTCACGCCGCTCAGGGGATCGACTTTCACCATAGATAATGGTGCGCAACACCTGGAACTCACTCCCGATGGAAAATTCCTCTACATAGCCTCCGTCACTCAGGCCGGTAACCAAACGGTGAAAGGATATGCGGTGAATCCGGCAGCGGGAACGTTCGCTCCGGTTGCCGGGGCAGTGGTGAACAACGTGACCTCGGTGACTGTGGACTTGTCTGGAAAGTTTGCTTACATCTCGTCGCCCGGCAATCTGACCATCTACGGCATTGATGCGAACACAGGCTCGCTGACTCAGCTGTCACAGACCAGCGCTCCTTCCAGCGATAATCCGAATGACATGGTGACAGCCCGATGAATGCAAGGGCTCCATTGAACCGGGTAAACTGGCGGACCTCACTGTGATTTCGGCCGACATTACCAAACGTGCATCGAAAGTCGTCTTGTCCATCCACGTGTTGAAGGCCTTCATTGGCGGCAAGATCGTCTATCAGGCAAATCCGGCCCGAAATGGCAAATAGCGGATTTCCGCTCTCTAGCCTCAATCTCTAGCCAGAACTCTCTAGCGTCTATATTCTAGGTTATATCCCCTAACTCCTCTCTTCCTGATCCTTATATCTGACGTCTAGCCTCAGCCTATCTCTTATCGCCCTGCATTTTCCTCGCCCGGTATCTCTGCTGCCCCGCTGTGAAAAATCTCTTTCCCGTAAATGATTCACCAATGATCTTTTTCGTGCTGTTTTTACGCTTTATTCATTTAGAGCTGGGAACTCGATTCTGACTTGGACATCCGGGAATGAAAAAATAAGAACGCTCACGTTAGGCGTAAATCAGGAAAATATTGTAAAGTGGATCGCTTCCTATAGCCACAGACCAAGGCAGCCTCAGGGCGGCCTACACCTCCAACAACAGCAACTAGAGTTCAGGAGCCTATGACAGCGGACGAACTTAGAACTGAATTGAATCGTCTGGGTGTGACCCCGCCGGAGCCCCTGAGGGCTTCGTTATACCTACAGGAGCTACAGGCCACTTATGATTATTTCCGGGACCCGGCTTTCGCGCCAGCCGGATACGAGAAAGTCAAAACCGCGGTGCAGGACCCGGAACTCCTTAATGGGCTTGCCAAAGCGCTGGATTCCTTTGTCTGCAGGGCCGTCAATGCTGATCTGGACGCCAGGGGTAACCCGGCTCATATGGCTAGCTTCGCCGCCTACTATGACCAGTTTGTGCTGGGCGCCACTTATGTGACCAAGCGGAACGCGTTTTATGCTCTCTATCCGGTTACCGACAATCTGGTGCAACGGATCGGTATCAATTTTCGCACCAACGTTAGGACGGCCTGCCGGCGAATCATTGCCGATTGGGCGAACATTAAGAAGACCTTTGTAGCGGCGACCGACATTCTCACCAGGCTGACCAAAATCAAGTCTTCAGGATCCGATTTTCACAAAGGCGGCCAGCAGGTGCTGCTGCTTACGTTTGAGAGGGCGGCGTACGTGATGGACAGCGATGACGGGCACCTGCAGGATTTTGACCTCAACCTTGTTTACAAACCTGCTGATCTGGAAGCCGATTGCCTGCTTGCAGGGGTGAGCGCCGCCGTGAATGCGGTGCGCGGCGGCTTTCAGACACAAAGCCTGTTCGAACTTTTGAATGTCGCAATCACGCAGGCGAAGGCGCAGAACCAGAACCTTCAGCTTGAGCAGTTGCCCACATACAAGATCCTGCCCGTCAACTTCGGGTCGGCGCTCCAGCCGAACCAGCACAACCTGGACATCCGCAGTTCGTACGGATATCTGGAATTCCTGGAACACGCCCATTTCCAGGGGACGCCTTCACTGTTTGGCTACTATCCCTTCGGCTCCAGCGACTTTAAGATTTTCAAATCCGACAACCGCGACCAGATCTGCGGCAAGTTTTATCGCCTTATCGGGCAGCTCACCGCGATCGCCTGCACGTTTTCCATCATTGACCTTCACGTGGAAAACATCATTGTGAAGAACTACATTCCCTATCCCATTGATATGGAGATCAGCTTTACCGCCCCAATTGAGAACGTAACGAACACGTCTTTATTCGGGGCTCTGGCCGGCGTGACCGGAACCACGGGGCCGGACAACCCTCGGTATGACGAAACAGGAGGTCAGAATAATCTTGCTCTCCTGCCAACGCCGCATCCGGAATACCAGCAGAACCGGCTGTGGCTGGTGGACGCCGCGCAACCGGTCAATCCCGCAGACTATGCTTCTGCTTTGTGCAAAGGGTTCCGGGACATGCTGAAGGTAATACGCACGGCCAATGCGCAAGCAAAATTCAACCCCTGGCTTGCCCGTCTTGATGACACAATTGTGCGCTATCTGCCGTACGGTACAGAGAATTTTGCCGCCATTCTCACCTCGGCTGCCAACGAGGTCAATTGCGCCGACACTACCCGGCTGCCAAGGTTTGTATCCATCGCCAGAGGAGAGTTGTATCTCGCATGGCATGGCGATCCGGCCAGCGCCACGCTAGATCCAAAGTTTCTCGCATTGCAGGACGCGAACGTAACCGCGGATTACCAGAATGGTGACATTCCCATTTTCTATCATCGGCTCAACAATGGCGGCGCTTTCGGCTTGAACATTATGGACTCGCGCGGAGACCTGGTAACCACTCCCGCGCAGATCGGTTACCGCGATACGCCGAATGGCGCCGTGATCAATGCCGTTCTCGCCCTGGGCGGAGGGCGTGGCACGAACTTTTTTGCCCAATCACCCCTCGTGTCGCGCGTGGGAGCTCAACTGGCCAACTTAACCGGCCATTTGGCTCCGCGCACGCAGACCCTGACGGGCCAGATCCTGGGGAGTTTGGGACTTGCCCATGCGGGCGGAGACGTCCAGGCAATCCTCCAATAGATCATGGAACCCAACAGCGCGCGGCTCAACTCAAGGCGAAGAACCAACTTAAGAAAACCAAAATGACAGTAACCGAGCTACGGAGTCAACTCAAAAGCCTGGGTGTAAGTCCACCGAATGCGTTGCGTGCGTCGCTGTATCTGGGCGAGTTGCAAGCCACCAGCGTCTACCTGAAGAATGGACTGGCCACGATCCTGGGGAGCGATTACGCGAGAGTTAAAACTGCTGTCCAGGACCCGGAGTTGCTGAACACCCTGTGCAAGGTGCTGGATGGCTTTGTCGCGCAGGCTGTTCAGGCGGATGTGAAATCCCAGCGGGTCATCGCCGCGCAGCCGCAGGGTTTTGACGGCTACTACAACCAGTTCATTTTCACAGGCGATTATGCCACAAATATCAATACGTTTTATGGACTCTTTCCGGTTACCGCGCACGTAGTGCAGCAGGCAGCCACCAATTTCCGCAACAACATTCGCCAGGCCTGCACCCGCATCATCAATGACTGGGCCAACATCCAGAAGACGTTTCTGCCTCAGACGCAGGAATTGGCCGCCCTGACCAGGATCAAGTCCTCGGGTTCCGATTTTCATAAGGGCGGCCAGCAGGTACTGCTGCTCACTTTTGAAAAACGAGTGTACGTAATGGATAGTGACGATGGGCACCTGCAAAGCTTCAACTTTAATCTGGTCTATAAGCCGTCTGATCTGGAACTGGACTGTCTGCTGGCAGGAAATACCGCTGCGGTGAATGCCGTACATTCCAATTTCCAGGCCCAGAGTCTCTTTGAACTGCTCAACGGCCTCATTGCGGCGAAAAAGAAGACCAGTTCCAAAGTTGAGCTTGAACTGTTGCCCACTTACAAGATACTTCCCATCGTGTACGGCTCCGGCTTGACCGCCGGTGTCAACGGCAAACTGCCGATACGCAACTCCTATGGCTATCTGGAATTCCTGCAGCACGATCACTATGACGGGCTGCTCTCGGCCCTCGGCCTTTACTGGGGTGGGTCCAGCGATTACAAGATATTCAACGCCAAAGACAAGGACTCCATCTGCACCAGGTTCTACCGCATCATCGGACAGGTGACGGCGATTGCCTGCACCTTCTCCATCGTTGATCTGCATATCGAAAACATCATCGTAAACAGCTATCTCCCATATCCCATTGACATGGAAATCTCCTTGATTGAAGAAATAACGGATGTTGACAACACGTCGTTATTTACCAGCACCGGCAAAGGAGGTGTGAATGGCTTACGTGGAGGCAACAAGGTAACCTGGAATGAGGTGGTTGCAGCCAACGGACGCCTCGCCATACAGGATTCGACAAGCAACGACGTGGAGCAAAACCGGCTCTATATGGTAAATCCTCCGGCGCTGATTGACCCCAGAGACTATGGCGCTGAGATCTGCCGCTCAATGCGCGATATGCTTCGCCTCCTTCAGGAAGGCAATGCCGCGGGAAAATTCACAGCCTGGCTCAACCGATTGACCAACGTGGTTGTGCGTTACCTGCCCATGGGCACAGGAGATTTCGCGTCCATTCTCAGCTCTACGGTCAACAGCGCCAACTGTGGCAATGCAAACAAGTTGCAGCAAGTGATCGCCTTTTGGCGAGGCACTTTATACACGACGTGGAACAGTAATACCAGCCTCGGCCGCCCGCCTAATTTCGCCGCCCTGCAGGATGCCTTCGTGCTCAGTGATTATCAGAATGGAGATATTCCCATCTTCTATCACCGAATCAACACCACCCCTCCGGCTGGTTTGGACATCATGGATTCTGACGGAAATCGAGTCACCATGCCGGCCCAGATCACCTATCTGGATAGCAGCGACAACCTTCAGACAGTGAACGTTGCCGTGGGCAGGACTACTTTCTTCAGCCAGTCTCCCCTGACTTCGCCGGTAAAGACGCAAATTGCATATCTTGGCACCAACTTCAACCGGCGGGTGAGCGCCCTGGTCCGGAATATTCTGGCCGTCTTAGGACTCGACTCTTCACTCAGAAACATCAAAAGCGTTCTCAAATAAGGAAGTGACCATGTCCGCGATTACCGAGATCAGTGATGTTCTAAATAAACTGCCCAAGGGCAATAACGATGCGCTGACTCTGCAGCCCTCTAACTTCAGCAATCCGCAGGTTCAGGTGTTTTTTGCCAATGCCCTGGACGGAAATGCGCTGGTCATCAATCATGCCGTGATAAGCCCGGTTGCTGCCGGATCGATAACTGTGACCGGGCAGGGCAGTGTTCTGGGTTTCGATGGGCTGGCTACCCAGCTCACCTTCCATTTGCCGGACGGCAGCGATCAACTCGACATTCGTCTTCGCGGCAACTTTGATCCACAGAAGGCGATCTCGCTTCCACTCATCCAGTGGCTTGCGCTCCACAACCTGGCCATTGAGACTGAGGTCCAGGATGAGTTTGGCGGTGTCACCACCCGCTTGTACGGGTCGCTCAAGCTGGAAGGGGTGGATGACATACCTATAATCCTCTCCCGGACCGGACAGTCGGAATGGAGCCTGAACATAGCGCAGGACAAGCCGGTCCCTTTGCCCGACCTCAATCATCTTGCCCAATTGGTCGGGGGCGAATCTCTGGCATCGTTCTTTCCGCAATCGCTGGTGGACGCGATCGCCGGGATTTCTCTAGGCGGAATAGCCTGCCAGTTCAATACTCAGACCAAATCCCTCTCTTATTTCACCATCACTATCACCGTTACCAACGGCTGGAAGATTGTTTCAGGGTTGGAACTGCTTCCCGGAATGACGCTCACGCTGGCCATCACGAATCCGGCGGGCGGCCAGAAAACATTGTTCGGCGCGCTGCGCGCTACCAGCATGATCGGCAGCCAGAAGGTGCCGCTTTACGTCCAGGGCAGCGCCGGCGGCAGCACGCAGTGGATGGTTGCTGTTTCGCCCGACGATAAGATCGTCCTCCCCACGCTCAACGAAATTCTCAAGCTCGCTGGAGGCCAGGACTTTGTATCGTCCCTGCCTTCCGGGTTCAGTGACATTCCGGCAATCGCCGTGCGGCAACTCATCATCCAGTTCGACCCTGTCCAGCGTGCGATAAGCCTGATCCAGTTTGCCATTGGAACTGCCCAGCCGTGGAACGTAATTGACGGCTACTTCGCCATCAAGAACGTCTCCATGGAGATGAGAATCCTGGACATCACGGATTCCACCAGGAGAAGCATCCTGGGACGATTGATCGGCTCATTCAAGGTCGGGCCGGCCTTCCTTCAATTTATGTTGCGTCGCGATAATCCGGCCGATGCCTGGAGCCTCACCGGATCTTTGGCCCCGGGCCAGAGCGTCAACCTGACCCAGGTTGCCACTAGCCTCTTCTCAGGTCTGGCAACTCTGCCCTCCAATCTTCCGGAGATTGTCTTTGATCAGTTGAGCGTTACCGTGACTCCCGCCAATGGCAGCCTGGCGTTTCATGCCGCTTCCACCAGCACCTGGAACTTTGTGCCGGGCACATTTGAAATCAACAATTTCAGTCTCGATTTTGCCTACAGCAAGAATGCTCAACCAAGCAAATTCCAGGGCGCGCTCTCTACCAAAATGACTCTGGGAGGCGTGCCGCTGAATTTCTCCGCCCAATTGAATCAATCCAGCGGCGCCGGCCTGGTTTTCTCCGGTACTGCCGGCCAGGGCAGCATACCTCTCGGCCAGTTCGTACAGCAGGCTGCGCACCAGATCGGCGCATCGCTCCCTCAATCGCTCGTTCAGGCCATAGAAGACATCCAGATCGAAAATCTCGAGGTGTCCTTCGACACGCAGAAGAAGTCCTTCCAATTTATCGGTAACACGAAGATCAAGGGCACCATTCCGCTGGGCGCTAAATCCTATGAGCTCCAGACTCGCGCGAAATTATTTTCCGCTGTGGATCAGGCCACAGGACAGCGGTCGTTTACCGGAAATCTGGAAGCCGATCTGCAGATCGGGAAGGCCATGTTCGTGGTGTCCTTCGATTTCGGCCCCAATGCCAAGGTCTTCAAAGGACAATGGCGCACGACAGATGGGACGGCGATTGGATTCGAGGACATTGCGGATGCCCTTGGCATACCCCATACCATCTCAGTCCCTGAAGGACTCGACCTGGGGCTCAAGTCGGCGGCCTTTGAATACCATTCGGCGGACAACATGTTCATGCTCTCCGCTGAGTCGAGTCTCTTTGGCGATGCGTTCTTCACCGGCGGAAAAGGACAGAGTGGCTCATGGGGCTTCATTTTTGGCGTGAACCTTCCACCCCAGGCCAAACTGTCGTCGTTGCCCGTGATTGGAAAAGACCTGAAGGCCGCGGACTTCCTCACCTTCAAGCAGGCAGCCATCATGCTGTCTTCCACTACATTCAAAAATGTGGTCCTTCCCGGTCTGCCCGCGCTGCCTCCGGCACAACCGGCCGTTTCTACCCAGCTGGTTGCGCCTTCCGCCTCCGGACGGAACGTCAAACCCGTGGCCAGCGGCGCTACGCTGCAGCTCACGCCGGGAGTGTCCCTGGCGGCCGCGCTGGATTTTTCTGCTTCCTCGAGCGATCGCAAGACCCAGAACCTGCTATCCATTGTGGGCGGCAACGAGTTGCTGTTGCAGGTGAGCATTGGGCAGGCCGGCCTGAGTTTGTATGCCTCGCTGTCAGGCAAGGTAGGCATTCCCAGTGGCAAAACCAGGCTGGCGCTCACCAGCCCTGCCATACGCATTGATCTCACAACAGAAGTCGTCTTCCAGTTGTCGGGAGGCATGAGCTTTGTCATCAATGGCGCTCAGATCGTGGCCACGGCGCGCCTGATCATCAGTGAAACTGAGGCCCAGGTGGCCGTGGACATCTCCAGCGACCACGGCTCCCTGCCTGCGCCTCCGGGAGTCAAGGGCCTTCACATCCAGAACTTCGGGATGATTATGGGCGTCTTCTTCGAGCCGCCGGGACTCGATCTGGGATTGCAAGGCAAATTCCGCATCGGCCAGGTGCAGGGAACGCGCGATGATGAGTTCGCCATCGTTCTGGAGGTGATTGAAGAACTGCCCAACATCCTTTACTTGTCCTTCTATGTGGACAAGCTGGACCTGGGACAAGTGATTACCCTGTTTACCGATAAGACCGAGCCGGCCATTGTCCAGGCCATGGAAATTGTGAAGGCCTCTGACCTTTCCTTCCACTGGTCTGAGGGTGTGGTGGTGCTGCCCGATGGCAGCATCGGCCAGCCGGGATTCGGCTTCAGCGGCAGCATTCAGATTTTCGATTTCGGCGCGCACGCCGATCTTGAAGTGGGAGTCACTACCGGCATTCATGGTCACGCGGAAATGTCCGCCGTAAACCTGAAAGGAGTCCTGGAAATCAGTGGCGATGGAAAGGGAATCAGCCGCACCTACCAGCAGCTCAACGGCCAATGGACGTTGGTAGCCAACAATTCTATTGTGCGGCAAAAGCCTGTCCCGCCCACCCGCCAGGAAGTGATTGTTCCTCCCGGCGGTCCGGTCATCCAGTTCAATTCCTCAAGTTCCCCGTTCGTCCACGTGAACTGGCTGGTCACGTTATTTGACGTGGTGAAGACGCGGACCGAGGTGACCATATCCTCCAGCGGATTTGCCTTCCTGCTCACCTATGACGTGGTGGGAATCGAGCACTTCAGCCTGAACTGTACCCTCAAGGACCGCGACCACTTCAGCGCCAGCGCCATCTTCCATCTGGGCGTGGATGAACGTGTCGGCCCCATTCGCGTGGCCGGCATAGATTGTGGCAGCCTGCATCTGGTGGTCCGGATCGATGCCGGGATGAGCATCACCTTGAATCCATCGCTCTTTGCCATGGGCATCAACGGCAGCTTTAATTTCGAAGAGCTGGCCTTCTCCATTCCCACGGTGAATGTCAGTGTTGCGCCTTCGTCCTTGAAGGAACTGCCGGCAAAGATTGCGCAACAGATCAAAGACCATGCAGACCAGATCTTTGCCGCATTGTTCGCCGATGCAAGAAAATGGGCGGAGATGATTGGACGCGGCGTTGTGGTGGGCGTCACGGACATGTCCAATGCTCTGAAGAATGCCTATCACAAGACGGCCCAGGAAGCGGCCCAACTGATGAAAGCCGCGAACCAGGCGGCCAATACCGTTGCCGCCGGATTGAAGACCACGTATGGCCTGACGGCAGATGCCGCGGCTTCCGCCATGAAGGGCGCCGGGTATGCCGCCGATCAGGTGGCCGCCGGACTGAGGCAAGGCTACAATCTCACGGCTCAAGCTGCAACCAACGTCTTGCGTGGCGCCGGGTATGCTGCCAACGAGGTTGGCAATGCGCTCAAATCGGCCTATGGACAAACAGCGCAACAGGCGGCGCAACTGCTCCATCAGGCCGGGTACGCCGCGGACCAGGTTGGTAATGCGCTCAGGTTTGCCTTCGGACAATCCGCGCAGCAGGCAGCCCAGATATTGAAGGGCGCGGGCTATGCCGCCGATCAAGTAGGGAATGCCATGAAGACAGCTTTTGGCGTTACCGCGAACCAGGCGGCGCAAATCTTGAGAGGCGTGGGCTTCGATGTGAACCAGATCGGCAATACATTGCGGTCTGTCTTTGGAGCGCCAGCCAACACCGTGGCCGGCGCGCTCAAAGGCGCGGGCTTCGCCGTGGATCAGGTGGGCAACTTCGTCAAGAATTCCTTCAACCTCGGTCCCGGCGATCTCAACAATGTATTGCAGGGAGTAGGTTTTGCCGCGGACCAGGTGAAAGGCTTCTTCAACAGTCTGGGCGGGGCGTTCGCTCAGACCTTTTCCGAGGCGGCCAAGAAGCTGGATCCGAGAAACTGGTAGTTGAACATAGGTGACAGGTTACAGGGGACAGGTGATAGGCTGGCTACAGTTTTTAACCGGACTGAATACTCTGTGTCGATGCAGCACGTGCGTGCTGATGCCTTAAACATACAACGAAGAATCTCAACGCGCACTCAGAGGTAGGATGTCTCGGGCGCGCATTCGCCTTCTGGAGTGAACTCGGCTATGACTAATGCAAGACGCCGGCAGTCACTCTCGGCCGCCGAGTAACCCAGCACCGCATGGGGAAGATCGCCGGCCAGGTGACAGATGCGTCCAGGTTGCGGAGTGATGGTGCGGCCTCCAGCGGCGGTGATGGTGGCGCGGGCGTCCTCACGTGCTACCGGAGCGCCATCGCCAAATGCTTCGCGGGGAAAGACCACCAGCTCGCCGCCCTGGCCGGTCCTGGGGAAGTCCAGGAACGCCACGGCGGTCCATCGCGGAGGAGCCGCCCCGAACCCATCACCCAGCCAGCGCCGGTCAACGTGAGGCCGCATGAAGAAAATGTCAGGCGAACTGGGCGGAGTCTCATTCAAGGCCAGCACATAAATCGCTTGCGGATCGCGCGCAAACTGGCTGACAATCCCCGTGAGTGCGGGAACACGGGTCCGGGTGAGGCCCAGCAAATCGGCGCATCCCGCAGCTTCCAGCATGAGCCCGCGCGTGCGCGGATCACTTTGCGGTACTGGATGCTGCCGGATTTGAGGACGGAGTGCGGCTGCCATCGCCGCGGCATCGGCAAAGGCATCGTCAAGAATTGTGACCGGAACGAAACCGGAAGCCATCATGGCGCATCATAGCGGCAATTCGCTGGTTGGGTCTAGCTCGCTTTTCCCTTGGACGGCCGCCGGTCTGCTCGAACTGCTGGCCTCCGGGCTCGAAGGCTGTCCCAATCTGGAGCTGGAATTCTCTCTACGTCTGGGCGGCGGGAATCTTCAGAGTGCAGGCCGGTTCGCCTGCTGGGTGAATGGAAAGAGTGCGGAAGATTTTGCTCCCCTGAGGCGCGTGCTGGATTGCATGGGCGCTCCGGCATCTATGCTCGCGGCCCAGCAGAATCACCAGCTTGCCGTACGGCAGGCCATTGCCGTCGCCGTTGATCCTGACCATGCCGGCGCCGGAACTGAGTTCAAACTCTATTTGCATGGACGCGATCCGGTCACGCTGGCTGACCGCTATCATGCATGGCGCTGGCGGCCTGGCAGCGCTCCCCGAACCTCGGAATATGTCTTCCACTTCATGCCTGAAACTCCGTCCGGCGTGCGCCCCATTCAATTCGTCAGTGAAGAGCTGCGCCCGGCTTTCGCGCGCCTTCTTGAGTGCCCGCGTTTGCTGCAAATGTCCGGGTTTTGGCTGCGTTACGGAGAGCACGGCAAAATCGACCAGTTCGATATTGCCTTGCCCTGGCATCCGCAGGCCGGATCGGTACAGGGATTGCCGGAACTGGTTCAAGCTCTCGGCGTTCCTGAAACGGCATTTGCATTCTGGCGTGAATTGCCCATCCGGCACATTGCTACCTCGGTTGGTGCGGTGTCGCCGTTGGTGACTCTCTATGCATCAGCCAGCTTGATCGGATCATTCCCGCCAACTGAAGAAGCGTTGCAAGCGTGCGTCCGGGAGAGTTCCCGGATTACCCAACGCGCGATTGAAGAAGAAATTCTCCAGCCGGTAGAGCTGTTAGGTCCACAGGAGAGCCAGCCGGATTTGGGCACATTCAGGGATTTGGGGTCATTTTATGACGGCCCAATAGAAACCTGGGAAGCCGTGCTGGGCCCGGAGATGCACTACCATGCCGGCATTTTCGAATCCTCATATATGAATTCCAGCGACGAAGCCATGGCTCGCGCCCAGCGTCGCGCGGTCACAGACCTTTATCCTTTCTTGCCGGCCGGTGGACGGATCTATGACATTGGCTGCGGATGGGGTGGGCCGCTGGAGATGTTTATCCGTGACCTCGGATGTCCCAGCCTGGGCCTGACCATCAGCCGCAGACAATTCGAGCATGTTGCCGCCTGCCGCCTGCCCGTCCGCTGGGGCGACGCCGAAACCACCCTACCGCCGGGACAATTCGACGCCATCGTCTTGCTCGAATCGCTTAGCCACATTCGTGACAAGGAACGCCTGCTCAAACTCCTCCGGCTATTCACCAGACGTCTGGTCATGCGCGTGAATTGCCAGGACTCGTTGCCGCCCGGCACAACCTTCGGCGGCTCCATGCACATGATCAGCTCAACCCGCCTGCATGAAATGCTGGAGGCCGCCGGCTGGAACATCATCCATTGGCGCGACCGGAGACGTGAGGCGGTTCCCTCGGTGGCTGTCTGGCATCGGCGTTTGCAATCTCTCCCGCCTGCCGGCGATCGGCACCTGGAAGTCTTTCGTGCCTGGTGCGAGCGCGTCATGACCTTCAGCCACGACTGGGCCACGCACAACCCGCTGATTGAGGTGGTTGCGGAGCGGGGCTGAACTGTAGAGGCGCGTGCGGGCAACGGTATGGATCAGATTCTTATTCTTTAACGCGCTTGAGGAGCATATACGTGTGGTCCGTGTGCTTCTCGGTGCTGAAGGCTTTGGGACGATCACCGTCCATTCCAAAGCAGATCTTAAGGGTATCGCCTTTCAATTCATAAATCCCAACCTGATGGCGGCTATTCAAGATGTCAATATGAGCCGGGGTGTAGCTGTTATCGATTGTGAAGCGAGTTGGTGCTGCGCCCATGACAGATACCGTCTCCCCGTTGAAGAGGAGGATGAGCTTCTCCAACATCCCGGGTGGCGGCGGCTCGCCATTCGATGTCGCCTCGGTCGCTCGCCATTTCCCCTGCAGGGAACCTTTGTCCTGCTTTTGCGCAAAGCCCAATAGAGAGACGCAGACCAAGACCACAAGCACAGAAGTTAGACGGAGCTTCATGACTGCAGGTTATTGTAAACAAGCCAGGGACACAAAGCCTGGGTAGTGGGCTGTTTTAAATTTCCACAATTGATAACCACCCACTACCCGGCATTCTGCGGGCGGAGTGGATGAGGTGGAAGGGGACAGCCTGCCACCGGGTTTTAACCGGATTGAATACTCTGGCATTGATAGTGGACGCAATCGCCTCATCGGGTCATCGAAGAAACAACCAGAACCTCAATGCGCCGGCGGGTTCACCACACTTGATCTCGACTCTCCTCATCAATGGGGGCCTCATTTTGGCGGCCGGAACCAGGGAATGCAGGAGGGTGCGTAACTCCGTAACCTGCCACGGCAGGCCTAGCGGCAGCAGCATTCCTGGCGATTTCTGATTTTTGGGGCGTAACTTTGAAGGGCTGCTGCGTAACAAGAATCGGGTCATCGGTGCATTCCTTCGGCTGCGCAAGCTCGCCTCCAGGACCGGATAAAGTCATCGGGTCATCGGAAACGCCAAAACCTGTACCTGGGTGCGCCGGTGTGCCTGAAGATTCCAAGAGGGTTGGCAAAGCGCCGCTTGCCAGGTTGAC
>DATGJZ010000002.1:0-49322 GCA_035294925.1 Candidatus Angelobacter sp. | reverse complement strand
GCGCTCTGAAGCACTGGAATCACCCATCCCAGAGTCCGATTCCACCGCCGTGCTTGACGCTCGCTTGTCAGAGCATGTCTGCTGCCTCCCATGACTCTCAAAGCACGCCCCTCCCTGATCAGCGTGAGATTTGCGGGCTAGTCGAGCACGTACGGCTCTCATGATTCGGAATGCAAACTCCCGATTTCTCCCCGGATTACGGTTTACGGCTTTTCCCTCGGTCCCGGCTTGTGTGACGCTGGGCCTGGATCTTGGGTCGGGAGGCAGGGCGCTCACTCAAGCGCTCGGCCACGTTGGTGGCCACAGAATGACTCGAGCTACCCTGCATGCTACCCTGCATGCGAACCACCTCCGGATACGGCGTGTTTCTACGCAGCATCCAGTACAACCGCAGCACCAACTTACGGGCGAGGGCTACCTTCGCCACGCCGTGGTGCTTGCGCTAAGCCAGGCGTTTGTACACCGGCCCAACTCTGCATCTCCTTTGGCTGCGCTCATCCCCGCTTGCACCAGGAGAAATCTCATAAAACTATTGCCCTGCTTGGCGATCGAACCCAGCCGGCGATGCTCGCCACTGGAATTTTCCCGCGGGATCAATCCCAGATAGCTGGCCACGTGCTTGCCTCGGGGGAAGCGGCTCACATCGCCCAGGGTCACCACCGTGGCCAGAGCTGTGATCGGCCCCACCCCAGGATGACTCATCAGCAATACCGCTTTCTCCCACCGGCCTGCTTCTGCCGCCACCGCCAGGTCTAACTTGGCAATGCGCTCATCCAGTTCTTCCCGCAGCGTCAGCAGATCGTCCCGCCGCTGCTGCGTCCACGGTTCCAGGGACAAGCTCTTGAATTGCTCCATCCCCGCTTTGGTCCACAACTGCCGTTTCTTTTGCATCCCCTGGTTCAGAGCAATATGCTGCATCTGGTTTTTTGCCCGCGTTCGCATCTGCACCAGCGTGTGCCGATGTTTCAGTAACTGGCGCACATCTCGCTCCTCCAGCGTGGGGACCCAAATGGTGGGAAACCGCTTCTCTTGCAGTAACATCCGCAGGTGCCGTGCGTCTCGCGGATCACATTTTTGCTCCCGTGGCTGCGACGCCCGAATGGCCGTCGCATCCCCGATCAGCAACTTGTGCTGCAGCCGCGCTAACAGTCGCTCGAACCACAGCATGTTGCCACTGCTCTCCACGCCCACCACCACCTCGCCGCCCAACGCTTCATAGAAACGTTGCGCCTCCCCATCGCCATGGGCTAGCCGCTTCTCGATCAGTTCCCCGGTTTCGGTATCGACCATGGAAATTCGTTGAAAGCTCGGATGAAAATCACAGCCTATAATCTTCATAAGACAGCTCCTTTCGCCCCCGAGCTCTTGGTCATTAAAGCAACCACAGTGTACGCGGGTGGAGGGAGCTGTCGTAATCATCCAATCAAGGGCGCACGGGTTTTGCGACCGAAGAGCCTGTCATTGAGGGGGAATCCCGAAGGAAACTACGTTACCGCCGAAGCGCTCGGTCCGACGTCGATAGAAGAGCACGGATTGATCCGTGCCTGTGCGTTGCGGCGTGCGACAAAATTCCGCTCTAACGCTGTTGCCTTGCAACGGACTAAGCAACGAACAACGATTCTGCTGGCATCCACCCACGACTCCAATTCCCGTCATCCTGGAGCCAAGCGAAGAACCTATGCAATCTGCTTGCGCCACCACGCCGCCCACTTCCGTCCGATTGCCTGCTCCGCCGAGCGACAGTCCGAGCGGCCTGTGGGCCACGTAAGTCGCCGTGAAGACACCTATCTCCACTCTCCGTCATAGCCTTCCCAAACCCCCTCCGGGGCATGCTGGGCGACAAAGTGCGCGCCCTCAACACACTCTCAAACGCCGGACGTGTGTCCCAAACGTAGCCCATCCGGCAACCATGGAAATTGAAATTCAAAATCGGATTGACGAACGCTGGAGGCGCGGCACAAGTGCGGCATGCCACAGACAAAATCAAAAACGGAAGCCACAATACCGCTTTGCGATTGCTATCATTGAGACAAATGAACTTGTCTACCTCTACGCCGAGGACCCAAACTGGTGTTCCAACCTACCTGCTGGTACCTGATCCCGACCCTCAACTCCCAGAGCCGCCTGTAGAGACGCTGCTTCAAGATCTTCCATTCCAAAGTCTATCTTGGGAGAACTTCGAGCGACTGTGCCTTCGGGTAATTGAGACTGAAGCTATCGTAGAGCAATGTCTGGAGTACGGAACCCGAGGTCAGGATCAGCATGGCATTGATCTGCTGGCGCGCAATCGAACTGATGGGGCGGTGACGGTTTATCAATGCAAGAGAGTTAAAATGTTCGGTCCCGCAAATATAGAGGCTGCGGTCAAAAAGTTTCTTAGTGAAACCTGGGCGGCGACGGCCACAAATTTTGTGCTTTGCACATCGCACGACTTGCGAACGACTGATTGCACGGAGGAGATCGTCAGGCAGCAAGCTCTGCTTCTTGAGTACAAGATCGAGTCTGAGGTTTGGAACGCCACACGCCTTTCGGGTAAGCTAAAAGCCTTTCCTGATCTCGTCTATGATTTTTTTGGTGCTTCGTGGCTGACTGCGTTCTGTGGCACACAGCACTCAGCTTTGGTCAAGAAGCGGCTTTCACCACCAAAGGTTAGCTCGTTTAGAACCCGACTCTCGAAGTTCTACCGGAATATTTTTGAGCAGAACGACCCCGGTATTCCTGCGATCGCATCCCCCGTGGCGCCGCGGATTGACCTTGCCAAGAGATTCGTGCTTCCAGATTTGGTAAACAACGAGACAACATTCGCCGAAAGCCCGAAGGTAGAGTCGACAGCATTCGATCTCATTTACGAGCAAGATAGCTTTGAACTGGAACGCAGAGATAGATCCCGCGTCACCGCTGGCGATAGAGGGATCCGGGAAGTTCGCTACGGAATTGATGAATGGCTTAGCGGCGGGAAGAGATCGCTCGTGGTCGGCGTGGCGGGTAGCGGAAAAACTACTTTGCTGCGTTTCATACTCCTCGATCTTCTAACTCAAGAACCAAAGCTCGCAGCGATAGCTAAAGAGCTAGGAAGGAACCTGCCGGTCTGGATCCCCTTCGCATACTGGACGAATAGCCTAAATCGGCATCCTGAGGCATCCCTTCCTGACGTGCTTAGAGGATGGTTTCACAATTGGGGTGAGGACTCACTGTTCCAGTTGGTTGAGGAGGCAATTGAAGACGAACGACTGTTGTTGATCGTCGACGGCTTGGACGAATGGGTAAACGAGGCAACGGGCTCTCTGGCATTCGCGCAACTGCAGTTGTTTATCGATATGCGATCTCTCCCCGCTATCGCGGCAGCAAGACCCTATGCCCTGAACTGGCTAAAATTGTCAGGAGCCTGGAGAACCGCGAGGGTCGCATCGTTAACGGCTCGTCAGCGCCATGACATCTGTAATCTCTGGTTCGAGCTTCGAGCAGCTGCTTCAAACGAACCAGCTAACTCGGCCTCCACTCAACATCAAGCTACGTCTCTCATCTCAAATCTGGAATCATCGTTGGACCTCGACGATCTCTCTCGAATCCCTCTGTTCTTGATGTTGCTCATTGCACTGCGATTCCAAGGTACAACGCTTCCGGCAGGCCGTTTTGACTCCTACGAGTACCTGATACGCCATATGCTTCGGGATCACCCGCAGAGGAAACAGAGTGCGGCAGCTATTATCCCTTCGGAGCAACTCTCGGACCGCGAAATTCGGTCAATCTTGGCCCGACTCGCTTTTGAAATACAAGTGAAACGAACTGGTGACATAATCAGCGAGGAGGATTTCGAAAATCTACTTTTTGAGGTGCTCACTTCTTTTGAAGGTGATGGCCTCGGGCTATCGCACACCGAGGCTCGAAGAATCGCAAAAGCGTTCATCAATATCGAGGAAGGTAGCCTTGGGTTACTGGTGCCTCAGGGTGTGCGAGCGTTTGGATTCCTGCATCGATCGCTGCAAGAACGCCTTGCAGCTACCCATTGTTCTGAGAAGCCGATCGAGGAGCAGAAGCGACTTGTCAGTGCATATGCCAAAGATCCTCAATGGCGTGAAACGCTCTTGCACCTGTGCTCCCTGACCTCGAGAGGCAATGATCTTTCCGAACTACTTGCCGCATTACCACAAGTTCCTGACAATCCCTACCTTCGCGACGACCTTGAGAACTTCAAGATCGAAGTAGCTTTCAGCGACTTCGATCTACCAGTACAGGAAGTTAAGCAGATCGCTACTCTCGCGATTGATATCGTCGAGCTTTCGACTGATCTTGAGCGACGTCGCAGGGTACTCAGGTATTGTCTAAATGGCCTACAGGCGCGGCGTACGCGGGAGATTGTGCAGCCTAAACTCGCAATCTGGAGCATTTCGCGAGCATCTTGGCGAGCCAATTGGCCCGCTCACCTTCAAGCGTGGCCTGCAGATGAACTCACCCGCCGGACATGTCGTCGGGGCTTAAATGATGAGGACGCACCAGTTATACGTGCCGCAGCACGTTCGATGGGAAGTCTCTTCAACAACGACGAGACCCTTGCTAACGAGATTGCGGAACTGGCGAGGACCTCGCGGTATCTGAACCAAAGGGCCGCCTGTTTGGAGTGCCTCGTCTCGTCATGGCCTGCTCACGAAGGCACGAAAGACACCATTGCAAAAGCAATGGGAACTGAGGTGCCTCTTCTTCTGCTCGTGGGCTTGTACGGAGAAGCGAGACTCGGTTCGATCGATCAGGAGGATGCGGTAGTCGCTCTGGACTTAGCTTCGGACCGTATTGGAAGTCCGATTCCTTACCACTGGCAGGATTTACTGCCAAAGCTGCTCTTGGAGGTCGGTAAGCAGCACCCTTCATTGGTGAAGCATGCTTGCCTGTATGCCGCAGAGCACACACGGTACTGGCGCGCGCACGATGGGCCGCTTGTTGATGCCGATGTTGCATGGTCTGTGCTTGTAAATGGATTTCCGAGTGATCCTGAAGTCATTGCTCTGGTCGCAAGAGAAATCACAAGAGATTCCCCTTTCACTTCGTTAAACCGACACGATATCTGGCAAACTCTGGCGGCAAATTTCAGAGGTGTTTCGGAGATATGTGCTGCAGTCGATGCTCGAATCGATAAATTTAACAATGTCCAGATGCTTGAAGCTTCATTTGCAGCTCTATTGAGTCGTTCTAAAGCAGCAAAGCACAAGATGCTGCAGCTACTTGGCGGCCCATTCCCTCATTGGGCCGTCGGCGCCCTGTTAGAAGGCTGGGGTATACAAGACAACGAAGTGTGTGTCGCCCTTGAAAAAATGGCGCTGGGTGAGGAGGCGAGGGCCTCTGAAATAGCGGCGTTCATTCCCCAAATCCTTGGCGAAGCCGAGGGTAAGAAGCGCCTGCTCCATCTGATGCAACATCCAAATGGTCACCGTCTGGATTTCATTTTCTCAGGCCTCTTTCGAAGTCCCGACAATAGATGCGACGAATCTCTTCTCTCGCTTGCCATAGACGCTGTCCAGCAAAAGGATAATTTTCTGGGCCAAGCTGGTGCTACTCTGATCGGACTCTGCCCGCACAGCCCACAGGTACGCAACCTTGCTCTTACGGATTTGCGTTCTCGAACACCCGCCGTAGCACAAATCGCAGCCGCGTACGCATGTGACCAGATGATCCGGTCTGAACTTTCAAACATTATGACACCGCTGCCGAGAGAACTCAGGGAGGAAATTGTCACTGTACTCTCCAGATCGGCAGTTATGGGAGAGCATGCTGAAGCAATCTTGAAGCTCTGGGACTATGAAGTCGACAGCCAGATCAAGACCAAGGCGTCGGTCGGCTATCATTCCCACTTGGCTCGATCTACCGAACTCCCAATCGCCGTGGAAGAAGAACTGACTCGGGCGGCAAGCAGCTATGGTCCAGACCACCATGAACGACGCCAGGCTGCATTTTGCGGAATAACGCTGCTAAAGAAATTCAATATTCTCTTTGAAAACAAGGAGCGAATCGGTGATCCGACAGAACTATTTGTACCGTTGGAACGCGGTTTTCGGTCCAATTCGGCATTCCTTAGTTTTGTCGCGTCGCACTGGAAAGAACTCAAGGGTATTTTTGGTGACGACCTTGCCAAACGTTTCACGAGATTCGCCGGCCAAGATAGCACTTGGAGAATACTTTTGAGCGTAGCCCACGAATGTCCCGAACTTTCTGCGGACGCAGACTCTGCGCTACACACCTTCAAATACCTACAGTCAAGCCCAGCGGGCCTTCGTTTTCAATCGCGCATTAGACCACGGTCATCCCAATTGCGCATTAGCGCTCTTGAAGCGTTAAACAGTCCTGCCGCCTCTTGGATGGAGTTCCTCCCTGTTGACGCGGCCAGTGAGATCCTTCTCGATCAATACCGGGATGAAACCCTCCTAAGGGATCTAAAAGATCTGCACCATCAAAACCAGTTAGCGATCGGCCCGATTCTCACACTTTGCCTGGGATGGCCGGAAAGCGAGCCGGTTCAAGCAGTCATGCTGGACCTGAATGCTGCGAACCAGTTGGTTGCGCTCTATGCGTTTTTGAGCGCAGCACCAATCGACCGCCTCGTTGACAAGTTGCCCGATCAACTCGGACGTGCTGCCTTCGATTCGTTTTGGGGCCGGTACATACGGCGACCCCTGGCAGCAAGGCTTCTCCGTGATTCAGAACTCTGCACAGCCCTATTCAACGACCTACTGCGGGATCCTTCGCCAGCGCGGAAGTGTAATTACCCGCTCGCCATTGCACGCGCCCAAGGTCTATCGCAACCCGCTCGCGAGTGGGTCATCGCGGAGTACGGACGGCAGCTTTCGTTAGACAGTTCGGAGTTCGCCTACGATTTCGTCCTGGGCGAAATTAGGCCTGTCGCGTCATCACTCAAAGAAGCATTGCAGTCGCAATAAGACAACCAAAGTAAATTCGCCTTCAGGAGACGCATCTGACGTGGACTCACTCAATCTGCTAAAGCAGGAAATCAACCAGACGCTTGAGTCTGAACATGATTTTGCCAAGTGGAAATTGATTGTCGCTGCAGCGCTCGGCGGTACGGCTCTGGGTTTGGACAAATCCAGCGAAGCACATATCTGGTTGATACTGCTGATTCCCTTCGCCTGCGCATACATTGATCTTCACCTCTCGCAATACCAGGCGAGAATTCTGGTCCTGGCGCAGTTCATTCGGCGTTACCAGGCGAGCGGACAAGGCGAGGATGTGGACAACACTCTACCAAACTATGAAAAATACTGTGAACAGCTGCGTTCCACGAGAGGACACTTTTTTGATTTAGGGCAATTCGCTCATCGACTGGCTAGTTTCGGGCTATCGATCGCTGCGCCCGTTATCGCCTTCCTGGCATTCTGGCAATCACCGTGCCCCACTGGAACGTTGCGGGCGCGCACATGGTGTGCCTTGCATGCTTTCCTTTCCTGGATACCCTCTTTGAGACATCTCTGGGGCACGCTGGTCTGGGTAATTGGGATCCTGGCCATCTGGAAGGTTTGGTCCAGCCATAAGCAACGTCTTGAAGAGCTCAAAAAGGGCGCCGTCCATGTGGCGAGCCAGCGACTGGCCCGCATGATCCAGCCGCTCTACTCGGTAACCGAGATTCAACAGATCAGGTCCTTCCTTGGACAGATGGGAAGCCTGAACTTCCCGACCCTGTCGAACGGTCTTTTTCCCGCCGCGGGTTTTGGAGAGGACAAGACCAAAAGCGGTTACTCCAATGTCTGGGTGCGTGACAATATTCATATCGCACATGCGCATTATGTGACCGGCAAAACTGATGTTGCCGTTAAAACGCTGTCCACGCTGATGCAATACTTCAGCAAGCACAAACATCGCTTCAGCGACATCATCAGCGGAAAGGCCGACGCATCCGATCCCATGAACCGGCCGCACATCCGCTTTAAGGGTGAAGGACTGGAGGAAATCAAGGAAAAATGGGGGCATGCCCAGAACGACGCCCTCGGTTATTTTCTCTGGATGTTCTGCAAGCTGGTCAATGAGGGCGCATTGCATCCCTCTTCACCAGATCTGGCAACCCTGGATCTGTTTCCGCAATATTTTCAGAAGATCGCCTATTGGCAAGACGAGGACAGCGGGCATTGGGAGGAAATCAGGAAGATATCAGCGTCAAGTATTGGAACTGTGCTCGCCGGTCTCAAAGAACTGGAAAAGATGCTTGCCGGCAACAAGGTCGCACACCCCACTGCGCAATCCACCCTGGAGATTGTGAAATTGCTGATCGGCGAAGGGCGGCAACACCTGAACTCAATTTTGCCCAATGAGTGTATTCAGTCCGACAAGACTAAACGGCGGGCCTATGATGCCGCCCTGCTCTTTCTCATCTACCCTCTTCAGGTAGTGGACGATCAACAAAAGTTGGACGAAATCCTTG
The DNA here is from genome assembly GCA_035294925.1 of Candidatus Angelobacter sp. GTDB lineage: Bacteria > Acidobacteriota > Terriglobia > Terriglobales > Acidobacteriaceae > Angelobacter. The sequence continues at coordinate 40,903 of DATGJZ010000002.1, read as the reverse complement.
CTAATACGCGCGAGCATTTGCAAGGCGGATACGGGATACGCCGCTATCTGGGCGATTCCTACTGGGCGCCGGATTACAAAACCAAGCTTCCTGAAGGTGCGCGCACCGCGGACTTCAGCGACAGTTTGGCCGTACGGGACCAGCTATTGCCTGATAAAGGCCAGGAAGCACAATGGACATTGTTCGATCCGATCATGTCCTGCATCCACGCAACTCGATTCCAGCGCAACATCAGCAATGAAGACCTCGGGCGGCAGGCCGAGTACTTGAATCGATCGCTTGGCCAGCTCACGTCTGAGACCAACCCGAACTTCTTACCTTACCGATGCCCGGAACTTTACTACCTTGAGAATGGGCAGTATGTCGCAAATGATCATGTTCCACTGTTGTGGACACAAGCCAATCTCATGCTCAGTTTGCACTTAATAGAAGAGAGTTGTAAGCAGCTTACGAAAGCCTGAGAGTTTGCGCTCAAACGAGCTGGCCCAAGACCCGCCCCCCTGGCCCAGCCAGAGGGCCTGCCGAGAACAGGACTGTTGGAGTAACGGGGCCCCCGCCGCGCCCCGCTCTTGCGCGTGATGGGGTTGGGGGACAGGTGGCACACTGACCCCCGACGTGCCGTGGGTCACTGGATTATTTGCAGGCTTCTACTCCACCCTATTGAAAACAAGAGTAATTTAGGTTGCCCCCTCCTCAATCCCCAGTATTTACGCGGTGAGAATTAGTACACCTAAAGTTGCACCGCCCGTTTTCCCCAGCTATTCTGCGCTGCTGATGGATCTGCCCATTGCCGACCAGAGTGTTACCAACCGCGGGCCATCAAATTTTGCCTTTGCTCCTGGTGCTGCGGTTCCAGCCAAAGGCCAAGAGCTAAGAGCCAAGAGCCAATGGCCAAGTCTGCATTTTGGTCCCAAGTCTCTGCGGTCGCCCACTCCGGCTTTGCTGTTGCAGTGGCAGTTGATGTTGCAGTTCAGCCAAAGGCCAAAGGCCAGCTCTTTCAATTACCAAGTTACCAAGTTACCCACTTACCAACTCTTTAAGGGGTTTCAAATGTCCAAGCAATCTCGCACCGTCTCCACAGAACCCGATGTCCTCTCACAAGTGAGCGGTTTTATCGGCCGCTACCTGCAGTGCTCTGACCACCAGCGTACCGTCCTGGCTCTCTGGGTACTCCACACCTACTGCTTCTACACCGCCCAGGTCACCCCATACCTCTCCATCCAATCAACACACAAGCAGTCCGGCAAAACGCTCTGCCTGCAATTGCTCAACCTGCTCTGTGAAGATCCGGCCCTCACCTCCGGCTTCACCGTCTCCAACCTCACCCTCCGCATGAAACTGGAGCCTGTCGCCACTCTCCTGCTCGACGAATGCCAGGGCACCGTCGGCACCCGCGCCCGCAGCAAGGCCCCAGCTCTGCGCGCCATCCTCGCCGGCAGCTATCATCTCGGCCTCGGCTACACCAGCGCTGTTGAAGACTACAACGTCTTCTGCCCCAAAGCCTTTGCCGGCAGGGGCCAACTCCCGGAAGAGCTAGCCGACCGCTCCCTCCCCATCATCCTCGAACCCTTGAAAGTCACGAACTGCCACCCAATGGATAAAGCCAAAGCCAACGCCGAGAGCGGTTTCCGATCACCAGATCAATCGACCTGTCCCGGCTTGCCGTGGATCACGCGCGATCACCCGATGGTAGAGCGTTTCCATCTCCGTCAAGCCACACAAGATGCCGAGCCTCTGCAGCAGCGCCTCTCTGCCTGGGCCGAGCAGAATTTACCCGATCTGGAAAAGTTCCCTCCCTATCCCGAAGAAGACTTTCCTCCCAACCTCTCGCCCCGCCGCCAGGACCTGTGCGAGCCTCTGCTCCAACTCGCCCACATAGTGGGAGGTGAATGGCCCACCCGGGCCCGTCAGGCCCTCACCGCCATCTTTGAACAGGAAGCCGCCTTCCATCTCCAAAGCAGCCTGCAACTCCTCGCTGCCGTCCGCGACTGCTTCGCCCACCACGCCTATCCCGAGCGTCTCTCCACCGCCGTCCTGCTGGACTGGATGCATTCCCTCCCTGAGCGTCCTTGGGACGTAGACGGCCGCCTCTCGGCTCACACCCTCGCTCGCCTGCTAGGCGCCTTCCACACTCACCCCCGCGTCCAGCGGATTGGCTCAGCCAACCCTGCCCGTGGCTACCAGTTGGAAGACTTCAAGGAGCCCTGGCAAAAGCACCTGGGCTTCGAGCTTCCCCAATCAGAAATCATCAATAAAGACAAGGGTTGTAACACTGTTGCGGAGGCTGGCGTGATTTCCGGTTGCTCTGATGGAGTGAAGAATCCCGGACTGAATTCCCTATCCCCTGTCCCTTGTGACCTGTCCCCTATGGTTCGTAAGGCTGTTACGCACGCTGACACCCCTTCCATTCCCGCCCGAGAAAACTTGAATGTCCGGCCTGGAATAAGCGAACAGGCTTTGACCTCAAACTACCAAATTACCAACTTGAGCCGTTTGCGGGCGTCCGAGCCCGCAGAGCCTGCCCTGAGCTTGTCGAAGGGTGAAATCCTGAGCGAAGCGAAGGATCCCTTACCCAGCTACCAAATTCCTGCGGACGTTGTTACGCATGCTGGCAAAGAAATCATCAATACAGACGGTTTCGCGGCCTTGTCGGGAAAGTGAGTGGTTTATCATGCCGTGACCAGGCAGTAACAGAAAGGGAAAATGACTTTGCTCAAGAACCGCCGCATCTTCGCTGGAATCTTCGCGTTAGCAGTGTCAACCTCCATGCTGCCCTTGCCGCTGGGTGGCGATGCGGTGGCGCAGATCAACTTCAATCCGAAAACGCTGGTTTGGTATGCAAGCTATGGATCGAACCTGAACCGTCAGCGCTTCATGTGTTATATCAAGGGTTGCACTCCTCCAGGAGCAACTTCACCCAATCCGGGCTGCCGGGACAGTAGTGATCCGCTGGCGGACAAACCTCACGTGCTGCCACAGTATGAGCTTTATTTTGCCGACGAGGAACGCAGCATCGCGAAATGGGGCGGCGCGAGCGCATTCATTCGCCATGCCGCAAATTCGAAGGTGCTCGGCCGGATGTACCTGATTACCTACGAGCAGTTCAACGATGTAGTCCTGCAGGAAAACGGAGTTGAACGTCGTGAGAAGCTGGCCAACGTTCTTCCTGCGCCGGAGTCCATCGACAGGAAGGCGGGACTCAAGCTGCATACTCCTGATTCACTCTACGATCAACCCAAGACTGCCAACCCACTCTATGATCATCTGGTATACATAGGCAGCGAAGACGGCCACCCCATTTTCTCCTTCACCACCTCAAACAAGGAACTGCCCATCGGCGCTCCGACCCTTGCCTATCTGGGACGAATCGTTCCCGGATTGCGGGAAGCCTATCCCGCAATGCCGGAAGACGAGATCTATAGCTATCTATCCCAGGCGCAAGGGATACGCTCCAAAATAGCGCCGGACCAGCTTCGAGATTGGGTGTCACAACTCTTGCGGAAAAAATAATCAGGCTGCGGGATGATTAGAGGATCAAAAGCTCACACGCGGAGGTACCTGCAAATCCGGCATCAGTGGGCCAGAGAACAAACGACGGCATGACTTTGCCAGCCAGCGCGCCCACCGCGCGGACCATGCCAGCCGGGCGCTGTCTGTGGCGATTCCTGTGTCCGCATACATGCGGCGGTAAAGCTTTGAAATCAGCACGAAGGCGAGCCGGCCCTTGAGCGAGGGAATAAACTGGGCGCGATTCCAGATCAGGCGAAGGCTATAGAAGCGGTCCCACACATCCTGTGTCCGCCGCCGGATCTCGTCCGCGGACATCACCGGATGAGACCAGAAGAGTTGCGGACGAACCGCCCTGGGAATGAGCCACACTCGCGTAAGCGGCACGCCACCAATTCGCGTGGGATCGCCCTCCATCGTCTTTTCCCAGCGGATAAAGTCAACGGTCCCGGGATACGGTGTCAGCATGACAAACTGCGCGAAGGCCAGGTCCGCCTGTTCGGCCAGTGCCGCCGTGGCTCCGAAAGTCTGGGGGCGATCGCTGGGCAGGCCAAAGATGAAAGACCCAAGCACGTAAATCCCATGACGCCGAAAAGTGCGCAGGCGCTCCGCCAGGTTGGCTCCCACGCAGTTGAAATCTTTATATACGTCCTTCAATCCTTCCGGAGTCACGGCTTCCACGCCCACCAGCACGCCTTGAATGTGTGCGGCCCGCATCGCCGTTAGAAACTCAGGATCTGCGCCCGCTTCCATGGTGATCTGGGTAAACAGAATCGTGTCTTTGGGCAGCTTTGCCAGCCGCTCCATCAGCTCAAACCGTTCCGCGCGAATGGATTGGAGCTCATGCAGGCGTTGTGTGTTGTTCTGCTTCTCCGCCAGCGCAAGGTCGGTGAGCGTCACCGGATAGAAATTGTCGTCGGCCAGGGCGATAAAGCGGAAGCCGAGCCGGCGCAACTGGACCACTTCTTCTATCACCGCATCTGAAGAACGCTGTCGCGGGCGCTGTCCGTCTGTGCGCCACACGGAACAGAACGAACAATGCTTGGGGCAGCCACGGACGGTTTGCACTGAGGCCCACATGTACCGGTTGCGTGGCATCAGCTCCCAGCGCGCGGGAACAAAGTCACTTGCTTCAATCCGGCCCCCGGCATACAGCGGCTTGAGTTTCCCCTTAACATGGTCAGCCAGGACGCTGGCCCAAACCATGTCGCCGTCGCCTTTTACCACAGCGTGTGCGCCGCCCAGTTCCGCCGCTTCCTCGGGATAAAGCGTCGCGTGAATTCCACCAAAAACCACAGTCGCTCCCCGTTGGCGGGCCGCGTTGCCAATCTCGTATCCGCGAAGTACGTTGCCCGTGTGAATGCTGATGCCGACAACATCACCGGCCTGGACGTCAGACGGATCCAATGGGGCCAGGGTCTCGTCCACAAGATGCGGATCGCCGTAGCCTCGCGGTGTTGCCCCGGCCAGCACGTACAGCCAACGCGGCGTTATCACCGCGGTGCCGAAAGATACGCTGCTCGGGTTGATTAAGTGGATCTTCACGGGGCGCTGCTCCTCAGGGCCTGCATTCTGGAATTCTTACTTGCTCGCGGCTGCTTTAGCCCTTGCTTGGCTGGCATGCGCTCCCCGAGGCCGAGTACCCACTCCGTGCGGAATGAGCGAATCCTGTTACCACGGTAGAGGGTCTTCAGAAGCGCAATCGAGTGAAAAGCGTTCGACTAGCTGGCGGCCAGGTGAAAAGCAGCACTTGGAAACGATTGCAGATTTGGTTGGGAAAAAACTGTGCAAAATTGCACACATTTGGATTGGCTCAGACTGGCTGGTTCACGGGTCTCGGCGTGCCTCCTCTTGCGCGGTGTTGCCTTTGGTCAAAACGAACTCACTTACTGAGCCCTACCCTGACTTTTTCCACCCTGCGGTCGGTGGATTCCAGAACCTCAAAGCGCAGGCCGTCATCCTCAATCACCTCGCCCGGACGCGGGATGCGCCCGGCGATGGCGCTTACCAGGCCGCCGATGGTGGCTGCATCCCTCGGCTCCACGCGCAGATCGAACAGCTCCTGAAGGCGGTCCACGTCCACGTTGCCTCGGACGACGTAAGCGTTATCGCTTTCGGCAACAATTTCGTTGCCCTGTTCATGCTCGTCGCGAATCTCGCCCACTATCTCTTCCAGCAGATCTTCCATGGTGACGATGCCTGCAACGGAACCATATTCGTCAATCACGATTGCCATGTGAACGTTGTCCCGCTGCATCTCGCGCAGCAGCTCCGACGTCTTTTTCGTTTCAGGAACAAAGATGACCGGGCGCATCAGCTTGCGCACCATGGTGGTCCTGGCCTCTTCTGCCGGGATGGCAATCAGGTCGTGGGACAGCACCATGCCCTGGATCTGGTCAATGTTGGAAACATAAATAGGCACGCGGGAGTAGGGTTTGCCACGCAACATGGCGGCAAATTCTTCGATCGTGGTATCGGCGGGAACGGCAAAAATTTCCGGACGCGGCGTCATCACCTCGCGCACTGTCTTGTCGCCAAATTCAACCACGGATTGAATCAGCGCCCGGTCGCTCTCTTCCAGAATCCCTTCTTCCTGTCCCGCCTCAATCAGCGCATCCACCGCTTCTGAAGGATGATCGTGCTCCTCCGGTTCGTGCTCCTTTGCCAGTGCGGCCACGGACAAGCTGAATCCGAGGACCAGCGTGATGGGCAGCATCAGGTAAATAAGCCCTTTCAGCAGCGGAACAAAGCGGACCAGCCATTCGCCCCGGGTACGGGTGAACATGACATACGGCGCCAGCCGGTTGCACACAATCACAACGATCACCAGGCCCACGGCTGCCTGCGCCACCTCCGGCACCGTCCATCGATCGCCGGAGAAGACCAGATAGGCGATCAGGAAGGCGATGGTCGCGGTGGAAATCTGCCCCAGGACGGCGATGGCCAGGGCCGCGCGTCCGCTGGCGGATCCTAGCTTTGGCTCAACCAGGCGTTCGAAGGCCTCAATATTTTCCTGAAATTCCCGGGTAAGAAACTTTCCGCTCTCGGTATACAGGCGCTCCACGTAGGAGACCAGCGCGAGCAGGCCGCACAGCAGCAGAATCACGGCATAAATGACGAGCGAAGCCATAAGAAGCAGCTAGCTAACCCCAGATTGCGAAAATTGCCTTAATTACCAAAAAATAATCTCCGTGTTCTTTCGTGTCCTTTGTGGTTACGTGGTTTTGTTGTTGCTTTCAAATCTTGGCAATTTTGGCAATTACGGCGATTTTGGCAATCTCCCCAATCTTTCAAGCAGCGCATTTGGCAACTTCAGTCGCCGCCGTAGTGCAGCTTCCCTGGCTGCCATCTCTCCATTATCCCGCTCGTGGTCGTAACCAGCCAGATGCAACATGCCGTGCAGGATGAGGATTTTCAATTCGCCGTCTGTAGCGTGCCCGTAGCGGGCGGCGTTGCGGGCTGCAATCTCGGCTGAGATAGCGATGTCTCCGCCGTCAGGACGAGGGAATGAGAGCACATCCGTTGGCTTATCCTTCTTGCGAAACCGTCGGTTCAACTCCCGGAGCCGGCGATTGCCGGTGATCAGGATGTCCACCTGGCCTGAGATGCCGGCAAGCTTTTGCGCCCGGCGCGCAAAACGCTCAAGCCCCGAGGTGGTTATCTTTTCGAGAGGTCGTTCTATGATGAGCACGGCAAGAAAGCTGCTAGCTCCTGGCTGCTGGCTTCTGGTTTGATCTTAGTTTTTTGGTTTGCGTTCATTCACGTGTATTCGTGGCCCAGAAGGTTTTGCTTTCGACCTTCGCTCGAAGCTAGCGGCTAGTAGCTAGGAGCCGTCTACTGTTGCAGCGGCTCCTCCTGCGATTCCTCACGCGGTTGCTTGGCCAGTTCCAGTGACATTTGCTGGCTGCGGGAGCGCTCGTCGTAGGCGCGCACGATGCGTGAGACCAGGTTGTGGCGCACCACGTCCTCGTCGCCGAAATAGTTGAATGAGATTCCTTCCACGTCCTTCAGAACTTCGCTGGCTTCCAGCAGGCCGCTCTTCTTGGCATTGGGCAAATCAATCTGTGTGATGTCGCCGGTAATGACCGCCTTGGAATTAAAGCCCAGGCGCGTGACAAACATCTTCATCTGCTCAGACGTGGTGTTCTGTGCCTCGTCCAGAATGATGAAGGAGTCGTTCAGAGTGCGGCCGCGCATGAAGGCAATGGGCGCAATTTCGATGATGTTCTTCTCCAGGCAGCGGTCCACGCGCTCCTGGTCCATGAGTTCATACAGGGCGTCGTACAGCGGGCGCAGATAGGGATCAACTTTTTCCTGCAATGTTCCCGGCAGAAAGCCCAGGCGCTCGCCCGCTTCCACCGCGGGACGCGCCAGGATAATCCGGCTCACCTTCTTGTTGTTCAACGCTGAGACGGCCATGGCCACCGCCAGATAAGTTTTCCCCGTTCCCGCCGGACCGATGGAGAACACCATGTCGTACTTTTCGATTGCATCCAGATAGCGGCGTTGGTTCATGCTCTTAGGCTGCACCTGGCGCTTGCCAAACGAGCGTTGCTTGCCTGCTTCTGCCAGACCGCGCAGGGTAGTGGATTCATCCTGCGTAACCACTTTCAGCATGGCGCCCAGATCGCCGTTCTTGAAATCATGGCCGGTGCGCGTCAGGTGATCGAAGTCGGTAAAAATTTGCTCTGCGCGGGCCACGTCTCGGGCGGCGCCCTCAATCTGCACCGCATCCGTCTTTAGTTGTATGGTGACCTTCAGCCCTTCCTCCATGATCTGGAGGTTTTCATCGCGAGTGCCAAACAGGTTCTCGATGTTAGGGACGATTTCAATACTTTTTTTCATAAAAAAACATCTACCAGCTCCTGGCTTCTAACGAAAACCACAAAATAACTGCCTTTAGTTTTTAGCCATCAGCTCCTGGCTAAAAAGCAAAACCAAACCCCAATCACGAGCTTCTTTCAGCACACAAACACTGGATTTGCGCAGAACTGCTTTTTGGGAGTGGGGAAACGGGACTGCTGGGCCACAAAAGCGTGGAGGCACTACCATTCAAAGAGAGAGTACCCGCCCTATAGGCCGAAGTCAACAAATCTTGTAGGCGACCTCCGAGCCGCTGCCCCTTAGAGTTAGATGCTTGGGCCGGAAGCGAAGATCTGCGATTTTTGGATTGTGAATTACGGGCTAAAAAATTGTTGAAATCTACATAAAACCCATCAGAGCCGCCTTGGCTCAACGTCCTGTCTTTATCGGCGCGAACCCGTCTTAAGTTGCAGACAGAATCCTGAGATTTTCTCAAGAAATTCCTCTCCTGGATCACGCGAAGCTGATAACCGAGGATAGACCGATTAACCAGCTAAGGTCATTGACCAGCGCGGCTAAATGCCAGTAAAATAAACACTTCGGCTGCCTGAACCCCTGTCGAAAGAATCTTTCTCAAAGGACCAATACAAGCAACATGGCAAATCATTTTTCGGCGCTGAAGCGCGCCCGTCAAACCGAGAAGCGTACCATCCAGAACCGCACCAATAAGTCCCGCTTTCGCACGGCTTTGCGCAAGTATCGCGCCGCAGTGCAGGCCGGTGATTCCGCTCAGTCAAAGTCTCTGTTCGGAGAGACCGTTTCCATGATTGATAAGGCTGTAAAGCAAGGCGTGATCCACAAGAATACCGGTGCCCGGTATAAGGCGCGTCTGAGCGCCAAGCTGAAAACAAGCAATTAGCGATTGGCATTCAGTCAAAGAGCTATTCTTGCAGTTGATTGGACGCTCTTGAACGCTGGCAGGAGTGGGGCTGCGCCTGCATCTGGTAGGGCGAAATCATGTCTGCCCATCCTATCGGTCGTGCTGACACGGGTTTCAACCCGCAACTCGAGGGGCCGATCCTCAACACCAGATCACCACTAAAATCCACACGCTGTTGATGCCATAATTGAGCAGTGGAAGCTCTCATACAATTCCTGACTCAGCACGGGTACATCGTTCTGGCAGCGTGGGTTCTCGCCGAGCAGATTGGGCTGCCGTTGCCGGCGGCCCCGGTGTTGCTGGCCGCGGGAGCCATGTCCGCGAGGGGGCCCTTTGACTTCTGGGCTGCTCTGGGGGTTTCCGTGTTTGGCTGTCTTGTGGGTGACCTCTTCTGGTTTCGAATCGGCCAACGGGGCAACCACCGTGTGCTCCAGTTTATCTGCCGCATGTCCCTGGAGCCGGACACCTGCGTCCGTCGCACCAGCACTTTGATTGAGAAATACGGCCCCAAGAGCCTGCTGATCACCAAGTTCATTCCCGGCCTGAATGCTGTGGCCGCGCCGCTGGCGGGGAGCGCAGGCGTGAGCCTGCCAAAATTCCTCACCTTCAATGTGCTGGGGTCCGTTCTGTGGTGCGGCTGCTTTCTGGGGATAGGCTATATATTCCGGGAGAGAGTGTCCGACATTGCGTTGTGGATGGGACAGTTCAAATGGGCCATCGTATTAGCGCTGCTGTTTGTGATTCCTGCCGCGTACATCACCTTCAAGTACTGGCAACGCCGCAAGTTTGCTCGCGAAATCTGGATGGAGCGCATCACTCCGGAAGAATTGTTGCAACGGATTCAGGCCGGCGAAACCGTGGTTGTGGTGGACCTCCGTCATGGCCTGGATTTTCTGCCTGACCCTAGAACTTTGCCCAACGCCATACGGATGGCTCCTGATGAACTGGAGTACCGGTATGAGGAGATCCCAAGGGACGGCGATGTAGTGCTGTACTGCACTTGACCGAACGAGGCCTCCAGCGCCCGTGCGGCGCTGCAACTCAGAAAAAAAGGAATCAAGAGGGTGCGTCCGCTGGCTGGAGGCTTTTTCGGCTGGCGCGACAAAGGGTACCCGTTGAAGGCATTTGAGGAAGCGGCCGCCAGTTGATGGATTGCCATAATTGCCATGATCGCCGTCATTGCCAAAATTTAAAACAAAACAAGAAAGCGGGCTGCACCATTTCGTTCGCTGGAAGTTAGAGGTTCATAGCTCAGGGCTGTCCATCAAATCTTGGCAATTTGGCATATATTGCAATTTTGGCAATCTTCTACTGCTAGGATGTAGCTTTGAAATTCTTGGACAAGAAGACGGCGCAGGCGCTGTTGACCGTGCTGGTGTTTGGCCTCGGGCTGTTGTTTGTTTACTCCGCCTGGCGGGTGCTGATTACCTTCCTGTTTGCCATCTTCTTCGCTTACTTGTTGGAGTCGCCGGTGGCCCGCCTGGAAGGATGGCTTCGCGGATCGCGTAACGGCGCAATCGCGGTGGTTTACATGATTTTTGTGGCCGGATTGGTTCTGGTGTTGGATCTGGCTGCGCCGCTGGTAGTGCAGGAAGCCCAGACGCTTGTGCGGCAAGCGCCGCAGTTAGCGCAACAGATCACCGAGGGGCAAATCACCCGGCAGGTGGCTAGTCAGCACGGGTGGAGCGAGGCGACACAGGAACGCGTGCAAAGCTTCCTGATGGAGCATCGTGGCGAAATCATCAGCGCCACCCAGAACCTGGTCTTGCGCGCTGCACGGACCTTGCAAGGCGTGTGGTGGCTGTTCCTGGTGCCCATCCTGGCGATCTTCTTTTTAAAAGACGGGCGGGAGTTTGGTCAGAAAATCATTGACTCGGTAGAGAACCAGCGCAGCCGTCAGATCGTGGCCGCTACTTTACAGCAGATGAACCTCATGCTGGGAGATTTTCTTCGCGCCCAACTCTTGCTGTCAGCGCTGGCGATGGTGGTGGTCACCTTCGTCCTGTGGTTGATGGGCGTTCAATACGCCTTTGCCCTGGGGCCCGCTGCCGGCGCGCTGGAATTTGTCCCCGTCGTGGGTCCAGTGTTAGGGGGCCTGCTGATTCTGGGAATAGCTTTTCTGACCGGCTACAACCATCTGCTGTGGATATTCATTTTTCTGCTGGTCTGGCGCGGCCTGCAGGATTACGTGAATTCTCCCAGGATTCTGGGTGACAAGTTGAAGCTGCATCCGCTGGCGGTGCTTTTCGGCGTGCTGGCTGGCGGAGAAGTGGCTGGTGTGATTGGTGTTTTCCTCTCCATCCCGGTTCTGGCCACGCTCAGAATCCTCTGGCACACCTGGCAGCTCTATCGCACAAAGCATCCATTAGGGACTGACCATTAGCTGCTCGCCGAAATGCTCTTGAGCCGCAATTATCTGAGTTAGAGAATTCTAACTTTTCATCCTTGAAATGAATTCTTGAAGTGTTTTTCATGACCCTGCCCTCGCTCAGCCAAGCGCATCACGGCATGAATGCTGTTTCAGCGCAGAACGAGGATTCTTTTTTGGAAGACTTGCCCAAATAGGCCCGTTGATGTGGGAATCAGGGACACGGATACACTCGGAGCCAACCTGCAGGGCCGATCCATGCATGAAGCGATATCTTTACGCTATCCCTTTGAAAAGAGCGGAGATGGATATCTCCAGCCGCTTTGAGACCACCAGCAAGGTTGAGAGCGTGAGATTGGTCTCTCCGCGTTCGATCTCTCCCATGTGGCTACGGTGAATGCCGCAATTGTCCGCAAACTCTTCCTGCGACCAGCCTTTCTTCAGTCGCAATTCACGAATCCGAGCACCCAATGCCTTTTGAACTGGTTGCATTCTCAAGATTTTCGCGGTATGCTGCAGTTCGCGTCTACTTGTTATAACAGGTCTTGTTGTTGTAGGCCACGTTATAACTGATATGAATCGAATAACCGCTACCAACGGCGCCCGAACGGGCCCGAGGACGAAGTGTGCCTTATTCTCCTGCGGGTCTTTGGATGACCGTGAATAAAGCCAAGCCAGTCATCATCTGTCGCTGCAACAGGTATAAGGAGAAGGACCTGCGGCAGCGTGGATGGACATGCAGCTGAACCAAATGCGCAGTCCGGAGGGCAAAACGGTTCTGCCAACATTTCAGCCGGGGTGACACATTACCCCAGTGGGTATCAAGGCCCACCCGCAGGTAAATTTTCTTGCTGGCGGAGCAAAAAAGGGAGTTCCCGTTTTGAGGTGGAGGGAACTCCCTTTCAAGCAGTGAGGTTAATTCACAATTGGACTGGTATTACTTATAGCAAGCGGATATTAAGAACAAGTTAAGAAGCAGTGAATTTTCGGGGCAGGCTCCGGCCTAAATTTAGGTCAAGATGTTCGTTCCAGGGGCTCCAGCCTGGCGGTGAAGTGGCGCAGGAAAGGCGCCTGCGAAACCAGGCGCAGCCCGGAAATCTTCTGGCGATGGGCCCAGACTTGCAGGATCACCTCCACCACGTAGTCAATGTGGCTCTGGGTGTAGACGCGGCGCGGAATCGCCAAACGAACCAGGTCCATGTGGGCAGCTTCGGCGAACATGAGTGTGCCAATCTCCACCGAGCGGATTCCGCCTTCAAGATACAACTCGTTGGCCAAAGCAACGCCGGGAAACTGTTCCAGAGGAATCCAGGGGAGGAAGGCGCGGGCGTCAAGATAAATGGCATGTCCGCCCGGCGGCTGCACAATGGGAACTCCGTGTTCAGAGATGTGATTGCCAAGATACGCCGTGGACGTCGTACGATACCTCAGGTAGTCTTCATCGAGCGCTTCCTGTAGTCCTACCGCTATTGCCTCCAGGTCGCGTCCCGCAAGACCGCCATACGTCGGATAGCCTTCACCCAGAATCAGCAAGTCTTTTTCTTGTTGTGCCAGGAGATCGTCATTGGTGCACAGAAAGCCGCCGATGTTGGCCATACCGTCCTTCTTGGCGGACATGGTGCAGCCATCGCCCAGCGCGAACATCTCCTGTGCGATCTGTTTCGGGCTTTTAAGTTCGTAGCCGGATTCACGCAACTTGATGAAGTAGGCGTTCTCGGCAAAGCGGCAGGCATCGAAATAGAGCGGTATTTTGTGACGGCGGCAGAGCTCGCTGACTGCTCGCGCATTAGCCATGGAGACCGGTTGTCCTCCGCCGGAGTTGTTGGTGATGGTGAGCATGACCAGGGGAATACGGTTGCGTCCGGCACGCTCAATCAACTGCTCCAGCGCGGTAATATTCATGTCGCCTTTAAACGGATGGAACAACGACGGTTGCGCGGATTCAGGACTGGGCAGATCGATCGCCTCAGCTCCCACAAATTCGATGTTGGCACGGGTGGTATCGAAGTGCGTGTTGTTGGGGACAATATCGCCTTTCTTGCAGATCGTGGCGAAGAGTATGCGTTCGGCGGCTCGGCCCTGATGTGTCGGAATTACGTGCCGATACCCAAAGATATCCTGCACTGAAGCTCGAAAGCGATCGAAGGAGGGGCTGCCGGCGTAGCTTTCATCGCCGCGCATCATCGCCGCCCATTGTTCGGTGGACATGGCGCCCGTTCCGGAGTCGGTCAGCAGATCAATCAACACGTCCTGAGAAGGCAGCAGAAAGAGGTTATAGTGCGCCTTTTGCAGGAGTTGTTCACGCTGGCTGCGTGTAGTGCAACGGATAGGCTCCACACTCTTGATGCGGAACGGCTCGATGATGGTGGTAATCGGCATAAGCCAATCATACTCACGAGGGGTAAGTCCGAGGGTGGCTGAGTTTCCGGCATCGGGCAAATTCGCCACTGCTTTACCGAGTTCAGTGATGTTGGGCTCGCGCTTCGCGCTGCCGGTAGTAGGAGGCGGCGTTATCCGTGAATGTGGCTTCATATTGCGGATACTGGCGAAAATCCTTGTATTTGCTCAGATCGAGCCTCTTCAGGACTTGCTCCAGCGGAACGCCGGAATGGAACAGTGGCGAGACCTGATCGCGCAGGTCAGCGAGGTAGTCACGGAAGCGTTGCAACTGCTCTTTGCCTGCCAGTTCGAAATGCCCTGGCACCACGGTTTCAATCGGCGCCTTGAGCATGGAATCAAGAATCGCGATCCAGTTCTCCATATCGCCCTGGTCCATTGCGGGGGAGCAGTTAGTGAGAAAGAGGTCCCCGGTGGCAATTGCGCGTTGTTGGGGAAAATAGACCACGGCATCTCCCATCGTGTGTCCCGGTCCAGGAAAATAAATTTCGATCTCATATCCACCCAGATAGAGTCTGATCCTGCCGGTGAACGTAATTTTCTCCGGGGCCGAGGAATACGCCGGAATGCGGCCTGCTTCCTGGCTGAGCGTAAATGTGGTGCTGATGATGGTTGCTCCGGGACCCACTGCGCTGTTTCCACCGCGGTGGTCGGGGTGGTAGTGCGTGTTCACAATGTAGCGCACGGGCAGGGCCGAGATTTTGCGGATCTCTGCCAGCAGCTTACGCCCTTCCTGGTCGTTCAATCCTGTATCCACGACGAGGATACCTGCGGTTGTGATCAGAAAAGTCGAGTTGGCGCTGCTGTCATTTTCAGAAATGTAGGCGAAAAGGTCGCTGCCGATCTTGTGGGTTGAAGCCAGGATTGTGGTCGGCATCATCAGTAACAGCGGCAGCAGCGAGAAGATGAGAGGCGCGCGGAGAAATGGCCGGGAAGGCAGACCCTGGAGCATAGCCCAGACCTTAGCACAACTCGCGGAATCTGAGCATGTGACGGAGACTTCTTCCGGAATAGCGGGTTCAATCAAGCAGAGCAGTTTTTTGGAGTCGCTATATGGCTACCTGGTTAGAAAGGCTAATCGGCTTATTGCTGGGGACCGTGGCGGTGCTTTGGGCAGCTTATCATTTGGCCAGCGTCCGCGAGTTTCAGGCGGAATTCTTGAGGTTGGGCCCAATGCAGCTCTTGATGGTGGGCCTCATGATGTGGCTGCACGGCAAATATCGCGCAGTCCACTTCACCCGTATACGGCGCGAATATCAGACCCGCTTCCGGGATTTCTAGTAGAATCGCAACCGCTGGAAAAATCCCATGAAAAGAATTCCTGCCCTTCTCCTGCTTGTGGTTTTACCTTGTTCGCAGTCATTTGCCTGGGGTTATAAGGGACACCGGATCGTCGCTGATATTGCCCTCAATCATTTGAGCTCCAGCGCAAAACAAAACCTTCAAACCTTGCTGGGCAACACTGACCTGGCGATGATTTCCACCTGGGCGGATGAAGTCCGGCCACAGCGCCCGGAATCCTACGGCTGGCATTTTGTTGATATCCCCAAAGACTCTGCGGGCTTTTCCGAAGAACGCGACTGCTACCGGCCGGACGAGAAACGTCCCTCCTCGCAAACCGACCATCACAATTGTGTTGTGGACCGCATCACCCTCTTCAAGCAAATGCTGGCCGACAAGAATGCATCTCAGCCGGACCGCCTGGAGGCGCTGAAATTTCTGGTCCACTTCGTCGGGGACATTCACCAGCCCATGCATGCCGTAGACGAGGCGCGTGGAGGAAACGGCATTCATATCGTGGAATTCGGCTCGGCGCAATGCGGCAAATATCCGTGCAATCTCCACTCTGAATGGGACACCGGCCTGATCGAGCACACGGGACGATCGGAGCAGGAGTACGTGGCTTTTCTGGAACAGATGATTGTCAGCAAGAAGCTGCAAGCGGGCGGCACACCCCAAGACTGGGCCAATGAATCCCTGCGTCTGGCCAAACAGGTGTGGGTGAATGATGGCGGAGCGGTAGATCAGGCTTACTATCAGGCAAACATCAGCGTTGTTGATGAAAGGCTGGCGTTGGCCGGGCTGCGCCTGGCGGCAATGCTCAACGATGCCTTAGGAAGAGCGACTACTTGAGGGCGCGTCCCAATTTGGTCACAATCCTGGCGGCCAGTTCCCGCTTCTCGGCCAAATGGGATACTCGTGCCGGACAAAAGTCAGAAACTGTGCAAAAGTGCACAGCTTTAGCGTTCTCGATTTGGCATAATTTTTTGTGAAGGGTTCAGCTAGCCCATATGCCTCCGGCCGCGCTTGCTTCCCATGGAAGTACCGAACGCCGCCGGGGGCCATTCTTTCTCTACTTAGTTTCTTTCAGCTACTTAATAAACTCCGCCACGCGATTTTGTAATTTATTTCTTTTCCAGCAATACCGTCGGTCAGGAGGACCTCGCGCTTCGCCTTCTCCATGGGCTCGCTGCAAGAGTACGAAGATCATTAAGTTGAGCATTACACTAGCTGGTCGGACGCTTTCTAAGAGACAATAGGGCGAACCAAAACCTTAACATTCATGCGTCTCGTTGATCTCATTCGCAAGAAGCGTGACGGCCGGGAACTGAGCGCCGGTGAAATCGAGTTTGTTGTCCGCGGCTATACAGCCGGCCAGCTTCCTGACTATCAGATATCCGCCTGGCTCATGGCGGTGTTGCTCAAGGGAATGACGCGGTCTGAAACGGCTGCGCTCACTCAGGCCATGCTGCACTCCGGCGAGGTGCTGCAATGGAACGATCTGCCCCAGAAAAAAGTCGACAAGCACTCGACCGGTGGAGTGGGCGATAAAACGTCCTTGATCCTTGCGCCGGTGGTGGCGGCGGGCGGGTTGCTCGTTCCCATGATCAGCGGGCGCGGGCTGGGCCACACCGGCGGCACGCTGGACAAGCTGGAGTCCATTCCCGGATTCAACGTAAATCTTTCAGCGGATGAGATGCGCAAGGTGCTGGCAGCCTGTGGCTCTTGCATGATTGGTCAAACGGCCAGCATCGTTCCCGCCGATAAGAAAATGTACGCCTTGCGCGACGTGACCGGCACCGTGGAAAGCCCGGCGCTGATCTGCGCTTCCATCATGAGCAAGAAGCTGGCTGAGGGCATTGACGCCCTGGTGCTGGACGTAAAGGTTGGTTCCGGCGCGTTCATGAAAGTGGAGGCTGACGCCGCCCATCTGGCCCAGCTCATGGTGGAAACGGGAGAGCAAATGGGCAAGAAAGTGGTCGCTCTGCTTACTGATATGGACCAGCCATTGGGCCGGGCCGTGGGCAATGCCCTGGAGGTAATCGAGTGCATTGATGTTCTCAGGGGAGGCGGGCCGGAGGACCTTTTCGAATTAACTCTTGAACTTTCCGCCTGGATGTTTTATTTGGGAGAACGCACAAAGACCGTGCAAGAGGGAAGAGAACTGGCGACGACCTTGATCGCCGATGGTGTCGCCTATCGAAAGTTCGGTGAGATGGTTCGCCTTCAGGGTGGCGACGAGCGAGTGCTCGACAACATCGGGTTGTTGCCTACGGCCACGCACAGGATGGACGTCAACAGCTCTGGCTCAGGCTACGTGAGCCAGGTGGATTGCGAAAAGATAGGCGTTGCCAGCCTGGTCCTGGGTGGAGGCCGTTCGACCAAAGATGATGTAATCGATCCGGCAGTGGGCGTGATGGTGCACAAGAAAGTGGGGGACGAGGTGGCTGTGGACGAACCGTTGTGCACGCTGTACTACAACCGCAGCGAGCAGATCGAAGAGGCGCGCGCTCTGATCCAGTCCAGCTACACCATGAGCGCTGCCCCTCTGCTGAAGAGCAACGCGTTGATTCACCGCATCATCGAGCACGCGGGTGCGGGGACGGCCGTTACGTAGCATCGTACCAAGAGATCAAAGTTGAGGCGAAGGCGCTTGTTGGGGTTTCGCCGGCAAGGACTTGCATGGGACGCTTCGCGGGATTGCTGGGCATCGTTGTCTTACTCTTCATTGCTTACGTTTTCTCCACGAACCGCCGGGCTATCAAATTGAAAACGGTCTTGTGGGGCCTGGGGCTGCAATTCTTTTTTGCCATCCTCGTGTTCCGGCTTTCCCTTGGCGAGGCGACCATGCACAGGCTGGGCGCAGCCATTACCAACTTTCTGGGCTATTCCTTTGCCGGGTCGAAATTTGTGTTCGGCGGTCTTGGAACGCCGCCGAGCGAGCCCGGATCCATGGGTTTTTTCTTTGTCTTCCAGGTGCTGCCGACCATCATTTTCATTTCTGCATTCTTCGCGTTGATGTACTACCTGGGCATCATGCAGTTGATCATCCGGGCATTTGCCGTCGTCATGACGTGGGTCATGAGCATCAGCGGCGCTGAATCCTTGAATGTGGCGGCCTCAATTTTCATGGGGCAAACAGAGGCGCCCCTCACCATTCGTCCGTTTCTGCCGGAATGCACCCGCTCGGAATTGATGACCATCATGACCGCGGGCATGGCCCATGTTTCCGGCGGGATCATGGGAGCTTACATCCTTTATGGAGTTAAGGCGGAGCACCTGCTCAGCGCGGTTATCATGACGGCGCCTGGGACCATCCTGATGGCCAAAATGCTGGTGCCGGAAGAGGAAGCACCCAAGACCGCCGGCCATGTAGAGATGCCCAAAGATGAGAATACTAAGGATGAGAACCTGCTGGGAGCGATTGCACGGGGCACCATCGACGGCGGAAAGCTGGCCTTCAACGTTGCCATCATGCTGATCTCCTTCATTGCTCTGGTCGCGGCGCTGGACGGCATGATGGGCGGCATCCACAACCACTGGGCATGGTTCCCTGCAAGCCTGGCGACGGTTTTGGGGGCCATCTTTAAGCCCATCGCCTGGCTGATCGGCGTGCCCTGGCATGATTCGGCGGCAGTGGGAAATCTTCTGGGCAGCCGCATGGTGATCAACGAGCTTTATGCTTATACTTTGCTGGGCGCGCAGAAGGCGACCCTGGATCCGCGATCCTTCACCATAGCCACCTTTGCGCTGTGCGGCTTCGCCAACCTTAGTTCCATAGGAATCCAAATCGGCGGCATCGGGGCCCTGGCTCCCAATAAACGCAACGTGCTCGCCAAGCTGGGCTTTCGCGCCATGATTGCTGGAACCATGGCCAATCTTCTCTCGGCATCCATCGTTGGCCTGTTAATGAAAAGCTAAGCCCAATGAACTCTTCCACTCCATTCCAACAAGACGACTACTCTCAGGCGGGTGAGGCGGCGGACTTCATCCGCGGGAAAATCAAGTTGCAACCCAGGATCGTTCTGGTATTGGGTTCGGGGTTGGGTGGCTTCGCCGACGAACTAGACGAAAAAACGGTCATTCCCTATTCACAGATTCCACATTTTCCCGTGACCAGCGCCATAGGACATGCGGGAAACCTGGTGGTGGGAAAGATCAGCGATATACCGGTGGCCGCAATGCAAGGGCGAGTCCACTATTACGAAGGACATTCCTTGCAACGCGTCACCTTTCCCATGCGGGTTTTCGTTCGCTTGGGCATCAAGGCCGCATTGCTGACCAATGCCGCAGGGGGAATCAGTTCGCAACTCAAGCAGGGCTGCCTGGTAGTGCTCAAGGATCACATTAATCTTCAGGGCGGCAATCCCCTGATTGGACCGAACGATGAACGCTTTGGCCTGCGATTTTCTGATATGACGGAAGCTTACGCCATGGACTTTCGACGTATGGCTCTGGAAGAGGCCCGCCGCCATGGAATTGATATTTTTGAGGGCGTCTATGCCGTAGTCTCCGGGCCGAGTTATGAAACTCCGGCTGAGATCCGCTTTCTACGCACCATTGGCGCAGACGTGGTTGGCATGTCCACAGTGCCCGAGGTGATCGTGGCGCGCCATTCCGGGATCAAGGTGCTGGCCATCTCCTGCGTGACCAACCTGGCTGCGGGAATCTCCGGTCAGCCTATCAACCATTTGGAAGTTCTGGAGACTGGAGAGCGGGTGCGAAGGCAGTTTGTGGGTCTGCTGAAAACACTAGTTCCGCGCATGGCTGCATCGCTCGAGTAAGGCAGGGGAACATAAGGACAGGCAGTTTCTTCAGGCCTCCGTGGTGCATCTGTCACCTTCCCGTTTTGGCGGCACAACTTGGCCTTTTTATAGAATTGCGTCCGCCAGAAGGCCTCGCATGCAGAACCGACTCAGCCGCCGGACGATGCTGCAATTGTTGCTTGCCGGCGTTGCCTCGGGAATAGCGCTTCCTTTCAAAAGCGGGCACCGGCCCTTCCTGTTCGTGACCAACAGCGAAGGTGCAAACATCGATGTGATCGACCTGGAACGCCTGGAGGTAGTAAAGGATTGGGCTGTCGGTGAGCGTCCCCACGGGATCGCTGTGCCGGCAAGTGGACGCCTGATTTATACCACTATCGAAAGTGAGAAAGCGCTGAAGGTGCTCGATGCCGTCTCAGGCAAGGTGCTTGGCACGGCTGACCCTTGCCGGCCGGCCGAACCAATGTGCGGTGACGCCCGATGGAAGGTTCTTGGCTGTGCCGATTGCCGACGGCGACTGCGTTCAGCTTGTGGCGGCGGACGAGATGAAAGTGGTAAAGACTCTTCCGATCAAGAGACCTCACAATTGTTTGAACGCTGGAAACAACCAGCACATGTTCGTGACCTCCATTGGCGCCAATCAAGTCAGGATGATCGACCTCAAGACGCTGGAATACATCGCGGAAATTCCTGTGGGCGGCGTGCCCCGTCCTATTGCCGTCAGTCAGGATGAGAAGACCTTGTACGCAGCGCTGAGCGGCTTCCATGGTTTTGTGATTGCGGATATTCCCACTCGCCAGGTGGTCCGCAAAGTCGAATTCCCGTCGCTTCCGGTGGGAGTTGATCTACGTCCACTGCTCAATACCGCCACTCACGGCTTGACCCTGACACCGGATGGAAAGCAACTCTGGGCGGCCAGTCTGGCCACCGGCAACGTGTACATCTACGATGTGGCAAGCGGGACGGTATCCCCCAAAATTCCGGTAGGAGAGTTGCCTAACTGGATCGCATTCTCACCCGATGGGCGCTATTCCTGCGTGAGCAACACCGGAAGCAATGACTGTTCCATCCTCGATCGCCGCAGCCGGAAGGAAGTTGCCCGCATCAAAGTGGGAAAAGCGCCCAAGCGGATTGTGGCCGCCGCAGTGGAGCAGAAGACTTGAAGTTCGGCAGAAGTGATCAGGGGCAATCACGTAACCGAGGATAGAAAAACTTTTCAGACGACCGGCGGCCCGATTCAGAATCCTGGCCCTCTGATCAGTCTCATGGGATCCATGGCATCCGCCCCTGCTCCACGCCCGACGGCCTGCTTCTCTTCTTCTTTATCGCCTTCTCCCGGCGCCAGAAGCATGTTGGATTCCACGCCGTGCTGCTTGGTATAGAGTTCGTAATACCTTCCCTGCAATTCGAAGAGAGAGGCATGCGTGCCGCGTTCGACAATGCGGCCTGCCTCCACTACCAGAATCTGGTCTGCCTGGCGGACGGTAGAGAGACGGTGTGCAATTACGAATGTGGTGCGGCCCTGCATCAGGTACTTGAGGCCCTGCTGGATATAGGCTTCAGACTCTGAATCCAGGCTGGAGGTGGCTTCGTCCAGGATCAGGACTCTGGGATCGGCCAGAACCGCGCGCGCAATCGAGACCCGCTGGCGCTGTCCCCCAGAGAGCTTCACTCCACGCTCGCCGATAATGGTGTCATATTTGTCTTTAAATTTTTCCGCAAACTCCGCCACGTGGGCGATCTCACAGGCGCGCATGATCTCTTGCTCTGTTGCGTCAGGGCGGGAGAACGCAATGTTCTCGCGGATGGTGCCATCGAACAGAAAAGATTCCTGAAGCACCACTCCCAACGCGGGCCGGTAGGAATCCAGCCGGACATGACTCAGGTCTGCGCCATCCACCAGGATCCGGCCGGCGGTTGGTTTGTGAAACGCGGCCACTAGCCCGATGATGGTGGACTTGCCCGAACCGGAAGAGCCGACCAGAGCCGTAACCGTTCCTGGAAGGGCGGTGAAGCTGATGTCATTCAGCACGGGCTTGCCGGGTTCGTAGGAAAAGTCGACATGGTCAAAGCTCAACTCGCCGCGAATCACCGGCAACTCGATGGTGCGGTCCGGGTCCTGGTGCTCATGGCGTTCGCTCATGATCTCCCGGGTACGATCCAGCCCCGCCAGGCCTTCCGTAAGCTGTGTGCCTATGTTGGTGATTTGAAAGATTGGAGCGGCCAGGAACCCGAGGTACATAATGTATTGAAGCAGGTCGTAGGAATCGTGCCACACTCCTGTCAACAAGAGCCTGGCCCCTAAGAACATGATGATAGCGCTTACCAGACCCATCATGAGCGTCGAAGAGAGACTCATCAGGGAAGTCGCCGTCAGCGTACGCAAGACGTTCTGCAACAATCTTTCTACACCAGAACCAAAGACCTTTTGCTCCCGTTCCTCAGCATGATAGCCCTTGACTACACGAACGCCACCCAGCGATTCGGTGAGCCGTCCAGTAACTTCAGCGTTGATCTTGCCCCGCTCACGGAAGATCGGCCTGATTACCTTGAAGGCCCGGCCCAGCGCCAGGCCGAAGACGACCAGAAAACCCAGGGCAACCCCCGTCATCAGGGGCGACATTTTCCACATCAGGCGCAGCACTATCACCGCCGTTAATAGCCCTCCCACGATTTCCACGAGTCCGGTGCCGATGATGTTCCGCACACCCTCCACGTCGCTCATAATGCGCGAGACCAGCACACCGGTCTTGTTGGAATCGTAATAAGCTACCGGCAGCTTGCCTACATGGGCCTGGACTTTGCCGCGTAATTGGGCGATCGCACGCTGGCCCTCTTTGGACAGCAACTGGGTGAGCGCGAATGATGTTACAGCCTGAATCACCGTGGCCAACACCACAGCTAGGATGAGAATTGTGAGGAAGCCGAGTCCATACCTGCCATTGAGGTAGATGAAGGCCGCTTTGGCCGGCGCAGGTAACGACCATTTCGAAACCGGGAGCTTATTAATCACGTCGCCCAGGGTTCTGGTTGAATAAGGCAACGCCAGCCCCATGATCCGGTTGGCGAACAGCAAAGCAAACCCGATAACCAACAATGGAATCCGGGGCAATACCAGGTCCCTGATCTGCGGCCATACGGATCTGAACTGCTGAACTGCCGATTTCGCTGGTTTCTTAGTTTCCAAAACAAAGGCTCCCATGCTGCTCGAAGGGTATTGGATGATTATAGAGGCATCCCTGGTTCAGCTTAAATTCCACTTCAATCCTTGTTTGGGCGAGACGGCGATTTGCCATTTCTCTGCAACTTACGAGATAATAACGACTTGCCCAGAGCTTTTGGGTTTCTCTAGGAAAGGAAACCAGTTTCAGTGTTAATGATCAGACTGGCGCGCATTGGTGCGCGCAAGCAGCCTTATTATCGGGTGGTAGTGATTGACAAGGAGCGTGCGCGCAATGGCCGTTCTGTAGAGGTGGTGGGTCTTTACAACCCGCGCACCAATCCAGCTACGGTCGACGTGAAACGCGACCGTATTGATTACTGGGTTTCCAAGGGAGCTCAGCTCTCGGATACGGTCCGGCGGCTGCTAGCCAAGGTACCAGCAGCTCCCGCGGGCACCGCAGCCTAAAGTGGTAATTTTCGGTCTTCCTGGAAACTGAAAGTGGATTAGCGGCCCCAGCAATGCAGGAGGACGGTTTATGACAGAACCGGGCGGCGACATGCGTATGCTAGTGGAGCAGATTGCTCAGGCACTTGTGGATGCTCCCAACGACGTTCAGGTAACCGCAGTTGATGGTGAGCAAGCTACCGTTTTGGAACTGCGCGTGGCGACTGGAGATTTGGGGAAGGTCATAGGCAAACAGGGACGGACCGCCAAGTCCATCCGCACCATTCTGGGCGCGGCCAGCATGAAGTTAAAGAAGCGCTACACGCTGGAAATCATTGAATAATCCGGTGCCGGGGTCCACAGCGCGCGCCGGGATTGCGCGTGATGGGTTGGACGTGCCGGCCAACGAGGGCAAGCGTGCAGTGGCACAAGATGAGTTTGTCACCATTGCCAAGGTGACTAAGCCTCAGGGACGCCAGGGTGAAGTGGCGGCCGCGCTGTTCACTGATTTTCCCGAGCGGTTTGCGTCGCGCAAGCGGTTGTTAGCGCTGGATATTCGGGAGCAACGCCGGGAAATGGAATTAGAGCAATACTGGTTTCACAAAGGCCAGGTGGTGCTCAAATTCAAAGGCGTGGATTCAATTACCCAGGCAGAAGCGCTCGTGGGCTGCGAAATCCAGGTCCCGTGCAGCGAACGCGCCGTGCTCGAAGAGGGCACATTGTACGTGAGCGACCTGGTTGGCTGCGCGGTATACAACGCCGGCTTGCAAGTGGGCACGGTGCATGAAGTCCAGTTCGGCGCCGGTGAGGCTCCGTTGCTGGTGGTGAGAGGAGCAAAGGAGCATTTGGTCCCTTTGGCTGCCGAGTACATTGAAAAAATTTCACTCCAGCAGAGGCGTGTGGAGATGAAGCTGCCGGAAGGCATGCTGGAGCTGGATGCGCCGTTGACAGCAGAAGAAAAGCATCGGCAGCAGCAACGTGATTATATCGAGGACCAGACCCGGATGCGGTTTGGAGCGAAGTGACAGGATTAGCAGGTCTGCCGGAATGAAGTTCGAAATCGTCACGATTTTTCCGGACTTTTTTCGGGGGCCGCTGGATTACGGTATTGTGCGCAGGGCGCGCGAAGCCGGGCTCATTGAAATCTCAATCCATGATCTGCGGGTCTTTACCTCAGACAAACACAGGACAGTGGACGACCGTCCGTTTGGAGGAGGCGAAGGCATGGTGCTCAAGCCGGGGCCGATTTTTGAATGCGTGGAGTCGATGAAAATCGGGCCACGCGAAGAGCGCATCCGGCAGGCAAGCAGGGAGAGCGTGATGCTGCTCTCGCCACAAGGCCGGTTGTTTACGCAGGCGATGGGGCAGGAACTGGCCGGATTGAACCGCATCGTGCTCATTTGCGGTCGTTATGAAGGAGTAGATGAGCGCGTGGCTGAGAATCTGGCCGACCGGGAAGTCTCAATCGGAGATTACATCCTGAGCGGCGGTGAGTTGGGCGCAGCGGTGATCGTGGACGCGGTTACACGGTTATTGCCGGGCGCTTTGGGGAACGATGCCTCCGCCCAGCAGGAAAGCTTTACTGCCACGCAGAAGACCGCAGCAGAAGGGCCGGACAGCACGTGCGGTTCCGGAGGATTGCTAGATTACCCGCATTACACGCGTCCAGCGGAGTTTCGCGGCATGAATGTGCCGGAAGTTCTGATGGGCGGAAATCACCAGCAGGTACGCAAGTGGAGAAGGCAGCAGGCTCTGGAAAAGACGCTACGCAATCGCCCGGACCTGCTGGAAGAGCAGTCACTGAACGAGGAAGACAAAGAGTTGCTGAAAAAGATGAGCAGTTAGTATTTAGTTCTTAGTATTCAGCTGAAAGCCAGGACGGCATTTGATCTCTGGTTTTGCTCAGTACTCAATACTAAGTACTAAATACTTTGTTATTGCCGCATTCTGCTGCTCACATCAAGGTATGAGCATCTGTGCGATGGAGAAGGAGTCAACGTCATGTCTCAACACCCGATTTTAGAAAGACTTGCTGCCAAGCTGCAGCGCAAGGACATCCCGGATGTGAAGCCGGGAGACACCGTCCGCGTCCAGGTCCGGATCAAAGAAGGCGACAAAGAACGCACGCAGGCGTTTGAAGGCACGGTGATTGCCCGTCGCAACGGTCCACAGGGCAGCTTTACCGTGCGCAAAGTCAGCTTTGGCCAGGGAGTGGAACGCATCTTTCCTTTCAATTCCAAGGTCCTCGATAAGGTCGAGGTCGTACGCTCCAATCGCGTTCGCCGGGCTAAGTTGTTTTATCTGCGCGATCTGAAGGGCAAGGCCGCTCGTCTGCGCGAGGTGGAGCGCACCCACGTTACGGGAGCAGCCCACGACGGCAATGAGCCGAAGCCAGCAGCACGTTCGTCAGAGGCCTCGAGCTAGCAGTAGGGCTGAAAAAGTTCTGAAGTTTTGGCGCAACCTGGGTTGTGATGAAGCATAATGCTCTGAGAACATTCTGCGATGCGCGGATCCCAGTCTCAGAACGGCTTTTCCTTTGAATTGCGCGAAGGCGGCTACTACTCCATCGTGGATGGTGATCGGTTCGCCATAGCCAAAGTGCTCAAGCTGGATCCGGATAAAGTCCACGTGCGCATTTATAAGCAGCATTTCCTTGAGCGCCCCATCAGTATCAATCCCTCCCTCTTGACCTTAGGCACCATCCACGATCCAGACGGCTTTGGCATGGGCCATTTGCCGCTTCGGCCAGAGACGTTTCACCGGCGGGAGCCTGTCTTTATCTCAGAGTCACCGGTTACGGCAAGCGAGCTAGAAGGATACGAGTTTTGGAGAGAATCCGGTGGTGAAGGAGTTTGGGAATAATGCAAACGTCTCACCCAAGCGGAAGGAAGCGCAAGAAGACTCCTATACCCATCAATCCCAAAACTGCTCTGCCCTATGCCAAGGGCACGCTGAAGATGCGGCTTCTCAAGCGGCTCAAGTGCACCCTGAAGTATGAAAAACTTGCCTGGGCCACTGGAGCAAAGTTAGTTGCAGGCGTCGACGAAGTAGGGCGGGGCTCACTCTTCGGCCCAGTCGTTGCCGCAGCCGTGGTCCTGGAGCCTGACTACCGCATCCGTGGCTTACGCGACTCCAAGCTGCTGGACCAGCCAACCCGGGAGAAGCTGGCTGAGCGCATCAAGGAACACGCTGTTGCCTACGCCATCGCCGCCGTGGATGTGGCACGCATTGACCAGCTCAACATTTATCACGCGTCCCTCCTGGCCATGCGCGAGGCCATCGCCCAGCTTGCTCCCGCGCCCGATCACCTGCTGATTGACGCTGTCCGCGTGAACTGGGAATGCCCACAGACTAACATCATCCACGGTGACGCTCTTTCTGCCTCCATCGCCGCCGCCTCCATCATTGCTAAAGTCGCGCGTGATGCCATGGTCCGCCGCTGGGACCTGGTTTATCCGCAGTACGATCTTGCTTCCAACAAAGGTTATCGCTCGCCAAAACATCTGGCTGCGCTACGCGAATACGGCCCCACACCGTTGCACCGGTTGTCATTTGCTCCGGTGTGGATGTCGAGCGTGCCCCAGGAAGCCTTCTCTTTCATGAACGAGGATGACTCAGTACTTGAGAGCGTTGAGCCCCTCGATGGTTGAAGGACGTTGAGAGATTGGGTAATTGGGCAATTTGTTAAGTGGGTAATTTTTGCGATGGCCGAAATGGCGGCCTTTCAGTTACCCAATTACCAAATCACTCAATTGCCCCATCTCTTTGGCCACTCTCTTCACACACGCGCTGGTAGCAGCAAGCTTAGGCCAAGCCGGGAAACCCGGCTGGCGGCAGGATTGGCGTTTCTGGTACGTGGCCGTCCTATGCTCGATCCTTCCTGACGCTGACGTCCTTGGATTCCGCGTGGGGATTCATTATGGCGACCTGTGGGGCCATCGCGGCATGACCCACTCGCTTCTGTTCGCCGCCATCATCGCAGTTTGCATGGCACTCCGCTTTCGATATCCAGTTTCTGACCGCTGGAAGCTGGGAGCGCTTTTGTTTCTCATCACCGCTTCCCATGGCCTGCTAGATGCCATGACGGACGGCGGCCTGGGCGTGGCTTTTTTCTCGCCTTTCAATCGCCAGCGCTACTTCCTGCCCTGGACGCCTATTCACGTGTCTCCGATAGGAGCCAGCGGTTTCTTCTCGGCGCGTGGATTGGACGTGATCTGGAGCGAAATTGTGTGGATCTGGGGGCCGGCGGCTGTGGTGGGCGTGGTCAGCTACGCGCTGGCTCACCGGCTCAGAGAAAAGGGCAGGTGAGCGAAGCGTAGATTGCAATGGCCGCAATTGCCAGAATTGGGAATCTGCACCAAAACACGGGCACATCTGAGGCAGGTCTCGATTGTGGGTTTTATTTTTTCAGCTAATCACTGAATTCGCAGTTATGAAAAGCTGGTTTTTCTGCATTGACCCTGCCTTACGCCAAAGTTAAACTGGATTCGCCCCATTCTTTTATCAGGAATTTTAAACGTGCCCGTACGCTGCCACTCCGCCCGCGCTATTGTTTCATCTTTTGAAGAGCTGCTGGTACGTCCGACACTCAGCCGCACTGCGGCGGGAGAGCACTCCGCCCGATGAGCACCACCGATGCGGTTGTCCCAAGCCTGAGAATGGACTCCATTGTTGAATTGAAACGCCTGGCTAACCGCCTGCGCATTGAGATCGTGAAGATGATCGGATCGGCGGGTAACGGTCATCCTGGCGGCTCCCTTTCAGAAGTTGAACTGCTCGTCTCGTTGTATTTCCGGGTGCTGCGGCACAATTCTAAGGATCCAAACTGGCAGGACCGAGATCGCTTTATCCTCTCCAAAGGTCACGGATGTCCGGCGCTGTACGCGGTGCTGGCTGAAGCCGGATACATTGACCCTTCCATTCTTGGCACGTTGCGCAAGCTGGGCTCACCGCTCCAGGGACATCCTGATAAGCGTTTTCTTCCGGTGCTGGAGGCCAATACCGGCTCGCTGGGCCAGGGACTCTCCATCGGGATCGGCATGGCGTTGGCTGCCAGGCTGGACAAAAAGGACTGGCACACATTCGTCATGGTGGGTGATGGCGAAATTCAGGAAGGGCAAAACTGGGAAGCTGCCATGTTCGCGCCCTACCACAAGCTGGACAACCTGACCCTGATTGTCGATTACAACCATCAGCAGCTTGATGGATTCACCAAAGACATTCTGGATGTGGCGCCGCTGGGAGAAAAATTCAATGCCTTCGGCTGGCGCACGGTAGAGATTGATGGCCATGATTTCAATCAGGTGATTCCCGCTCTGGAGCAGGCGCGTGCCGGAGCCAGAGGCAAGCCGACCTGCATTGTTGCCAACACCGTCAAGGGCAAAGGCGTTTCCTTTATGGAGAATAATCCGGAATGGCACGGAGTGGCGCCTAAACCGGATCAGGTTGCCGCAGCCGTGGCAGAGTTGGAAGCAGCGGCGAAGAACCTGTAACCACACATACTGAAAAATATGAGCTCAACAACTACACAGCCGGGCATCAAGCCCAGATTCGAATTAAAGATGGGCGTCGCCACGCGCGAAGCCTATGGGCAAGCCCTGGTCGAGTTGGGCCGAAAGAATCCCGACGTGGTCGCGCTGGATGCCGACTTGGCCAAATCCACCTTTAGCGCAAAATTTCAGAAAGAATTTCCTGACCGTTTCTTTACCTGTGGCATCGCCGAGGCAGACATGGTGGGCATTGCCGGTGGATTGGCGCTCGCCGGCAAGCTGCCTTTTGCCTCTTCTTTTGCGGTATTCTTGTGCGACAAAGGCTATGACCAGCTTCGCATGTGCATTGCCTATCCACGCGTGAACGCAAAGTTTGTGGGCTCGCACGGCGGCATTTCCATCGGTGAAGATGGTCCCAGCCAGATGGCCGTGGAAGATTACGCGTTGATGTGCGCTCTGGCCGGATTTGTAGTGCTTAACCCCTCGGATGAGTTTTGCGCGCGGGCGCTGGTGCATCGCATGGCCGAACATGACGGGCCGGTTTACATGCGCACCGGCAGGCCGAAAGCCCCAATCCTCTATGGCCCGAATGACACATTCGAGATAGGCAAAGCGAAGCAACACGGCGACGGAAGCGATGTAGCAATCGTGGCCTGCGGCCTGGAAGTGGGCTACGCTTTGCAGGCCCAGGCGCAGCTTGCGGATGAGGGCATCCACGCCCGCGTGCTGGACATGCACACCATTAAGCCCGTGGATGAAGCCGCCATTGCACAGGCAGCCAGAGAGTGCGGCGCGATTGTAACCGCTGAAGAGCACCTTCTGGATGGCGGGCTGGGCTCCCAGGTAGCGCGCACCGTGGCACGGACGCATCCGGCTCCCATGGAGTTTGTGGGGATCCAAGACACGTACGCCGAATCGGCAACTCCTGACCAGTTGATGGAAAAATACGGGCTGACCGCACCTTTCATTGCGGGCGCAGTCAAGAGAGTTCTCAAGCGCAAATAGCAAATCTTCCCGGTTGCTTCACGGAACATCACTAACGTATCACCCCTGTCCCACCCGTGCGGCTAGCGGGTCTTCCTATGTCCTTTTGTCCGCTGCGTTAATGTACTTATGGCCATATAGATTGATTGACCGTATTCCGCACCGGGCAAGCGGGATCGCATATTTTCGATTGCCAATCTAGAATATTAAGGATACTTAATGCTATTTTGGCACTGGGCCTTAAGTATTATTACGAAAAAATGTTTACAAAGTACGTAGTTTGGGAAATGATTTTTTCACCTAAACGTAGAAGTAGATAAGTAAGCTCTTGCCGCAATTGTAATCGGGGCAAGGGGTTCGCGCAGCCTCCCGCTCCATAAGGATGGGTCAGGAACCTGACTACAACGCGCAGAGAGGGGGTGACATGATGAAGAGATTCAAGATCCGTGAAGTAGAAACGTTAAAGACGACCAGTGCACTCTATCTGCCGGGCATATCCGTCACCGGCTAGAGGTCGGCTCTGTGCGACTCGTATTTGGCTGGGGACCTCCCCCCGGGCGATCCCCAGCGCTCCTTGCCATCCTGGATTCTATGTACACTCGAGACACCCTTGTTGCCGTCCAGTCTTTCACGCGCCAGTCGGAAGGCGAAGACGTAATTATTGGCAGACCGGAAACCGGGATTTTTCTGGCAGTTCCTCCGGAAGCGGTCGAGGTGCTTGACCATCTGGCCGAGGGCAAGACCGTAGGTGAGGCCGTAGACCTCTACCAGGGGAAATACGGCGAAGCGCCCGACATGGATGATTTCCTCGCTTTTCTGGAAACGAAAGGAATCGTTCAGTCTGCCCTCGAAAACGGACACAATCCCGGGGCAATAGCTGCTGCTTTCCCGAAGCGACTGAAATATCACTTCAGCAATTTTCCACATTCCTTGGCGCAGCGAATTTTCACCCGCCCGATGCTGGCCGGGGGCCTGATGGTAACCGCCTTGGCCGTAGCGGCTGTGATTCGGCATCCATTGCTGCTGCCGGGGCCGCGTGATCTGTATTTTCCCGACCGGCGCACGTTAAGTTGGACGATTTTGATTGTTGCCAGCTATGCCACTTTGTTTGTTCACGAATTCGGACATCTGGTTGCGGCCCGAGCCCTGGGAGTGAATTCACGAATCGGTATTGGCCACCGGCTCTGGTATCCGGTCGCCGAAACTGACCTGACAGGACTCTGGTCGGTTCCGAGACAGAGTCGTTATCTACCCTTGATCGCCGGCACTCTGGTGGACGCGGCTTCAGGAGCGCTGCTGATTTTGCTGCTCTTTGCGCAGGAAGAGAAATGGCTCCTGCTGCCCACGCTGGCTACACGCCTTGTGCGGGCAATGGCTTTTACATACCTGGCACGCGTTGTATGGCAATGCTTTCTATTCATTCGCACTGACTTCTACTATGTGATTGCCAACTTTTTCAACTGCAGGAACCTGCTCGGGGACACTGAAGTTTTTCTTCGCAACCAGCTGGCGCAGTTCGTCCCCGCAATTCGCGCGGTAGACCAGTCAGCAGTGCCGGAATCAGAGTGGCGCGTGATCCGGGTCTACGCATGGGTCTGGGTGGCGGGCCGGATCGCCGCTTTCACTGTGCTGGTTGCGATCACTATCCCACTGGTAGGACACTATGTGAGAAACTTGGCGGGAGCTTTCAGAACCGGATATTCCGCCAATCCCTCTGACTTCCTGGATGCACTCCTGGTCTCGAGCTACTTTCTCATTCCGTTCGTGATCGGATTAACACTTTGGATCAGCGGCTTGTTCCGCCGTGAAAGGGCCTGAAATGGCAACTTCTGCCGCACTTGCCCCTGTTTCTTATCCGGGAGATTTACCGCGAATATGGATCGTGGAAGCGTCAGCCGGAAATCAACGGAGCAAATGGCTTGGGCGCCGTCTGCGGCAAATGGCCCGTGCAGAGTCACGTACATGGCTGTTCTCCTGCGACTTTGATCGGGGAGGGCCATGGGCGGGAGTAAAGGAGTTGTTCGGCTCCCTCCTTCCGGAAATCCAGGTGAAGCGGCCTGATCTGATCGAGCGGCATACGCTCGAACTGGTTTGCGTGTTGCCCCAGCTCAGGCGGTCACTGACCTTGCGTAATCCCACGCTTACTGACCTGGCTCCTCGGGATGAGAGGGCGCGCCATTACGCGGGAGATCGCGCTTTCCGCAACGTGCACGGGCTGATCGATCTGCTGGATAGCTGGAAAATGGCGGTCGGGGCGGAGGCGCGGTGGATCATTGGCTGCGACTCCTATTGCCAGGCGGGCGTCATGGGCGCGCTTTTCTTTCGCGAACTTATACGGCGAAGGGCAGAACGATTGAATATCCATCTCCTGATAGGTGTGGAACCTGGGAGAGCGGCAGCCGTGCGCGCATCCTTCCGCCCTGAAGTGACCACCGAAGTTACCGCCGTTGACTTGCCTGGCGAACCGCCGTCAGCACCCGCGCCCGACATCGCCGCCAGGCTAGCCGGCGAACTGGAGAGCAAGATCGGCGACGATCCCATTGAGCGGCAGATCGCTCTGCCTGAATTGATCCGGCTCTGGCGCTCGGCGGGTCAGCCCGAGAAGGTTCTGCAGTGCCGGTATTTCGCTTTGGATATTTACAACACCCAGGGACTTTATGCCGATGCGCTTCACTATGGCGAGGGTTTGGCGCAAATGGCCGCCGAGTATGCGGAGGAGGACCGGCGCCTGCGCTGGCAAATTCTGGTGCGGTTGCTGAACACGTATATCGGGTTGCAGGATGCTCGAGCCGGCTTGCATCTGGTTGAGGGAGAGGCAGCAAAGTTCGTGGAGCACGAGCGGCCACTCTGGCGCGGGCAGCTGTGCCATTGGATTGCCATGCTGTATGCGCGATATTCCAAGCCGCACAACCTGGTGAAGGGTGAAGAATATTTGGAGCGTGGGCTGGCCTGGATTGAGCAGGACACTGATCTCGCGGAGGCTGATCTGCACTTCCACTCTGTCTTCAACCGCAACGGTCTTGCCATGATCCGCAATTTCCAGGGCCGCCATCAGGAGGCGATGGAGTTTTGCCGCGCGGGCATCGCTCGGCTTGATGCCCACTTAGGCGCGGAAAAACACCGCCTTCACCGGTCCATCCTGGTCTATAACATTGCCCAGATTTATGCGGCCACTGCTTCCCATGAAGAGGCAATCCGGTATTACTCGGATGTTATAGCAATGGATCCCAACTATTCCGAGTACTACAATGAGCGTGGAAGTATCTTCCTGCGTCTGGGACGGCTGGAACAAGCGCGCGCCGACTATCTGAAAGCCATCGACCTGAGCCCTCCGTACTTCGAAGTGTTTACCAATCTCGGCCAATGTTACCGGCGCATGGGGGCGACGGTAGATGCCATCGATGCCTACTCGCGGGCACTGGACCTGGAACCCGATCAGTTGCTGGCGTTGTTGGGACGGGCCAAAGCGCATGAAGACTGCGGACACACAGACCTGGCGATAGCGGACTACACCGCTGCTCTAGCTCGAGATCCAGCGCAATGGGAGGCGATTGCAAGCCGGGGAGTGCTCCATTACGAGACCGGCAATCTGCGGGCCGCGCTTGCTGACTTCGATCTTGCGCTTGAGCTCAATCCTGGGGAACCTGATCTCCATCAAAACCGCGCCATTGTCCTGGCTGACCTGGGCCGCCACCAGGAGGCAGTGTGCGATTTGGAGGCCGCGCTGAAGCTCAATCCGGCAGACGCCGACAGGGCGGCTCTTCAAACTCGTTTGGAAAACGAGATGCGCCTGGCCTCTTAACAAGCCTCCACCCTGCTCAATCGGCTCCCCGTGCGGAAAAGAGTCGAGAGCGACTTCTGATTGTTAATGAATGCTAATATTACCGGGTCTGGTTCCGTTGACTGAGAAGAATTGGTCGTTTGTTCCGTTTTCGGAAATGTTGGGACTCAAGTAGTGGATCTCCGGGCCACCACCCTATACTCTATGCCGCCACTCGTTTTGTCGCCGAAGCTAGTTGGGATTTGGAAAAGCCAGAGGGGACGCAAATGCATGCCTTGCTGCAAGATCTGAAGTACGGGTTACGGATTCATGCGAAAACACTGGGCTTGACCACTATTGCCATACTGACACTGGCGCTGGGGATCGGAGCGAGCACGGCTATGTTTGGCGTGGTAGATGCCATCCTCCTGCGGCCGCTTCCGTACTCCGAGTCGGAGAAGATTGTAATTCCCTGGCGGCAGCCGCCCAAGGGAGTGGATCTGGGTTATGACAAGATTCCTTGGGGTGCAAGAGATTTTCGTTTTTTTTTGCGGGAGTCGAAGACATTCCAGGATTTAGGCGCCTTCAAGAGCCAGACTTTCACGCTCACCGGGGTTGAAGAGCCGATGCTTTTGGAGGGACTGCAAGCCTCCGCCGGATTCTTTTCCGTGCTGGGGGTGTCTCCGGTCATGGGGCGCACTTTTGCTGCCGAGGAAGACCAGCCAGGCCACGAACATGAAGTGATCCTTAGCTATGAGCTTTGGCGCGACCAATTCGGAGCCAGCCAGCACCTTTTGGGGCTGCCGTTGGAATTGAATGGGGAGCCCTACACCATTGTCGGTGTGATGCCTCCCGGTTTCGTATTTCCGCACGCGAACGAAATGCCGGGCAGCTTTGAATTCCCCCGGGAGGCGCAGCTCTGGGTCCCGCTGGCTCTTCCTGCGACAAGTACCGCAGCCGATCCCAATGAACTGGCAGTGATCGGACGGTTGAAAGCAGGCGTTTCCATCCAGCAAGTGCAGTCGGAGATGGACGTCTTTGCCAAACGTGAGGACCAGGAGTATCCCAAGGCGAGCGGTTGGTTCAACTCCCATGCAACCCTTTTAAATGAACAGGTAGTGGGAGATACCCGGCGCCCATTATTGCTCATGCTAGCGGCCGTGGGCCTGGTGCTGTTGATCGCATGTTCAAATGTTGCCAGTCTCTTGCTGACCAGGTCATTGGTGCGCAGAAGGGAATTTACTGTACGGGCCGCGCTCGGCGCTGGTCACCGACGTTTAGTGCGGCAGGTGCTCACGGAAAGCCTGCTGCTTGCGCTCGCAGCCGGCGCTGTGGGTGTCTTGCTAGGCAAGGCAGGTATCTATCTGGTTAAACTTTTTGGGCCCACCAGTATTCCCCGTTTACAGGAAGCCAGCCTTGATCCCGTAGTGTTTGCGTTCGCGCTTGGCATCACTCTCGTCACCGGAATTCTCTTTGGACTGGCGCCGGCTGTGGGCGCCATCCGCAAAAATTTGTCCGAATCACTCAAAGAAGGAGGCCAGAGGTCGGGTGGCAGTCCTGAAGGCCCAAGGATCCGCAAGGCCCTTATCATCTTTCAGGTGGCGATGGCCCTTGTACTCGTCATTGCTTCAGGGTTGGTGACCAGGACCTTTTTCCGGTTGCTCAGAGTGGAGACCGGGTTTAACGCCGGGCATGTCCTCACGTTCGGTGTATCGCTGTTGGACTCCAAATATACCGATAACGATCACATTGTGACGCTGTACGACAAGTTACTGCACCAGTTGCAAACTGTGCCGGGCGTGCAGTCAGTGGGAATCGCGGCGGTAGTGCCCATGGGCGGCACTCCGGACACCACGGTGATTCGGATTATGGATCACCCGGCGGCCACCGAGAAGGAACAACCTTACGCTTCTTATAACGTTGCGTCACCCGGGTATTTCTCCGCCATAGGCACGTCGTTGCTGCGCGGGAGAGACTTTCTGGAGTCGGACAAGGGCGATTCCATGCCGGTAACCATCGTTAACAATGCCATGGCCAAAAAATTCTGGCGGGACGAGAATCCGATTGGCAAGCAGGTAGGGCCGGGAGATCCAAAGTATCCGCTCATGACGATCATTGGAATCGTCGCTGACGTCAAACACAGTTCACTTCGCGAGGAGCCGGCCCCGGAGATGTACGTACCTTACAGCCAGAAGCCGTGGCGCTCCCTGTTACGGATGCAGGTGGCAGCGCGCACATTGGCCGACCCAACATCTGTGACTGGAAGCGTGCGGGAAGCCATTCGTAAGGTTGATCCTGACCTGCCGATGGCGAAAGTTGCCACCTTAACAACGCTGGCAGACCAGTCGATGGCCCAGCCGCGATTTGCAATGTTGCTGCTGGGGGCGTTTGGCGTACTGGCCCTGCTGCTCGCTTCCGTCGGCATGTATGGCGTGATCTCTTATTCGGTGACCCAGCGAACACAGGAGATTGGTATTCGTATGGCCCTCGGCGCCCAGCACCGGGACGTGTTTGGAATGGTCCTTGGCCAGGGAGCCCGTCTCGCGGGTGTGGGTATTATGATCGGTCTCCTGGGCGCGGTGGCGGCCACGCAGTTGATGGGAGATCTCCTGTATGCCGTGCGTCCGATTGATTTCCCTATTGTTTATGTCAGTGCTGTTTCCATGCTCCTCTTGTCGGTGGCGCTGCTCGCCTGTTATGTGCCAGCGCGGCGCGCGACCCGGGTGGATCCGATCATTGCCTTGCGGGACGAATAGCGTCCGGCGCCACTAGTCCAATTGTCTCAATGCTGTTCTTCTCCCGTACACAACCACGGCTCCTACAAACGCCACCGAAACCATTCCTGCGATTGCGTGCGGAGCGCTCACCACTCTTGCCAGCGATCCGGCGATCAGGCTGCCGATGGGCGGCAAGCCAAGAAAGGCCGTGGAATAGATGCTCATCACGCGGCCGCGCATGGGGTCGTTCGAGAGATGCTGGAGCAGACCATTGATGGTCGCTACCATCAGGATCATGAAATATCCCGCCAGCATCAGTAGCACCTCAGACAGGGCAAAAGAACGCGAAAAGGTAAACGCAATAATCGCGGCATAGAATCCCAGCGCCGCACTGAACACAAACCTGCCCCGGCGCGCGATCTTGCCCAGATACGCGATTGTCCCCGCGCCAAAAAATGCGCCTATGCCAGAGCAGGCCATCATGATGCCCAGGCCACGCTCGTCGGAGTGCAGCACGTCGCGAGCAAAATAGGGCACAAAGACCAGGTAAGGCAAGGCCAGCAGGCTGCCGATTCCCACCAGGATTACCAGCGACAACATCTCTTCATGATGAAAGACATAGGTAAATGCCTGCTTGAGCTTCAGCCAGAAGCGCCCTTCGCCGGGAGCGGCATGCTTGGCGTAGCGGATCTGGGTGAGCGCAATGATCACGGCCATAAAGCTCAGGCCATTGAGAAAAAAGTTGCCCGCCACGCCCACGGCGGCCATGGCAAAGCCACCCAGGGTCGGGCCGAGCACACGGGACATATTGAACTGTGCCGAATTCAAAGCTATGGCATTGATGAGGTCTTCACGGGGAACGAGTTGTGGCACCAGCGCCTGGTAGGTGGGCGTATTCAAAGACATTGCAATGCCAGTACCGGCCGCCAGCACCGCAATCTCGGTGACAGTGATAACTTTGGCGTACGCCAAAGCGGCCATGGCGAAAGCAAAGACCATCATGGCGGATTGTGTGCCGATCAACATCTTGCGCCTGTCCACATGATCGGCAATGACCCCGCCAATCAGGGCAAACAAGAGGATGGGGATGGTAGAAGCAAATCCCACTACACCAAGCCAGAAAGCCGAGTTGGTGATTTGCAGCACCAGCCAGCCCTGGGCGACATTTTGCATCCAGGTGCCGATATTGGAGAGAAAGTTTCCGGCCCAGAACAGACGGAAATCGCGATTGCGCAATGCCCTGGCAATGCGCGGAAACCCCATGGCGGGGGTTTCGGCGGCATCGGTGACTGCGCCCTGCGTCAGGCCGGCAACAGCGTCCCCGCCGGGTAGTGTGGGATCATCCACCAGGGGCATATCAGGATTTTCGCTGGAACTGATTTGTAAGCCTTTGTTCAAAGGGTATGGTCCACTCGGGGGTGAACAAACTCAGTTCATAGTGTAACCTTTTCATTTCGGCAAACCCTACCAGGAGAAACAGATTGAAATTCGCCAAACTCAGTCTTGCGCTTTCATTTTTTGCGCTTACCACCTTCGCCCAGAATACGGGCAGCTCTCAGGCCGCCCCGGTCTTTGGATTTCACGATTTTTCCCAGCAACACCAATGGGACCAGAAATTCATCGCTGTGCCCGATCCTGGGCGCGCCGAAGAGCATCTACGGATTCTCACGGCAGAGCCTCACGTGGCCGGATCACCGGAAGACCGCAAGACTGCCGACTATGTGGCGCAAAAGTTCAAGGAAGCAGGACTGCAGACTGAGATTGTCGAATACAAAGTTTGGATGAACCGTCCGGCGGAGATCAGCGTGACTGTGACCTCGCCCGCGAACGTGAAGATGAGCGGCCCCACACGGGAGCGTGTTTCCAGCGATCTCTATCAGGATGATCCCCGCATCCTGCCGGCATTCAACGGCTCCTCGCCCTCGGGTGACGTGGAAGCTGATGTTGTCTACGCTAATTATGGGCGTCCTGAAGATTTCAAAAAGCTCGAGGAATTGAAGGTCGATGTCCGGGGCAAGATCGTGATCGTACGCTACGGCGAAAACTTCCGCGGAGTGAAAAGCTTCATCGCCGAGGAACACGGCGCCGCCGCGGTGATTATCTATTCCGATCCCTGGGACGATGGTTACTTCAAAGGCGATGCTTATCCCAAAGGACCGTATCGTCCTGAGTACGGGGTACAGCGGGGCTCCATCCAGTACATGTTCAAGTATCCAGGCGACCCTACGACTCCCGGCATCGCCTCCTTGCCTTCGCTGCCGGATTCCCAGCGTGTGCCGCCGGAGCAGGCAACGGACATGCCCAAGATTCCAACCACTCCACTCTCGTATGGAGATGCAGCGCCCATCCTGCAGAATCTTGGCGGTCCGGAGACGCCGCGCGACTGGCAAGGCGCTCTTCCATTTACCTATCACGTGGGGCCGGGACCGGTGCGGGTCAAGCTGCATCTGAAGCAGGACTATCGCTACTGGCCCATCTGGGATGTAATCGGCAAGGTTCCGGGCAGTAAATATCCAAATCAGTTGGTGGTGCTCGGCAATCATCGCGACGCCTGGGTCTACGGCGCAGTTGATCCCAATAGCGGCACCGCTGCCATGCTGGAGGCAGTGCGCGGCATTGGTGAGTTGCTGAAGCAGGGATGGAAGCCGGATCGCACCATCATCTTTAGCAGTTGGGACGCGGAGGAAGAAGGCCTGATCGGCAGTACGGAATGGGGAGAAGAACACGAACGCGATTTAAGCAACGCCGTGGCTTATTTCAATCTGGATGTTGCCGTAACCGGCCCAAACTTTAGCGCTTCTGCCGTGCCCAGCCTGAAGGGCTTCGTCCGTGACGTGACAAGGCAGGTGCCCAGCCCCAAGGGCGGTACGGTCTACGATGTGTGGAAGGAGCGCCAGAAAGAATCGACATCGCGGAACGACCGCGGCGGCACACAGCAGAACCGCTCGCCCAACGCAAAAGTAGAGAATGATGTTCCTGTAGGGGACTTGGGCAGCGGGTCGGATTACAGCGTTTTCATCCAACATCTGGGGGTGCCTTCCGCGGACATGACATCCAGCGGGCCATATGGCGTTTATCACTCTACCTTCGACGATTTTGCCTGGTTCAAGAAATTTGGCGACCCCACATTCGCATACGAGCAGGAAATGGCGAGAATTTTTGGGCTGGAGGCGCTGCACATGGCTTCTGCTGAGGTTCTGCCGTACGACTACGAACTTTATGGAAAGGAAATCGGCGCTTATATAGAGAGAGCTCAGGCCAGAGCGCAGCAGATGCTTGGGGCCGGCGCGCCGGATTTCAGCCACGCCTCACAAGCGGCCAAACGGTTTGCTGATGCCGGAGCAAAATTGCTGAGCATCCAGAAGGGCCCGCCGCAGGATGTCGTCCGGCTCAACCAGACCCTGATGGCCGCGGAGCGGGCTCTGCTCATGGAAAAAGGCTTGCCGAACCGTCCCTGGTTTCGGCACGCCATCTACGCTCCCGGCCAGTACACGGGATATGCGGCAGTGGTGATTCCAGGCGTGAATGAGGCCATAGACGCCAAAGATGCGCCACTTACAATGCAGCAACTCCAGCTTCTTGCAGATACTTTGAACCGGGCGGCAAGTGTAATGGAGGCGTATAAGCAACAATAGCAGTCGTCCCCGTACTGCTTGGCGAGATTCGGTAGAGGTTCGTAAACACACGGTTGCCATTTCTCTAACGATTTCGATTGGAATCCGCTAAAATCCTCTCGTGTTCACCTATAAAGGATTTGACCACATCGCCCTGGTTACTCGAAACCTGGCGGCGATGAAGAAGTTCTACAGCGAAAGCCTGGGCCTTCCAGTCGAGAGTGAAGGAAAATCCAAGGCTGGATATCAAGTTGTCACGCTCCGCGCCGGAGATGCCTTGCTTGATCTTTTCGAAGCTACTCCTACCAACCCCGCGCCCTCTGCCAACCTGAGCGAGGAGCATTTCTGCCTTTGCGCCACCGGTTCCAGCATCTATGACGTAATCGCCACACTGAAGCGCAAAGGCCTTGAGCCAACCCAGGCAGAGGTGAACAACGGCGCTCGGGGCAAAGGCCTCTCTACGTTTGTTCGCGACCCGGACGGAAACAAGATCGAAGTCAAAGTCGATTAGCGGAACCAATCGTCTGCCGGTTAGGCTTTGTGCATAAATAAATGATTCAAGCTGTTTGCCCCGATATGGTGTAGTTCCAATCCCCGTGGAAGGAATGACGCACGAGGTTAATGGCGGACAGTTCTACATCGGAGATCTTCCTGCCCTTGGGATATTTGTTTT
>DATGJZ010000001.1:0-19507 GCA_035294925.1 Candidatus Angelobacter sp. | reverse complement strand
CTGATCATTAATGTAGTGAAACTGAGCGTCCCGATCCATGTGGCTGCCGCCTTCCTTAGTTTTACGGTTGGCTTGCAGACTGTATCCCAATTCCCGCAGGCTGTCAGCAACGGTGTGCGGGCAGATCGAATGACCCTGAGCTTGCAGCGCCTGGGATAAGTGGCGCAGACTTTTCGAGGTCCAGAGCAGCGCTCGCATCGGATCGCCCCGCGTTGCCGGTTCCACCAGTCGTTTCAGATCCGGCAATAAGGTGGAATCCTCCCAACATTTGCTCTTGCGACCACCGCCCGGCTTACGTATCCGCCCGGTCTCCACTTGCTTGTGGGCCTCAATTTCTTCTATGCCACGACCAATCGTGCTGCGGGCCATGCCGGTGATCCGCGACACTAGGCTTACCCCGCCATACCCGTAGGCCCGGGCCTCTGTGGCTGCAAACCGACGCCGTCCGCGTTCATCCAAAACAGGCGATAATTCCGCGTAACGCCGCCGAATGCCTGCCGCAGACATCACCATTCGCAAACGCTATCACACTGTAATTTTCAGTTGAAGTACTTATTTATGCACGCCGCCTTAGAGTTGCTGCCGGATTGCAAACAACGCCCAGGAGGAATGAATGCTTCGCTACTTGAAAACAACAACATCGTTAGCCGCACTTCTATGCATTCTTGGCTTTGCCGGCCGCATCGCTGCCGCAGCCGACGAACGAGAGCACCGCACGGCCACACCCATAAAGCATGTAGTCGTCATTTTTCAGGAAAATGTATCCTTCGATCACTATTTCGCCACCTATCCAGTGGCACAGAATCCTGCTGGTGAACCCCGCTTTGTGGCCCGGCGCGGTACTCCAACCGTAAACGGTCTTTCTGGAGTGCTGCTTACTAACAATCCGAACCTGGCCAATCCGTTCCGCTTCGACCGCTCCCATGCGGCCACCTGCGATCAGGACCACAATTACGGCGATGAACAGTTGGCTTTTGACAGCGGTCTGATGGACAAATTCATCCAGACTCTCGGCAATGGACCGGGGAAAGACGGCGCCACAATCTGCCAGAAAAGCGACGTCATGGGGTATTTCGACGGCAATACCGTGACGGCAATGTGGAATTATGCTCAGCACTTCGCCATCAATGAAAACTTCTTCGGCACCACTTTTGGTCCCTCGTCACCTGGACACATCAACTTGATATCCGGCCAGACCGCTGGAGCTACCAGGGTGGTAGGATTTTTTGCTGGGGATGTATCTGGAGGCTCTTTGACCGGAGATGCCCAGCCCGCCTTTGACAACTGCGACACCCGGGAAACGGTGGCCATGAGCGGACAGAACATCGGTAACCTGCTGAACGCAAAAAATATCACCTGGGGCTGGTTTGCGGGCGGCTTCCGTGATTGCAAGGCGGTCCACAATGGTAGTGACAACCTGCCTAAAGGCGACTACATTCCGCATCATGCGCCCTTCCAGTATTACCAGTCAACGTCAAACCCAGCACACTTGCCACCCACTTCCGTGGCCATGATTGGACGCCAGGACCAGGCGAACCATTTGTACGATATTGCCGATTTCTGGGCCGCATTCGATGCCAACCATCTCCCGGAAGTCTCTTTCCTGAAGGCTCCTGCGTTTCAGGATGGTCATGCCGGTTACTCTGATCCACTGGCGGAACAGCAGTTCGTCGTGGAAACCATTAACCGCCTGCAAGCTTCGCCGGAGTGGGCGGAAACAGCGGTCTTGATTACCTGGGACGATTCCGATGGCTGGTATGACCACCAAATGGGACCGATCGTTACGCCCTCCAACACTCCCGCTGATGGCCTCACGGGTCCCGGCAACTGCGGAACCGCCGCCCCCGGCAGCCAGCAGGGAAAGTGCGGATTTGGCCCTCGCGTACCGCTGGTAGTCATCTCGCCCTTCGCTAAAGAGAACTTTGTGGACAATACGTTGACGGACTTCTCTTCCATCCTTCGTTTCATTGAAGACAACTGGGGGACAGGAAGAATTGGCGGCGGGTCAGCCGACGCACAGGCTGGCACCCTCATGAACATGTTCGATTTCAGACAGAATGAC
The DNA here is from genome assembly GCA_035294925.1 of Candidatus Angelobacter sp. Classification (GTDB taxonomy): domain Bacteria; phylum Acidobacteriota; class Terriglobia; order Terriglobales; family Acidobacteriaceae; genus Angelobacter. Next base: position 17,445 of record DATGJZ010000001.1, on the reverse strand, counting down.
AATCGCAAGCTGTTCCTTGATCCATTGACGGGCAAGGGGTCGGATCAAGATCAGGACGACGACCGCGATTAAGTCGCCAGGCCGGATACCAATCCAGTAAAAAGGGCAGCGCACGCTGCCCTTTCTCTTGCTTCAGGACACATGGGCCATTACCGAAGATGGACCGCACGGACCGTTTGTTCCGGCCGATCTGTCTTCCGTGGCGACCGGATCTCTAATCCCATCAATTTGAAATCTCTATCAGAGATATAGGATTGACAAAGGCTCCTTCTTTTTATATAAACGTGTGGCTGTATGAAATCTTAGGCGGGCCTGTTGGTTTTCTTTTCCGATGGTTTTAATAAGTTATCGGTTTGAAGGAAATTCGGTCCAGAGGCGGAAGAGTCTCTGGGCTTTTGTCTTTTAAAGGGTTATCAAGTTTCTTTAAGTTCGGCTGTCATAGAAAACCTAACGTCCGCTGCGAAATTTCTGCTCGCTGGCTGCCATGACTACGGTCACGGCCTTTATAAGCCAGTCAAATCTAGAACGTGAGGGCCCTGATTTCCGCTCCCGGAGTTTTCCGGATTGACTGAGATTCGGCCCAGAGAATCACTTCTCTGGGCCTTTTGTCTTTTGCGGTACGTCGGAAGCGTCACCAGAGGCCAGGACCGTCCGCGCCACGAGCGGTCCTCAGCGGAGGAGATGAACCCTACATGAGAATACGCACTATGCTCAGTGCCTTGATGGGCTGCGCCGGGCTGCTTTTGGTCCTGTTCTTGCTGCGGCCGGTCAAAGCACAACCCCCAGCCGTGACCACAAACGATGATGATGAGGCCCAGACTGCCGGTCCAAAGTTTTCTCCGGAGGCTGCGGGTATTTTTGGTAAGCGCTGCACCGCCTGCCATACCTACGGAAAAGGAATCAAAGTGGGCCCTGATCTCAAGGGGGTCACCGACCGGCGCAAGCGCGACTGGCTGCTCAAGTTCATTCATGCCTCTTCCAGCGTGATCAAGTCTGGAGATCCTACCGCGGCGGCCCTGTTCGCCGAGTTCAAGCAGCAGCGAATGCCTGACTGGGTTGATCTTTCGGACAAGCAGATCAACGACATTCTTGACTACATTTCCATTGGCGGCCCGGACATCAAGCCGGCGGACGAACTCAACGCGGCATCCGCGACGAACACAGACATAGAAAAAGGCCGGCAGTTGTTTTATGGCGAGATACGACTCAAGTATGGCGCCCAGGCATGTGCGAACTGCCACAATGTCCGTGGCGGAATGGGCGGCAACCTGGGTCCGAACCTCAACGATGCCTATTTCCGGTTCCAGGACAAAGCACTCACTTTATTCCTGAGGCAACCATGCTTTCAGTGGGACACCGGCGCCTCTCAGGACATCTACCTCGCGCCTAAAGAGTCATTCGCCATCAAGGCATTCTTGCGCAACATCGCGGTGCAGCAGCGAAACCAGGCTTCGCTCTCTTCTGGGGGGCGGGCTGGAGGAGGCAGTCAATGAAAACTGACTTTCTTTTTGCCGTTTTCCCTTACGTGGCAGTGGGACTTTTGGCTGCGGGAATCTTTGTCCGCTATCTCTTGCTGAGAAAGCAGGGCGCAGCCATGTCGGCCGAGATTTCAGAGGCCCGGGCTGTATTCGCCACAGGCAGGCTGTGGCGGGTGAGCTTGCTGCTGCTGATTGCCGGTCATCTGATTGCGGTGGTCCTGCCGGGAGCCATCCTTGCGTGGAATGGCAACCGATTCAGGCTTTATCTGCTGGAGGGTATTGCGTTCGCGATCGGCGTGGCAGCCTTAGGCGGCTGGCTTGCATTGATGTGGCAAAACCTTAAACGGCACGGCGGCTCGGTGCTCACTGAACTTTCGGACACGGCATTGCTGGCTCTCCTGTTTGTGGGCATCCTCTCCGGTCTGCTGCTCGCGGTGCTGTACCGCTGGGGTTCGTCCTGGGGAGCAATGATCCTGACTCCCTATACCGCTTCTCTGCTGCGCGGAAAACCGGCGGCCAATTTCATTCTGCAGATGCCTTTCCTCGTACGGCTGCACGTCTTCTCTTTATTTGCGGCGGTGGCGATCGTACCGGCCACCCGGCTGGGGACTGCGATTGTGGGTGCTCTGCAGGCCATCCTGACCGGGCTTGGCAAACCAATTTCTGCTGGAGGCCGCGCCAGTGAAGCGTGGCTGCGCAAGCACAACCCCGCTCCGTGGTTCTGGCCGGAGGAGGACTGATTCCATGAGGATGCAGCTCATTGTGCTTGTACTTGTTGGTCTGGGAATTGCCGGTGGGGCCGGAGCATGGCAGCTATCGCGCATGGGCATCAACCAGGGCTATTCGCCTGAACAGCCGATCGCTTTCCCTCACAAAGTTCACGCGGGAGACAATAAGATCCCCTGCCTGTACTGCCACTATGCAGCGCGCACCAGCCGTCATGCGGGCATTCCGCCCGCGAGCGTGTGCATGAACTGCCATAACATCATGGAAAAGCAGACGGTCGAAATCGAGAAGCTGAAGGAAGCTGTGCAGCAGGACCGGCCGATCCGCTGGGTGAAAATCCATAATCTTCCCGACTTTGTCTACTTCAATCACAGCCAGCATGTTCTTTCCGGGGTGCAGTGCCAAAGTTGCCACGGGCCAATCGAGAAGATGGTCCGGGTGGAGCAGTTTGCGCCTCTGACCATGGGCTGGTGCCTGCAGTGCCATCGGGAGCATGCGAAATTGCCGACCGGAGATTTTCAGCGCGCTTTGCTCAGTCTTTCTAAAAAGCCGCAGCCGGTTGCCGGATTAGATTGCACGAGCTGTCACTACTAGGGTCACGTTGCAGGGAGTAGGCGTGAAAGCAAATGCACTCACGCGCAGAAGCGGCGTGTGGTGAGGACTCCGATGATCGGGCGATCGGAAGATCAAGAGCAAGTCCCCGAACAGATTCGCACCAAACGAAGGAAGGGCAAGTGAAGAAATCGGTTGGAGGATTGCATGAATAACAAGCCGGGAATCGCGAGCTCGTGTAAGGAACTGAAGGCCCAGCTTGTCCAGATCGGGGCGCCTGCCGCTCCGGCTTATTGGAAGAGCGTCGAAGAGCTGTACAATGGCCCGCACTTCACCGGAGAATTTCCCGGCGGATTTCCTCAGGCCAATGGGACCGGCCGGGGTGAAGCCACGCGCCGCGACTTCCTGGCGATGATGGGTTTCACCTTGGCGGCGGCCGGGCTGGCTGGATGCCGCGGTCCGGTTCAGAACGCCGTTCCACTCCTGGTTGGATCGGATGACATTATTCCCGGCGTTGCCAATTATTATGCCACCACGTGCCGGGGTTGCGCCTCTTCCTGCAGCCTGCTGGTCAAACAACGGGATGGTCGGCCCATCAAAATTGAAGGCAATGCAGAGTCAGCCCTGTTTGGCAACGGAACCTGCGCCACCGGCCAGGCAACTGTGCTTTCCCTGTACGATGACGCGCGCTTCCGCAACCCGGTTTGGCACGGCCAACCGGCCACATGGGATGAGGTGGATGAGCACATCCTGGAATCTTTGCGCGAAGCCCGCACCAGCAAACGTAAAGTGGCCCTGCTCTCATCCACCATCAACAGCCCTTCAACTTTAAAAATCATTGCTGATTTCGGCAAAGAGTATCCGAACTTCAGCCACGTCAGCTATGATCCCGTATCCTTCAGCGCCATTCGCGCGGCAAATGCCGGTTCGTTTGGGCGCGCCGTGGTCCCGCACTATCTGCTCGATAAAGCGCGGGTGATCGTCGGACTGGAAGCGGACTTCCTGGGTACCTGGCTCTCGCCGGTCGAGTTCGCCCGCCAATACGCGGCGGCGCGCAAGCCGGAAGGAACTCCCTCACTCCATATTCAATTCGAATCAAGTCTTTCCGTAACCGGAAGCAACGCCGATGTGCGCGTGCCCGTTGCGCCCTCAGAGCTGGGCGGAGTGGCGCTGGCGCTGCTGCGGCGTGTTGCTGCCAAAGCCGGCGCGGCTGGAGTGCCCGATGGACCGGAACCAATCTCTGATCCTCACAAGCTGGACGCAGTAGCCGAAGAACTTTGGAAGCACCGCGGAGAATCGCTGGTGGTCAGCGGCGCCAATGATGTTTCCGTACAGACGGTAGTGAATGCTCTCAACTGGTTTCTGGGCAACATCGGGGAGACAGTCGACTTGGCGCAAGCGTCACTCCAGCGAACCGGCGACGACGCAGCCGTAGCCGAGCTTGTCGAGGCGATGAATCGCGGCGAGGTCCACACCCTCATTCTTCATGGTGTGAACCCTGCCTATGATTATCCGGATGCAAAGCGCTTTGTTCAGGGCCTGGAAAAGGTAGCCTTGTCCGTCTCGTTCTCGGACCGTCCCGACGAAACCAGTTCGCGCGTCCATGCGGTTTGTCCCGACCATCATTTCCTGGAAGCCTGGGGGGACGCCGAACCTGTGGAATCTCATTTCAGTCTGGCCCAACCGCTAATCGCTCCGCTCTTTGACACGCGCGCCTCACAGGAGAGCCTGCTGCGGTGGTCGGGAAATGCAAAACCCAACTACTACACCTACCTCCAGGCGTTCTGGCGCGAAACGCTCTTTCCGCGGCAAAAGGAACTGCAAAGTTTTCAGCCTTTCTGGGACCGGTCATTGCAGGATGGCGTTGTGGTTCTGCCCTCCGGAACCGTTGCTCATTCGTCCAGCCTCCAAGGCGATTGGAAGACGGCGGCGCACACCGTCCTGCAAGCAGATCCAAAAGGACAAGGCGCTCCTGCGGACGATCACTACGAGTTGCACTTCTACGAGAGTGTGGCGCTGCGCGACGGACGGCATGCGAACAATCCCTGGCTCCAGGAACTACCGGATCCAATCAGCAAAGTCGCCTGGGGAAACTATGCCGCCATCGCTCCGAGCCTGGCAGAAAAACTCGGCGTAAAGGAAAGCGATGTCGTGCGGCTGAAGACGGACCGAGGACAAATCGAACTTCCGGTCTTCATCCAGCCTGGACAACACGCCCGCACCATCTCCGTCGCCATTGGTTACGGTCGGACCCAGGTGGGCAAGGCCGGACAGAATGTTGGCGCCGATGTCTTCCCTCTAACATCCCTGGCCAACGGCTCCCGCAGAAATTCTGCCGCTAATGCCGCTCTCGAGAAGACCGGAAGACGCGATCCTCTGGCGGGAACGCAGTCCCATTTCTCCCTGGAAGGGCGCCCCATCGTGCTGGAGACCACACTCGCCGAACTGAAGCGGGGCAGTGGAGACGGCAAGCCGATCGAAGAGTTAGTCGAAGACGTGCCCACGTTGTGGGAAGAACGCCTCCATGGAGAACATTCCTGGGGCATGGCTATTGATATGAACGCCTGCACCGGCTGCTCCGCTTGCGTGGTCGCCTGCCAGGCGGAAAACAATGTACCGGTCGTGGGCAAGGACCAGGTGCAGCGCAGCCGCATCATGCACTGGATACGCATTGACCGTTATTACAGCGGTCCAGAAGAAAATCCGGTCAGCGTGCATCAGCCCATGATGTGCCAGCACTGCCAGAATGCGCCCTGCGAAACAGTGTGCCCGGTGGTGGCAACCACCACGAGCTCTGAAGGATTGAATCAGCAGGCCTACAACCGCTGCATCGGTACGCGTTATTGTGCCAATAACTGCCCGTACAAGGTAAGGCGTTTCAATTGGTACAACTACACGGAAAATCCGGAATACGATTTCAACATGGCGAACCCTGTAGGGCGCATGGTGCTGAATCCGGATGTGGTCGTGCGCTCGCGTGGCGTCATGGAGAAGTGCACCATGTGCGTGCAGAGAATCCAGCTCGCCAAGAACGTGGCGCTGCAGGGCAAGCGTGAGGTGGCCGAGGGCGATATTCAAACCGCCTGCCAGCAAGCATGTCCCACGCAAGCCATCATCTTTGGAGATCTCAAAGATCCGAACAGCCGGGCTTCACAGCTACGGCGCAACCAGCGTCACTATGAGGTGCTGGAAGACCTCGGAGTGCGCCCCAATGTTGGGTATCTGAAGAAGGTACGTAACCCGATCGCAAACACGTAAGGAGGTTCATGAGCACTGTCGCAGCCAACATTCATCCTGGAGAGACAGTCCCCACCCAGACGCCGCAGGTCCTTCCACCAACTCCTTTGGTGGTGGGCCGGCCTACTCTTCACCAGATCACAGAGGAGATTGCCCACCCGATGGAATCGCGTCCGGGAAAGGGCTGGTGGATCTGCTTCGCCTTTGCTCTTGCGGCGCTGCTGAACCTGGGCGGAATGATCACCTACCTGATTGCCAAGGGCATTGGAATCTGGGGAGAAAACAACAATGTAGACTGGGCGTTTGACATCACCAATTTCGTCTTCTGGGTAGGCATCGGACACGCCGGCACCCTGATCTCAGCCATCCTGCTGCTGTTCCGGCAGAAGTGGCGGACCTCCATCAACCGCTCCGCCGAAGCCATGACAATTTTTGCCGTAATGTGCGCCGGCCTGTTTCCGGCCATTCACATGGGTCGGCCCTGGGATGCGTTTTTTATCTTCCCGTATTTTCCTAATCAGCGCGGGCCGCTGTGGATCAACTTCCGTTCGCCTTTGGTGTGGGACGTTTTCGCAATCAGCACTTATCTGACTATCTCGCTGGTCTTCTGGTATCTGGGAATGATTCCCGACCTCGCCACCATGCGCGACCGGACCAAGGGCCGAATCAAGAAGCTTGTCTTCAGCATCCTGAGCGCGGGATGGAACGGATCACATCGCACCTGGGCCCGCTATGAAGTGGTGAGCCTTATCCTGGCCGGATTGGCCACTCCGCTGGTGCTCTCAGTACATTCTGTCGTCAGTATGGACTTCGCCACCTCTGTCATCCCGGGCTGGCACACCACAATTTTTCCTCCTTACTTCGTGGCCGGAGCCATCTATTCCGGCTTCGGCATGGTATTAACGCTGCTGATTCTCACGCGTCAGACCATGCACCTCCAGCGCTTTATCACCCTGGAACACCTGGACAAGATGGCCAAGGTGACCATGTTTACCGGGATGATTGTCAGTTACGCCTACATCACCGAGTTTTTCGTCGCCTGGTACGGCGGCAACATGTATGAGCAGTACCACTTTATCAATCGCGCCACTGGGCCGTATGCCTGGTGCTTCTACCTCATGGTGATCTGCAATGTGATAACGCCGCAATTGCTCTGGTCGAAGAAGGCCCGAACCAATATTCCATTTCTCTTCATTGTTTCCATTCTGATTAACATTGGGATGTGGTTCGAACGGTTCGTGATCATCGTTGTCTCGATCCACCGCGCTTTTCTGCCTTCCAGTTGGGGCATGTTCTATCCCACCATATATGACGTTGGCATCCTGGTAGGCAGCTTTGGCCTGTTTTTCACCTGCTTCCTGCTCTTTATCCGCGTGCTGCCCATGATTGCCATGTGGGAAATCAAGGGCGTAGTCGCCCATGGAGCGCACAAGATGGCGCTCACTACCGACGAGGACGACACGGAGGCCGTAAGTGCCTAATACATTTGTGATTGCCACCTTTAATAACCCTGACACACTGATGCATGCCGTGCGAGCCGTGCGCGCAGAAGATTTCCGCGTCTACGATGTCTATGCGCCCTATCCTATTCACGGACTCGACCAGGCCATGGGCATCCGGCACAGCCGCCTGCCATGGGTAACCTTCCTGGCCGGACTCTCCGCGCTCACCTTCGCCTTGACGTTTCAGTTCTACACCAACATATGGGACTGGCCTTTGAACGTTGGCGGCAAGCCGGACAACTCCACATTGGCATTTGTTCCCGTCTGCTTCGAACTGACAATTTTGATCGGGGGCCTGTCCACCGTTGCGGCGTTGTTCTTCCGCACTCGGCTGTTTCCGGGCAAGAAAGAACGAATCGCTGTGGAAGGCGTGACCGACAACAAGTTCGCTCTGGTATTGCGAAAGCGCACCGGCGATATGCGGCGCGCCATGGCAATCCTCGAAGAAGTCGGTGCGGAAAAGGTTGAGCAGAAGGAGGCGGAGTTATGAAGCATCTGATTTCGGCTGGCGCCCTGCTTCTCTCTGGCCTGGCGGTGGTGGGCTGCGGCACCGCGAGGCAACGCGCTTACGAGTATATGCCGGACATGGCGCGGGATCCGGCGTACAAAGCGTATGCTCCAAACACGGTCACCCGGGACGGCCTCACGCTGCAAAGGCCGGTAGCCGGCACCATTCCCCGGGGCTACAATCCGTTTCATTATGGTCCGGGAGAGGACGAAGCGACCCGCGCTGGGCGCGAACTGCACAATCCCTACCACCCTACAGCACAGACCCTGGATGAAGGCAAGGCGCTGTTCCAGACCTATTGCCAGGTCTGCCATGGCGATCAGGGGCACGGCGATGGCCCAATCTCAAGCAAGATACCTCCGCCGCCATCCTATGTTTCTGACCGTGTGCTCGGCTTCCCTCCGGGACGCATTTTCCACGTTATAACTCTGGGAACCGGCAAGATGCCCTCCTATGCGGCGCAGCTCAGCACGGATGAGCGCTGGAAGATTGTGACCTATGTGCACACATCCTTGCAGGGACTTGGAGATCAACAACCAGTTACAGCCGGAGGCATGAAATGAACGCCGATTCTACCTTCCAGGTTTCCTCTAGCAGCCGTATTCTGGCTGTCTGTCTGATTGCGCTGGCGGCGATCATCGTAGTTTACGGCTTGCTGGTGGACCCGGGACGCACATGGCCGAACCTGCTTTTGGACGGCTTCTATATCGCATCACTAGGCGTTTCTGCGTTGTTCTTTCTCGCCGTGCAGCGCGTAGCAGGCTCGCGCTGGTCTGCCAATCTGCGCCGGATCCCGGAAGCTTTCCTGCCCGTGATACCCATAGCGGCCGTTCTTTTGCTGCTGCTGTATTTCGGACGCCACACGCTGTTCCCGTGGATCGATCCCCACCTCTTTGATCATGCTCCGTCCAATGCCGGCAAGGTGCGCTATCTCAATCCTCCGTGGGTTTTCGCGCGCATGGTATTCACAGTTGTAGTCTGGACATTCTTTGCCTGGTTGTTCCGGCGGACGTCACTTCAGCAGGACAGCAATCCGAGCCAGAGCCTGGTTCTGCATCATCGTCTTTCCCGCTATTCTGTGCTCTTTATCCTGGCCTTCGCGCTCACCTTCACGCTTGGCGCTTATGACTGGCTGCTCTCGCTGGATCCGCAATGGTCCAGCACCATGTTCGGCTTCTATGAATTCGCCGGAACATTTGTCCAGGGAATAGCCGCCATTACGTTGGCGGTCGTCTTCCTGAAGGAGCGTGGCCCGCTCGCCAAAGTAGTTAGCCAGCACCAACTCCACGATCTGGGCAAAATGGTGTTCGCCTTCTCCATTTTCTGGGCCTACATCTGGACCTGCCAGTACCTGCTGATTTGGTACGGCAATATACCGGACGAAGTCACACACTTTGTGAAACGCACGAATGGACCCTGGCTCTACTTTTTTGCCCTGAACTTTATCCTGAACTGGCTTATTCCCTTTACCGTGCTGCTCTCGATTCGGGCCAAGTGCACGCCAAAATTGCTCAAGATCATCTGCGTGACAGTCTTGGTTGGCCATTGGCTCGATCTGTACATCCTGATCATGCCGGCCATGTGGAACAAACCCACAATCGGTTTATATGAAATCCCCATCGCCGCCGGCTACGCCGCGCTGGTTTATCTGGTGTTTACCCGTGAGGTGGCCAGGGCGCCTATTGTGCCACTGAACGATCCGGTCCTGGCGTATGAAACTGCGCAACACGCTCTTTGGCCCGAGCTTCCACATCATATTTCTCCCGGAGCAAGTCATGATTAATGGCAATGGCAACGTCCTTAAACTTATTACGTTGATGACCACCACCGTGGTTGCCGCCGCTGTGGTCTATCTGCAGCCTGACCAGAATAAGCGCAAAGACATTCCCAACCGGCTCCCTGAAGCCGCGCCGTACGTCTACGCGGAAGCCAAGGAGGCCTTTCCTCCGCCCTATCATGAGCATTGGGAGCAGGAAGACAGCCCGGGGCAGTGCCAGACCTGCCATCAGACGATCTTTGATGAATGGAACGGCTCGATGATGTCCAACTCCTGGCGTGATCCTGCTTGGCGCGCGGCTTTCCTGCTCCTGTCACGGGCCACTTCCGCCAATGGTGAGTGCGATACACCCGCACCGCCCGATGGCACCGTCAAAGCCACGCACAACCCGTTCGCCAATCAGGACTGCTCGTCCACCTTCGATCTCGGAACCCAGAAGTACACTGTGTCCCGGCCCGGTTCCCTGCTGGACTTTTTCTGCTCCCGCTGCCACATGCCCACAGATTATGTGGACAACTTTCCGCTGCGTAATGTGAAGTTCGATTCCGCAGGGAGAGAAATGGCGCCCGGCGACCCGAACTTCTTCCCGACATCAGACAATGGCACCGGCATCGCCTATGCCACGCTGGACTCGCAGTTCCGGAACACCGAATCGGGCAAGAGCGGGATCATCTGCGCCGTTTGCCATACTTACGCCGAGACCCGTGACACCCCGTTCCACAATTACGCCAAGGCTGACAGCGCCTATAAACCCGCAACCGACACCAAGCAGCGCTCGGATCTGCTTCCACCGAATGAGCAGGATACGTTCAATGTTCCCGATAAGTCCGCGCGGAATCTGGGGTACGCCATCGGGGCCGGTTCGTATCGCCTTTCGCCACACGCCATCGTCACTCCGGAGCGGTTTGGGCCGCTGGTGGCCAACCAGCCACCGACGCCGACAGACTCCTATACCAGCGGGATCTTTGGGCAGGACATTGCCTTCCAGCAGATGGATTCCAAGAAGCACAAGGGCTACCACCAGACCATGTTTGTTCGCGCGGAGATGTGCGCGGCCTGTCATGACGTAACCAACGCCCTTCCCATCAAGAACAAAATTGGAAAATGGGTAGGCGGCTTCCCCATCGAGCGCACCTACACTGAGTGGGCGAATAGCGCGTATGCAGATCGCCCCGGAAACAAGAACTTCGATCCGAACTTCAAGCGGGATTGCCAGAGCTGCCACATGCAGCAGGACTATGGACAGCCCGGCACCGCGCAGACGCTGTACAAAGACGGAAAACCGCTGCCGCCGCCGGTGGACCGCGTAGCCAACCAGGACCAGGGTGGATCACCCCATCCGTTCTTTACTCACCATTTTGTTGGCGGCAATGCGTACATACCCCATATCATCGGCAAGGACGTTGATTCCAGCGGCAACGTTGCTCCCTACCCTGAGCTTTCCGCGTTTAGCTTCTCTTCCGACGATCACAAGAGCGTCTACTCCAGAGGATTCTGGACTCACGTGGAACGGCGCGGAGCTTATTCCCAGCAGGCACGCCTGGCCTGGGACCGCTTGCGCCATGTCCTCACCATGGACGTCCAGGGACCAACCACCACCTCCGCTGGCTCGACTGTTCCTCTGGCCATCACAGTGGCCAATACTGGTAGCGGGCATGACTTCCCCACCGGCTTTCCCGAGGGCCGCACTGCGTGGCTCGTGCTCCATGCCTACGATCTTGCCAGCGGCAAAGAGCTGGCCATCCATGACAACGTATGGAACCGTACCTCCCTGGGAGTGGGAAACCTGACCACGGAAGAGATTGTGGATCCCAACTTCCCCGGCTGCAATTGGAAGATTCCTGCGGGATCCGCCGATCCATATTCCGTGCAATTCAAGGCAATTGCCACGTTGGGCGATAACTGCCCGACCCTGGATCTGCCTTACGCCACGCCCATGAATCTGGTCACCAACAACCAGGGCCTCCCCATTGATAAGGACGGCCGCGTGATTGACACGTCCAACCCAGGCATGGAAGTGTTCAAAGACAGTCACAACAATGGCGATCTCTTTGAGGGATCCTTTCTAAGAGACAGTCGCTTCAAGCCCAGAGGCCGGCGGGAATATCAGCAAAAGATTGATCGCTACTCGGTGGTAGTGCCGCCCGGCACGCAAGGACCAATCGCGGTGAGCGCGTCGGTCTATTACCAGTCCATTGAAGCCGTCGTGGCGCTCAAGTTCCTGGGAAACATGGCGGACACCAACAATAACTTTATTCTTGAGCCCTGCGTGCTTGGCGGGCTGTGTGACGGGCGTAAGCCCAGCAGCGAACCTCCGGTGGTTGAGGGAGCCCCGCCAGTGCCCATGGTAGTACGCAACTTTGTCATCCCGGTCCAGGGCGCCGCTCCGGACAAGACGCGGCCACAGGTCGCCACGTATCCCCAACAGGGGGCTAGCTCGGCTTATCAGGATACAGTGCCAAAAGTGTTTTTCTCCAGGCCCATTCGTCCGATCGATAGTCACAGCTTCACCGTAGCCGACTCTCATGGCGTTCAGCTGCCCGGTGATGTGGGGCAGATAGGCGATGGGGCATGGGGATTTTTCCCGAATCAGGTGCTGCTGAAGCCGGGGGAACGCTACACGGCAAGGCTTAAGGCTGGGGTCTGCGATTGGTCCGGCAACTGCACCGCCCAGGATGTCGTCTGGAGTTTCACCGTAAGCAAGGATGTGGAGCATGCGAGTGGCGACACGACGATTCCCATGGGCTTTCATCTTCCCAGCGCCAACGCAGGCCCATCGCCCGCTACGTCCAGAGCCTCCGTTCGCGGTAAAGAGCGCAATGGCATGGCGATGCTTTCGAAATAAAGTTCGAATCTAGCGTCCGAATTTTAGCTTGAGTCGAATGGATGAATGCTCCGCCCGCTGTGGCGGGCGGAGCGCTATCAAACGATCGCACTCACCGTGCCCTGAAACGAATCGACTTCTAAAGAACACGCTCGGCAAGAAAATCGTTCCGTCTCTAACCCGTATTTCTCACAAGGATAATAGGCAAAGGCCGCGCTCTATGGCATAACTGTTTTGACAAGAAGCAGTTAACGCCAAGGAGGAGCGACCTTTGACTATTGCAGAGTGTAATCAAACCAACTTCGGATTTGAAGCCTGTGGTTCGCGGGAGATTGTCGCTCGGTTTGACGGAGGAACGATCAGTTCCGATGGCGGTGGGTTGTTGTTACGGCAGATCGATAAACGCCTGAACCTGTTGCCGCGTTTGGCCCATTGTTTGGCAATAATATACTTGACTCATGTCGAGTTTCCGGTCAAAATGTCTGGGCCGTGACAGGGCTGCTGGCCTTATGTGTATTGTGTATACCCTGCTGGGCCGCCAACGATAAAGCTATTAATTCGAGATTCATAGAAAAAACAAAATCTGGTTTCGTGAATCTCGTCCGTATTGAAAATATCTTTATAGCGGACGCGGCCCCATATCCAACATCGTATCTTCTGGTGAGCGATATTATCCCAGAGTGTCGGGAATCCATTTGCACTCATTTCAACAGTGAACCCCACAGCATCGCACCACTTTTCCTCAGCACACAAAATCCTAGCCTGAAGAACTCGTTGGTCAAGGTACCTTGGGACCTCTGGAAGCGATTCTGTTATTGGTGGAGTAGTTGTATGAATGTCAACGTCAACGATTGGCGCTGGAGTTTTCCCGCAATTTTCAATGCACAAATTGAAGATAGAATCACCGATTTTCCTCCATTTGCAAACTATTTGGGCGCGGTCGCTCTTTATGATCGCCATGGCATTTATGAGAGCAGCATTAGCCGTGACTTCACTGAATTGAAGAGATTGCTTAATCGCACCTACGACAGAATAAAGTCCCTCAGCTTGCCTAGATGCTTGCCCGATCAAATCCTGAGTCTGCGCCCGAGCACTTTGCATTTCCCGTACTTGATTATTGAGGGCTTCAACGCTATCTTGGGCAATTGTCAATTGCTTAGCGCCAGATTCACCTTGCCCCTCAATCGCCTTGAGGGTCTTGTGGGAAATTACAGCATACCATCCGGTAACTCCTACATAGATCGCGGTGAGTCCAGTCATCACAGTTTCAAAGCCGTTCATCGCGTTTTCCTCAGTTTGTTGCTTGTGGTCATGGGGTTTACGCTCTCTTGCTTTGGCGGTCACTTCTTATTTGAAAAACAAATTTTTCGATGTGCGCTGTGCTTTATTCTTGGGCTTACATCAACAATCTGCGGAATGGCTATGGCGTTTTCTTTGAGGCATATTCAACCGGATGTTAGCAAGAAAATGGCGACTCTATTTGATCTTCCAGAGTCGCCAGAATGCAGGGAGTTATTGTCTTTCGGGGTTCATGCGAGTTTTGAACGGCGGTCTTTCGGGATTCAGGTGATGCTCCCAAGCAATACGCGTCTTGCCGAAGTGGAAGCCGTCACGATCTTCAAGGGCGTGCATGTTGTCGCACACGTCATGCGAGATGTTAGATTGCAATTCGCGGACAAGCCCTTGAAACACACGCATCTTGGCAACGGGCACGAACCCGGAATGTTCCAATCTCCGGCAGTGCCGTGCGATGGACGCGAAGCAGCGGTTAAGGTGGTACAGACTTTGGTACGTTTGCAGCTTTCTTCTAAGATGGTGAGAAGCCATTGTTCCTCCAATCAAGGAATGGTGGTCAGGAGTGCGTCGGTGCTTCCGGCATCGGCGCATTCCGTGTGACGCAACTATTTATAGATGAGTATACGGTATTACGCAAGTGAAAAAACAGACGGACATGAAAGTGCCAGAAAAATACGAAGGAATGGGCGGCGATGAGTTCGCCAGATTTGACAAAGCCATGACCCGCATCATGCAGGTTCCGTACTCAGAGCTGAAACGAAGGATTGAAGCGGACGAGCGATCCACCGGCAAGAAACCGAAGAAAAAGCGGGCTAAGAAGCCCGCTTCCCGCGACAGGGTTTAGAAAGGAATTTCGGGCCTGGGCTTCTCCATTTCCTTGCCAGTGAGTTCTTTGTACGTGAGTCTCTTCCCGGCAATCTGGGAAGTGACTAAACGGAAGCGGTCAGCGTCAGTCATTGGATGTTTGGGAGTGGCGCGGTGATTGAAGCGGAACGATTGTTCGTCAATGTAACGGAACAAATGAAACGGCTCGACAGAGACATACGTGCCATGCAAACCGCGCTTCAAGAGCGACCAGAAATTCTCCATGCCGTTCGTGTGAACCAGACCACGCACGTACTCTTCCGCATGGTTGATGATTTCGTGGGAGTATTTGTCATCAAGGCCCAAGTATGCGACCAGTTCATCTGTGTACACGCTGGAACCTTCGGAGACATGCTCTCTCACTACGCCCTGAACAGTTGGCTTGTCCCTCTCTGGAATTACCTGTGCTCTGACGTGTCCTCCGCGTTCCATCAGGCCCATGACGACTACCTTGCCAGTTGCGCCGCGTCCCTGAATCTTCGCTTTCCGCTTGGCCTTGTGCATGTTCCGGGCCTTACCGCCGATGAAGGTTTCATCTACCTCAACGTGCCCGGTGAGTTTTCGGAAGATCGTTCCATTCTCCTGCATGGCCAGTCTGATTCTGTGCATCAGGAACCATGCGCTCTTTTGCGTGATTCCCAAGCCTCTGTGAATCTCGTAAGAACTGATGCCGTTTTTGTCGTTCGTAAGCATCCACATGGCGCAGAGCCATTTATCCAACCCGATGGGACTGTCTTCCATGACGGTGCCAACCTTAATGGAGAACTGGCGGCGAGTGTGCTTATTGACGCACTGCCACAAGCCCCGGCTATGGAGGAAATGGACCTGATTCCCTCCGCAGGTCGGACAGATCACAACGCCGTCCGGCCAACGTTTATTAGCCAGATACGCAAGGCAATTGTTCTGATTGCCAAAGTACAAAATGGCTTCTTGCAGTGTCTTTGGTTCGGTCATTTTGTCCACGTCTTTCATCACCAGAACCAGGGTAACAAAAAATCAAACATGAGTCAAGTATATTATTGCCCATTGTTTCCTGGACGGTCGGAATCCGGATTTGGTCGAGCATTCCCTGCAAGAGATGCTGGCCCAGAGAGTCTACGGTTTGGCCCTGGGATATGAGGATTTGAACGATCACGAACACCTGCGGAACGATCCGCTGTTTGGGGTTTTGGCGGGCCGTGTGGACCTGCAAGCGCTCGCGGGCAAGAGCACCTTGAACCGCCTGGAATTGGGCAGCGGAGCCCCAGACCGATACAAGAAGATCACCTTCTGGAAGGATGCCGTGGATGAACTTCTGGTGCAGGTGTTTCTGGAGTCCTACGAGAGCGCTCCGCAGCAGATCGTCCTGGACATTGACACCACCGATATGGCCTTGCACGGCCAGCAGGAGGGACGATTTTTTCACGGCTACTACGATCAGTACTGCTATCTGCCGCTGTATATCTTCTGCGGACAGCAGATTTTATGTGCGCGTCTGCGCGAATCCAACCACGACGCCTCCTACCGCAGCCTGGTGGAAATCCAAAGAATCGTGGAGCAGATCCGGGCGGCTTGGCCGAAAATCAAAATCATTCTGCGCGGGGATTCCGGCTTTTGCCGCAATGAACTGATGAGTTGGTGCGAAGAGCATGGAGTGGACTATGTGTTCGGCCTGGCGCGCAATGGCAGGCTCTACAGGATTATCGGAGCGCAGATGTGGCAAGCCACCCAACAATGGAAGCAGACTGGGAA
This sequence comes from Candidatus Angelobacter sp., assembly GCA_035294925.1. GTDB lineage: Bacteria > Acidobacteriota > Terriglobia > Terriglobales > Acidobacteriaceae > Angelobacter. The sequence goes on along the minus strand of DATGJZ010000001.1, from coordinate 950 downwards.
AGCGGCGCGAGTCTTTACGCAATTCCAGTACACCACCAAGAAGAAGCCTCCCCGCGGTGGTTGGGATCGGGAGCGGCGGGTAGTGGCCAAAGCGGAACGTCTGGAGGGGAAGGAAAATCCGCGTTTCGTGGTGACTTCGCTTCCGGCGCACCAATGGGCAGCACAACCGCTGTACGAAGAACTCTACTGCGCTCGCGGCGATATGGAAAACCGCATCAAGGAACAGTTCAGTTTATTTGCCGACCGGGTGAGTGCTGCAACCATGAGGGCCAATCAAATGCGTCTGTACTTGTCGACGATGGCCTATGTACTGGTAAGTGGGTTCCGGCGTTTGGGACTGCAGGCTACGGAGTTGGCGCAGGCGCAGGTGGCCACCATTCGCGTCCAGTTGTTCAAGATCGGTGCCCAGGTTCGGGTGACGGCCCGCAAAGTGTGGGTGTCGATGGCTTCCAGCTACCCGTGGCAGAATCTGTATCAGCAGGTCTGGGCCAACTTGCGCTGCTGAAAAGCTCTGGCCCACTCATCGATGGCACTGCCTACTGTCAGCCCACTGCTGAGTTTGGGATGGGTGTGTCTCAACTCAGTTTTCCAAGCATCGACAAGCGCTCTGAAGCACTGGAATCACCCATCCCAGAGTCCGATTCCACCGCCGTGCTTGACGCTCGCTTGTCAGAGCATGTCTGCTGCCTCCCATGACTCTCAAAGCACGCCCCTCCCTGATCAGCGTGAGATTTGCGGGTTAGTCCAGCTTGTAACCTCGGCTGCTTATAAACTTGTTAAGCACGATCGATTCGCTGGAATCGAAATATGTTTTGGAGGAAGCCATGAGAAGTGCCATCGTTTTGATGATTTTGGCAGTATCGGTAATTGCCCAGGACCAGCCTGCCGTGACCGCGCCGGCGTGTGGCCCCCAAAGAATTAACTTCGACGTACAAGTGGATGAGTCCCAG